>CALFWZ010000090.1 GCA_937928405.1 uncultured Saprospiraceae bacterium
AGGGAGTGTGTAATATTTTGTGTTTGGTTAGCAAGTTAGAAAATTAATTATGATTTTGTAGGCAAAATTTTTAATTAAAAATTTTTCTTATGAAAAAGAAGACAGAAGATTTATTAAACCAGTTGGTAAATCAATTAGAGAGCAAAGAAGATTTCGATAAAGTTCGAGAACAATTATTAAAACGAGGAGTAGAAGCCTTGTTGCTAGCAGAGATGAGTGCTCACCTTGGTTATTCGTCTGGCGATCAACCAGTAGCGGATAATCTTCGCAATGGTTTTTCTGAAAAGACTATTAAAACAGCGACGGGAAATCAGCGAATAAAGGTGCCTAGAGATCGTCAAGGAAGCTTTGATCCAGTCATTGTACCCAAGCATAAATCGATGAGCCAAGAACTCGAAGATTGCGTTTTATTGCTTTATGCAAAAGGCATGAGCAACGCTGATATCATTGATTTTCTAGAGCAAACTTATAAAGTAAAATACTCTACTTCACAGGTTTCAATCATCACTAATCAGATGATGAAGGACATCAAAGTTTGGCAAACTAGACCATTACAAGATCAATATGCGGTCGTTTGGATTGATGCTATTCACTACAAAATTAGACACGAAGGAAAAGTTATTTCTAAAGCTGCAATGATTGTCTTAGGGATTGATTTAGAGGGAAAACAAGACATTTTAAGTATTTATATCGTTGAAAATGAAAGTGCTACAGCTTGGGCTACGATTTTAGATGATTTAAAAACTAGAGGTGTCACAGATATTTTATTTTTATGTTCAGATAATTTAACTGGTTTACAAAAATCAGTCGAAGCTATTTTTCCTAAATCCGTTCATCAGATTTGTATTGTCCATCAGATTCGTAATTGTTTAAAGTTCGTTTCTTACAAAGACCGGCGTAAAATTATCCAAGCTATCAAATTAATTTACAAGGCTGATAATGAATCAATGGCTCGACAAGCTTTTGAAGATTTCAAAGAAGAATGGAATCATAAATATCCATTAGCGGTCAAATCCTGGGAAAATAATTGGGAGCATTTAACTGCTTTTTTGGCTTATCCTTCAGAAATTAGAAAATTGATTTATACTACCAATATCATTGAGAGTTTCAATGCCAGTTTGAGAAAATTCACTAAAAATAAAAGAGTCTTTCCAACGGATGATGCAGCCCTCAAATCTATTTATTTAGCAGCTATGCAGATTGAAAAAAAATGGAAAAAGACTAGATATGGATGGCCACAAATATATAATCAACTAGCTATTTATTTTGAAAATCGTATATTGTAAATACCTGCTAAATCATAAATGATTTTCTAACTCAAACACAAAATTTTGGACAAGCCCTAAAGGAATATGTATAACTGTATAATAATTCCATTTTTTATTTGTAAAAAGATAATCAACCCATATAAAGTCAAATACAGCTGATGTAATTTCTTAAATAATTCATCTATTCCATCCCATTCAATACAAAATCTACCTGCTTACTCAATCATCCCCTAATCCTCCAAAGCCACATCTGGCTCTGACAAAGACCCCCAAGTCTTTTTCAGCTGAGCTATTTTTTGGGTCGCACCTGCTTGCTGCAAAATATTATTTACCGCATTATAAGCTGAATCCAAAGCACCTACAATCCAGCCGTGGTGCACCGAGCAGCACTCTCCAGCTATGTTGAGACAACCGTTAAATTCGGGCGTCAGTAGGGTAGGATATAAGCTCTTAAATTGTCCCGGAGCGAATAGGGCAAATGCGCCACCACCGGCGTGATTGTCCCAAAACCAAGTTTTGGTAGTCACCTCAGGATCATATCCGGCGAAGGCTCGATAGACATCCACTTCGGGGTATAAAAATTGGATGCCTTTGAGACATTCATTCACTCTTTCCTTATCCGATAGGGCACCCAATCGCTCAGCGTCCTGTGCCCAACAATATATTTGTAGGACCCCTTCTTTGGCATCATAGCCATAAGAAGGATAGACGATCTGTCGATTGGATCGATCAGAGGTACCTACGCCAAGTCCAGCGTCTCGTCGCTCTCCAAGTTTAGCCCAAAATTGATTTTTAAAAGTAAGGAAAGCTTTGAAAGAAGGCATGTAATTGCATTCTCTGATGGCTCTGGTTTTGGCGAAAGATAAGTTGTCGAAGAAATTGGTTTTTAATTCTCCACTGAGGTAGGCGCCATTTGGCAACGTACTGATGACATAGGGAAATTCCTTATGCTGCGTGCCTCGGTCATTTTTAATAGTGACCTTCATACCGCCATGCTTAGAAAATAATTTGGGATCATAATCTACTCGGGTCACTCGATGATTCATAAAGACCCTTTCCTTGCGACCAGATGGACTCCCTTCCACTGGAGGAATGGCTGCTGCTTTTGGGACGGAAGCGGGGGCTATTGCCGCTGGCGTCAGGTTGTCTGGAGAGTAACCTTGTTTTCCATTTATTCCTGGTATCATTCCGATTAATTGTTGCGCTCGATAGCCATCCTCAGGAAGTACACCTTGGTCAAGATTTAATACTTGGCGGCAGGCTTCTGGAAAATTTTGCATGCCTTTATCTACCGTCACCATGTATATATTGGGATCTTCCGTGTCATATGGATTTAGACTTCCTGTCCAATCATATACCGCCAGCACCATTTCGACAAACGATACGGAATACATGCCCGTGCCCACATTCATGGTTTCTAAATAACTGGTAACATTATAGGATAAGTTTTCTGACCGTTTACCCATTTTAGGATTGTAATATTCCCCCAAATCTCCCAACTTAAATACATTGGTGAGATAAGCCCACATGGAATAATTGTCAAATTGCATCAAATATTCAAATCCTTCTTCAAAAGAACGATTGATCTTTTTTAGAAAAGGGGCATTGACTTTATCCAGAATTTTATTGACTGGTAGGTATTTATTGCCAGCTTTATCTTTTACTGGCGTTACCCAAACCATGGGTAAATCACCCCCTTTATTTACGCCAAAATTCAATGGGTTGAGGGCGGCGTCTTTGGCTTCGATGGGTGCTTTCATATCATTGTATCGAAGTCGTTGGACATCGGAGTTGTAATAAAATTTTCGCCATTTGACCAGGTAATCGTCCAGCTTGTTTCTTTTCAGCACGGCATTGAGGGAAAGCGCTAAATGCTGGACCGGAAGCATGTCATCAGAAAATTGGGGGATCCGCATACCACCGACTTCTCCATAGAGTCCTGCTTTATTTTTATTATTGGGATCATAGTTGGTGGAATACCAAGTATCGATTCGGCCACCAACCCTTTCCGAAGCCTCGAATATTTCGCAGTCGATCCCTAAAGATTGGAGAATAAGGCCCGCATACATCCCAGCAAATCCACCCCCGATGATTCCGACGGTTGTTTGGTCTAAAGGATCTTGTAATTTTTTTAATAATTTTTTTGGAACTTTTTTAGCCCGTTGTTTTTTTAATTCCTTGACATAATCTGACCCATGCTTTTTAATGATAAAATCAGAGAATGCTTTTTTAGCAGAGCGAGCAGATTTGGCTTTCTTTTTTAGATTTAATTTCTTGGGGGGTCCGGATAGGTAACTCATGAGGTTTTTTTTGGGTAAGATTGAATTATACAAATTTGTAATGGGCACTAAGAAAACTAGTTTTTCCAGTAGGAAAAAACCTTAGTGACTTTGTGTCTTAGTGGCATATTTAAATATTGACCAGTTGTTAACAAATTTAAAATAAAAATTCAATTTTTTAGTAGGTATAAATACCTGTTTTTGTTTTTTCATAAAGAACAATTTTTTTGTGAGCATCAATAGCTACGCGGGTAGATGGTTATTTACAAAAAAAAGATCAAAAAAAACCGTCCCAATTGCTTGAGACGGTTCAATAAGTAAGAAAGTAAATTACATTTTTACAAAACGAGTTTTTTCATTTCATTATTTTCATTTCGAAGAATGAGGATGTAAGTGCCTCTGTTTATTTAATTCAAAAGAAAATTTTTATTTTTTCCATATTTTTTATTATTTTCAAGACATGGTAACAAGCCGAAAAGCCATTTAAAATAAAAAGTAGGCACTCAATAAAACCATAAAATCATGAAACAACACGCAACCACCTTCCTTTTCTTCTGTGCCCTAAGCTGTATTTTTGCTTTCACTTGGCATACAGAAACCAATTATGCTGAATTACTAGATGCTGAAAGAACATCTGAATATCTACATTCCGCTTCTTCTAAAGAATTGAAAACCAATCTCGGCAGTGTATTTTCTAATTTTTTTGATGAAGTAGTACAAGTAGATGTTCATTACGGAATAGAAAGAGCATATTACTATACCGTTTATGGTAAAAAAGAAGAAACCCCCGTGGTTAAATTCATCCTCGTTTCAAAAAGAATGGCAGACCGACATTTTTTTCCTACGCGAGAACAATTGGGCATGGGATCGGAAAAAAATATGATTGTGATTTGCTATCGAGAAAAAGGAAAATGTGGTACTACTGCAACGGATGACGTTTGCGGTATCATTATCTCTGGAGAAAAAAACTGTTCTGATTTTGATATATGGCCATTTCCTTTGCCTAGACCTACTGGTTTATAAAAATAATATCGTGGATCAACATGGTAATTCTTACCATCTTTTAGATTCTTTAAATAACAAAGTCTCGTCAATCGGTGAGACTTTGTTTTGGTTAAGTGATAAGACTTTTTTCGTACTCGATGACGTAACGGACATGGGATAATAATTTTCATGCAATCGGGGGGATGGCCATTTGAGCGATCACATGTTTTTTTAACTTTCATAGCATAAATTTCTTTAGTCGGTTTTAAATTCTGTTTCTTTATCAAAAGTAGGAATATCAGCGGCATTGACGAAGTAAATGCCTAATTCGATCAAATCTTTGGAAAATGATTGATACTTTATAAAGCGAATTAAGAGCAGGTATAAAATTAACATATTGGTCTAGAACTGCCCTTTTTTAAGATACTAAATAATGAGCATTTAAAAATAAGTATAACTTATGAATCAATCTATGGTGAAAGGTGGACGGTGATAAATAATTCTCGCAAACCTATAAAAAAATAAAACTGAATCTAACAATAACAAATCCTAAAAAAACCATATGGGCTTCTATTTAAAAACCGACTACTAGAATAAAATCCATCTAAGTTGATTAGTGATAGAACCAGAATTAAACCTTAAAACAATGCAAGAACAAGAAACCATCGCCATCGTAATTGATAGAGGCGCACAGGCAATTTCTCAAAAACGAATTGATCAATTTGGTGTAAAGACACATCCTAAAGAACTGGTATCGGAGCGATACAAGAATTGGTGTGAACATAATTCTCCTGATGAAGCGAAGCAGATGATACGTTCATTTTTAAATGGAGAAGAAGTAATTCTGTCTTTAAAGCAATTGCCAGAAGGGTTGCAAGAACTGATAGATTGGACAGCATATGAAGGATATGAATTTCATTTAGATGATTTAATCAAAAAGTTAGACGCTAAAAAGATAACAGATATATACGGGCAAGAAATTAGAAAGGGAATTATCTCAAAAGATAGTATGTATTTTGAATTGCGAACGAACCTTGGAGATCAACTAGTAGCCGAAGTACTAGAAGAAAGAGAGAAACAAGCAGAGCTTGACATTCCTAATGTATTGAAAACCATTGATCTAGTAAGGGATATATTCTTACTTAAACGTGAAGATTTAAAAATAGACATTCAAAAGCATTTTGAGAAACCTATAGTATTAGATATGTGCTTGTTTGATTTATTAAAATGTAATCCCAAAGTAAGCCTACCGCAAAAAGAAAAACCTAATGGAGAAACTGTTGAAACTGATTGTAGGTGCAAAGAAAAACCCACCAATGATCCTTGCGATTGTAAATGTGACGAGGAATGTATAGAACAAAATCCTTGTTGTGCTGAAATAACTCCTTATATCGGTGAACTATTTATTGTTAAGGACGAGATTGTTTGTTATGAGCCGGGTGAAATTTCTTACATAGAGAATGTAATGCAGACGGAAATTAGAGAGAGAACGCATCGTCATTTGCAGAGAGAAGAGACCTACTCTGAACAGGAAGAAGAAACCAGCACTTTTGAAGAGCGGGATTTACAAGTTGAAGAGACATCAACCTTACATAAAGAAGTTGATAAAATAGTCGAACAAGATATTGGTGTGAATGCCGGAGCTCAGTACGCTAATAAGAAACCAGGAATGCGTTTCTCGGCTTATCTAAATGCCAGTTATAAACAAGCTAGAAAAGATGCCAAAAGAATAGTTCAGAGTGAATCCAAAAATGTAATTGATAGAGCTATTACTCGAGTTGAAAAGAAAATTAGAAAATTTAGTTCTGTAAAACTGCTTAATGAAATTGAAGAAACGAATCGACATGTTTTTGGTGGGACAAATGGTGCTCCTATGGATTTATCGAGGCAGTATTATTTTGTTAATCAAGTTCGCAAGGCTCAAGTATACAGCTATGGTTATAGAATGATGATTGATATTAATTTACCTGAACCTGCTGCTTTGTACAAAAGCTTACTAGAAGCAGGCTTTGATAAGAAAAGACCGGTTAAGCCATGTATAAATATTGAGGAAATATCAACGGAAGATTATTTAGAATATGTTCAGTGTTATGGGTTTTTAGATTTAGAAATGCCTCCTAAGGAAAGCATTACCATTCCTGTCATAATAAGTGGGGGGCCTAATCCACCTTTAAAAGATAAGAATGATTTAAGAAATAATCAATTTGAGCATAAATCAAAAGAAAACTTTGTTGTTCCTGATGGTTATTCAGCTACAAGAATGAAAATAGCAGGTTATAACAGTACACATAGAGATCAAGATTTTTGGTCAAAAGTATCAATCATGTGTGGTAACGCACAACTTTATATTGAGCACACTGGGGATAAAGATAATCCGTGGTGGAAAGCTGACAAATCAGACAAAGACGAAAGACTCCCAAATCTAATCGGAAATCAATTTTTAAATATCACTAATTGGAATACTACTTCTTACGATATTACTATCAATATTATTTGTACAATTGACGCAGAAACTATTTTAAAGTGGAAGATTGATGTATTCAACCGCATCATGGCGCAATACAATCAGAGACTTAAAGAATATGAAGCTGCCAAAGCTGAGTTTGAGCGAAGAAAGCAAAGTCAATTTAATCAAAATCCTTTCCTTCTAAAGACCAAGATAGTTGAACAACTAAAACATCACGCCATCACCTATATCTCTTGTCAATTCTTCGATGAGAATGATGCTATGAAAAATCGAGTGATGCCATGTGGGTATCCGCAAATGGATATTCAAGAAGCAAAAAAGGAGGGAGACTTTTTTAGGTTTTTAGAAATGGCCTTCGATTGGCAATTTATGAATTATATGTTATACCAATTTTCTTATGGTAGAAAGTGCAAGTGGGCAGAAATGCTAAAAGAAGCATCTCCAAATGGTTTATTTACCAAGTTTTTGCAAGCTGGTTTCGCAAGAGTTACCATTCCTGTGAATGAAGGATTTGAAAATCACATTACCGCTTATTTGATTAATAGGCGAATTAGTCCATATAACATTCCATCAATTCCACAGAATATGGTGCCTATTCACGAGGAAATAAAAGAAATGAAACAGAACTTTAATATGGATAGAGATGGACATATTATTCACGACACGACCATAGGCTCTCCGGTTCTTGGACCGAATCAAATTTTTCTGCGGGATAATTTAGATTATTTCATTTCGTCCACCTATAATCAAACAGAGGCTGATAAGGATAAAGACAGAGAAATTTTTATCAATTGTCATCGCTATCGAATTATGTCTATTGATTATGATGCTGCCACAGGCGAAGTTATGCTTACCCTTGATAGACCTTTTGAGGAAGAAAAAGATAAAGAATGGGATTGGTCAACGGGAGCAGTTTTTGTTGGAGCCGCTTGGAAATTTAAAGTGCCCACCAAGCTTGTTTGGCTCAGGAAAGAAGGTGGATGTCTACCATGTTATCCAATTGAGTGTGATGATTATTCTAATTCTGGAAGTTAAAAATATACTTGTATGTCATTTTTCAAAGAAATAAACCCTAAAACAAATTGGGGCGAGCCTGTACTTTCCAGACTTGCAAAGTCCGGGATAACAGGTAATTCAAAAAAGGAAAAACCAGAAATTATCACTGGGCATTGGGCAAATTTTTATGGAAATAATGTTGATAGATATTTTATTGGTGAAACTATTTACTATGTTGTAGTTACAAGAAATATCCCTGATGGAACTATAATCAAACTTCAGCTTTTTGAAAAGGAAGATAAATTACACCTTAAAGACGCTAAACTAAATCAAGAGTTTGATATAAAAATTGAGTCAGGGTTTGGAAGAGTTGCAGTAAAAATAAATGAAACGATCGCTAGTTTATCCGAAAAGAATAAAGAGAGCTTAACGACTGGTGATGATTACAGATATCAACATACCGAAATTTTTAATGTTTATGGTAAGCTTTTTTCTAAATATGGCAATAAAAGTTTTAGGAGTAATTTCATCCACGTCGTTTTTGAATTAGAATCTCAAGGCTTAGAAAAAGGTGTTGGAAATGTAGAAGAACAGCAATATACGGTAGAAGTTTATGCTGCGTCATCAGATTTCTACTTGTTTCAACTTCAATTCTTAGGACACCCTGAAATGATTACTTCAAACAAACTTGCGACTTATACACCATTTGATAAAAACAATGATGGTTATCTAACAGAGGGAGACCAAATTGAAATCGATATATGGGGACCAGTTAATGGTTCCGTTAAAGTTGCCAAACTAGTCACAGATAAGAATAGGTTTGAGCTATACTTTCAAGCTTTGCAAGGACACCCAGACGCAGGAAACATTAGGTTTAGTGGTCAGTTTATAGAAAATTATTTTGATTTTACTAAATCGAAAATAGTTTTCGAAATTTTTAATATTACAAGAACTAACCTCCTAACTAAGCATTTGGATGTTTATTCCCAGTTTCCAGAAGCCACGATTTCGCGAGCTGCGCAACGCAAACAATGGCTTAATGTTCTTGCTAATTTTTGTAATTATTTTGAAACCGGACCTGTAAAGGCAACTTTTCATTTAATTAATAAAAAGTGGAATGCTTCAACGAATGAGCCAGGATCGATCGTTTCAAATAATACCACTGATATTCTTGAATATGTAGAAATCGCTATGGAATCTCAGTATGATTTTTTTTCTATTTCACCTATATAAAATACTCTAAATAGAAATAAGGAAAAAACAACAAAGAAAGTTTACGAATATAGTTTATCTATTTTTGTGAATTAAATAAACATATAAAACTTATACGAATGGGGAAAACATATTTCATAGGAATAGGAATAAGCCAATACCAATACATATCAAAGTTACCAAATGCCGTAAAAGATGTAAAAGATATTTTTGAATTGTTAATCGAAAAGTATCAGTTCACCAATGAAAGGTCCATTTTCTTATTTGATGAGGAAGCAACAAGAGAAAAAATTATCCTTCTTTTCGATGAATTAGTTCAAAAGACAACAGAAAAAGATAGTATTTTAATTTACTACTCAGGCCACGGTCATTTAAATAATAAAACTAAAAGAGGGTTTTGGATTCCCGTAAATGCTAAACCAAATAAATCCGATCAATTCATAAGGAATTCTACTATAAGAAATTATTTAGAAGATATACAATCCCATCATACTTTACTGATTTCTGATTCTTGTTTCTCAGGCAGCATATTTGTAAAAGGTAAAATTCGATCTCACTATACCATGAATGAATTAGATTCAAGAAAGTCAAGATGGGCGTTTTGTTCTGGAAGACATGATGAGTTTGTATACGATGGTCCTCCTGGAGAAAATAGCCCTTTTGCTAAAAGTATTCTGGATGTATTAAAAAGAAATGAGAATAAATTTCTTAATACGCTCAAGTTAGTTGATGAAGTAACTTCTTTAACAAGTTCAAAATACAGACAGCTGCCAGAAGGAAATCCAATATATGATTGTGGACACGAAGGAGGGCAATTTATTTTTAAGGATAAAAAGTCAAATACTATTGTCAGTCGCCCTGTTCAATACGGTGAAAATCCGAATATTAAAAACCATGAAAAAAGAAAATTAAATCCAAAAAACAGAACACTAGTATTTGTCTTATCATTCGTTGCTATTGCTTCTCTTATTTACATTTTTTTTCCAATTGAAGAACCTCCTATCATTGATAACCCAGGAAATAACCAATTAACAGAGGATGAGATTTTAATTTACAATCTAATTGACGAAAGAGATGACAAACATTATCAGTATTTTTTAGCTAAAGATTCAAACTATTGGATGATGCAAAATCTTGCCTATGACTTAAACGGACACACTTATTTTCCTAATAATGATGAAAGTCTAGTGGATTCATTTGGATTACTTTACAATTGGAATCAAGCTCAAATTGCTTGTCCAATTGGGTGGAGATTGCCAACTGATAAAGAATGGAGACAATTTGCTTTTTTGCATGGAGGATATGAAGACTTCGGCGGACCGGAATATAACAAGAGTAATCACGGATATAGAAATTTGATAGCTGGCGGAAAAAGCAAATTTGAAGCTTTATTAGCTGGATACCGAATAGAATCTGGAGAATTTTATAATTATGGAACTACCGGTGCTTATTGGACAAGCACAGCGCTCGACGATATCGTTAATGCAGAAATAGGTAAAGGCAAATATGCCAGGGTTTTTGAATTTGATGGAAGTAAAAAGGTGATATCTAGATCATATGACGCATTGGGAAAAGCTAATTCGTGTAGATGTGTAAAATTAAAATAGTAATTTTTGTCTGAAATCTTTTATTGGTCGAATGAGTTATGGCTGTCGATATTCGATTTAAAAAACAGACTACTCATAAATGCTTCGCTTATGTTTCAAAGTTATGATGGTGAAGAAAGTCGAGTAAGAGCTATTTTCTATCAGTCAATGATAAATCATTTAATATTTCTAAGTCTAATATTTAGAAAGGACTAAATAAATATGGTACCTTAGTTGAAAAATTAATTTAATGAGATATCTCGCTTTCTTTCTTATAATTACCTTTTTCGCTTGTCAAAATCCTTCTACAGAAATAAAATATAATAACCATCAAATGGATGGCAATAACATGAAAACACTTGGCTTAATTGGAGGCACGTCCTGGCACTCAACCATAGATTACTATCGATACATTAATGAATCGGTTAATGAGCATTTTGGAAATAATACTAATCCGCCACTACTAGTGTTTACCATGAATCAGGCTCAAGTCCATAAATATCAAATCGAGAATAATTGGTCTGGCATTGCTGACATGCTAGTGGAGGGAGGGAAACGTCTGCAAAATGCAGGGGCAGAAAAAGTCATGTTTTGTGCTAATACACCACACAAAGTTTACGAACAAGTTCAAAAAAAACTACATTGTCCAATAATTCATATTGCAGATGCTACGGCCAAAAAGATTAAAAAACGAGGTATCAAGAAGATTGTTTTTTTAGGTACTAAATATACTATGACTGAAGACTTTATTACAAAACGAATAGCGAACAAAGGCATTGAAGTGCTTACTCCCAAAGAACCTGAAGTTATCGAAGAACTGCATCGCATCATTATTAAGGAATTGACTTATGGTAAAATTATTCCTGCATCTAAAAAATATGTTCTCCATATCATCCAATCATTCATCAAACAAGGAGCGAATGGTGTTGTATTGGGTTGTACTGAATTCCCTTTGATGATAGAGGACCATGATTTACAAATTCCAATATTTAATACAACAGAAATTCACGCAAAAGCAGGCGTGAATTTTATACTAGAAGATTTGAATCAAAAATAATTGGCAATAACAAACTATCAAGCCTTTATTACTGACAAAAAAACTGGTAACGCGGTTTATCATTTTATACAATAAAAGAAATGCGATTTATTAGCTTACTTTCTATCCTTTTTATTTTTGGTTGTTCAGGAACAAAAATATCAACCATAAATGATGTAAGAACTCCATCTTTAGTAACCCTTCCAGCTGAGGAATCCTTCACGGTAATCCGTGGAGGAACAAAAGTGGGCTATCTAAACATTGCCCGTTCTGGTGATACACTCATCTCAGATTATGACTATAAAAACAATGGTCGAGGACCTACTATAAAAGAGCGGATCATACTGAATAAAAATGGATTTCCTCTAAAATGGGATATTGCTGGCACCACTACTTTTGGTAATACGATTGACGAGCATTACGAATTAAAGGGTAATTTAGCTTACTGGAAAGATGCCGCCAGTTCAA
>CALFWZ010000091.1 GCA_937928405.1 uncultured Saprospiraceae bacterium
TCCGATATTATCGCAGAGAACTCAGGTGGAAATTTAAACATAATCTTGAATTTTAGTCAATCCAAATTTATGCTTTTCTGCTTGGTTCTCCTTTTTATTCTTGATTTAGACTCTTTCAAATGGCTAAAGTCGAGTTCAATAAACTGAGTCAAAATAAATTTGGCAATTCAAAAATTGACATTGAGTTTGAAAAACATAGAATTTGGAACAATCTAGACAGTGAATTCAATCTACCGCTTTTTTCAAACCTTTAATAATTCGTTTCATCGCCTGCTCAATATCCTTATAAGACTTCTCTTCTTTGGCCACGTACATGACCATCAAGGCAATTCGTTGACCTTTGCTGGTCAAATCTTCGTACAATAGATGCTTATGTAATCGGTAAGCCTCCCGAACCTGACGGCGTAGTCGGTTGCGGTCTACGGCAAGACGGAATTTTTTTTTGGGAACACTCAATGAAAATTGAGCTGGAAACTGGCCTTTTTCTTGAATTGGAATATAAACAACTCGTAGCGGATAAGCCGAAAAGGATTTTCCGGAAGTAAAAAGAGCCGATAGCAGGTGATGATTTTTCAGCCGCTCCGCCTTATTAAATTTGAACGACTGCGACATAAGAGACAGGAGTTGAGTTTACGGGAGCAGTATAAAAGGCAATAACCGCAAGCAGCGAGGCTTGACGGTCATGGGTAATATCGAAATTAATGAAAAGAATAAATCAATAGGATCCGTGTTTAGATGAGTTCCTAATTTATTTCTTATGCATTTCGTCAGATACCGTTAACTTATAGCGTCCTTTAGCACGACGACGGGCCAATAATTTACGACCATTCTTAGTAGCCATTTTGCTACGGAATCCGTGTTTATTTACGCGCTTACGTTTAGAGGGTTGGAAAGTCCTTTTCATCTTAATTAATTTTTCTAATTGGCCGACAAAAGTACACTATATTTAAAGGAATCACAACTACGAGCTAGGATAATTACCGAAAATCATCCCTGAAAACAGGAAAATACACTAGAATATCCCATCTTTGCACCACAAAACGGGTCGATAATCGTTAGTAAGGACCTTTAATATCAAAATAACTATTAACTAAAAAGATAAAAATGAAATTAGTTACCGTGGGCACCGTTGCCTTTGACACCATCGAAACACCTTACGGCAAAGCCGAACGTGTAGTGGGTGGAGCTGCTACTTACATTAGTATTGCCGCTTCTTATTTTACTAAAGATCTAGGACTTGTTTCGGTCGTTGGAGATGATTTTCCCGCTGCGGAGTTAAAATACATGCAAAAGCGAGGTATCAATATAGATGGTCTACAAATTAAAGAAGGCGAAAAGTCTTTTTTCTGGGCGGGACGCTATCATAACAATATGAATAGCCGTGATACCTTGGATACCCAGTTAAATGTGCTAGCAGATTTTAAACCCAAACTACCTGCCAGCTATCGCAATGCAAAATTTGTCATGCTCGGAAATTTAACACCAGAAATTCAAGCAAAAGTCATTCGTCAAATGAAATCTAAGCCCAAATTGATCGTCATGGATACGATGAATTTCTGGATGGACATCGCGATGCCTTCTTTAAAGAAAACTATCAAAAAAGTAGATGTGCTTACCATCAACGATGAAGAGGCTCGACAATTATCAGGAGAATACAGCTTAGTCAACGCCGCCAAAGCCATCCACAAAATGGGACCAAAAGTATTGGTGATCAAAAAAGGAGAACACGGAGCACTCTTGTTCTACAACAATAAAATGTTTTACGCACCAGCTATGCCGCTTGCACAGGTTTATGATCCTACGGGGGCAGGTGATACGTTCGCCGGTGGATTTATTGGTTACCTAACGAAGGCAAATAGTACGACTTTTGAAAATATGAAGCGTGCGGTGATTTATGGATCGACCCTAGCGTCGTTTTGTGTAGAAGAGTTCAGCATCGCGCGTCTGAAAAGACTCAAACAGTCAGAAGTAAATAAGCGAGTAAAAGAATTTGAAAAACTGACGAAATTTACGATGTAAATTTCAGAAATGATTCTGGTAAAATAAAAAATCCGCAACCTTAATTTAAGGTTGCGGATTTTTATTTAAAACAGGTCCTCCATCCTTATTTCATTATCAATAAACCCTGTGCTGTGTTTACTTTCGAGCATCCCGAAAGTGGTGATAAGCACAATGAATATTTGTTTTTTAGTTTTGGAAAAATGTCGAAGCAGAGTACGTTTTTTTCGAATTTTATCCGCTTCTTTTTTAGATAGTAAGTAATGGTCATTATAGAATTTTATTTCACACAGAGAGATGGCATTATCTGTTCGGTCGATTAATAAATCAATTTGAGTTCCTTCTAATTCGTCGGTTCCTTTAGACAGAAAACTAAAAGCCTGACTGTGGATGCCGGCAATTCCTAATTTAGTTTTGATCTTTTTGATATGTTGAAGACAAATATTTTCAAAAGCATAACCGCTCCAAGATTTCCAAGATTGAGTTTGGCTGAGGGTTATCCAGTTGCCATTCATATTAGGAGGAAGTGTTTTGATAAATTTTAAGTAGAAAAGAGAATAATTATCGGTTAGTCGATATAAGGTATTTTTTTTCTTTTTTTGAAAAGGAATATAAGCGGTAATGAATCCTGATTGTTCCAGTTCCTGTAAAATAGTAGTAATCCCGCCACCGTCTTTTATCCCAGCATATTTTATTATTTCCTTGCGACTCATTCCGCGCCAAATGGTAGCCAAAGCTTCTACTATTTTTTCATACCGTTCCGGATGGGTAAAAAGAGAACTATATAAATTATCAAATTCTGTCCGTAATAATCCTTCTTGACTAAAACAAATCGCGTCGATATTCTGTATCGCTGTTTTTCCACCTACCACCTGATCTAGATAGTGTGGAATGCCTCCCATAGTCATGTATAGTTGAATCAATTGATAATGATCAAAGTTAATTTGACGTGCCTTGAAATAGGCTGCTGTTTCTGTCAGAGAAAAGGGACGTAAAATTATTTTTCGGGTTACCCGATTGTGTAATCCGCCTTTATTATTGATTACCTCCTTGATCATCCATGCCGTAGCTGAACCACAGATAACAAAAATAATATCTGTCTTAGAAGCATAACTATTCCAAAAATAGCTTAGGCCTGTGAAAAAATCTGAACGTGGGGTAGCTGCCCAAGGCAACTCGTCAATGAAGACAACTTTCTTATCTTCTTTTTTAAGTGATTCTAAATATTTCCGTAACAGATGAAAGGCTCCCAACCAGTCTTTAGGCATTTCTTCTTCCTTCAAAGGGCGTCCGATTACTTCTTCTAAACTAAAAACAAAATTTCTCAATTGTCGCTCGTTATTTCCATCCTTCAATCCCACCATTTCGAAATCTATCCGTTGATCGAAAAAAGAGCGAATCAAATAAGTTTTTCCCACTCTACGGCGACCAATCACCGCAATCATCTCTGGGCGATCTGACTGACAGGCATCTTTTAAAATTGCTATTTCTTGCGTTCTTCCAATCATTTTTAATCTTTTAAAGTTGCGGAATCCATATAAAAATACACAGATTCCGCAACTTTAAGAAATTAAAGTTGCGGAATCCACATAAAAACACATAGATTCCGCAACTTTAAAATAAAGAAAACTCAAAAGAAAATCACTAAATTGATCAAGAATAAGGCAAAAAGGAAAGCAAAAAAATACCTTAAAAAACAATCCGCACATCCGCACATCCGCACATCCGCACATCCGCACATCCGCACATCAACCCTTATTTGCCAATTGCCCACAAGCCGCGTCAATATCTTTTCCCCGACTTCTTCTTACGGTTACCATTACACCTTCTTTTCGTAGGTAAGCAGCAAAATCATCAATTCGATGTTCTGCAGATTTTAAAAAAGGAGCACCATCTATTGGGTTATACTCAATAATGTTGACACGAACTGGAAAACGTTTACAGAGTTTGACTAAGCGTTTTGCATCATCAATGCTATCATTAAAATTTTGGAAGGTAATGTACTCGTAGCTAATGCGGTTTTTTGTTTTTTGGTAGAAATAAGCAATCGAATCCATCAATATTTCAAGATTGTTTTGCTCGTTGATAGGCATGATTTCATTGCGTTTTTCGTCGTCCGCAGCATGGAGAGAGAGCGCTAGATTAAATCGTACTTCATCATCTGCAAGTTTTCGGATCATCTTGGCAATGCCGGCGGTACTGACGGTAATTCGTCGGGCGGACATATTCAATCCTTGAGGAGAAGAGATTTTTTCGATACTTTCTAAAACGTTTTTATAAGCTAAGAGTGGTTCTCCCATGCCCATATAGACGATATTGGTGAGTGGGTACCCAAAAGTCTCTTCACATTGGCGGTTGACTAAAACCACTTGGTCAAATATTTCAGCGGCGTCTAGATTACGGACCCGTTTCATTCGTCCCGTGGCGCAAAAAGTACAAGTTAGGCTACAACCCACTTGAGAAGAAACACAAACCGTAAATCGTTTATCGGAAGGTACCGGAATCAGTACGGCTTCAATGAGATGACCGTCATGCAATTGGTAACGAGATTTTATGGTTCCATCTAGGCTACGCTGTACTTTATCTTCCTGAATGGCGTTAATAATAAAATGCTCATCCAGAACGGATCTGAGCTCTTTGGACAGATTGGTCATTTCTGCGAAAGTATGAGCCCCTTTCTGCCACAACCATTCATAAACCTGTTTTGCCCGAAAACCTTGCTGGTTCATAGCTTTAAACCAGTCCGTTAATTCGGCCCGACTCAGTTTACGAATATCTGTTTTAACAATTGTGGTCATTAACGGACAAAATTACGCAATTTTGTTTTCGTATCTTTACCACGAAGTTGAATTCTAACCTTCAAATTGAATTAAAGCCTTAACATGGAGCTTTACGCTAAAAAGTCAAGATGGAAATTATATCTATTCCTGGTTGCCATGGTCATCTTGGCTATTTCTACCCTTTATACTAATCATATTGCGACCAAATTGGCTCAAGGAGAACGTGATAAAGCAGATTTATGGGCTAAAACGATGGAGGGAATGTTAGATCTCGATGCGGATTTAGATGAAGATCTTACCCTTGAACTTGAGTTAACAAGGAATCCGGAGATGCCAATTATTATGATAAATGAACTTGGAAAGATTTCCGAGGCTATAAATTTTTCGGAAGATGCAGATTTAGAGGCGGAATTAAAAAAAATGAAGAATAGTGGTATTCTACCCATTGAAGGAACAGGGTATGCTAGGTTTACTTACTATAAACATTCTCCGACACTTACCCTACTGACGTATTTCCCAATTATACAAATCTTATTTTTTGCGGTTTTTGCGGGTATCGGTTATTTACTTTTTAGTTCAGCTCGACGCTCCGAACAGAATCAAGTTTGGGTGGGAATGGCGAAAGAAACAGCACACCAACTTGGAACACCAATTTCGGGAATTATTGGCTGGATTGATCATCTGCGGGTGCTTAAACCAGAAGAGGAAGAAGTACAGGAAGTCTTAGATGAATTGGGTAATGACGTAGATCGTCTAAATCTGATCGCAGATCGATTTTCTAAGATTGGCTCAGAGCCCAAACTTACCTCGGTCAATATATACCAAGAACTAGATGCCTGTCGAAGTTATATGCAACGTCGAGCTAGCCGAAAAACAGTATTTGATTTTCCAGATATCAATCAAGAATTGAACGCCAAAATTAATCCCCCCTTATTTGCCTGGGTAGTAGAAAATCTATTGCGAAACGCCTTAGACGCTATGGATGGAAAAGGAAAAATATCTGCGCGAGTAACAGAAGAAGATAAGTTTGTAAGTATAGAAATTAGTGATACTGGGAAAGGAATTCCTTCCAGTAAATTTAAGACTGTTTTTGAACCTGGTTTTACCACTAAAAAAAGAGGATGGGGACTTGGTCTTTCACTGGCCAAACGTATTATAGAATCCTATCACTCTGGCAGGATATTTGTAAAAAAATCAGGTATTGACGAGGGAACTACTTTCGCCATTAAACTACCCAAAGGGTAACCTCCCAGTGGGCCAAGCGCAGTAAGTAAATGTTAGGGAATTTTTTTATTTTTTTTAAAAGACCTTTCCATAAGCTATGCACCATCCCAATGGTCATAGCCCTGCTATTCTTTTGTAATTACCTTTCTGCCAACTTTCGAATAAACTTTAACGATAACGATATAACGATCACAGTAACTGACGGAGCGAGCGGCGAAGAACTCGTAGGGGTTTCTGTTTTTACGGATGATCAAAAATTTGTTGGCTTTACTGATGTACAAGGACAGGTTGAACTTCCTGTTTTATCTCATCGAGAAATGGTCAACTTCTCTTACGTCGGATATGATGAATTAAGAATTCCTTATTTCGAATTACGTAAAGGTGATGGAAAAGTAAAAATGTATGCTGCCACAAATTTAGTAGATAGTATTGTTGTTGTGGGCCGTCGGGATGATCCGGTCGAAGAAATACCCTACATCGTAGAGCGTGTTACCCAAGAACAAATTGCTTTTACAAATTCACAGACACCTGCCGATGCACTAGCAGCTAATGCGGATGTTTTTGTACAAAAATCTCAACTTGGAGGAGGTAGCCCAATTATTCGTGGCTTTGAAGCCAATAAATTATTGTTGGTTATTGATGGGGTTAGAATGAATAATGCGATTTATCGATCGGGTCATTTACAAAATTCTATAACCTTGGATAATGCCATCATTGATCAGGCGGAAGTAATTTACGGTCCTGGTTCTTTGATGTACGGTAGTGATGCCTTGGGTGGCGTCATCCATTTTAGAACCCGTGATCCAAAAATTCTCTACGATCTTTCAGCCGGTGAAAGTAAAATGGCGGTAGGCGCTTATACTAGGTTTTCTAGTGCCAATCGAGAAAAGGCCCTGCACTTGGATCTCGATTATCGTAGCCGAGAATGGGGAACCATGACGAGTCTGACTTTTGCTAACTACGGCGACTTAAGAGTAGGGGCAAAACGACCTGCCGAATTTCCAACGCTCGGTATCCGTCCTTATTCTCAATTAAGAATCGAAGGACAAGATCAGATTGCCGGCCCTTGGCAAAGTCAGGATATTCTAAGATCTACGGGTTATAGTCAATTTGATTTACTGCAAAAAGTAAAATACCAACCTAGCGATAGTTTGTACTTTATTTTAAACGTTCAATATTCAACGTCTACCAACGTTCCTCGTTTTGATAATCTTCAAGATACGATAGGATCTGCTCGGGAACTCAAATGGTCAGAGTGGTATTATGGACCACAAAAGAGATTTTTAACTTCTTTGAAAATAAGAATGCTAAAACCCAACTTCCTCTATGACAAAGGAACCATCATTGGTGCTTTTCAGAAAATAGATGAAGACCGATTAAAGAGAAGGTTTGCAGGATCACAACGAACCTTTAATAATGAAGAAGTCTTCGTGTATAGCTTGACGGCAGATTTTGATAAAAATTTAAATAAAAAAGGAACCCATACCTTATCCTACGGATTAGATGGTGCTTATAATCAGGTTTTTTCAGACGCCGGGAAAATTCATATGACGACGGGATTAGTTTCTAGAGGCGGTGTCTTTACGCGTTATCCCAGTGATCATAGTACCACGACGGCATCGGGTGGATATATTAATTATAAAAGTCGTTCCCGCGACTCTGTCTTTGTTTTCAATGCTGGTATGCGATATTCTATGGTCAATCTTTTTGCCAAATACGATTCCGCTGACCTTGATTTGATTGAATGGCCCGAAGCATATGTTGCTAATGGAATCACCGCAAAGAATGATGACCTGACTTGGGGCGCTGGATTTACTATTAACACCAAAAATAAATGGCAGATAAGAGCCTTGGCTTCTACGGCATTTCGATCACCGAATATTGATGATTTTGCCAAACTCAGGGTAAAAGACCAGTACGCTGTTCTACCTAACACAGATCTAAGACCAGAACGGTCCATCAGCGGAGAATTAACCTTAGTCAAAGAGTTTGGACGGGCAACTGCAGACGGTGGCACTTCCCTTCTATTGAGTGGGACGGGATTTTATACCTACCTCAAAGATGCGATTGTCCGGCGTTTGGGTACCCAACCCAATGGCGACAGCACCATCATTGTAGAAAATGAGCCCAACCCATTATTTAATGTTCAGCAAAATATCAACCAGAACTATGCGATAGTGTATGGTGTGTCTGGTAATATTGAATTTAAAATCAAAGATACTTGGCGATTAAAAGCAGGAATGAACTACACCAAAGGACGCAGTCAGTTGATCGTGGACGCTCCTGGAGGAACCACGCCACCATTAGATACACTAGTGCCATTGGATCATATTCCTCCTCGTTATGGACAAGTAGGGTTGTTATTTAAAAAAGGACGCTTTAAAATCGAAGGAATTGCTCGGTTTGCAGCAGCCAAGCCTGTTAGCGAATATGCGGTAACCTCGGCCAATTATGACACCAATAAAAACCTAGTTTTGGATCGTGGAGGTAGCTCTGATAATATAGAATTTACCCCTTATCACTTGGATGATAATGGTGAAATTCAGCATTTAGGTGCACTATCTTGGACAACCTATAACCTCTATTCTTCGTTCAAACTTAGTCAACAAATCACGATTAACTTGGCAGCCGAAAATCTGATGGATTTACACTATTTACCCTTCTCTTCGGGGATTAGTGCGCCAGGTAGAAATTTCATTCTAACTATTCGAGGGAAATTCTAACCCTAAAAAGAAGGATCGTAAATATATTTGTGCATTTTTTTGTTTAATTGACTATCTTGTGAGCAGCAGATAGATCATGTAACCTAGGGTCATTTTTAGCGTCAAAAACCATAGAAGCTTATTCTACGTTATTGTATTAGAATAATCTGCGGCCGTTAGATCACAACATACTGGAAATGAAACTAATCAAACCTTACTTCATAGCACTGCTCTTGCTTTTTTGCCTATCAGTATCGGCACAAGAGGTGGTTTGGGCAGACCAACTGATCGAAGTTTCCAGCGAACTAAATAACTCTGCTGTTCAAGTTTTAGGTGCACCAGACGCCATAACACAACAGGATCAGGATCTTTCTTGGACGCCCAAAAAAGAAGGTCTCGCAAGAGGGGAGTTTATTCACGTTAGTTTTGCCTTTCCTATTCGTACCCGACAAATCATTGTTTCAGAAGCAAGTAATCCTGGCGCCATTTTTCGATTGACCGCTTTTTTTACCGATGGTACAGAAGCGTTGATTTACGAAAATAAATATCCTAGAAATTTACTAGTTCCTAATCGAGCTTTTACTTACCAATTTCCACTCACGCGAAAAAAAGTAGCTTCTATAAAACTGGAACTAGATACCCGTTCCGTAAAAGGTTTTAACCGAATAGATGCCATTGGTATTTCTAAAGAAACGGAACTTTACACCTCCACACCACATGAACAAAAGGAAATAGAAGGAAATTTGGGTACGGAAGTAAATAGTACTGCCGCAGAAATATCTCCACAACTTTCAGCAGATGGTCAAACGCTATATTTCGTTCGACACAACCATATGGACAATATGGGCGAAGGGGATATTTGGGTCAGTAACCGCTTGGGAGAGGATCGTTGGAGTACCGCAGTCAATTTGGGAGCACCCATCAACAATCGATCAGAAAATCAGGTCATAGGCGTTGGTAAAAATGGGCAACAATTATTTGTTAAAATGGGTAGTGAAAAAACGGATAATAATAATCTCTTTGTTACTCAAAAAAATGGTCGAAGCTGGACGCGTCCAAAACGATTGAATACAAACTTGCCCACGGATCAATCCTTGCGTCATATTTTTATTAGTAAAAATGGTAAAACCATCTTGGTCGCCATCGAAACTCCTAATGCTGGCTTTGACCTTCAGGTAACTACCCAACGTCTCGAAGGAAAATGGACGGAACTAACTAGTCTCGGCACGACGATAAATACTAGTGATGATGAAACGAGTGCCTATTTATCTGCGAATGGTAAAACACTATTTTTCTCTAGTAATGGACATGGAGGCATGGGTGGACAGGATTTCTTTGTCAGTCATCGGAAAGATGATTCTTGGACTAATTGGTCCACACCGGTTAATCTTGGTAATGAAATCAATGATGTCACCAATAACGAAAAACTGTCTTTAGCGGCTGATGAAATTTATGGCGTTTTTAGTCGAAAAAATAAAGCAGGAGATAATGATATTTATCAAATCAGCTTGCCAGATAATCTTATGGCGACGAATGGCGAAATCGGTAGAAGTGGCGTAATAGATTTAAATGACCATGAGCCTCAAGAAAATACCACTAAGAAAGCAATAGACAACCTTACCGCTCAATCGGAAGGAACTATGATTCTTAAAAAAGGAACAGAAAATAACTTGCAAATTAGACTACAGAAAATTGATGAACAGCTGACCAATCTTGAAAAGACTAAAGCCCAACTACGTCAGCGAAAATTGCAGCGCAGAGAAATGCCTGATAATTTTTTAGAAGGGAAAGAGATGGAAAAATTGCAGGGACAATTTATTAAGCAACAAAAGAACAGTAATGTTATCTTTAGAGAAGAAACAGCAGAAGATGCAGAATTGGCTAAAATGAAAAATAAATTCAATCAGGCCAATGGAAAAACAACCACGACTTCTACGAGAGGAAAGAAAACGAAGAGAGATCTGGAATTAGAAGAAATGAAAAAACGCTTTAATAAGTACAATGGTAAAACTGAAAAGACAGATGACGAGGAAGAATACATGGATATGGAAGTCAGTAATGGTCAGGTATATGATGAAGAATATGATCGAACCATGTATAGCGGTGGGTTTACGGATCTTCAGCAAGAAATGTGGTCTGCACTTGAAACGCAGTTGGCAGATCAGGTTAAATTGACCGTTAAAAAACAAATTTATACGCAAGTTGAAAAAGAATTACTACGGTCTTTATCCGGAACATTAGATGAATCACAACAGTATCGTCTGAAACAACAAGGGGTCTTACTTTACCGAGAGATAAAAAAAGAGTTACGGAAAATATCTGGTGAGAAAATTACTTTGGATAATATTCCCGAAAACGAGATTACCATTAAATTACGACGAAAGATGGAACCGGTTGTTCGCAAAAATCTCTACGCGGATCTTAGAGATTTAGCTGCGAGCGAAATAAGTAACGAACTTGCCTATCGTTTCGCAAAAGAGGAAAAAACGATACTACGTAAAGAACTAAAAAATCAACCAGCAGAATGGTCTGCTGACGTGGTAGAAGCACCTGCACCGGTCTCCAATCAACGTCAAGAACCTGCTTTGCTTTCTACCTTATTATTGAAAAAAGGTCAGGTGAAAATTCCTTTCAGGGAAGGACAAAAATTTCTAATGGAAGATATTTATTTTAAGAAAAAAAGCGGTGTCTTGAAATCGCAGTCTTTTAGCGGAATTGACCAAATGGTGGACTTTCTAAATGCCAATAAAAACCTCTCTGTTGAGGTCGGTGTTTTTGATGATGGAAGTGGAGAAGCGTTGACGCTTATTCGCGCCAAAACTATTTACGAGTCCCTAATCAAAGAAGGGATTGCTCCTCACCGACTGCTATATAGAGACTATGGGTTGGAAGAAACATCCAGCAAACCATCATCCGTTAAAACACAAATAAAAATTGTTAGCATCCGCTAAACCACGGAAACCTTTCGTGTATTACAATCAACCTTTTCTATGAAATTTATTCCAGAATCTGTTATTGATCAAAGTATCGAACGACTTAGCGTATCGGATTCACTCGACGCAGCCATTAAAGAATTGGCCGATGCGCAACCCTTTTTGGTGGCTTATCTCAGTTCAGAAACGACGGCTGCTTTTTCCAATGAAGAAAAAGACTTTTTGTTTTTTGCTACCTCTGTCATTGTATCTGCCGTAGAAGCCGTAGAACCAGATCCTAAAGTCCTTGGCTTAGAGATGTTGACCGAAATAGAAGAACAAAATTTCACCATCTTTACGGAAACGAAAGGAAAAAATTTCCGTGAGAAAATTACCGTGTTTTTTGAAGACTACCCTCAAGAAGATTTATTAGCCTTTGCAGAAGACGCGCTGGAAGAGGACGAAGACACGCTTATCACCAGTGAGGGAAGAGCATATCTTTTTGTAATGCTTAAAACGATTATTGATACTTTCCAAAAGGCTTTTTAATCATCCCCAATTTTGCCATCATCATTTAATCTGGTGGTTTGCTAGTTGGCCTTCTTTTTACGTAAAAGAGGTAACTGGTGTTGGCTAACATAGCGTTCTAGGCAAAAAGTGACATAAAGTTGTATCTGTTAAAATAAATTGGATCAATAGAAAGCTCCAGAGGAACGATAAGTTAATAACAAAGTCAAAAAGATGATTGGCAAGCTCCGTAGGAGCGAAACAACTTTAGGATCAATGAAAGCATACGCAGCCAAATCTTATTGCAAAAATGGATTAAATTGCTTTTCGTAGCCAATGGAGGTGTCCGGCCCATGTCCAGGATGCACGGCTACGTCATTTCCCAATGGAAATAATTGATCTTTGATGCTGCCTAATAACGTTGCCATATCTCCACCTGGCAAATCTGTACGACCAATACTTTGGTAGAATAAAACATCACCAGCAATAATAAATTTATCTGCTTCGCAGTAAAAAGACAAACTGGCAGGAGAATGCCCGGGGGTGAATAATGCTTTGAGGGAAGTATTGCCAAACATAATTGTATCTCCGGTCTCAATAAATTTTCCTGGCTCGGGAGAGGGTTGTGGAAGTTGAATACCATACGTCTGACATACCTGAGGAGCTGCTGCTAATACGGGCAATTCACCGCGGTGTATCTCAAGTGTCAAATCATAGGTTTCAGCCACAAAAGCATTTCCAAAAATATGATCCAAATGACAATGGGTATTGATGAGCCGGACTGGCGTCAATTCTTGATCACTGATAAAATGCTTTAATTCTTCGCGCTCCTTTTGGGTATAACAGCCAGGATCAAAAATGATGCATTCGCCAGTCTCATCTGAAACGATATAAGTATTTTCCTGAAAAGGATTGAAAGTAAGCTTGGAAACAACCGCCATTAGAATGCGTTTTAAGTAAGCAGGTATTATTAATTAAATGACCACCTGCTTCAGAGTTTATAATGAGTAAATCGTTAAATTCAAAGATTCCGCTTGTTTAAGACATTCCGATATGTCAAATCTTTTGTATCTTGAAAATATAAAAGCAATTCACAGAGTTAAGCTAATAGATAACTGCCCACAATACTAAACCTTTTTTATGCAAAATTTAAAATTTTTTATTACAGGTTTTTGTTTTTTCCTTTTTGCTGGTTCCAGCTTTGCACAAACTTCTCAGGTAGAATTTGGTAAAAATCGGGTACAATTTCACGAGGATTTTAAGGAATGGGCCATGTATGAAAGCGAAAATTTTGTTACTTACTGGTATGGAGAAGGAAGAGCAATTGGACAGTCGGTAGTCCAAATGGCAGAAACAGATTTTATGGATATCCAGCGTATCTTAGAGCATCGGATGAATGATAAAATAGATATTATCGTTTACAAAGACCTGACGGATATTAAGCAAAGCAATATCGGAAGTGAAGAAGTATTCTTTAACACAGGAGGAAAAACCAAAATTGTAGGGAATAAAATTTTTGTTTATTTCGATGGTAATCACAATAATTTACGGCGTTCTGTCAGAGAAGGAGTAGCCTCAGCATACTTGAACGCAATGATGTTTGGAGCCAACCTGCAAGAGATTGTCCAAAATGCCGTGATGCTCAATTTGCCGCAATGGTTTAAAGATGGATTGGTTAGCTATGCGGGAGAAAGTTGGAACGTTCATTATGATGATCGAATGCGCGAAATATTTTTATTAGAACGATATAAAAAATTTGAAGACTTTGCGGATGAATATCCAAAACTGGCAGGCCACTCTATGTGGTATTTTATTAGTCAGAATTACGGAAAGTCCGTGGTTCCCAACCTACTCTATCTGACACGGATCAATCGGAGTATTGAAAGTGGTTATGCTTTTGTTTTAGGAGATACTTACGAAACTTCCCTCACTAATTGGTACGAGTTTTATAACAAACGCTACCGAACAGAAATCAAAGGCTTCGAAAAACCAAAGGGAAAAAAGATAGAAGTTAAAAATCGCCGAAAACTTCCAGTCAGTAATCTAAAGTTAAGCCCAGATGGAAAAAAGATCGCTTATGTGCTCAATGAAATTGGAAAAGTAAAAGTATTTATCCAAGATATCCGAACCGGAAAAAGAACACAAATCTTAAAGTATGGATCTCGTAACCCGTTTCAGGAAACGGATTACAACTATCCACTACTCGCCTGGAGTCCCAACAATCTTGAATTGGGAATTATTTATGAACAAAGAGATATCATAAAAATCATTCAGCGGGACGTCAAGACGGGAAAAAACCTCGAAGATGTTCTACCCAATCAGTTTCACCGAATCAATAGTATGGATTATATCAATCCGTTTAAAATGGTTTTTTCGGCGACCGTGGGAGGTGTTTCAGATATTTTTACCTTCATTCCTAAAACCCGACAATCGATACGACTCACCCGAGATTTCTGGGATGACTTGGATGCAAAATTTGTAAAAATAGATGGACAAAAAGGCATTTTATTTTCCTCCAATCGAATGGACACCTTACTAGTGACGGCCAAACTGGATTCTATTTTGCCCCTCAATACGTTTGATATTTTTTATTATGATTTAGAAAACCCTTCTAAAGAATTAACGCGCGTAACGAGTACACCTTATGCCAACGAACGGAATCCGGTTGGCGTAGATACCACTTGGTTTAGTTATACCAGCGAAGCCAGTGGAATTTATAATCAAAATATGGGGTATCTAGAAACCTACTTAGCTTGGAATAATCAGGCGATCTATTTAAGTGATGGTTCAGAAATAATCATTCGAGAAGATTCTATTTGGAATAATGTGGATTCTATTGCGATCGACTCCATAGTGATTCAACCCGTTTATAAAAAAAGAGGCGTCACGCACAATCGAACCAATTATCCAAGCCATCTAATTCGTCATGATATTGCTGGCAAAGTCAACAAGCAAGTAATACTCCACAAAGAAGGACATATCTACCAGATGTATGTTCAACCAGTAGATACTTTGACAAGGGTCCAACCCAGAGCAACGATCTTCCGAAAGCAAGCGCTTAACGAAGCTGGCCTGAAATTGACCCAAAATCAAAATACTTCTGGTAACATCAAACCACCCACAAAGAAGATTCCCAAAAAAGACGAAAAAATCATCGAAGATTATCTATTTCAAAGTGAATTTGATGAAGCCGAAAAGCCGGCTATGATTAGTATTGATGAAGAGGAAGGAAGCATTGTAATCGAGCCGTCTCTTTCTGTTCCATCTTCTCCCAGTTGGGACGAAGCGCAAATTCATGAATTCCGACAAGAGCGCATCGTTCCTTATCAACTGCAATTTAGAACAGACTTTATCACCACCACCGTGGACAATAGTTTATTATTTGGTGGCCTCAATAATTACGCAGGAACGGGACAGGAATATAATTTTCCACCACCTGGCATTCTTCTAAAAGCAAACTTCAAAGATCTTTTTGAAGACTATGTACTAGAAGGTGGAATCCGGATTCCAACGACGTTTAACGGCGCGGAGTATTATATATTTTTAGATAATAAAAAGAAAAGATTGGACAAACGCTTTGCTGCGTACCGTCGCTCTATTCGCCGTAATGGATTAGATATTGCACCAATAGCACAACAACCTCAAACCCGTTTTGTCGAACCCCGAAACCGAGAAACCACTTTTCTAACGCAAATGGAATTACGTTATCCATTTGATATATTTAGAAGTCTACGCGCGACCACGACTTTCCGAATTGATAAACAAACGCAGCTGGCT
This sequence comes from uncultured Saprospiraceae bacterium, assembly GCA_937928405.1. Taxonomy (GTDB): domain Bacteria; phylum Bacteroidota; class Bacteroidia; order Chitinophagales; family Saprospiraceae; genus JALZUU01. Next base: position 15,901 of record CALFWZ010000091.1, read on the forward strand.
ACGGACCAGTCGGCACTCAATACCTCCACTGGTAAACAACAACGATTGGGTTTACGGGTAGAATATGTTTTTGACAATACGCTCGATGTAGATATTAATATTAAAAATGGTACTCGGTATAAATTCTATGCAGAAATGCTGAAGCGTTTTGAGATTGATTTTATCGATGGATTTAATTTTGATCTAGGAGAAGGATTTATGACCATTTTAGGGTTTGATGCTCGACATTATCAGCGTTTGGACAAACATTCTGTCTTGGCGATTCGGGCCGCGGGTTCTACTTCTTTTGGTTCAGAACGGATTTTGTTTTTATTGGGTGGCGTAGACAATTGGTTGTTCCCATCTTTTAATCAGGATATCCCAACGCCCTCCAACGAAGGCTTGGCTTATCAAACATTTGCCAATAATGTTCGTGGTTTTAAAACCAATATTAGAAATGGAACCTCGTATGCGTTGATCAATACAGAGCTAAGAATTCCTGTTTTTAAATATTTTTCCAGACGGATTAAATCCTCTTTCTTTAGAAGCTTTCAGCTCGTAGGATTTTTTGATATCGGAACCGCTTGGGAAGGCTTATCTCCTTACAGTGATGACAATCCACTAAACATCACGACGGTGACCAATGGCGCCGTTACCCTGTCGATTAACTATTTCCGTGATCCTATCGTGATGGGATATGGGACGGGTGTCCGTGCGATGTTGTTTGGCTATTTCTTAAAGTTGGATTATGCCTGGGGCATCGAATCTCGAGTGACGCAAAATCCGAGGTTGCATTTTTCGATTGGGATGGATTTTTAGGGTTGGGATTAGCTTTTTAATAACATCGTATGATGGCACTCACAGTGTTCTCTCAACAAAGGAAATGCATGCTGTCAGCATTAGTTTTTGGTTCCTTGTTTTTTACTTTTATATAAATCCGCGAGCCGAATTTTTAATGAAGCGAAGAGAATAATAACTATTTTCCAGAACAGTATTACCCTTATCCATCTTTTCGAATATCCCTCTTTTAATAGTTCGGATTCTGTTTCGTATAAGTCACCAATTATTTCTTCTCTATGCTGGGCTGGAATTAAGTATTTAAATGACTTTAGTTTTGAATTGACGTTCTTTTTTATAGTTAGGTAATCCCAAAGAAAAGGTGAGATAATGATAAGAAAAAATGCTCTGGGGAATTTGGCAATTAAAAGTGGAAGGTTCAATATGACCTTATTTAATAGTGATTTAAGGAAATTCCAGTTTTTTCTTATGGTCAATAAAGTTGAATTTTTGATTAGCATAAGTATAGAAGTCAATCCATTTATTATGCTTCTAGAAAAGATCAATATTAATATCATAGAAAAAAACATTAATATATCTATGTCAGAAGCTTCTGTTTTGATTATTTGGTTGTGACTTGGGATAGATGGTATTGTAATTTCTTTTGCAGGTCTAAATTCCAATTGTTGATATGAAGGTTTGCTTAAGTCTAAAAATTCAATTGAATTCGAACTTAACACGTCCTGCTCTATAACTTTTAAGTTTTGATATGTTTCTTGATACTCCATATCTAAAAGGATAAATTCCAGTTATTGTAAAATGAAGATTGTATTCCGCTCAATGTTGATTCACCAATTGCTGTAATCTTATAATATCTTCTTCTGTTTCCCTTTCTCTCTACAGATGTTTCGCCATAATATCCTTCAATTAATCCGTTCCTTTCTAATGAATTTAATAGGTTATAAAGGCTGCCAATATTTATTTTCTTACCGCATTCTTCAACATGTTTGATTATTTCTAATCCATACATAGACTTTGTCGCTAAAGCAGATAAAACATGTAATTGACTAACCGAAAGATCTTTCATTATTATTCTTTAATGTAAAGATATAATTAATTTAAAGAATAAGCAAGTTTTCAAAGTGATACTAACACAAATATCCATAAGTCAATCTACAGATACGTAAAGAAATAACGAACTAATCCTCCTTCCCCTTTAACTTCTCCGCTATTTTCAATGCTTGGATGATCTCCTCAATATCTACGGCAATTATAGAAACATAAATAATTAATAATCAGCTATTTAATAGGTAATAATCGAAATAAACAAAAATTTATTTAAACAATTCTTGCGTTTCGATTATTTCGTTTGTATATTGATTCAAAATCCTAATGATATGAATGCATTTATAAAAACAGTTAATAAAACTGATCAAAAAATAGCTTTATCCTCTTTTAGTTCTTTATTAAGAAATGAAGAAATAGTAAGCAAAAACAAAAAGACCATTAAACTAAAGGTTCAAGGAATTGATGAAGAAATAGTTATTCCCATTCAAGCTTTTCTGCTCTTAAAATCAATATTGAGTAATATGGCAAAGGGGAAATCAATAGCTTTGTTTTTGTCAGATTCTGAAATCAGCACTCAACAAGCAGCAGATATTCTTAATGTTTCAAGACCTCATGTAGTTAAGTTGTTAAACAATGGAGCTATTCCACATAAAAAAGTTGGAACCCATAGAAGAATTAAACTAAAAGATTTACTTAATTATGAAGAGAAATTAAGAAAGTTGACAAGAAAAAATCTTGATGTTTTAGCAAAAGAGGCACAGAAATTAAACCTTGGTTACGAATGATCATTATTCCAAGATTTAATGCAGTATTAGACGCTTGTGTTTTATACCCTGCACCAATCAGAGATATATTATTAAATTTAGCTGAACAAGATTTGTTCTCACCAAAATGGTCAGAAACTATTCAAGAGGAGTGGTTAAGAAATTTGATATTGAATAGACCTGATTTAACCAGAAAAAAATTAGAAAGAACAGTAAAGGCAATGAATGGAGCATTTCCGAAAGCAATGGTCAAATCTTTTAACAGTTTAATTTCATCATTAGAATTGCCTGATCCAGATGATAGACATGTATTAGCTGCAGCGATTAAAAGTGAGGCAAATTTGATAATTACATTTAATCTAAAAGATTTTCCGCAAAAAAAAAATTAAAAAATATAGAATTGAAGCTTTACACCCAGATGAATTCATATGTAATTTGTCTGAGATAGATAAAGATTTAGTAAAACAAGCTTTTGAAAATCAACTTGCTTCATTAAAAAATCCCCCAATTTATAAAAAAGACTTATTAAACATTCTGAGTAAAGGTGGGCTAAATAAATCCTTAAAGTTTTTCGAATAAAGAGAAAAAATACTGAGAACAAAGTATACGACTTCCATTCGTTAGCTACTTTTGTATACAGATTGTACAGCAGAACCCCCACCACACCAAAACACCCATTAATAATTCTCCAATAAAAAATTATTAATCACCCCAAATCCTAACCTTCTTCCTCCCCCTTCAACTTCCGCGCATTCTCCGCCATCTGCAACGCCTGAATAATCTCTTCAATATCTCCCGCAATCACCCGATCCAATTTATTAAGCGAAAGACCAATTCGATGATCCGTCACTCGATTTTGTGGATAATTATAAGTTCTAATTTTATCGGCGCGATCTCCAGAACCTACCAGTGATTTTCTTTCTTTCGCTACAGAATCATCGTGTGCCTGTTTTTTTGAATCGTGAATTTTTTGGTGCAATCGTTGAATCGCAATTTCACGGTTTTTGATCTGCGAACGGCCATCCGTACTTTCTGCTACGATCCCCGTTGGCAAGTGCGTAAAACGAACACCTGATTCCGTCTTGTTGACGTGCTGTCCACCCGCACCACTTGAACGGAAGGTATCTACTTTCAAGTCCGCCTTATTGATATTAATTTCTTCCATCTCAAACTTAGGCATCACCACTACCGTGGCAGCTGACGTATGGACCCGCCCCTGAGATTCTGTTTTAGGAATACGTTGTACGCGGTGCGCGCCAGATTCAAATTTCAAGCGACCGAAAACGTCTTCCCCACTGATTTCCAAAACGATTTTATTATAACCACCGACGGTCCCTTCGTTCACCGTGATGATTTCTGTTTTCCATTTTTGTGTCTCAAAAAATTTAGTGTACATCCGGTATAAGTCTCCCGCAAATAAACTGGCCTCGTCGCCACCCGCTCCCGAACGAATTTCGAAGATGACGTCCTTTTCGTCTTCTGGATCTTTGGGAATCAAAAGGACCTTTATTCTTTCTTCCAGTGGTTCGACCAGCGGTTCGAGTTCGTCCAATTCCATCTTGGCCATTTCTTTCATTTCCTCGTCCTGGCTTTCTTTTAATAATTCTTTGGCCGTGTTGACGTTACCCATCAATTCTTTGTATTCCTCGTGGACTTGCATGAGTACTTCTAGGCCTTTGTATTCTTTACTAACCTTTTTAAATTTATTCATATCCTGCATAGTCGCCGGATCTGAAAGTTGTTCCTCCAAGTAATAGTAGCGATCGCGGATCGCCTCTAGTTTATTTAAATAATCCATAAAATGTTTAGCTGAAAATTAAAAATAACAATGTAGTTGTTCTGGTAAAGAAGCTACCAAAACAGGAAGGGGTGGATACGGCAAAGGTATAGACGTTGACTCATATTATTGGCAAAAGTACCAAAAATACGGGACTGTTTCGTAGAAGTATCTGCGAATTCAGTTAGGAATGAGTCAGAATTAACTCATTCTTTAGCAGGACGGAGTTGAGGAGCAACTTCCGAAAAAAAAGGGTATTTACTAAATGTTGATTTTGTCTTTGATCGATTGGATCAGGGCAGGAGAAACTTTTTTGCGTTGAACACGACTTTTGATAAACTCTCTAAAGGATTTTTCTTTACTTAGGATTTGCATATAGGCGGGGTTGCCCTGAATTTCTCTTAATAAAGCTCTTTCGGCTTCCGGGGTTAACTCGTTATCGAGATACATATTTACTTTCCGGACCAACTCTTGGTGATTCTTTTGAGTTATCATAATTAAAAAGTTTTAAAAAGTATTCAGAGATAACCACGAATCATTGGAGACCATACCCGTCCCAGTGACTGACGAACAGCAATCTGTCCAACAACACACAGAGCCAGACCAGTGGATACTGGTCCGGCAATAAGTCTGTGAAATGTTAGTTGAACCGATCATGCTCTTGTTATTCTGAAAATTATTAACAATAAAAGAACCTGATTACTGACGCTTGTCCTCGAAGCCGAGAGACTGCGCGTAGGCGCTTAGTTCTTTTTTGAGCAAATTTCGAGCACGGAACAATCGAGATCGTACCGTACCGATTGGAATATCAATGATTTTAGAGATTTCCTCGTAAGTGAAACCCTCTATATCGCAAAGCAAAAGCACGGTTCGATAGTCTACAGATAGATTACTGATGGCGATGGTTACTTCGTCACCGATGATTCTTTCGTAGATATCTTCTCGCAGATCGACGTAACTATTCAACGCAGTGTCTTCTTCCTGGTGAATATTCACGAGGTCTTCAAAGTCCACCTGAGTAGGTCTCTTGCTCTTTTTGCGATAGTTATTAATAAAGGCATTTTTCAAAATCCTGAATAACCACGCTTTGGCGTTTGTCCCTTCCAGATAGCTGTCAATGAAGCGAAAAGCTTTTAAGTAAGTTTCTTGCACCAGATCACTAGCATCCGCTTCGTTACGGGTCAAACCGTACGCAAAACTGAATAATGCATCCGCCTGAGGATAAAACTCCTGGTCAAAAATCCTTGCTTGCTTTTCCTTCTCCAAATTGATGTTGGTTGTGGTTAACATGATAAAGATAATAAAGGTTAATGAATACCAAAATAATACATATTTTGGCTTGTTCAGACAGCAATGTCTGAACAATTAACCCTAGGCGAAAAAAATTAGTTCCCTTTTTCTGAAAAAAAAGAAAAAAAACTAAAAAAAGAAGAAATTTAGAGGTAAAACTGGCTTTTTAAAGGGCCGTAATGGTGATACCAGGTAGGTTTTTTTCTGCCCAATAGAGAGAAGCAAGGTTTTTATCACCCGTACAAGTGTCGCATTTAAAGAACAAATAATAAAGCTGCATATGTTCTCCCATTCGATCGACTAATTTCTTTAAGCGAAGATTACTTTGGGTAGGTTGGCTATAAATCTGAGATAATCTCCAGCAGTAATAAGCTTCATCATGTAATTCCACAATGTCCAAAATTGTGGGATCATCACAGTGTTTTTCTAGATATTGCTTCGCTAAAATAGAATGATGTCGGTTCCAGTCTCGGGGACTTCCCTTATGCTCTTCATATTTGAAGGTATCGTGCACAAAGGTTATGATACGTAGTCTGTTGCGATCTTCGGCAGAAATGGTAAGTTTGTCTACGTTATCAAGTACTTCGCGAATATGGTAGACGACTTTACCTTCGGGGTGACCAAAGCGAGGGGTACCCCACATCAACCCCTTAATAAAGGGAGGATCTTCCAAGAAAAAATTCTCTAGTGGCGTCTCAGGCTGTAAATACTGCCTCAATCCACTTGTTCCATGAATCACTTTATCCATTTCACTAAAGTGCTAAAAAGATTGTTGTTATGACAAAGATACAGGAATTAGCTGGGATGATTTTTAAAAATTTAAGACCAAATCTCTAACCAAATGGTTCAAGCAACCCAGAAGCTGTTAATATCCTGTTAAAAATTATGTTTATCATAACAAAAATAAATCGTCGAAAGTTATCCTTTTATACGAAACGATAGAGCCAATGTTCTCTAGCCCGTCCGTATTTTCATTTTAAACTTAATTTACTAATAGGAAGTCGTCTCAAGTGCCTACTTGGGCTGATTTTATCGAAAAATTGCGCGTATGAAAAATTTTCTTTCTTTCATTTTCGCTGGTATTATTGGTGGCCTGATTGCATTCGGTGGAATCAAATACACCAACCAGTCGAACCCCGATTTAGCAGCAGAAAATCTGTCTCGGCAGGTTAATTTTATCAATCAAAAACCGACAGCTGGAAATTTCCCCGGAAATTTTACCGAGGCCGCTCAAAAGGCCATGCCAGTAGTCGTTCATATAAAAGCTACGGCGAGCTCTAGGTCCTCTCAAAGTAATAATCAAAATCCATTTGGAGGATTTTTTGGAGAAGATATGTTTCCTGGCGCACCTGGTCCGCAGTCAGGCGCTGGGTCCGGTGTTTTTATTTCTTCTGACGGATATATTGTTACGAATAACCACGTCGTCAGTTTTGCCGACGAGCTAGAAGTAACGACCTATGATAATCGTACCTATAAAGCAAAATTAATTGGAACGGACCCAGGAACGGATATGGCGGTGATTAAAATCGATGCGACTAACATGCCGACGCTTACCTACGCTGATTCGGATAAGGCACAGGTGGGCGAATGGGTGCTAGCGGTAGGAAATCCTTTTGATCTAACCTCCACGGTAACCGCAGGAATTATTTCTGCAAAAGGAAGAAATATTAATATCATTAGAGACAAGCGTCGCATTGAGGCGTTTATCCAAACAGATGCGGCCGTTAATCCTGGAAATAGTGGTGGTGCGCTAGTAGATGATGCTGGTCGATTACTAGGCATCAATACGGCCATTGCTACGCAAACGGGTTCTTATGCTGGCTATTCTTTTGCGATTCCTGTGAATATGATGAGAAAGATCGTAGATGATATTATTCAGTTTGGTAGCTACCAGCGAGCGTATCTCGGTATTAGCATTAATGAAATGGATGCAGAGCTTTCTTCCGAATTAGGTGTTGATATTTCGCAGGGAGTATTTGTCGAAGGATTAGCGGACGGAGGAGCTGCATCTTATGCAGGCATCTTACCTCGCGATATTATTACAGCGGTAAATAATCGTCCAGTAAAAACAGTTCCTGAATTGCAAGAAATAGTGGGTACGGCAAAAGTGGGAGATGTACTTAATATTACGATCAATAGAAAAGGTAAAATAAAAGACATTCCAGTCAAATTGAAGGCTGAGCAAAGATGACAATAATGTGAATATTCTATTAATAAATTGATATTCAGATTATTATAGATGATAGGCTAAGCGTTTTAATCTTTTGTTAGGATTTCATTAACACTTGATTCACAACAAAAACTAAGACTGCTTAGTTACTATTATAGTAATAAAAAAAACTTGTTTAAAGTTGGTTTTTCGTTTTGTTTTGATGCGTCTGTTCAGTGAAAGCTTGAACAGACGTTTTTTTATGTCTCTGCTTTTCCTATCTTTAGTTTTCGAAAACTAGTACCCGGTGTACTAATCTTTTGCTTTTCAAAATTGGCGTACTATGCTTACTACCCTTCCGCTTATTAAAGATTTTATAGGATTATTTTATCCGAATTTATGTGTTGCCTGTGATCGCAATACTCCCGTACACGGCGGCGTAATCTGCTTGCCTTGTCAGTACCATTTACCAAAGACAAAATTTCACTTAGATCGGGAAAATCCATTTACGGAAAGATTTTGGGGACGTATTCCCATTGATGCTGGTGCTGCGCTATATTATTTTACGAAAGGAGGCAGAACACAAAAACTAATTCACAAACTTAAATACGATGGAAAAAGAAAAGTAGGTATTAAGGTGGGAAATATGTACGGACGAATGTTAAAAGCATCTCCCTATTTTTCTAAGGTGAATCTAATTGTCCCTGTACCACTCCATCCGCGAAAAAAACAAAAAAGGGGATATAATCAAAGTGATCTTTTTGCACTAGGCCTGGCCGAAGAAATGCAAATTCCAAGAGCACCCGATGCCCTAAAACGATTGGAAATGACAGATACACAGACCCATAAATCACAGGCAGAAAGATTTGCTAATGTAGCAGAAGCATTCGCAGTAAATAAGCCTAAAGTTCTTAAAAATAAACATGTCTTATTGGTGGATGATGTAATGACTACCGGAGCAACTATGGAAGCTTGTGCCAATCAAATCCTTTCTTGTGAAGGCACCAAGGTTAGTATGGCCACCATTGCCTTTACGGAATACTAATAAAATTGCCCATCTATGAGGCTATTCATAAATGGGCAATTCTTTAGATTTTTTCAAAAATTTCATTGAATTTTCAACCATTCAACCAAACCTATCCTTCCACCAGCGTTCCTACTTGTTCTCCTTGGATAATTCGCATCAGGTTATCTGTATCATTAATATCGAAAACAATGATGGGTAAATTGTTTTCCTGACAAAGCGTAAAGGCCGTCATGTCCATGACACTCAACCCGAGACTAATTACTTTTGCAAAAGATAATTTATCAAATTTGGTGGCCGTTTCGTCTTTCTCTGGATCAGCCGTATAAATACCGTCTACCCGAGTTCCTTTTAGAATAACATCCGCATCAATTTCGTTGGCACGTAAGGCTGCTGTCGAATCCGTTGTGAAGTATGGACTTCCAGTTCCTCCAGAGAAAATAACCACTCGGCCTTTTTCAAGATGTCTAACCGCTCTTCGTCGGATGTAAGGCTCTGCGATCGCTTGCATTTCGATGGCGGTAACCAATCGAGTATAAACACCGATTCCTTCGAGGGCGCTTTGTAAGGCCATTCCGTTCATAACGGTTGCTAGCATTCCCATATAGTCTCCTTGCACGCGATCCATTCCGGATTTTTCTGCTTGCATTCCTCTAAAAATATTTCCGCCACCAATCACAATTGCCACTTCAATTTTCTTTTCTACTAACTGTTGAACCTGTAATGCGTAGTGCTTCAACATTTTAAAGTCAATCCCAAACTTTTGATCTCCCATTAAAGATTCACCACTTAGTTTGAGTAAAATTCTTTTGTACTTAGCCATTATAAATATGATTTAATTTAGAGCAAGTACTTGGATAAAATTATATGTAAGTTCTGACTAAGGAGATTTTTTTGCTAGTCAATGCGCAAAAAATTGATTTATGCCGTAGCATAATGAGAATTTTTGCAAAGCAGAATAGCAGAAAAATCTCCAGTCATAACTTATAGTTTAATTTATCCATGTACTTATCATTTAAAAAAGGGCAAAAAAAAAGCGAATTAATTATAATTCGCTTTTTCTTATTTCAAAATCTTATCCAAGTTCTATATGCTTGAAGTCGGTAACGGTTAATTTGTCGTTAACTGACTTAAGATACGTAGCTACGGATTCTTTGTTTCCTTTGACATAATCCTGATTGAGTAAGGTTCTTTCACGGTAGAACTTGTTTAGCTTACCCATTGCAATTTTTTCTAGAATTGCTTCTGGCTTACCTTCTTGACGTGCTTGTTCTTTTCCGATCTCGATCTCTTTCTCTACGATAGAAGGGTCAACTTGGTCCTTGTCTAAGGCAATAGGTCGCATCGCAGCAATCTGCATGGCAACATTTTTACCTGGCTCAATATATTCTGGACCTTCTAGGTTAACGGCTACAATTACTCCAGCACGGTGTCCCATGTGGATATAAGGAAGTACCTGACCTTCACCGGCCGAAGTTTGAATCTTAGCATATTTACTAATCTCCAATTTTTCTCCAATGACACCAGTTTGCTCAACTACCTTCTCTCCGATGGTTAATTTATCATCGAAAGATAGAGCGAGTAAATCCTCTGTAGAATCCGGTAAGTTTTTAAGTGCGATGTCTGCAATTTGATCAGCAAAGGCCACAAAGTCTTCGTTTTTAGCCACAAAGTCTGTTTCACAACCTAGTCTAACCACGATACCGTTATTACGATTATGGGAAGTCTTGGCGATAACTACACCTTCTTTTGCATCTCGGTCTGCCCGCTTCTCGGTCAATTTCTGACCCTTTTTACGCAAGTTTTCCATTGCCAGATCAAAATCACCGTTCGCTTCGACGAGTGCTTTTTTACAGTCCATCATTCCGGCACCAGTAAGGTCCCGTAATTTTTTTACATCAGCAGCTGATATTTTCACTTCTTAAATGTTTTTAAATTTTTAAAATAATGATTTACATAAGACATAACGCAGAAACAATTACTAGAGTTTCTTTTGCTATACTCTTGACTATTTATTGCTTAGCCTCAGCCGCTTTTTTCTCGTTCTTCTTAGAGTTGCGTTCTTTCAAACCTTCACGGATGGCATCCACGATTGTGTTGGTAATAATCGTAATAGATTTAGAAGCATCGTCATTAGCAGGAATCGGGAAATCCACCATGTTTGGATCAGAATTGGTATCCACCATAGCGATGGTACGCATTCCTAATTTTTTGGCTTCGGCCAGTGCGATATGCTCGTGGCTGATGTCAATGATAAAGATAGCGCCTGGAATTCTGTTCAAGTTTGCGATACCACCGAGTACTTTTTCCAATTTGTTACGCTCACGGGTTAAGGTAAGACGCTCTTTCTTGGTAACACTCGTTACATTGGTATCCGCCAACATTTTATCAATGTTGTTCATCTTCTTAACAGACTTCTTGATCGTCGCAAAGTTAGTCATCATACCTCCCAACCAACGTTCGGTAACGAAAGGCATTTCGACACTACGTGCCGCTTTTGCTACGATTTCCCGAGCTTGCTTTTTGGTAGCAACGAAGAGGATTTTACGACCAGAACGAGCAATCTGACGAGCAGCACTAGCTGCTTGGTCCAATGTTTCCATGGTTCGGTTAAGGTCAATAATGTGGATACCTTTGCGCTCCATAAAGATGTAGGGCTGCATTTTAGGATTCCACTTTTTCTTCAGGTGGCCGAAGTGAACACCTGCATCTAATAATTCTTTATATGTGGGCTGTGCCATTTTATTTTATAAGATTTGGATTAAAAAATAACGTAAAAGAAAAAACCAGTTGGTTGAGCGATTAACGCTTAGAGAACTGGAAGCTCTTTCTCGCCTTAGGCTTACCGTATTTTTTACGTTCAACAATACGCGCATCTCTACGCAAGTATTTACGGTCTTTAAGCGGCTTACGAAATTCTTCGTTCAATTTCACCAGTGCTCTGGAGATGGCCATACGTACCGCTTCGGCTTGACCTTTAAAGCCACCACCGTTTACGTTTACGTTAAGATCATAAATGTTTTCAGCTTCTACTGTACGAAAAGGATCCGTGATAGTAGCCTGAATGTGAATCTGGGGAAAATACTCTTTGTAATCTTTGCCGTTGATTTTGATGTTGCCATCACCTTTTGTAAGGTAAACGCGGGCAATAGAAGCTTTTCTTCTCCCAATCGCATTAATCATTTCCATGAATTAAAATTTTAATGGTTCAGGTTTTTGTGCCTCGTGACCGTGTTCGGCTCCTTCGTACACATATAATTTTTTAAACATTGCGCGGCCTAATTTTGTCTTAGGCAACATTCCACGAACGGCGTTTTCAATAACGGCGTGTGGTTTTTTCGCAGCTAGCTCCTTAGCAGTGGTACTTTTTTGACCACCAGGATAAAGAGAATAAGAAAGGTAAGTTTTCTGGTCCCATTTGTTTCCAGTAAATCTGATCTTATCCGCATTGATAATGATGACATTATCACCACAATCTACGTGTGGAGTATAGCTTGGCTTGTGTTTTCCACGTAAAACGTGGGCAATCTGAGAGGCAATACGACCTACTACTTGATTTTCCGCATCTACGATAAACCACTTGCGTACCACTTCTTCTTTCTTGGCCGACTTGGTTTTGTAACTTAATGTATTCACTTTTATATTTTTTTGTGAAAATTATAGAAAAAAGACTGTCCAGAATAGACGTAAAAACGCCTTCTTTTCAATCGGTGTGCAAAGTTAGTACTCTTTATTTCAAAAAACAAGGATTTTTGACAAAAGATGAAAAAAGTGATTCATAATCAATTGATAATCAGTCTAATTTTCGCACATTTTTTTTCATGGGTTGATTTTTTATCGTTTTTTGAAGTCTTTTCCTGATTTTCGCTTTTCAATTTTTCCCACTTGATTAAAAATACTATTCGTAAAATAGTCCGCTTGGGGTATTTTCTATTGTCAAAAGAATGCCTAATTTTATTTTTCAAACCAGAGCTTGTCCAAATTTTCATGATTGTGCGAAATTGAGAAAATTTTATACTGAATGAGGCATGAAGGAGTGTAAACTCCTGAACCGCAAAGCGGACGGGAGGCTAAGCGATGCTGTAGCATCGGTGAGGCTTTTTAACCCTGCCCGATTTGACGATCAGTCAGGCGGGAAAATACAGTATGAAATTTGCCAATTGCAGCCAATTAATGGAAGTTTATACAAGCTCTTAGCTGGCCCCCACAATCACTTCCAAATTATTGCCAGCGGTGCATAACCCCCAATATTTTCCACCACATTTATGTATTCCCTTGATGAATAAAGAAGCGTTTATACCCGAAATTTTTGTTTATTGTGATCGTTGGTGCGAACACTGTCCATTTACCACTCGATGTGAGGTTTTTAATCCTGCGGATCAAGAAAGAGATTGGTCAAAAATGGACGCTGATGACTTTATCCAAGAAGTTACCGCTACTTTCGAGAAGACCATGAGCCTGCTGAAGCAGGAGGCTGATGCCAACGGGATCAACTGGAACCAACTAGTGGCCGATGCTAAAGAAGTAGAAATCGAGTACCCCATTCTACCCACAGACCATGAAGAAATTATTGCCTTAGCAGGAGATTACCGGCGCCAGGTGACAAAGTGGTTATTGGAATGTTCAAAAGAAATTGAGACGATTACCCAAACGCATGCACGAAGTTTTGAGCTAGGTATTGAGCTAGCAGAAAAAAATAATTCCCAATTTGTAAATGCCTTGGAAGTCATTCAATGGTACCACGCCTTAATCGAAGCCAAACTCCGACGTGCAATAAGTGGATTAAATAGCAGTTTTGAAGAAGAGCAGGATGACTTTTCCCAAAGCCATGCGAATGGCTGCGCTAAAATTACGATGCTTTTTGTAAAGAAAAGTATGCGTGCTTGGGAACAAATAAGCGCAGAAATGGTCGACCAGGAAGATAACATACTGGATCATTTGGCTGCTTTGAGTCGATTGAGTGGAAAAATTCAAAAAATATTTCCAGCACATGAGGCATTTATTCGTCCGGGCTTTGATACCTTTATACTCTAAACCTTTTACAAAGGCTGCTGTTTTTAATTCATGAGAATAGATTAGTCTACTCAAAGTCTTATTTCAACAAACATCAGGTCTGGTATCTAGTTATTATATGAATTTAAAGAAACAGCGTATTTTACCTCAGGATGAAGATCCAAATGCGACAAGCCGTAAACGCGATCATATCGAACTGGCTTTTCGATCGCAGATCGGAACGGATGCCTTAGATCCTCGGTTCTACTACGAACCATTATTAGCAGCACATCCCAGTGATGCCACTCAACCCATTTTTTTTTTAGAAAAAGAATTAAAGAATCCGATTTGGGTTTCTTCTATGACTGGAGGAACTGAGCTAGCTCGAACCATTAATCATAATCTGGCCAGAGCTTGTAAAGATTTTGGAATGGGGATGGGCCTTGGATCTTGTCGAGGATTATTGAATAGTGATGAGTTTTTGAAAGATTTTGATATTCGCGCTATTATGGGCAATGATTTACCTTTATATGCCAATTTGGGAATTGCGCAGCTCGAACAACTATTAATGAGTGGTCAGACAGAGCAGATTTTTAGAATGATGGATAAGCTGCAAGCAGATGGCTTAATCATTCATGTAAATCCACTCCAAGAATGGCTACAACCAGAAGGAGATCGCTTTACACAGCCCCCTTTACAAACCATCGAAGAATATTTAAACATTACCGATCGGCCGGTTATCGTAAAAGAAGTAGGGCAAGGAATGGGATACGCTAGTATGAAGGCGCTATTTCAACTTCCGCTCGCAGCGGTTGATTTTGCGGCTAGTGGAGGTACTAATTTTGCGATGTTAGAACTTCTTCGAAGTAACCCTGAAAAGAAAAACATCTACGAAGCCCTTGCCAGAGTTGGACACAGTGCCAAGGAGATGGTCTCAATGGTCAATAAAATAAAAGATGAACTAGGTGAAAAAATGGTTTGTGGGGAAGTAATTATTTCTGGTGGAGTAAAGAACTTTCTCGATGGCTATTATTTAATTAATAAATTAAATCTATCTTGTGTGTACGGACAGGCATCTGGCTTTCTTAAATACGCAAGAGGCGATTATCAGGAATTGTACGATTACGTTCAGTCTCAGGTAGATGGACTTGCCCTGGCTAAAGCCTTTTTGAAGGTAAAAATGAGTGAAATATGAAAAAGTCCATTTCTGGGTTTTCTAAACTATCTAAAAGAAAAAAACTCCGCTGGATTGTCGAGAATTTTTTCAAAGATCCTGAGAGCGTCATGCGGGAATTGATGAGCTATTGGCATAGTAATGAGGATCAACAAAAAATTCTTGATGGATTCAGTGAAAACACTATCAGCAATTACTATCTTCCTTATGGAGTAGCTCCCAACTTTATTATCAATGGTAAAACCTATTGTGTACCCATGGTTACAGAGGAAAGCTCCGTAGTTGCTGCTGCATCTAGTGCTGCTAAATACTGGTCGGTAAGAGGAGGTTTTACCGCGACGGTTCTAAGTACCAAAAAAGTAGGACAGGTTCATTTTACTTGGTCAGGCAATTATCAACGGCTACAGCAGATTTTTAGCGAGCTAAAAGAAAGACTGCGGAAAGATGTCGAACACATTACCCACAATATGCAAAAACGAGGTGGTGGAATTCTAGACATAAGACTACTCGACATGCGACATCTGGATGATGATTATTATCAACTGAAAGTGGATTTCGAAACTTGTGATTCGATGGGCGCCAATTTCATTAATTCCGTTCTGGAAACTTTTGGCCAAACACTAAAAGACTTTTTACATAAACATCCAGATATTCCAGAAAACGAAAAAGACTTGGAAGTGATCATGTCTATCCTTTCCAATTATACACCAGAATGTTTAGTGCGATGTAGTGTTACCTGTCCCATCAGCGATTTAGGGAATTTTTCGGAGGAGATGGATGCGAATGCTTTCGCTCATAAATTTTGCCGAGCGATCAAAATTGCTCGGGTAGATGCTTACCGCGCGGCGACCCACAACAAAGGAATTTTTAATGGAGTAGATGCCGTTGTTATGGCAACGGCCAACGACTTTAGAGCGGTTGAAGCCTGTGGACATACCTACGCAGCTCGTGACGGACAATATAGAAGTTTGAGTTATTGTACGATAGAAAATGGTGTTTTTAAATTCTGGTTGGATCTTCCGTTAGCATTAGGTACCGTAGGAGGGCTTACCAAGCTACATCCAATGGCTCGTCGCTCATTGGAATTATTGGGTAATCCATCAGCGCAGGAATTAATGAAAATAGTAGTGGCGACTGGACTGGCTCAAAATTTTGCGGCGATTAGGTCATTGGTTACTACAGGTATTCAGCAAGGCCATATGAAAATGCATTTGTTGAATATTCTCAACCATCTCGGTGCGACAGAACAGGAAAAGAAAACATCCACTATTTATTTTGAAGACAAGGTGGTTTCCTTTACAGCAGTACAACAGTATCTGGATGGGTTACGCACCAAGGAAAAATCCGTCAGTAGTAAGTAGACTTTTTATAAACCCGTCTTTTTGATGCTAAAAATCATCGATCAAATTGTTCATACACCCACCATCTTTTAGTGCCAATGGTAAATTATTACTTACTGGCGAATACTTTGTACTGGACGGCGCAGTAGCTTTAGCAGTACCTACTCGCCTTGGGCAAAAGATGGTAATACGAATAGCATCTCAGCAGACAAAAAACTTTATTTGGCGAAGCTTTGACAGCGATGGAACTTGTTGGTTTGAAGGTGAATTTTCTAAAGATGATTTTAATTCAAACCATGATAATGATCCTAGTATTGCTAAACGGTTGACCGAAATTTTAAATGCTGCGAGGGATTTAAATGCAGAGTTTATTAGTCGTTCTATCAATGAAGTTTCTAGTATTGAAACGAAACTGGATTTTCCAAGACAATGGGGACTCGGTACCAGCTCAACATTAATTGCGATGATGGCTCAATGGGCGAAGGTCGATCCTTATCAATTATTGGCTGAAACTTTTGGCGGCTCTGGTTATGATTTGGCTTGTGCCGAGGCAGATCAGTCGTTGTTGTATCAGTTGCCAGGACCAGTTGTTAAGCCGGTCCGATTTTCTCCGAATTTTTCGGAACAGATTTTTTTTGTTTATTTAAATAAAAAACAAAACAGCCGAGAAGGAATATTGAATTATAGGAAAATTCAAAGACCGCTATCCCAAGAGATGGCAGAGATTAATATACTAACAGATGAGATGCTGCATTGTCAGACTCAGTCTGAATTTGCTAGAATCATGGCAGCACACGAGCAGGTAGTTAGTCAAACCTTAAAAATCGAACGAGCAAAAGATGTATATTTTTCTGATTTTCCTGGTGAAATTAAATCACTAGGCGCTTGGGGAGGAGACTTTGTGATGGTTACTAGTGATCGACCGATGGATTGGGTAGCGGGTTATTTTAGAGAAAAAGGAATGAGCGTTTTTAAAACATATAAAAATTTAATTAAAGAAGATGGCTTGGAAGTGGTACGATAGTCAAATTACAAAGATTGAGCAAATGACGTCTACAACACGTCGGTTTTGGGTAGAAAAAAAACCGGAATGGGATTTTACTTTTCAGGCGGGTCAGTTTATTACCTTGGATTTGCCTATACATGAAAAACGGCTAAAGCGCTGGCGAAGCTACTCATTAGCTGGAAGTCCGACAGATACGGGAGATTTAGAATTATGTATTGTAAAATTGGAGGGTGGATTGGCCTCCGAATATTTATTTGAAGAAGCTAGCGTGGGTACTCCCATAAAGTTTAAAGGACCTGCAGGTGCTTTTACCTTATCCAAAAAAACAGCTACTAAATTGGTATTTATTTGTACAGGAACTGGAATTGCGCCTTTTCGAAGTATGCTACGAGAGATGGCTGCAACCGAATGGAATCAGCCAGTTCACTTGATTTTTGGTACTCGTTTTGAGGAAGGAATATTGTACAAAAAGGAAATGGAAGCGTTAGAAAAAGACTTCCCAAACTTTAAATATAGTATAGCACTTTCTAGAGAGACTACACCATACTCCCAGCAAGGATATGTACATCAAATTTATGAGCAAGCTTACGAGCAGGTTCACCAAGGAATTCACTTCTATATTTGTGGGTGGAGTAATATGGTAGATGAAGCGGTAAAGAAGCTAACGGAAGATATGGGGTATTCAAAAGAACAGGTACACTATGAATTATATGGATAGCATCGAGGCACCAAAAGAAATTCTGACGTTAAATTTACAACCAGATGGTTTCAAATTGTGTTAACTTTGTATTCAAGATAGAATTTTTTAAAAAGAAGTTGTTTGACAGCTCAAAGAAAATAAGTAAAAATGGAAGATACGACCACTAAAAGTCCCGTGATGTTATATACGGAGCAAACGCCAAATCCGGAATCATTGAAGTTTGTTACCAATCGTATGCTTTATCGAGGTACCGCAGACTTTAGAGAAGAAGCGTTGGCGATTGAATGGTCTCCGATGGCTAAAGAGATTTTTGAATTGCCTTATGTCAAAGGCGTTTATATTAGCAATAATTTTGTCACAATCACGAAGGAATTTAATTATGCTTGGGAAGACATTATGCTTCCTGCCAAAGAATTTATTAAGACTTATATCGTAGAAGAGAAGCCAATCATAAAAGATGGTTTTACGGAGGCGATGGAAAAAATTGAGGCAGAAAGAGGCGTATCCTATGATTATTCTGAAGAAGAAGTTGAAATTGTTGCTAAAATCAAAGAGCTGATTGAAACCTACGTCAAACCAGCGGTAGAAATGGATGGTGGAAACATAGAATTTAAGTCATTTGATAAA
Organism: uncultured Saprospiraceae bacterium; assembly: GCA_937928405.1. Classification (GTDB taxonomy): domain Bacteria; phylum Bacteroidota; class Bacteroidia; order Chitinophagales; family Saprospiraceae; genus JALZUU01. The sequence continues at coordinate 34,568 of CALFWZ010000091.1, forward strand.
GGTGTAGTAACCGTTATCCTGCAAGGCTCATGTAGTGGGTGTCCTTCTTCTACTGTGACGTTAAAGTCCGGAATTGAAGGAATGTTGAAAAGAATGGTCCCCGAAGTGACAGAAGTTAAGTCTGAAATGGGATAAAAAAAGAAAAATAATTTTTTTAAAAAGCTTGATAAAATACCATTTATCAGGCTTTTTTAGTTTTTTCTGACCTGGTCGATCTAAAAGAGTATAAAAAATTTTTATGCTAGGAAAAGGATAATTTAGCTAAAAATAATTTCATAAGTAGCTGATAGTCAAAACTAAGAAAAGCCTTGAATTCAGTTTGCCAAATTTTCCTCTTTTTGTTAAGAGCCTGATTTTTGGAAAAAGCTTCCAAAAGTCCTTATTTTTTTGGAATAATCCAAAAAATAGTGCATATTTGTACTTGTGCTTCCACTTAAGGTTTATTTGGAATCACCACTCTTCACTAGAAATCCCTAGGAATATATTTTGACTATAGAGAAAACTGCGTGTTGCAGGAAGTAAACTTTTGTGTTTTTTACAAAAAAGCGAGCGTCCCAAATCACCTTATTTACTGACTAAGAGAGAAAATATAGTAAAGCAGCGTTAAACCTGAATTACTGTAAGATTATTACTTATTTTTATCTTGTTGTTGAGGAACTACACCAGTTTTTTATATTTATTAATTACTACTTTATAATAATTACTACAGAGACACAAAGAATTTTTAGACTTTTTATTTGATCTCTAAAATACCAGAAACAGACAAGAATTTTGCTCGCAGAATTCTATTTTTTAATTTTCCTCACAAAGCAACAAAATGACTTATAAATCAATCTTCAAAGGCCGTCTGGAGTTTGGTAGTCCCAAAAGTTTCGACAAAGTACGTACCATGTATCAGTCTAGAGTTGAGAACTACTACAAAAATGACGTACTCATCAAAGAAGAAGAAGTCTTCGACGAATCTTCCTTCTCGTTTGTTATCTCACGCTTGATAACACCTTCCACTAGTGAAAAAACTTGGAAAAATACCGTCAGCTTACTTGCTTACATTTCTCAGTATGCGGTGGCAGGAGCTTTTGGTGGATGGTTGATCGACAATGGAACGATCATCAGCCATAAAACTATTGAACCCAATAGCGATCGGGCAGCGGTGCAGGCTTTCTTAAAAGGACGAGCATTGGTAGAAGAAAAAGGTAAGCAGGATCAAGCTATCGCCGAACTGACGAAGGCCATCGATAAATTTGATCGACACGCTCTTGCTTACGAGCGGAGAGGACGCGTAAATCATATCTTAAAGAATTATCAGGATGCACTGTACGATTATACCAAAAGTATTGATCTAAATCCTTCTAATACAGCTCCCTATTTCGGCCGGGGATTAATTCATCGTAAAAATGGAGATATAGAAAAAGCAATCGAGGACTTCAATCTAGCGATTAAAACTTCTATTCCTTTACAATCTATTTATTGGCAGGCACACCGTCGTAAAGCCCTTTGTCATCTAGAAACAGAAGACTATGCTAGTGCTTTCAATAATTTAAAATTTTATAGCAAACGAAAATTCAGAGCCGGTGATCCTAATCAGGCTTGGCAGCCATTTGCTACCTTCCACTATGGTCGAGCACTATTGGCAGCTAAAAATTACACCGAAGCGATTGATGTTTTCAAACAGGTAGAGGCCTTACCCAACAGTACGGAAAGCGTTGATCCGGCAGAAATCCTTTACTACAAAGCTTTAGCACTGAAAAAAAGTGGTAAAAACGGCTACCGTAAAGACGCCATGCAGGCAGCGAAAATGGGCTTCGCTAAAGCGAGTGACCTTTTAGCTTCTGAATAATTACTTAACGATAAGTAGTTATTAAAATATAAACCTAATGGCCATTTGCATACTAGCAAATGGCCATTTTTTATTTAAGGTTACCACTAAAACGCATCGTTTAACGAATTAAGAAGGCAGGCAAAGTTTTTGCAGACAGGGTCTATGGAACAGTCAATTCAAAATACAAGTAGGAATTAATAGCCATCAGCAACAATTTTAACGTTTGAATTACTGTTACAAAATGGCAGATTAGCCGTTATGCTAATGGCGAGCTATACGTCAAAATAAATGAACTGATGACTCAACCCATAAATATTATGCGACAACTCTTCCTCTGCTTGGTCACTATCCTCTTTGTACAATGTGCTGGTGCCCAGAAAACGACTTCTTCTCAAGGCGCTTATATTACTAAAAAGACGGCGACGGGTAAGGCTAAAAAAGCTTACGATAAAGGAATGGCATATAATATTAGTGGGAATGACGAAAAAGCACTACAAGAGTTTACCAAAGCACTAAAAGCAGCTCCTAATTTTATTGATGCGCAGATTCAATGGTCTTCTCTAAAACATTATTTAAAAGATTACGCCGCAGCCGAAATTGGATTCGAAAAAGTATTGGCTATGGATCCCAACTATTCGCCTAAAGTCGTTTATGTGCTAGGATTGGCGGAATTGAATCAAGGTAAAGGCACAGAAGGTATTGAGCATCTAAAACAATACATTGCTTCCAACCCAAAAAATAAAATACTTTTAGGTAAAGCAGAACGCCGGATAAAAGCGGAAGCTTTCAGTGCGCAGGCAAAAGCCAACCCTGTTGCTTTTGAACCACAAAGTTTAGGAAACCTAGTCAATACTACGGATCAGGAATATCTGCCATCGTTAACAGCAGATGAATCTGTTTTGGTTTTTACTAAAAGAATAAGAGGACAAGAAGATTTTTATATCAGTAAAAAAGTAGATGGTATCTGGCAGAAAGGGATTCCGCTGACGGATGTCAATACCCCAAATAACGAAGGAGCGCAAAATATTACACCGGATGGGAAATTTCTAGTTTTCACCAAATGCGATAGCCGCAAGGATGGTTATGGTAGTTGTGATATTTATTTTTCTGAAGTTAAAAATGGTCGATGGACTCCAGCCACTAACATTGGATCACCGATCAATTCTCGTGATTGGGAAACGCAACCTTCTTTATCTGCCGACGGCCAGTCGTTATACTTTGCTTCGCGTCGTAGTAGTGGATTAGGCAAAAGTGATATTTATCTGAGCAAACGTAATGCGGGAGGCAAATGGTCTCGACCAAAATTATTGAGTGATAAAATTAATACTAAAGGGGATGATCAATCTCCATTTATTCATCCGGACGGACAAACACTTTATTTTATGTCTAACGGTCATCCAGGCATGGGTGGATTCGATTTATTCTATGCTAGAAAACAACCAGATGGAACTTGGGGAGACCCCATCAACCTAGGATATCCCATCAATACCGAAGCGGACGAAAGTACGTTGGTGGTAAGCCTCGATGGAAAAACAGCTTACTATGCTTCTGATCGGATTTTGTCTGAAAATAATACGACTCAAAAAGAAAAAACGGCGACGGGAATGGATTTGTATAGTTTTGAATTATATCCCGAAGCGCGACCTCAACCTGTTACCTATGTACGTGGAAATATTACCGATGCGGAAACAAAAGAACCCTTAGTATCAAGAGTGGAGATAGTGGATATGTCCACCGGAAAAATACATGCGGCGGTTAATTCTGATCCAGACGGCTTCTTTTTGATCACATTGCCTACCGGAAAAAATTACGCGTTCAACGTTTCTAAATCAGCCTATATTTTTCATTCTGAACACTTTGCTTTAGAAGCGTCAAAAGAAACAAACGATCCTTATCAACTCGCTATTGAACTCCGAGCGGTTCCGGAAGAGGTAACGGGTAGCACTGAAATTCCAGCCTCAGCTTTAGAAAAATATAAACCGACTGTTTTACGGAACGTATTTTTTGACACCGGATCGGCGGAACTACGGTCAGAGTCATTTATTGAATTGAATCGACTTAAGACATTTCTCGATGATAATCCTGGAATTAGTATTCAGCTAAACGGCCATACCGATAACGTGGGCTCAGATACCAACAACCTAACGCTATCTGAAAATCGAGCCAAATCAGTCTTTACCTACTTGGTAGAAAATGGTATTGACGCAACTCGGATGACTTATAAAGGGTATGGAGAAACTTCACCCATCGAAAGCAATGACACGGATACAGGACGACAGGCAAATCGACGTACCGAATTTATGATTACTGGGAATTAGTGTTTTTATCATAGCATCTAAACCTACGCTAAAATATGTGGATAGGTTTAGTAAAGATGCTGTTAGTTGGCTTCCTTCTAGTACATAACATATACGCTAGAAGGAAGCCAACAAGCTAACAGCCAACAAGCCTTCAAATAAGCCCCCTCGCCTTCAGTTCCAAATATTTATTAATAGAATTGACCGCCAGCTCTTCCGGTCGAGTTAGAATAGCTTGAATACCAAACTGTTTCAGTTGTTGGACCATGGCTGCTTTTTCAGCGAGATAATTTTGAGCAATAGTTTGCATATACACCCCTTCGGTATCTTCTACTTCTTGTTCCGAAAATTTTCGAATTTCTGAATTATCAAAGAATACGACGACGAGTAAATGCAGGGTATTTATTTTTCGCAAAACAGGGAGTACTCTTTCCAGTGCATAGGTACTTTCAAAATTGGTAAATAATAACAAAAGACTTCGACCCTTGATTAATTTTCTAGAAGCGTGATAAAGTAGTTCGTAATTGGCTTCTCCTGCTCTTTCCTTTTCTCGATATAGCGCAGCCATAATTTTATTCAATTGATTGGCTTTTCTTTCTGCTTTGATGGTGGTACCCATCACATCCGAAAAACTAAGTAAGCCAGCACGATCATCTTTTTGTAAGACAATATTAGAAATAACCAATGACGTATTAATGGCATAATCCATTAGGCTAAGTCCATTAAAAGGCATTCTCATCACTCGACTTTTGTCAAGCACACAATATACTTGCTGTGCCCGTTCGTCCTGATAAGCATTGACCATCAACGTACCACGTCGACTACTTGCTTTCCAGTTGATGCTACGATAATCATCTCCGCGTACATAACTTTTGATTTGTTCAAATTCATAACTATGCCCCAGTCGCCGTATTTTTTTGATGCCCTTTTGGTTGGTGACGCGATCAAAAGCCTTGAGCTCTAATTGTTTCATTTGAATAATCGAAGGATAAACAGGGACGCTCATCGAATCCGTGAACTGTGTACGCCGTTGTATAAATCCGATTTCTGAACTGATATAAATATTTAAGGCACCAAAAATATATTCACCCCGCTGCAATGGTCGAATATCGTAAGTAATCGTTTCTGTTTGTTTATTTTTTAAATTCATCACGATTTTAAAATCACGTTTTTGCAGCTGCTCCGGTAATTCATCGATAATTTCTAGCGATACATTTTGAGTAGAATTATTTAATAAGTCTAAGTGGATTTTATTGGTTTCTCCGAGTGATAAAATTTTTGGTGTGCGTCGGTTGGCGTGAATAAATTCTTTGTTGTTAAACAATAGTAAAATATCTACGAATACTAAAATGACCAGCATTAATAAAATAGCCTGTATAACTGGGAATAATATGGGCATGAAAAAACTAACTGCAAATAATCCAGCGATTATCCCGAAGCAGATAAAAAAGCGGTTCGTTAAAAAGATATTATCCCAAAATTTCATTTTCTATATTTTGACCTGTTTTATCATCAGTCTAATAATTATGATTGAAGTGAGCGAGTAGTAAAAATTATCTCGGCACTTCAATTTTTTTCACAATATCGTTTACGACGTATTCTTGGTCATAGCCTTCCATTTCGCGCTCTGGCGTCAAAATAACCCGATGATTTAAAACCGGATACGCGACGTACTGAATATCGTCTGGAGTGACAAAGTCTCGACCATTCATGGCCGCAATAGCTTTTGCTGATTTTAGGATGGCTAATGAAGCCCTTGGAGAGGCACCTAAAAATAGGTCTCCGTTATTTCGAGTGCCGTGAATGATTCCAGCAATATAATCGAGCAATTCATCTTTGATATGCACCTTCTCTATCACCTCTTGACATGCTTGCATATCGGCTTTACTACAAATACCTTTTACTTGATTTTGTACGGTCTGTTTAAAGTCTTTTCGGAAACGATAAAGAATGGCTTTTTCCTCTTCGAGGCTAGGGTATTGAACGATAATTTTAAAAAGAAAACGATCTAATTGCGCTTCTGGTAGCTTATAAGTTCCTTCCTGTTCAATTGGATTTTGGGTAGCAATGACGAAAAAGGGAAAATCCATCGGGTAGGTGGTTCCGTCCACGGTGACCTGATATTCTTCCATTACCTCAAAAAGTGCCGCTTGGGTTTTAGCGGGGGCACGATTGATTTCATCGATGAGTACAATATTGGAAAATACTGGACCTTGGTTAAAGGTAAATTCAGAACGCTGCATATTAAAGACCGTGGTTCCCACCACATCAGTAGGCATCAGGTCGGGAGTAAATTGTATCCGCGAAAAATCAGCTTGTAACGTCTGGGCAAGCAGTCGTGCGAGGAGTGTTTTAGCTATTCCTGGTACCCCTTCCAAGAGCACATGTCCCCCTGAAAACATAGCAGCAATCAATAAGTCAATAGTCGTAGACTGGCCAATAATTACTTTGGCTAACTCTTGTCGGATACCGTTGGTAATCGCAGAGACTTTGCTGAGGTCCAGCCGATTTTCCTGCCAAGTGTTTTGTGGCGTGTAGGAAATCGGATTTTCTTCTCCGGGGGTAGTCGTTGGGTCGTCAGACATGTTGTTTTATTTACAGTTTTTATAAAATTTATCCATTTCCAGATGGAAGTCTATGAGTGTTTGTTCAGAAACAAAGTTGGAGCTATCAATATTTTTATGGTAAAGAAAAATCTGATCAATTACCGATGCTGGAATATCAGATTTCGCAGATAGCCGTGCAAAAAAATCAGCATCTCGCTCGTTGGTATTTAAATAATATCGGTCTCGAATGAAAGATAAAAATAGCGTCATTTTCTTTAGACAAATTTTTCGATGATTGCCTTGTTGATGATAAATTCGGCCGATGGTATTAATAAATTCCAATGAGCTATTTTTATTTTTTTCCAATACTGGAATAATTCTTTGCTTTCTACGAGATCGGAAAATTAAGAATAAAACAGCGGTCGCCAATGCCGTATACCATGCCCATGCTAATGGTGGTTGACTTAAAATATAAGATAGCGGCCCTTCTGAATTTAGGCTCCGATCCATACTACCATCTCGATTATTTCGATCTAAGCTACGAGCAATTCCTAGCGGTAACCGACTCGAACGATCCCAATAAATATCGCCGGGAGGTAAATGGGAAAAAACCAATGAAGCATACTCTACGGCGGGTTTTTTAAGTAATTGAATATTAGAAAAAGCAATTGGATTGGTATGAAAGTAGAAATGGCCATCTCCATATGATACTTTGAAATAATTAATCAAGGTATCATTTAAATGACCCAAAGCTACTGGACTATAATATTCATCACAGAAATATTCTGATTCGACGTAATGCCAGCGATAGTTCCTGACTTCATGATGACTAACATATTTGAAGTCATACGCGCCACTTGTATCAATGAGTGAAGGATGACTAAAGCTCAAGGCTGCTATACTATCAGAAACATTAGGATATCGATAAAACCAATAATCGGAACACAACTCTTCGAAAACAATAGGCTTAATGGAAAAAGGAATATCCTTGCTGCTGATAAAGGCATTATTTCCATCTGCTACAAAGCGAAGCATTTGATTCATTTCTATAGAATCTAAAAACATGCCTTCCCCAATAAAAATATAATTAGATATTGCAGATAATTCAACGGAATCTAAATCAGGCAAATCCTCCTTAATACCTTTTGAAATTTCGTGAAAATCATATTGAGGATCATAGCCTTTCAGTAGTTCATAAATAACGTGGGTACCGTAAGGATTTTTTTCTTCTTCGTAATTTTCTGTCCAAGAATGACGGGTTTGTCCATCTCGAAAAACAAAAAAGACAATGGACAGCAAAATGACTACCACTCCCAATACCCACAAAATAGTTTTGTTTTGCATTTATGGAGTGTTTAGGTTGAGAGATGGTTTTTCGCTGGTTAGGTTTTGAGCGGTGCTAATCCATTTTACAAAATCTGGTTTTATTTGTTGATAGTCTGTCTGGGTAAAGGTATTTTCTCCAAACCAAATTCTTTCAAAAGCATGAGTAGCTTGCCGGAATGCTTCTCCAAAAGGAGTCGTATCTACTTTGGCTACATAAACGTGATTGGTTTTATTTTTTTTGTAACGAATTATTTTTTTTCGAGAAAGCGCTTTGATGATGGCCAAATAGTGTAGGCGAATCGCTAGGGAATAATTACCCTGATTTTCTGCTTCTTTGATAAATTGATCTAGGTCGGAGATTGCAAGATTAGTTTCTACTTCAGCAAGATCGAAAGAAGTGGTTTTTGGTATTTTCTTTTTCTTTTTAAAAATATTTTCTCCCCGCATGATCGAATATAAGATTAAACCAATTAGCACCACGAGAAAAAGGGCAAAGATGATTTTTACCAGCAGATTCCAAACGGGACCTGCCGCACCTCCTAATTCTCTAGCTTTTCGTTCGAGCGCAGCTTTGTCTCCTCCGAGCTCATCACCTATATCTTCATTGATGTTTTTTTTGTCTTTGGTAGAATGGCGGTAATCTATTCCTTTAGTAGCTTTTTCCCAATCGGACGCTTCAAAATTGCGAGGTTCTAAAGTAGTAGTTTCAAACTGTTCCGTAGGCGAAGGCGTTGGTTCTTGAGCGGTCACTTGAACCGTCCACAGTAAAAGACAAATTAATGTTATTATGTTAGATGAAAAATTATTCAATCTTTCTATTTAAACAGGTTTAATACACAGTGTATTTAATAAAATTTATCCTTCTTTTTCTAATCCTCGAATACTTTGGTGTCGCCCAATATTGCTTACTGCTTCGTGTAGCCAAGGAGCTTCTTCTATTTCTAATAAACAGAAATAAAGTAAACTAAAGCAGAAAAAATATAACGAAAGCACCAAGCAAAGAATAAAGATCGCAATATATATCAAGGATCCATAAACGAGTTGATCCATGGTGGATTGTTCCACTGAAAAATTCCATCCAATAAACTCCAGATAAAACCAAAGAATGGATGTATCCATAATTGAAAATAAAAGTATTCCTAGAACCGTAGCTAATAATAACAAACTGATGACTCGCCCTGTATTTTTTTTCATTAATTTGAAACTACGGCCTACAGCCAAAAAGAAATGAATGTTTTCTTTTTGCGCAATAAAAAGCGTCATTAGTAAAAAAGGAATTAAAAGAAAAAATAATAAACCTTTAATCGGAAGGTCAATAGCCAAAACCAAACATCCAATCGATACGACCACCAACACGTTTAGGAAGTTGATGAGCTGTTGTCTAGTATCTTTTTTGATTGGAGTGTTATCGCTAAAGTCTTGTAATAAAATCTGCATTAGCAAAAAGAAAAAAGTCGAGTACAAAAAAGTATTAAGGACAGGGAGCAACAAAATAGACTCGTTATTAAAGTACTGTCCTAAATGGCTAAAAGCACCGAAGAATTCGGTTGGAAAACTAAACGCTTCATTCAGCGGAAGTTTGCTAATGATAGAAACAACAAAAACATAAAATGAAGCAAGGCCCGCACTATATTTTAAAATGACACTCAAGTTTTTTCGAATAAGACTAAATGCATCGGTTAGAATTTCACCAGAAGATTTAATTCTATGATAACTGATGGCAAGGTTTTGAGTAGGTGGAATCCGGGTGTCCTGCAAGTTAGTTTTAAATCCTTCTCTCGCTTTTTTTATAGGATAAAAAACAAAGTATCCCAAAATAAAGAATAGACAAATCAAAATAAACAAGAGCCTTACCACATCCGGTGTCTCTGTATATCTAGTCAAATATCCTTCGATAAAACCTGCAGCAATAAAAATTGGGACTAGTCCAACCATTATTTTTAATCCTCTTCTCGCTGAAACTTGAAAAGCCTGTAACCGAGAAAGCGTCCCTGGAAAAACCAATCCTTGTCCCATCGTGATACCGGCTGCTCCGGCAATAATAATAGCTGAAATTTCTAGCGTACCATGTGTCCAAATGGTTAAAAACGATTCTTGGAAAACACCTTTATCATAGAAAAAATGCTGAAAACTACCTACCATTATTCCATTGTTAATCAAAATTCCAATAGCACCTACACAAAAGAAAGCACCTAATAAAAAAGTCAAAAAAGCAACAAATAGATTATTGGCGGTGATTCCTAGTGCCATTCCAAATCTGCTACGGTCTTTATAAACTGCCATAGGATCACCCGTTTCAATATTTTGAATCGTCATATCCACATAGCCATCTCCTAAGATGACCCTCGGAAATTCGGGGTCCATTTCAGCCGAAAAAGCGCCAATTAGCATGGAAAGCATAAAGACGATAAAAGCTATCCGAAAAGCCGATCTGGATTCGTAAACCAGTCGTGGAAGTTCATCAGTCCAAAAAGAAGCGAAACGTCCCAATGGACTTTTCTTATTCTTATAAATATTGTAAAAAATCTGTTGGGCGAGATTGTTTAGATAGACTCTTACCGAGCGATTGGGATAAAAAGTGCGAGAATAGGATAAATCATCCGTTATTTGTACAAATAAACGATTGAGTCGGTCAGGGTCGGTGGCCTTGCGATCGAGCATCTCCTCGTATTCTTTCCATTTTTCTTTATTCTGATTAATAAAGTTAGTCTCGCGCATGAATTACGGTAAATCGGATGAATTATAAATAATATTAAAAATACATATTATTTTGGATTATTAGACAACTTCACAAATTGCTGTGCTATTAAAATAAATCTGATGCGGCTAATTTAGTATCTTGCACCTGATAATTTTATTGCTATGCCAACGATTGACATTACCACGACTCAGAACGTAACAATTGAGTATGAATTGGCTGGTCCTCAGGACCGGTTCTTGGCGTTTTTTATAGATGCGATTATCGTGGGGGCGCTTTTTATTCTAATTTTTCTAATTCTGTTAAAAGCTTGGATTAGCGAATTAGAAGGTAGCGGTATGCTTGGACGTTTTTTTAGCCTTTTACCCATCACACTCTTTGTGATTTACCATTTATTATCAGAGATCATTGCTAATGGGCAGTCCTGGGGAAAAAAGGCAGCGGGTATTAAAGTAGTACGGCTAGACGGCGAAGAAGCGGGATGGAGTGATTATTTGTTGCGGGCTGTTTTTCACGTCGTGGATACTTTTTTATCCTTTGGCACCCTAGCGGGATTATTAATCAATTCGTCAGCAAAAAAACAGCGATTAGGGGATATGACGGCGAATACGGTGGTGATAAAAATAAAATTCAATAAACGGTTTCAGTTATTGGATATTCTAAAAATAAATTCGCTTGAAGAATACGAACCAACTTATCTGGAAGTTCGGAAATTGCGGGAAAAAGATTTATTATTAATAAAATCTGCTATACATCGCTACCACACCCATAAGAACGAAACGCACCAGGAAGTGATTAATAAATTAGTTGACCATCTAGTAAAAGAGTTGGACTTAGACGAACGTCCAACAAAAAAAATAGAATTTTTACAAACATTAATTCGAGATTATATTGTACTAACGAGATAACATGGGAAGAAGAAAAAAAAATCGAGTAGTTCTCCTTGAGGATGTTACCATTTCTGGATTTGCTAACAAAGGACGTTGTGCTGGACGAACTCCGGAAGGAATGGTCGTATTCGTAGAAAGAACGGTGCCGGGTGACGTGGTGGATGTACGGGTAACCAAAAAGAAAAATGGTTTTTTTGAAGGCTATCCGCTAACATTTAAAACGCTCTCTAGCGAGCGAACCGAACCATTTTGTGCCCATTTTGGCGTTTGTGGCGGATGTAAATACCAAAATCTTCCTTATGAAGTACAGCTAAAATACAAGCAGGAAGTCGTAGAACAGGCCATTCGTCGAATTGGTAAATTATCAGACGTACCGATTTTACCGATCATGGGTTCAGCTAAAACGAGATTTTACCGCAATAAACTAGATTTTAGTTTTTCGAATCGGCGGTGGATTACAGAAGAAGAAAAAGAAGCGGGGGTAAGCATGGAAGATGATGTACTTGGCTTTCACCGACCCCGAGCCTGGGATAAAATTGTCGACATAGAAAAATGTTGGTTAGAGGAAGAACCCTCCAACGAGATCAGAAATTACTTGCGAGCCTTAGGGCGCGAAATGGGGCTTAGCTTTTATGACGCACGAGCGCAAACAGGTTGTCTACGAAATGTTATCGTTAGAGTAACGACCCTTGGACAGGTAATGGTTATTGTGGTTTTTGGACAAAGCACAGAAGAGGAACGAACAAAATATCTGGATGCGCTAGCAGAAAAATTTCCAGAAATTACAGCGCTTTTCGTTTGTGTGAATACCAAGCTAAATGATTTTATTTTAGATCTGGATATCGATCTTTATAAGGGAGCGCCCTTTATTGAAGAAGCATTGGGTGCGGTCACTTATCGAATTGGTCCCAAGTCTTTTTTCCAAACCAATACTACACAGGCTATTCAACTTTTTGATGTGGTGGTTGATTTTGCAGGGCTAACGGGCGCCGAAAACGTTTATGATTTGTATTGTGGTATTGGCAGCATCGCTTTATATGTGGCGGACAAAAGTAGACAGGTCGTAGGAATAGAAGAAGTGGCGGCTGCTATTGATGATGCTCGGATCAATCAGGAAGTTAATAATATTGAGAACGCTGTTTTTTATGCCGGTGATGTTAAAAATATTTTAAGTGCCGAATTTGCGGAAACCCATGGCAAGCCCGATTTAGTAATCACGGACCCGCCTCGTGCTGGAATGCATCCGAAGGTTGTTGATATGTTACTCAGCCTAGCTGCTCCCAAAATAGTCTATGTAAGCTGTAATCCTGCTACACAGGCCCGGGATTTACAATTGCTTCAGGAGAAATACGAGGTCGTCAAAATTCAGCCGGTGGATATGTTTCCACATACACAACATATCGAGAGTGTGGCATTATTGGTATTAAAAAGTTAAACAAACATGAACCCGGAAGAAAAAAAATTAAAAAATTTAGAGCTAATAATTCGTCCACACCAACAGTTATTAGGGCAAGCCAGTGATAGTGTTCTCCATCAAGAGATATCAAAATATCCCATTTTTGTAGCCAGTAAAAAAGGGGTTCAGATTGGAATTCCACTCCTTAATCCAGCCGCATTGGACGGAGAATGGTTTATGTATGTTTCTACTTTAGAAGAGTTTGCGACTAAAAATTTGATCAGTAATGACCGTATTGATAATTTCCGTTCTATTTATAAATCACCCGCAGATTTCTTCTGTATTTTTTTAATTGAAGATATTGGCGCAACTTTTGTTTTTTTACCTCGTGTTTAGAGCCTTTTCCCCTCTAATGCTGCTGAACAAGCTTCCCGGTTTCCAATATAGAATTTATACCCCTGAAGTTATCATGAAGGTATCAAAAACTTGTTTTCGATTCATTCGGGAAGACTTATTTCGTAATTTCAACTAAATGTGATATTTTGAAGGAAAATCTAACACGAGAAGGAAGTAATTTAACGGGTACTTCCAATAAAGATCAGGATGTAGCCATGTTTCAGGAAATTTCAGATTACGAAGCTCAAAACAAGATATTGCTCATTGAGGATAACCCCGGTGATGCGAGACTAGTAGAGGTTTTGCTATCTGAGTCAGATTTATTGGATTGTAAAATCACCAACAAAACGAGTCTGACTGACGGTATGGAGGCCATGGAACAGGAAGATTATGCAGTCATTCTATTGGATTTGACGTTGCCGGATAGTCGTGGTTTTCCAACTTTGGAAAAATTATTAGAAAAATTTCCAGATGCTAACGTTATCGTACTGACGGGTTTATCTGATAAAAGTATGGGGGTGAATGCCGTAAAGGTAGGGGCGCAAGATTTTTTGGTAAAAGGAGATTTTGATTCTGATCTGCTCGCAAAATCACTTCGTTATTCTATTGAAAGAAGTGGTGTTTTGAAAAGGTTGGAACTTACCCAGCGTATCGCTCATATCGGCAACTGGGAATTTAATCCTGCGACTCAATTATTGAAAGCTTCCGACGAAATATTTCGGTTGCTAGGTATTCCTGTAAAAAACACCTTGACCGGAACTGATCTGGAAGATCCTGCTAGCCCACTGCACGTGTTTCAATCCATTCATCAGGAAACGCTACTCCGAAAGAGTATCAAAAAAGATATTATCATTAAGCAACCAGAAGGAGAACGGCGTTATGCTTTTGTTCATTGTAGCGTTAATACCAATGCGGAAGGTAATCTTGTACTGATGGGAATCATGCAAGATATGACAGAGCGTAAGAAAGCGGAAATGGAAATGATTCGCAGTCAAGAACGTTATCAAGAAATCTTTTCTCGTTCGAATGACGCCATTTATATTGCCAACCTGATGGGTAGCTTTGTAGATTATAATAATGCTACGCTCGAATTAATCGGTTATACTCGAGAAGAAGTAAAGATGTTGGATTTTCATTCCTGCTTCTTTCCACTGGACCGTCGAATGCATTTTATGAAAGCGTTACAGCAAAAGGAAGATATTAATGATTTTGAAGTAGAAATAGAACGCAAAGATGGAACACGGCGCTACTGTGTGATCACCGCAACGCCTACTTCAAACGCGGGACTATTGGGTTATAATGGAATCATCCGAGATATCACCGAACGTAAACAGGCAGAGGAGATGCGTAAATCGCGCGATATTGCACAGCAGTCCGCTCAAATGAAAGAGCAGTTTATAGCGAGTGTAAGTCACGAAATGCGGACACCGATGAACGCTATCTTAGGAATGAGTAACTTAGTTTCTCAAACAAATCTGAACGAAGAACAGACCGGTTTGGTCAGTTCTATCAAACAGTCTTCTGAGATTTTATTGGGGGTAATTAATGATATTTTAGAAATATCAACCCTACAAAACGGTAAAATTCAATTTGAATATAAAAACTTTGACCTACATAAGTTGTTATCAAACTTGGTCAACATGATGAAGTACAAAGCGCAAGAAAAAGATCTTGTTTTTGAATTACATGTAGATGACAGTGTGCCGAAAATTATTCATGGAGATAAGCTAAGACTCAATCAAATATTAAATAATTTGGTTGGTAACGCCGTTAAGTTTACAGATAGTGGCGCGGTCAGAATTTATATCAAAAATGTAATTGAAAATGATCAGGCAGTAAATCTTCATTTCGCAGTAGAAGATACCGGAGTAGGTATTCCAGCAGATAAATTGGATGCGATCTTTGAAACGTTCACCAGAATCAGAAATAAAGACCGACTCTATGAAGGGACGGGACTTGGATTGTCCATCGCAAAAAACTTGGTGGAACAACAAGGAGGAAAAATTGGCGTTAAGAGTGTCTTTGGGGAAGGATCAACTTTCTTTTTTGATCTAGCTTTTGAAAAAGGCGATACACTAGAAGTCATTGAGGTCATTGAAAAAGAAGAAAACCTTGAATTGAAAGATGATGGAGCTATTCGCCTTCTACTGGTAGAAGATCATAAAATGAATCAACTGGTAGCCAAGAAGACGCTTACCAAAAAATGGGCGAAAATTAATATTACCATCGCTAATAACGGTCAAGAAGCAGTAGAACTTTTAGAAAAAAATATAGCCACTCCATTTGATATAATTTTGATGGATATTCAAATGCCAATCATGGATGGGTACGAAGCGACAAATCACATTCGTACTAAAATGACCCCTGAGCTAGCAGCCATGCCAATTTTGGCGATGACAGCACATGCCCATATTTCTAAAGATGAAAAATTTAAAGAATATGGGATGGACGATTTTGTCCTCAAACCTTTTGAACCTAATCAATTATTTCACAAAATAGCAAAATATGCAAACCGGAATAACAAGTAATAAAATGAATAATAAGACCTACGAGTTTATTAACTTAGAATATCTGGAACTAATGGCCGATGGCGATCCGGAAATGAAAGTAGTCATGCTGGATATGCTGTTAACAGAATTACCAGAAGAACTCGCTAAAATGAGGAAAGAATTTGATGAGCAGGCCTGGGAGATTTTAGGTTCTACTAGTCATAAAATGAAGTCTACGCTTTCTTTTGTAGGAAATCCCAAAATGACAGAGGCCAATAAGGATATTGAATCCATCTGTAAAGAAGGGGAGAATTTGACACAAATCGGAGATATGATTAATGCCATGGAAGCGTTAGTACCTAGTATCCTCTTGGAAATTAAGCAAGAGGTGACTAATATTGCCTAAGAGGATAGGAATAAATCAGTAAATGATAACAAACCCTGATCTTTACCGTATTTTAGTTATAACAATAGACCCCTAACACGACTAAGTTCCAAAAACATAGATTTACTATGACGATTTTGATATGTGAAGATGAAGAGATAATGTTGACTGCGCTAGCCTTTAGAATGAGGCGCCACGGTTTCGAGGTAATTACCGCGGAAGATGGTAAAGAAGCAGTACAACGCATTGAAGAACATCAGCCAGACATTATTGTGAGCGATATCATGATGCCGCATCTTAGTGGGTTGCAATTATTAGAAATGGTGCGTGAAGAAATGAAATCAGCAGTACCCGTGATTATTATTTCTGCTCTGGAAAGAGAAGAGACCATATTGGAAGCCTTTCGCAAAGGTGCCAACGATTTTATCGCAAAGCCTTTTAAACCAAACGAACTAATTTTAAGGATTAAAAGAATTATTCAAGAGAAAAATTTATCATAATGAAAGGAATTATTTTAGCCGGAGGTCTCGGAACTCGTCTTTACCCGCTGACTATGGCCGTCAGTAAGCAGCTGATGCCTGTTTACGATAAGCCGATGATTTATTATCCGCTTTCCACCTTAATGAACGCAGGTATCCGGGAAATCGCTATTATTTCCACACCTTACGATTTGCCTAAATTTGAAAAACTTTTAGGGGATGGTTCAGAAATCGGTTGCTCTTTTACGTATATCGCGCAGCATGACCCAAATGGATTAGCACAGGCTTTTGTTTTAGGAGCAGATTTTATCGGAAAAGATTCAGTTTCTTTAATTTTAGGAGACAATATTTTTTACGGAGCAGGACTCAACGAACTGTTACGCAAAAGTGCTAACCCAACCGGAGGAATTGTTTTCGCATATCAAGTAGCTGATCCAGAACGATACGGTGTGGTTGAATTTGATGATAATTTTACCGCCTTGTCCATTGAGGAAAAGCCGGTTAGTCCAAAATCTAATTATGCTGTTCCTGGCCTTTATTTTTATGATAATTCAGTAGTAGAGGTTGCTCGAAATCTAGAACCTAGTGCACGAGGAGAATACGAAATCACAGACGTAAATAAGCATTACCTCGATATAGGTAAACTAAGCGTCGGCGTATTAGGTCGTGGAGTTGCTTGGCTGGATACTGGAACACACAAGTCGTTGATACAGGCTGGACAATTTATCGAAGTAATCGAAGACCGACAAGGACTAAAAATTGGTTGTATAGAAGAAGTTGCTTACGAAATGGGTTTCATCAACGATGAACAGTTAGAAAAACTAGGCCATAAATATATCAAAAGTGGATACGGTGAGTACCTCTTGCGATTACTAAAAAAAGAAGTGTAGAAAAATAATAGTTGATATAGAATCAATTTAAAGAGGCGATGCTGATTTTTCAGTATCGCCTCTTTGGTTTTTTAAGAAGAAAAGCTGGAAGGGTCAACATCAAGATGATGATCCAATAAAGAGATAATTGATTTTAGATCTTCTTTAACTTCAGAAAGCTGCCGATAGATCTCTTCCGGTGTATAATGAGAAATATGCGGTTGTCGATGGATGACTTTTAGTTTAGGTTCATTCTTCATAATTATATTTTTTTAAGAGCGATTGCTAGTAACTCTTGTTTACTATTTACTTGGCATTTTGCATAAATATTTTTTAAATGAAATTTGACAGTATTCACCGAAATATTAATAAGCTCAGATATTTTTTTATTTGAATATCCACTTAAAACAAATTCTAGAATTTTGATCTCTTGTCCGGTCAAAGATGGAAAGGCCGAGGCAATCGATTCTTTTTTGGGTTTGTTTTGCGCGTTTCGAATCGCTACTGCAATGGTGGTCAATAACCCACGATCATTAAATGGTTTTACCAAATAACCCGAAGGTCCCAACGCACTAGCCGCAGTCAAGGTATGCTCATCCGAAAAAGCCGTTAAGAAAACGAAAGGCAGCTCGTATTTTTTATTAATTATTTCGGCAATATCGATACCAGATGGCCCCGTACCCAAGTTGATATCCAATAACACTAGATCCACAATCCGGTTTGCCAAAATATCCAACGCACTGGTGGCATCGTGCGCCACACCACTGACTA
>CALFWZ010000092.1 GCA_937928405.1 uncultured Saprospiraceae bacterium
AACGCTTTCTTGAATTCTTCTCGTAATTTTTCATCAGCTACTAAATCTGACATCCGGGGTGACTTCTTCTTTTTCATGTCAATCTATTTTTTTATTAAATTTACAAAATATGATTGACACACTTTATTTGAACAGTCCCAAATTGCTCTATCATATGGAGTCTAATATTTATCTGTTTTTTATTCCCCTTTATTTACAATTAGATTTTCTACAAAAATATTTTCAGATCCATTGCTTAAAATTATTTGATAAACTCCTTCCGTCCAATTCGAAGTCTCAATAATTTTTTTCTCTGAAGAAGAATTAAAGGTACTTGCGTAAACAATCTCACTAGAAGTACTCTTTATGATCGTTAAATCAGGAGTTATTGATTCTGAAGTCGTTTGAAATTCCTCTGATAATTCTATCGTAACAATACCTGAAGTCGGATTTGGATAGACTGACATTGTAAAGAAATCACATGCTCCCGTATTAATATCCAAATAATGTATTGATTCTGTTTCTTCACAATTAATATAGATAACCTTAAGTTTAAATCCAACAATAACTGGACTTGGAAGGTTTGGATCAAGATAAAAAGAAACACTTGCTCCTGAACTGCCTAAAAAATTTATACCTGATATTTTTGCCCATTCAAAGGTTGTCCCTTCAGGATAGTTGCTCTCTACTGTTATTGAACCAAAACTCGGACATATTTCTATTTCATGACTCAACGTAGGTAGTACTCTTCCCCACCAAACTGGTTTTTCATAAACCAAATAATTGCATTCATCAGTTTCTGTAGTTGCCCGAATATACCCTCGTCCTTCATTAGAGTTAGGTGTGCTTGCAGGCGAAACTGCAATAATATCATCATTGGAAGAACTATTTACAAACGCCAAATTATCACTGATTTCCCATGTTACGTCTTCATAAATAATATCATCTTTTAATCTAAATTCAGAAACATCTTCACACAGAAATTCATTACCCTCTATATCATCGCCATTAAAACCTGCTTGGTCATTACCTCCAGTACTCAAACTATTATATTCTCCAGAAAATGGATCAAAGAATGGCCTTCCTTCGTTTAATAAATGATAAACATTATACGCTAGCATGTAGTCTACTCCCGGGCCTTTTGAAGCGGATAATCTGTTCAGCTTACAGCGTTCTGCTAATTGTCCAACACTCTCCCATAGATCTTGGTTACACCAAGGGTTATATCCTCCGAAAACGCCTTCACCTTCTGGATGTGGATTATCCAGTGAATTATTACATACAAAGTCAGGCCAATTAGGATTCGCTGGCATCATGTTTCCTTCCTCATCTAATAAAAATTCGCCTGTTTCTTCATTTATTTGATATACTTTTTTACAAGGGCCCTCACAGCTCATTAAACATAGAAGTTCAAGCATCTCTGGTAGCCAGGACTCATACTCGTCTCGATTTTTATCATGTAATAATGCCCAACTAAGGTGGGCTAGAGAGTTACCTCTTGCTCCTGCAAGGTCACTTAAAGACCCAGGATAGTTTAGATCAGCTAGTGTTGCCATTTTTAAAGTTATTCTTTCATTAACTGGTTTTTGGAGATTTTGCGAAACCAATGTAATATTTGCTTGCCAAGCTAAATAATCAATAGTTCCAGGTATCCAAAAAAGTTTATTTGCTCCCCCCATATTTCTAAAAATATGATAGAAAGCAAAATAAGATTCTTTAAACGCACTACCATTTTCACCAGTTTTAGACTGGTGTATAACATGTCCACTAGGAGAAAAACAAGCAGGAAATCTAATCACTTTATTAAATGATCCTGCAATCCTACTGAATAATCCGTTTACTATTTCTCGAGACATTGATTTTAGATTATAATTTCTTCCATCATAAGTGACATTTATAGTGGCAGTAATAAATTTATCTAAATAAACTAGACCGTAAATCACCCCGATAACTTCATCCTTACTCATTACTAGGTCATTTATTTCTCTAAAGCTACAAGGTAAAATATCTTCATTACATGTCAAATTTGACCTTATTCCTCCTATTTCCCAGTCAGGTGTACTATCTTCGTAATCAAAGTATTGATGGAAGTCAGAAGGTGCATCTCCTCTCATAATAAACCCTGAGTATCCTGTAAGATTAGGTCTATTAATTCCTCCTTTGCATTCGCAAGATAGACCTGCTAATCTATTAGCCGTCATATCAACTCTCCTGTACGCTTGTAAAGCCAAGAAAATTTCATTAATGATTTTAGTAGTTTCTTGCCCACTTCTACGTAATAATTCATATTCCGTCGATAGCATTGCTACATAATTTCCCCAAGCAATCATTTCTTGGCCAACAGTTAAATAATTTCTTTTCCCTGGTGTAGCAGCATTATTACAGAAACCTTTTTGAAGATCAAAGAGTGCTGTTGACTCATGCGCTTTATCAGTCAAAACAAGAGATGATGCAGGTATACTAAATCCTGCTTTGGTATATCTCATTTTATCTGCATCCCAAGTACCGATACCATCACCTGTCAGATTGCCATTTTCATCCATATCTGTATGAATAAAATATTTATCAAAATTTTCTCTGACTTGCCAGTATTTAAACATGTTTTCTGGATAACCATTATAATTAGTGCATTGACTTAATGTATTATTTATAAATGATCCAAGTAAAAAAAGAGTAAAATATAAAGTTTTGTATCTCATAGTGTCAATAAGGTTTATTAGTAACCATTACTAGTTATTGTTGTTAGAAATAATATTATAAAAGGAAGGGGAGTGTTTAATTATAAATATCTTTTCTTATGACGGGGAGGATAATATATCTTATGAGGCGCTAAGTATAAGTTGAGTTGTTTATAGTAAAGGACTACTATAAACAACTCAAATACAAAAAAGAGGAGGAAAATTTATATTACAAGGAAGGGTCAAGGATTATGCCAAGTCTCATCAATGATTGACATTAAAATGGGTATAAAACTTACTACTTTGGTGTTGATTAGCATCTTTTATTTTTACTGCCTGTATCTCTAAATGCCAAGGCTCATTTTCCAAACCATTTCCACTATTGGTCAAATTCTCAATTTTACCAAAACCAAAATCAGCTAAAATATCTCGTAGCAACTCAAAGTAGTATCCAAACTTATGAACATCATACTCGTCTTGCTGCCAACCAAATAAACTGCCAAAACCCCAGTATCGTGCATTTTTTCCTGATTCTTTGTTAAAAAAAGATTCATGGCTACCTTCTAGTACTTGCTTCAAATGCCAAGTAAGATTAGGACAAATAATATAGATCGCTCCACCTACTTTAAGCGTTCTATTCCATTCTTCTAATACTTTTAAAAATTCTTTTAGCGTAAAATGCTCTACTACATGGCGAGAATATATTTCATCTACGCTCTTATCTTCAAAAGGAAGATTATCCGCAGTACAGACATAATCAACATTAGGCAATGCTCGTACATCACAAGTACGATAACCGGGACGTGGTTTTTTACCACAGCCAATTTCTAATTTCATAAGTTTGTTTTTTCTGCAATATACGGTTATAAACAAAATTTCAAAGCCTTTCTAATACAGAACATTTCTCAACTTAGCCCCCGGAAATCTCGCATTCGGCAACCGCGCGCCTCGAAAGTCTGCACCCCGTAAATCACAGTTTTCAAAATCAACACCTACACAATCCGCCCCGCGAAAGTCTGCGCCCCGTAAATCTGCCCGTGAAAAATCTGAATTGCATAATCGTGCTTGCGAAAAGTCTGCTCCGACTAGGGAAGCATCCGTTAATAAAGAATAACTCAATTCAATACCACTAGCTTTTAAATGATCCGCAAAAACACCACACCAATTAGAAAAGGGTAGTGCCTTGCCATTAAAAAAACTATCAGATATAATATGAGCATGTTCAAAATTTGCTTGTTTTCCTTTATTAGCTTCGGCACCGTCGTAGATGCCAAATACCAATCCTTTTAGCAAAATTGTTTTCCATTTTCCACCTGCTCCACCACTCGCTAAAAAGGCATGGTGTTGAGAAATGATTTCGCATAATCTATTTGGAGATAATGGTTCTTTTCTGAGTGCTAGTTGGCGAGTCAATGATAAATTGATCTTAGTATGATCTCTGCCCTTCTGATCCGACAGAGGAAAATGATGACTAATATTATGTTCTAGTGCATTATTATAAATCATTATTCATTAATTGAGTCTTAAAACGTGTTATTATTTTATCTTCAAATATAACTAAATAATTTACATTACAAAAATATATAACCATAATAATGCATAAAGAGTTCCACTAAACAAGAGATCCTTTTACCTAAAGGTGGAGTTTATTTCAAATAGCGGTATTTTTACCCTCTAAACAAAAAAGTTATTATGATTCGTTTGATGCCCTTTATTGCTCTTATTCTTTTATTAGCTGGTTGTAAAACCCAGAAGCTTGCCACCGAAGAAACCATTTTTGATGGCGGGACTATTGAAATAGAAGAAAGAGACCTAGATACCTTGGTCGTTTCGGCCGAAAAACCCAATGCGCTTAAAACACCCGAGGAATATCAGCTTCCAGTCTATCGCGGTAGTTATAAACTTGAAAATGATATTATTCATACGGCGCTCGATCTCAAATTTGATTGGGAAAAAGAACATGTGCTTGGCAAAGCCACTTTAACGATCAAACCTTGGTTTTATGCGGTGGATAAAATCACTTTAGACGCCAAAGATTTTGATATTCATAAAATAAACCTCGCAGGTCAATCTACGCCCTTGAAATATGAGTATGACAACAAACGTCTAACCATTCTGCTCGGCAAAACGATCAAAAGGGGAGAGCAATACAAACTAGAAATTGACTATACCGCCAAGCCAGCTGAATTGGGAGGACAGGGTGGTAGTTCGGCCATCACTTCTGACCAAGGATTATTTTTTATCAATCCACGAAACGAAGAGGCAGAAAAACCACAACAAATCTGGACACAGGGAGAAACGGAATGGAACTCCCGCTGGTTTCCGACCACCGACAAACCCAACGAGCGTTGTACCCAAGAAATGTATCTCACCGTCGAAGATAAATACGTTACCCTTTCTAATGGTCTTTTAAAATCTTCTAAAAAAAATGCGGACGGGACTCGTACTGATTACTGGAAAATGGATATCCCACATGCACCCTATTTATTTATGATTGCAGTAGGTGAATTTGCAGTAGTAAAAGAGACCTGGGAAAATATTCCGCTTGAATATTATGTAGAACCAGCGTACAAAGCGGATGCTAAAAAAATATTTAATCATACACCAGAGATGCTTTCTTTCTTTTCGAAAATAACGGGCGTTAAGTATCCGTGGCAAAAGTATAGTCAAGTGGTGGTACGAGACTACGTTTCAGGTGCCATGGAAAATACAACAGGGGTTATTTTTGGTGATTTTGTTCAAAAAACAGAGCGAGAACTCATTGATAATCACAACGACGGAATTGTAGCACACGAAATGTTTCATCACTGGTTTGGTGATTATGTCACCTGCGAGAGTTGGGCCAATCTAACCATGAATGAAGGCTTCGCCAACTATAGTGAATATCTTTGGTTTGAACATAAATATGGTCGCGACGAAGCGGATCGTCATCGTCGTAATGAAATGAATGGATATTTAGGAAGTGTTGGACAGGGTGGTGCACATCCGCTGATTCATTGGGGGTATGATGATAAAGAGGATATGTTCGATGCCCACAGCTATAACAAAGGAGGACTGGTGTTACACATGTTACGAAACATAGTTGGAGATGAAGCGTTTTTTGCGAGTCTAGAAAAATTCCTAAAAGACAATGCACTAACCGCAGTGGAAGCCCACGATTTAAGACTCGCCTTTGAAGAAGTAACCGGACAAGATCTAAAGTGGTTTTTTGATCAATGGTATTTTGCTTCCGGCCATCCACAACTAAAAGTAAGTTATGATCTCCAACCCGACCAAGTAGCTGTTACCGTAGAACAGACTCAAAACGCAGATGAATTTCCCGCTATCTTTATTTTACCTTTTGCCATTGATGTATATAGTTCGGATGGTAAATCTACTCGCCACGAAGTTGTTTTAGATAAGCGTAAACAGACTTTTACGTTAGAAACTAACGGACAAGCTGCACTAGTTAATGTTGATGCCAACCGAATATTACTAGCAGAAATTGAAGAAGAACAATCTATTGAAAATTATATTTTCCAATATCATCATGCACCACTTTATGCAGACAAATTTGAGGCGTTAAGTAATTTGGCAGAAGTCGAAACTCCAGCAGCGAAAGCCGTTTTTGCAAAAGCACTCAATGACTCTTTTTGGGAAATTCGTGGACTGGCTATCCGTTCTACCGATAAATCTGATCCGGCAGTTCTAACTAAATTAAAAAACATCGCTGCGTCTGACACAAATTCAAAAGTTCGTGCGGCCGCCTTAAGTTCCCTTGGAAGTACCGGTAATCAAGCCTATAAGTCCTTGTTAGAAAACTCCGCCAAAACGGAACAGGCGTACCCTGTAATTGCCGCGGCATTAGGTGGTTTGGCAGAAATTGATAAGGAGGTAGCATTATCGCTCGCGGCTCCACTAGAAAAAGAATTGAATGGAGAGATTATTAACGCGCTAGGTGAAGTATATAGTAAAGCAGGAGCCATTGAAAAATTATCATTTTACGAAAAGAACTGGAATGATCTTGATATCTATGCGACTTTTGCTTTTTTCGAAAACTATTACGGATTGCTTAAACAAGCAGATGACTCAACGATTAGTAGTTCTGTCTCCAAGCTTAATACGTATGCCACTAATCTGGATAATTCTCCTTGGAAAAGATTTGGGGCCATCAAAGCATTACATGATTTGAAATCGAATTATATGGACCAAGGGATGAAGGCCAAAGCAGAGCCAATTACCATCATGCTCAATCGTATCAAAGAACGCGAGACGAATGAACAATTAAAAGCTATTATTAAATCACGGTTTTAGTTTTTTTGTTGAACTGTTGAATCTAATTTTTTAGTCAACAACTACGGTTTTGGTACAGCTTTTTAGATTTAAGTACTTAAATAATTTATTAGTGAAAATAGGAATTTATTCAGTGAATGAGTTCCTATTTTCATGATTTGCAGATATACTTTTCCAGCACTTCTCCATTTGGAATTGTTAAACAGCTATCATCTTAAAAACGCACCTCCAAGACATCTCCCCCCAAGCTTTTGTTTCTTTCTTGCCTTTTTTTTCATTTATGAGTAATTTACCGAGACTTTTCGTGGTTAAATAGGTGTATCTTCTAATCACAAAAAGTCTCGAAACAACACGACCAACCAGCCGTTTAACTTTCTGTATTAGACTTTAAGTCAATTTTTAGAATCCAAATAGCGATAAATTATGGCTCAAGTAAAAGATAATTATCAACTTTTGATTGATAATCTAGATAGATTTACTCGCAAATATTATGTAAATCAACTGATTCGTGGTGCGCTTTATACCATCGCACTAGTTGTTCTATTGTTTATCGTGATGAATGTGTTGGAATATTTTTACTATTTCAGTACAACTGGCCGAAAAACTTTATTCTATTCTTTCTTGGCCACTAGTGCCATTGCCACGACGGGTTGGATTCTAATTCCTTTATTTAAATATTTTCGATTGGGAAAAGTAATTTCCCATGATCAAGCGGCACATATCATTGGCGAACATTTTACTGGTGTAAAAGATAAGCTCTTAAATATTCTACAATTAAAAAGACAATCCTCCGGCCATGAAAATGCCGCCCTTATCAACGCCAGTATCAATCAAAAAACGGAAGATATCAAATTGGTTCCTTTTAAGGCAGCCATCAATTTATCACAGAATAAAAAATATTTACGATACGCTTTACCACCACTCCTTTTATTATTTGTCTTGCTTTTTGCTGCTCCTAGTATTATTAGAGACAGTACCAATCGCTTGATTAATAATGACAAAGAATTTGTTCGAGCTGCTCCATTTTCTTTTTTGATTGATGAAAAAGATCTGACGGTTGTTCAGTTTGATGATTATACCCTAGAAGTAAAAGTAGAAGGAGAAGCGTTACCCAATGAGGTATTCATTGATATTGATGGTTATAAATATCGATTAAAAAAAGAAGACAACGCTACCTTCTCTTATCAATTTAGCAACGTCCAGAAAGAAACAGATTTTAAACTTTTTTCCTCGGGCGTTAACTCCGAAGGTTATAAATTGGATGTGCTGAAAAAACCAAACATTGCAGGTTTTGATATCAAATTAGATTATCCCGCTTATACGGAACGTAAAGACGAAAGTCTCGCCAATATTGGAGATTTAGTGGTGCCTTTAGGAACGACCATAAGTTGGGTATTTAATGCTCAACATACGGAAGACATTGCCTTGAAATTTTCTGACAAAAAAGATTTTCTTTCTGCAGAGCGATTTTCTGACAATCTGTTTTCTTATAAAAAAAGAGCATTACGGGATCAGCGTTATAAACTTTATATCTCAAATAAAGATTTGCCAAATGCTGATTCAGTTGCTTATGCAATTAGTGTCATTCCAGATTTACATCCTACGATTAAAGTAGAAGAGTTTGCAGACAGCACGGACAGTAAGTTACTTTTCTTCGTAGGTGATGCTGCTGATGATTATGGTATTCGTAATCTTACGTTTAATTATTCCATCAGTAATGGCGGAGTAGCTAAAGGTGCCTTGAATAGTATTCCCGTAGAACGTTCTGAAGGTAAGCAAACCCAGTATGATTACACGTGGGACCTTGCAGAGATGACGCTAGAACCAGGAGACGAACTCACTTATTATTTTGAAGTTTCTGATAATGATGCGATTAACGGCAGTAAGTCTGTTAAGACGAAATTGATGAATTACAAAAAGCCAAGTGTGGAAGAGTTCAAAGATATGGCGGAAGAGAATAGTGATGAAATTAAAAAAGAACTAAAGGAAGCCATCAAAGAAAACAAGGCGATCAAGGAAGATATGAAGAAGCTGCGCGAAAAAATGTTGCAGAAAAAAGAGATGGATTGGCAGACCAAAAAAGAATTAGAAAAACTATTGGAACGAAAAGAGGAACTGGACCAAAAACTAGAAAAGGCCCAGGAGATGATGGAAGAGAACATGAAAAATCAGGAAGAGTTTACCAAACCTGACGAAGAGTTATTAGAAAAACAGGAAAAGATTCAGGAAATGTTCGAAGAACTAATGAGTCCGGAGATGAAGGAATTGATGGAAAGAATTCAGGAGCTGATGGAAGAGTTGGAAAAAGAGGAAGCACTAGACATGATGGAGGAAATGGAAATGGATGATGAGGAAATGGAAAAAGAAATGGACCGGGCACTTGAAATGTTTAAACAACTCGAAGTCGAACTAGAGATGGAGCAGGCCATGGAAAAACTAGAGGAACTAGCGAAAGAACAAGAAGAACTAGCCGAAGAAACAGAAAAAAATACCGACGAAGAAAAACAAAAGGAACTAGAAAAAAAGCAAGAAGAGCTAAACGAAAAATTTGAAGAATTAAAAGAAGACGTTGCCAAAACAGAAGAGAAAAACAAAGAGTTAGAAAATCCACAAGACCTCGGTGATCCACAAGAAGAGATGGAAGACATCATGCAAGACATGAAAGATAGTTCTGATTCTATGAAAGAAATGCAAAATAAAAAAGCTTCCGATAAGCAGAAAAAAGCAGCTCAAAAGATGAAGGATATGGCCGAGTCTATGCAAATGGATATGGACAGCGGACAGATGGAACAAATGGAAGAAGACATGGAGGCTTTACGCCAACTACTAGAAAACCTAATTGGTATTTCTTTCGAACAAGAAGACTTAATTGAAACAATCGGCAAAACAAGCATCAACACACCTCGGTATGTAGAATTAGTGCAGGATCAGTACAAGATCAAAGACGACTTCAAACTCGTCGAAGATTCGCTACAGGCTCTTAGCAAACGAGTACACCAAATTGAATCCTACGTAACCGAAAAGGTAACAGATATTAAATCCAATATGAAAACCTCCTTGGACGATCTCGAGGAAAGAAAGAAATCCCAAGCCAGCGAACATCAGCAACGAACCATGAAAAATGTCAATGATTTAGCGCTCATGCTTAGTGAAGTAATGAATCAGATGCAGCAACAAATGGCCAGTATGATGGAAGGAGATCAGATGTGCAATAATCCGGGCGGGAAAGGAAAAGGAAAACAGGGTAAAGGAAAGAAAGGTGGAGAACCTAAAGATAAGATGTCGGAAGGTCAAAAAGGAATCGGAGATCAACTCAAACAGATGAAAGATGCGATGGAACGTGGCAAAGGAGCATCCAGTAAGGAATTTGCTCAAATGGCCAAAAAACAAAAGGCACTTCGTAAGGCTTTACAAGAAAAGCAACGAGCTATGCAAGAAAAAGGTCAAGGTGATAAACAAATGCAAGAAATCGTGGATCAGATGAATAAAACAGAGACAGACCTAGTCAACAAGCGTCTAACTAATGAAATGCTAGAAAGACAACAGGAAATTATGACTCGACTACTCGAAGCGGAAAAAGCAGAAAGAGAACGGGAATACGATAACAAACGTAAAGCAGAAAGAACTGCCGAAAAGGAAAGAAAGATGCCTCCTTCACTAGAAGAATACATCAAAAAACGCGAAGCAGAGATTGACGCTTACAAGGCGGTATCGCCAGAGTTGAAGCCATATTATAAATTTTTAGTAGAAGAATACTTCAAATCCTTGAAAAATCAATAAAATAGTAGCAATTTAGTCCAACAAACCGACTATAACACTCGTAAAATACGGTATAACCATTACCCCTTTTTATGAAAGTCTATTTTCTGGACCAGAGAAAAACAATCAATGTGCTAACCCTTCTTTCTCATCCTAAAAATATTGCCCGCGTAGAACCCTACGTGGAAACCGTTTTTCGCCAGTATAAACTGAGCGCTGATATGTATGGTAATATACTAATCAGTTTGACGGAGGCAGTTACCAATGCCATCATGCACGGTAATGGAAAGGACGAATCAAAAAAAGTATCCGTTTCTATTAAAAAATATAAAAATAAATTAGGCTTTATTATTTCTGATGAAGGAACTGGATTCAACTATGGTCAACTACCAGATCCTACCTCACCTGAAAACTTGTTACAACTGGGTGGTCGAGGCGTATTTTTAATGAAACAATTATCCGATCAAGTCTTATACCATGATAATGGGAGTACGGTAGAAATTCAATTTAACATATGAGCTACGAAGGTATTCATTACTATAACGAAGACTCAACTTTTAAACTTGAACATCCTCAACTCATCAGTCACTGGATCAAATCTGTCTTTTCTGAAGAAAACTGCGAATTTCTCGCTATCAACTTTATCTATTGTAGTGATACTTACCTGCATGAATTAAACATAAAATATCTTCAACACGATACCCTTACCGACGTAATTACTTTTGCTTATAGTAAAATACCTGTCGAAGGAGATATCTTTATAAGTATCGATCGAATAACTGAAAATGCCAAAGTTTACGGTGTTGATACCCTTACCGAACTCTACAGAGTGATGGTACATGGTGTCCTGCATTTGATTGGCTACAACGATAAAACCACAGAAGAGCAAGAACTTATGCGGAATATGGAAAATAAATACTTGCTTTTATTAAATTTGGCCCCTAATTAGCTTTTTAGAATAGAGCTTGTTCAAGTTTTCATAATTCTTTGAAATTGATAGAATTTTAAACAAGCGCTACGTCCTAACCATTCATACTACCAATTTAATCCATTATTGACAAAACGTATGTCGTCAAATTATTCAAGGTACAAATACCACCTTGATTTAAATCTTTTTTATGAAAATCCTAAAATTTGGTGGTTCTTCTGTTGCAAAACCAGAAAGAATAAAAGGTGTAATAGATATTCTTAAAGTCTATCAGGCCAAAAACGAACGCTTCGCAGTTGTCTTCTCCGCCTTTGGAGGAGTAACCGATCAACTCATTGAAATGAGCCGCCTAGCAGAGGAAGGTGATGCTGCTTATATAGATATTTTTAATGAATTTTCTGCCCGCCACAGTGACGCAGTTAAGTTTTTATTGAAGGAACCTCTCCAAAATGATATTTTAAAAGAGCTTGAAGAAAATCATGCCGTCTTAAAAAGTCTCTTACACGGTATTCTCTTAGTCAGAGAAGCATCTAAACGAACCATGGATTATGTCCTTAGTTTTGGAGAAAGAAATTCTTGCTTTATTATCAGTCATGCCTTGAAACAAGAAGGGATGGATGCGCATTATTTAGATGCTCGCAGAATTATTAAAACGGATAAACATTTTGGCTCCGCTAAAGTGGACTTATCAACAACTTATCAACAAATTGATGCTTATTTTGCGGAGCACCCTGGAATTCATATCGTCACAGGATTTATTAGTGCTGCCAAAGGTGGTTTGACGACTACCCTTGGTCGTGGTGGATCTGACTATACCGCTGCTTTATTGGCCGCGGGACTCAACGCTAATTTGATTGAAATTTGGACGGATGTAAATGGTGTACTGACCGCTGATCCTCGTAAAGTTAAGTCTGCTTTTACCATTCCCAAAATGACCTATGCAGAAGCGATGGAGATGTCTCATTTTGGAGCGAAAGTCATTTATCCACCAACGCTACAGCCAGCGTTGTCAAAAAATATTCAACTAACTATACGTAATACTTTTAATCCTGAATTTCCGGGCACCTTAATTTCTGATCATTCCTCTAATAGCGGACATCCAGTACGGGGCATTTCTTCCACTAGTAATATTGCACTATTAACCTTACAAGGTGGTGGTTTATTTGGGGTACCAGGTATTGCTGCCCGTTTGTTCAATGCTTTAGCACAAGCGGGGATCAATATTATCTTAATTACACAAGGATCTTCGGAGCACTCTATCAGTTTTGCCGTAGAACCAAAGCTGGCCAGAAAAGCTAAAAAAAGGGTTGAATCCGCCTTTGAATACGAAATACAAAGTAATTTAGTCGATCCCGTCAAAATAGAAGAAGATCTTTCGGTCGTAGCGATCATTGGTGAGAATATGCGCTACCAGCCAGGTATTTCTGGTCGTCTTTTTCAGGCCTTAGGTAAAAACGGTATTAATTGTATCGCCATTGCTCAGGGGTCTTCTGAACTTAATGTGTCCGTTGTCATTCCTCGTAGTGATGAAAGCAAAGCATTAAATGCTTTACACGAAGCTTTCTTTCTTTCCGATACACAAGAGTTACACGTGTTTATGGTTGGTGTAGGTTTGATTGGATCAACTTTAATTGATCAGATAAAAAAACAAGCACTTTTCCTAAAAGAAAAAAGGCATCTAGTTATTAAGATTATTGGTTTGACTAATAGTAAAAAAATGGTCTTTGCTCCAGAAGGAATTGATCTCGAAAACTGGAAAGAACTTTTAGATAATAGTGATGAACAAATGGTTTTAGATAATTTTGTTGATAAAATGAAAAATCATAACCTTCCAAATACAATTTTTGTAGATAACACTGCAAATGAAGGAGTTGCTCAAAAATATCACGATATTTTAGATGCGAGCATTTCTATTTCTACCCCAAATAAAATCGCTACTTCTTCTACTTATTTACAATACCAACAATTAAAAGCACTGGCAGAAAAAAGAGGTGTACGGTTTTTATACGAGACAAACGTCGGAGCTGGCCTTCCCGTTATTTCTACTTTAAATGATTTGATTGATAGCGGTGATGAAATTTTAAAAATTGAAGGCGTCTTATCAGGATCTCTTTCGTTTATATTTAATTCTTTTGGCCCGGGTGTGAAGTTTAGTGATATTGTCAATAAAGCGGCCCAACTAGGCTATACAGAGCCCGATCCTAGAACAGATTTAAAAGGCATTGATGTTCGTAGAAAATTGATTATCCTTGCTAGAGAGACCGGATTGCCTTTAGAAGCTAAGAATGTTGATATAGAATCAATTTTACCAGAAGCTTGCATTCAAGCAGAAACAGTTTCTGAGTTTTTTGACGAAGTAAAAAAGGCCGATGAGTTTTTTGAGCAACGCCGAGCTGCTGCTGCTGCCGAAAATAAGGTACTAAGAATGGTAGCAACACTAGAAAATAACCAGGCCAAAATCCAATTAGAATCAGTTGGACCAGATCATCCTTTTTACTCACTTGGTGGAAGTGATAATATGATTGTGTTTACAACGCAACGGTACAAAGATCGTCCCCTTGTAATTCGAGGACCGGGAGCTGGAGCTGAAGTAACGGCTGCTGGTGTTTTTGCCGAAATAATTTCAATTGGCAACTCATTACATTGATAATCAACATAATACAAAGTAATATTTTAAATAATGAAAAGTGGAATAAAAGTTTTTGCACCCGCTACTGTTGCCAATGTTGCTTGCGGATTTGATATTTTGGGGTTTGCACTAGAAAAGCCGGGGGACGAAATTATCGTGCGTTTTTCGGATACACCTAATTTAAAAATCACCAAAATCACCGGATTAAAAGGACTTAAACTACCTTACGAGATAGAAAAAAATACCGCTGGATTTGCTGCCCAACGCCTGCTCGATCATCTTGGAGAATCAAACCGAGGCATTGAAATGGAAATTCATAAGAAGATGCCTTTCGGAAGCGGATTGGGATCAAGTGCAGCCAGCGCAGTCGCAGGTGTAATGGCCATCAACGAATTGCTACGTAGGCCCCTCACCAAAAGAGAACTACTCCCCTTTGCCGTCTTGGGTGAACAGGTGGCAGATAATGCCTATCATGCCGATAACGTCGCTCCTTCTTTGCTAGGAGGAATGATCTTCATTAGAGATAATCCAACCTTGGATGTGCATCGTATTCCTGTTCCTAGAGGATTATACGCTGCGGTGGTTTATCCACATATAAAAATTCTAACCAAAGATGCTCGCTCAGTGCTCAGCGATCAAGTTACGCTCAAACAAACAATTACCCAAAGCGGAAACCTTGGAGGATTGATTCTAGGGCTTTCAACCGGAAATTTAGATTTAATCAGTCGTTCCTTAAAAGACGTAATCATTGAACCTCAACGAGCTCAATTAATTAATGGCTTTTACGATGTCCAGGAAGCCGCACTGAAAGCAGGTGCTATGGGTTGTAGTATTTCAGGAGCAGGACCTTCTATCTTTACACTTTGTGCGAATAGTTTAATTGCCGAAAATGTTGGTAATGCTATGCAAGCCGTTTTTAACGAAAAGAAAATTCATAATCAACTTTTTATTTCTGCGATCAATCAAGAAGGAGCTGAATTATTATAGTTTTCCACAGCGCTTAAACTTACTAACAATCATCTACTGCTTTACGTACCATTCTATAAATATCACATTATGCAGCTTTATAGTACCAAGAACAAGAAAAGTCTTGTGAGCCTTAAAGAGGCCGTTATGAAAGGTCTACCGGACGATAATGGTCTTTTTATGCCGGAAAATATTCAACCGCTTCCTGATCACTTTTTTAAGGATATTACCCAAATGAGCTTTGTAGAAATTGCTCAGACCGTGGTGACGCACTTAATTGGAGAAGATATTCCGACTTCAGCACTTAATCAGCTAGTAGCGGAAGCTTTTAATTTTTCAGTGCCACTGGTTCCTCTGAACGAAAAAATAAGCGTACTGGAGTTATTTCACGGTCCTTCTCTTGCTTTTAAGGACTTTGGAGCTCGTTTTATGGCTCGTTTGATGGGATACTTCAATCAAGCTGAAAAAGAACGTCTGATAATCCTAGTAGCCACATCCGGTGATACTGGTGGAGCCGTAGCTTCTGGATTTTTTAAAACACCTGGCATTGAAGTCGTTATTTTATATCCCAGTGGAAAAGTGAGTCCTTTGCAAGAAAAACAGCTTACTACCCTAGGACATAATATTACTGCTTTGGAGATTGATGGTACTTTTGACGATTGCCAAGCCATTGTCAAAAAAGCGTTCTTGGACAATGAGCTTAATAACCAACTCCGCTTAAGCTCTGCTAACAGCATTAATATCGCTCGACTTATTCCACAGTCCTTATATTATTTTGAAGCTTTTAAACAGCTTAAGATAGCGGGTAATACCCTACCAGTAGTATTCTCTGTTCCCTCTGGTAATTTCGGAAATCTAACGGCAGGTATTCTCGCCAAAAAAATGGGACTACCAATTGAGCATATGATCGCCGCAACCAACATCAACGATATTGTACCCAATTATCTCAAAACTGGACAATATGAGGCTAAAACAAGCGTGAGAACCATCTCAAATGCTATGGACGTAGGAAACCCAAGTAACTTTGCCCGCTTAAAAGATTTGTATCAAAAAGCATCATGTAACACGTGTGACATGATGGGAGAAGATATCAAGGGATTTTCATTTGATGATGATCAGACCAGAAAGGCCGTTAAAGAAATCTATGATAAGTTTCAATACATCATGGATCCTCACGGAGCAGTTGGATACTTAGCGACCAAAGAATATCAACAAGCATACCCTGAAACAGCAAGCGTAATCTTAGAAACGGCGCACCCATCCAAGTTCATTGAAGATGTAGAAGATATTCTTGAAAGAAAAATAGAAATTCCAGAACGACTAGCCAAGTTAGCGAGTGAACCTAAATCTGCCATTCGAATGTCCACAGATTATAATGAATTTAGAGATTGGATTAAAAATTATGATTTTTGAAATTATATCTACTGCTAATTAAAAAGCCCATGTCACACGTGTGACATGGGCTTTTTAATTAGCAACTTATTCTGTAGTTATTGATATCAAGCTACTTTACGGGCTGCAAGTTCATTTAAAAATGTAGCCAAAATCTTATTGAATTCGTTAGGCTTTTCCATCATAGGCGCATGACCACATTCTTCAACGAAAAATAGTTGGGAATTTTCAATATGCTCATTAAATTTTTCAGCTACAAATGGAGGTGTCACTTTATCCTCTTTTCCCCAAACCAACAAAGTTGGAGCTGAGATCAAATGTAGTTTATCACCCAAGTTATGACGAACAGCAGATTTAGCAGTAGCAATTACCCGAATGGCTTTGTTGCGATCATTTACAATATCATATACCTCATCTACCAATTCTTTATTAGCAATCTCTGGATCATAAAATATGTCTTGGGTTTTGTTCTTAATAAATTCGTAATCACCTCGCTTAGGAAATGTAGAGCCTAGAGAATTTTCAAATAATCCAGAACTACCTGTCAAAATAATAGAGTTTATTTTTTCTGGTTTTGCAATACTGTATAATAATGCAATATGCCCTCCTAAGGAATTTCCTAAAATATTCACTTGCTCCAACTCCTTAAATTCAACAAAATCTGCAACGTGATCAACTAGCACGGATAAGGAAACCCTATGGATGGGAGAATCCAAGATGGGAAGGATTGGAACGATAACATTGAATGATTTTGAAAAATAGTCAATGATGGAAGAGAAGTTACTTAATGCTCCAAATAATCCATGAAGTAATAATAATACTTCACCATCTGGATTTGATTCTATGTACCTAAATTCTCCTTCTTCTTTAATTGTTAAATTCATTGAAATTGATAGATGTTTGATCTGACAATAAATATAAAATATTTATCCCAGTAGGATACGACTATTTCGATATTATGTTTTAAAATCCTCGATTTACTAACTTTTCCACGACTTATCCACATTTGTTGATTTGAAAGCTTTTTCTATGATTTTAAGACGGCTATTTCTAGTAAAAAATCAAAGATTTCAACAAAAAACATAAGTTTATCCACATCCGGCCTAAAAAGTGGCAGATATAAGCGTTTTTTTCCAACTTATGCAGACTTTCCACAAAGTTATCCACACTTTTTAAAAATTATGTGCGCTTTCTTGAGGGAACGGTAAATATAGTATAAACTATTGATAATCAAATGCTTATAGAAAAAATATTATATATAAACAGCATTTAAACAAGGATTTAAAAGAAAAAAAAGAGTTACTCACAACTTATTAACATTATTTCATAACTATTCGTATACCCTTAAATTGATAGCAGATATATAGCATATTTATGAGTAACAAAAGTGCCACAACTTGGTGTAAAGACGCGTAAGCAACCGGTACTTTTCCAAAACAGTTAATAACGGTCAAAATACCTAAAGAAAATTGTGTTACCAACAAGGTTATCAACAATCGGTTGGCTTTTTTTAGTTTTTCCGAAATAAACATACTTTTCTTTATTCTAACTGCCAATAAAATAATTAATCCCGTTAGCAAATAGGCCGTACTCCGATGAAAAACCTGTACCCAAGCTTTGGGAGCCACAGCCTGCTCATAGTTGATCAAATTATCCATTCCGACCCCACTACTCGACAAAGCCCCTAAAAAGCGCTCTCCTTCCACAAAAAAGGGAAAATAAGGATGAATCAGTCCTGCTCTCATCCCAGCCATCAACCCACCAAGAAGGATTTGAATACACAAAACCCCAGTAGTCATCCAAGCAAATCGCTGCAGACTAGATTGCTCTTCCACAAAATCATCCGTTTGATGGGTTCTCAACCAAGTCCAAAACAAATAACCAAATAATAAAGTGGCAATTCCCAAATGCGTCATCAACTTATAGGCACTCACCCACGTTCGATTATCTTCATTCAGCCCACTCGCTACCATGATCCAACCAAAAGTCGCCGCTGCTGATGCCAACAAGATCACCACTCCCAATCGTTTTAACAACCAACCAGGCATCCATTTTTTATATAAAAAAAAGAAAAATGGAATGATGAACACAAATCCCATCAATCGAGCCCACAAACGATGAAAGTATTCCCAGAAAAAAATAACCTTAAATTCAGACATCGTCATATCTCCATGCAATGATTCATATTGTCGTTTAGCACTTACTTTATATTTTTCAAAGGCCACCTCCCACTCCCCTGCATTCATCGGTGGCAATGTACCTTGAATAACGGCCCACTCTGTAATAGACAATCCCGAATCCGTCAATCGTGTGACACCTCCTATGAACACTTGAAAAAAGACCATCACCAATCCAATCATCAGCCACCAACGCACTACTCGATGAACACGTTCCGAATTTTGTCTTTCGACCTTTACCACATTTTCCATTTTGATAAAATTTTAAATTTTGAACTTTTCGCAAAAATAATCCGAAATTAAGTTCCTAAGATTTTTCTGCTCCTGATTGTTGTTAATTATAATTATTATAAATTTTTTAAAAAATGCCCTCATCATCAGGGATGTTAACTTGTAGATAAAAAAGTAGATTTTTTCTTTGATCTTGAGTTATTAAAGATTTAGGCACTCTTACTAACATTTGATAAACACCATAGTTTCCTTAAAATCAGTTCTTTACAATTTTATGAACATCGTGTGGATAGTTTTCCAACAGAATAAGTTTTTTATCAACTCAATCGAACAACTACCATTTCGATGTCAATAACTAGTGTTGAATTCCACAAAAATGAATCACTCTATGAATAATTCATATATTTTTTAAAATTATTGTTGGCGAATGTGGATAACTGAGGTAGTTTTTAACCGATTATTCCACAAAGAGTGTTAACTTCGGTTTTTGTAAGTTCCTGATTTAATTGGACTTATATAATGGTTTTAATACCCTTGTTTAAAACTTTTCATCATTAATCCAATATTTGAGTTATGTGTAGTCGCTTTTCCTTTGTTGCTACCCAAGAAGAAATCGAAAATAAGTTTGGTGTAAGCTTGCAGAACCCACTGCGAACCAGTTATAATATTGGTCCAACTCAGCATGCTTATATTATCACCAATGATAAGCAAAACAGTTTGCAATACGTAACTTGGGGTTTGATTCCCAATTGGTCAGAAACAGGACGAAATACTGGACGACTCATCAACGCCCGAAAAGAAAATATTGGTGGTCAGACTTCTTTTAGAATTCCCATCAGAAAAAAACGTTGTTTAGTGCTGGCAGATTCATTTTACGAATGGCGACAGGATGGGGTTAATAAAATTCCATATCGCGTAAAGTTAAAATCTGGAGAGTTGATGGTAATGGCTGGAATCTGGGATGAATGGAACGATGGTCAATATGGCCTGAAAAGTTTTTCTATTATTACCACCGATGCGAATCAGGAAATGAAAGAAGTTTTTTCTAGAATGCCCGTATTATTATTGACACCAGAATCTCAAAAACAATGGTTATCTGATATGAGCATCACCCAAACAGTGGATATGCTGCAGACGCCGCCTAATGATACCTTATATATGTATCGAGTTTCTAAAAGAATTAATGAATTGAGTTATAATAATGTATTGCTCCATAAAAATCTAATCTCGTGAGAGTTGTTATTCAGCGGGTCAGTGAAGCGTCGGTAACCATTGATCAGAAAATTAAATCCCAAATTGGAGCAGGCTTATTGATTTTATTAGGTATCGAACCTGATGACCAAGACGAAGATATACTTTGGTTGGTAAAGAAAATTTCTAACCTGCGTATTTTTCCAGACGAAAGCGGAGTTATGAACAAATCAATTGTGGATAAAGCACTTGAAATGTTAGTAATTAGCCAGTTTACGTTATTCGCCAGTACAAAAAAAGGCAATCGTCCTTCCTATATTCGGGCCGCTCGTCCCGAGGTGGCCATTCCACTTTATGAAAAATTTGTAGAAGAACTTAAGCAAACCAGTCAATTAAAAGTAGGAACGGGAACATTCGGTGCAGACATGAAGGTGGCACTCATCAACGATGGCCCCGTAACTATTTGTATCGATTCAAAAAACAAAGAATAAATGAAAATTGCGGAAGCACAAAAAATAGTGGATGAGTGGATCAACTCGGTCGGCATTCGTTATTATGATGAATTAACCAATACGGCTATTTTGACAGAAGAAGTTGGCGAAGTGGCACGACTCATGGCACGAATTTATGGAGAACAATCTTTTAAAACAAAAGAAGCAGAAGCCTCGGCACCACAAAACTTGGCGGACGAAATGGCGGATGTATTATTTGTGTTGATTTGTTTGGCTAATCAAACTGGAATTGATCTTTCGGAAGCGTTGGTGAAAAATTTAGAGAAGAAAACAAAAAGGGATAAGGATCGCCACGCTAATAATGAAAAACTCAAATAAGGCTTAAGGATTTTCATCCTTTTTCATTTCTTTAATTACTTCGTCGGTTATTTCATTGGTTTCAATTATTTCAGCTTCTTCTATTTCATTGGTTGTTTTTAAATGATAGGAGTCATCGCTAGGTCGATCCCGAAAAGGAGAATTTGCTTGATGTAATCGGACCAGCCGAATCGCAAAATAAAGACTGACACATAAAGTTAAGGTGGCAAAAACCATTAACCAGTCGTAGTATTCTTGTAAGATAAAAAAGTCATAAGTACCATGTACGACTGTCGCTAAAATAACACCAATGGTAATTAAGGCTATTTTATTTTTTTTAGAAAATTTTGCCAATCCAACATAATACCCCATAAAAACACCAAAAACCGCATGCGCAGGAACGGCGGTAAATGCTCGCAGCACGGTAGTCTCTAACCCAAATCGATCGGCGTAAATAATATTTTCCAAAGTGGCAAAACCCATCGCAATCATGACCGAATAAACAATTCCATCTAAAGGCTCATTAAATGCTCGACGCGGATAGGCATATAAAATAAGTACAGCAAATTTAGTTAGTTCTTCCGTTAGGCCTACCACAATAAAAGAAAGTAAAATTAATTTTCCCAGATGACCGGGCTGGTTCAATCCAAATGATTCACCGTAAGCTTCAATATGCATAGCCGGAAAGGTGATCAGCATCCCCAAGACAAAACAAATAATTAATTGCCAATGAGATTCTTTATCATAGCGATCGACTCGATAAATAACAAAGCAGATAATCAAAGCCGGGGCCACTGCCAATGCCACTAAAAATGGATTCATAAGTTAAATATAGGATAGCTAAACAAAAAGGTCAAGTATTGCATGGATGCTACCAGGCAATACCATCTAAATATCGGTGTTTTGCATACAGTGATTAATAAACTGCCCGACCATCATAGCTGTTTTTTTAGGACGTTCAAACATCCCCATATGTCCTACTTCCGGTAGAATATGGATTAAAGAATTATCTGCAAGCGTAGTTTGTTCCAATGCTCTTTTTTCATCTACGGTCGTATCTTTTTTTCCAATAATAAAATGTACCGGACAATTTAAGTTACCTAAAACTTCACTCCGATCCGGTCGGTCGCGCATCGCTTCTAGTCCACCAATTAATCCTTCTACTGGAAATCTACTAGCACGATAAATTAAATTATTCAACAAAAAATTATTAAATCGAGTAAATCCCATTGGAAATAATTTAGGGATCAACTGTTTAGCATAATGGGCCACTCCGTTATTTTCCAAAAAATTAATCCCCTTATCGCGGGACCTTTTTTGTATCTCCGTATCTGCGTAAGGATGTGTATGAAACAAGCCTAATCCCATCAAGTGATTTGGATATTTTTCGGCGAAAGCCAAACTAATATAGCCTCCCATACTATGACCAATAAGTATGGTTTTTTCTATGTCCAATTCTTTTAAAACTTGGAATACGATTTCCGCCATTTTTTTGATAGAAATATTGGGAACTACTTCTGAATTGCCAAATCCAGGTAAATCAATGGTAATGTATTTTGCAGCAGGTAGCAACGGAATAAAATGATCCCACATCTGTTTGTCTTCACAGTAACCATGTAGTAAAACTACGGATTGCCCGCTACCGGAGACTTGGTATTCGATTTTTTTATTTTCGTAAAGAATAGAAGACATATGGGCAGTATTAATGATAATCAGAAATTACTTTTGAGAAAAAAGCATCGTAAGTGGGTGCAAAGATACGCCAATCATAATGATGAACGTAATTATTTTCACTAAAAGCGGTCGGATTATTTTTAAGTCTTTCCAACACCATTTTTATTTTTAAATAAAGTTGTTCTTCCGTTCCGTCATAAAAGTGTTTTGAGTGATGTTCTACAGGAATATGGACCGGATACGCTAATCTATTGGGTAAAATCGGATAAGTATTACAATAAATAGCTTCCACAATACTGCCTCCAAAAAAATCCTGAAAATTAGTAACTGGTATAATATCAGCCCGCCAAAGCCACTCCGCATAAGTGGCAAAATCGGGAGCGTATCCAAAATGTAAAATTTCTTCTTTTAGATAAGCTTTCGCTTCGGCGAAAATCGGAGGAGATTGGTGATATTTTTCGCCTAAAACAACCAGCCTAAAATCAATATTTTCATTTTTCAATCGAAATAAAACTTTAAAAAAAGCATCCGGATTTTTATCGTATTCCCAACGATGATTCCATAAAATAATAGGAATTTCATGGGTCGTTTCTATCTTAAAATCATCCAGTCTTTTTAGATCTAATCCTAAAGAAAGTACGGTTGATTTTTTCCGAATATTATCCACTAAATCAATTTCCTGAAAGTCCGGAAACTGCCGCAAAAAAGGAGGCAATGCTTCTAAAAAAACATCTTGGTGATAAAGAGAATTAAAACAAACCGAGTCGGCAGCGAGTGCGCTCGTATAATTTAAAAATCCGTACTGATTATTGCGCTCGATTTTTTTATCGGCATCGGCGGGTGACCAAGGATAAGTGATTTGATTTTCATGAAAATAAATGGCAACCGGAAGATGGGCTGTTTGCTCTTTAGTGAGAGCTAAAAAAGTGGTTAAGTCCAGCATATCTGTGACTAGTAGCAAATCTGGCTGAAAGTTGATTTTTTCCATTTCTCGGGCGAGACTGACCGCTCCACCGTACATCCGCCACTTCCAATGACGGCCAGGAAGCTGAAGGATTTCCACCTCATGTTGACTAAACTGTTGGTAACCTTTGGCCCAAGTGGCATGACTCCCGACGAAGAATGGTTCCACCAATAATATTTTCATGTTACAAAAGTAAAAAAATGACCATAATTTTTTTCTACCTTTACGTAAGCACCTACTTATTTTGAACAACCATTTTGATGACTGCTTTAAAAAGTAAAAATTCGGCGGTTTCTCCTAACCAAAAAGCACTACGACGATTGTTGAAAAACAAAGCGGCTGTAGTGGGATGCTTTGTAATTGGAATGGCCATACTGGTTGCTATTTTAGGGTATACCATCGCGCCAGATGATAGCCCTCAGGTGAATGAACAGATTTCGGCGGTGGCACTTTCGGATCCTGGCTTTACGGCTACCGTCTTAAAAATTCGTAAAAATGCCGAGGTAGGAAAAGTGGGATTTTTTAAAAAATTAGCTTTTGGACAACCGAATCCCTATGAACTAGTACCGATCAATCGGTATCGTTTTCGGAATGATTCTATCTTGGCGGTTCGCTACGCTGGAGAAAATCCGGTCACCAATAAAGCGGTGGATGGACAAACTTTTGGCCTGCCCTTAGCAGACGTTTTATATGCTTTATCTTACGATAAAAAACCTATCTTTAATCATGATGAAGTAATATTTACGCAGTTATCTGGCGAAAAATCAAAAGAAAAAATTACCGTTTTACAGCAGTTAGTCAAAGCGGAAAATATTGTTCAAAAAAAATTCCTTCTCGGCACAGATAAGTACGGAAGAGATATGTTGAGTAGGCTTTTATTGGGTGTAAGAATTTCATTATTGACGGGATTTATTGCGGTGATTATTTCTTTGACTATCGGGATATTATTAGGGGCAATCGCTGGTTATTTAGGTGGAAAAGTTGATGATGTAATTATGTTGTTGATAAATACCGTTTGGTCCATCCCCACCTTGTTATTGGTCTTTGCCATCGTACTAGCTTTGGGTCGAGGTGTCGGCATTATTTTTTTGGCAGTAGGACTTACGATGTGGGTAGACGTAGCGAGAATTGTGCGAGGCCAAGTATTGGCTTATCGAAAGGTACAATTTGTAGAGGCAGCACAAGTTATGGGATTCTCAACGCCAAGAATTTTATTAAAACATATTATTCCAAATATTCTGGGACCGATTATGGTGATCGCGGCAGCTAATTTTGCTACGGCGATTTTGATCGAAGCAGGATTGAGTTATCTAGGATTTGGCATACAACCACCGAGTCCTTCTTGGGGAACCATGCTCAACGAAAATTACGGATATGCTATTGGTGGTAAGCCATTTTTAGCACTGGTGCCAGCACTAGCCATTATGATGATGGTTCTGGCTTTTAACCTAATTGGAAATGGACTAAGAGATGCCTTGGATGTAAATCAAGAAATATAGCTTTCCAACCCTCAAACTGACAACTAATAGGATATGGCAAAATTATCTAACCTCCGCAAGGAAATGTCGAAAATGGAATCTCTCGAAAGAGAGTTGCATCTGAAACAATTGCAAATTAATCGTCTGCTAAATATCACCCAGGCGATTAACAGCAATGTGTCAGATCAGGGATTGTACGATATGTACAACTCTTTTTTGAGTTGGGAAATGGGCATCCGGAAAATGGCGCTATACATTCAGTCAGACGAAGTTTGGAAATGTATTTCTTATATCGGTATTCCGAAAAAATTGACAGAGTTGGACATCACGCAAAAGCTAACAGAATACGAACGGTTGAGAATGTTAGAAGGAAATGAAACCCATGAATTAATCAAAGAATTCGATGTGGTAATTCCAGTATTACATAAAGAACATCCTATCGCCTATACCTTTATTGGCGGATTTGAGGAAGATGAGGATATGTACAATAAGGTACAATTTATCACTACGATTACCAATATCATCGCAGTGGCCATCGAAAATAAAAGATTATTCAGACGACAAATCGAACAAGAACGATACAATCGAGAAATGGAATTGGCCGGAGATATGCAACATCTATTGATCCCTGACCTATTGCCGGACAATGAATTTTATCAACTAGATAGTATTTACAAACCACACCAAACAGTGGGGGGTGATTATTTTGATTATGTAGAATTTAAGGACGGAACTTTGGTTTTTTGTATTGCCGATATTGCTGGTAAAGGATTGGCGGCGGCTTTACTGATGGCAAATTTTCAAGCAAACTTTCATAGCTTACTCATGGCGAGCACAGCGTTGGAAACTTTTGTCAGAGAATTAAATACCTCTCTTTTTAGAATTACGAAAGGAGATAAACATCTGACCTTTTTCGTTGGAGTGTATAAACGAGATACGGGTAAATTAACTTATTGTAATGCTGGACATAATCCACCGGTAATATTTTCAAAAAACAAAAAAGATACTTTAAGAGAGGGCTGTACTATTTTGGGCTCCTTTCCAGAATTACCTTTTATGGATTTAGGCGAGGTTTCGATTAACGAAGACACCACGATTTTGGCCTATACAGATGGATTAACGGATATGCAAAACGACGCAGAAGTATATTTTGATGAAGAAGCGCTCATGGAATTTGTTCAAAACAAAACTACCCTTTCAGCCAAAGAATTTAATCAAGAA
Source organism: uncultured Saprospiraceae bacterium (assembly GCA_937928405.1). Taxonomy (GTDB): domain Bacteria; phylum Bacteroidota; class Bacteroidia; order Chitinophagales; family Saprospiraceae; genus JALZUU01. The sequence goes on from CALFWZ010000092.1 coordinate 26,349, forward strand.
TTAATGAATCATATCGATGTTTTTAAGGGTAGACAAGATTATCCTGACGATTTCACGGTATTGACTTGTAAAATATTCAAGTAAAACAAAATTACTATTAATTATCAAAAGAACGGAAAAGATAAATTCGCATAGATATTTTTTTTAATTTTAAACAACTTCGCCCCACCTCAGTTTGTTACAGTAATGATGAAAGACAAAAATATAGTCGTATTATTCTCCTTTTTCTTGGGCATGTTTGGAGCACACCGGTTTTATCTTGGACAGACCAAACTAGGCATATTATATTGTGTACTCTCACTGGTAGGAATCTCTGTGATATTACAAATCATTGATTTTTTTACCTTCCTTTTTATGGATAGAAAGATTTTTGATTTAAAATATAATTCCAAATACGTTGACCTACATCGACGCGAAGATTTGGATGAGATGGATGAATACGAGTATAATCGCCAACGTAATCGCCGTTCCCGAGCCTATCAAGCGGATGATTTTCGCAAGACGACATCCCCACCCCGTCATCGTAGACCTACTGCTCAAAAACCAGATTATAATAAAATGAATCCCTACAAGGCCAGTGGTATTCAGCGGTATAAAGCCTATGAGTATGAAGAGGCAATTGAGGATTTTTTAAAAGTATTAGAAACCGAACCCAACGATATTTCAGTGCATTTTAATCTTGCCTGTGCTAATTCTTTATTAGAACAAAAGGACGAAGCATACTTTCACCTAAATCGAGCCATTGAATTGGGATTTAAGGACTATCACCGTATCCGTAATCACGATGCCCTCGCCTATCTACGCTTACAACCGGAATACGAAGCCCTGGAAAGCCGTGTGATGAATCCCCGAAAAGCAAGTTCTAAAAAGAATGATTTATTGGCCAATCCACCAGATTTATTAGAACAAATCAAACAACTGGGTGCTTTACGAGAACGTGGACTACTAACTGAGGAAGAATTTGCCGCTCAAAAAAAGAAATTGCTCGGATAGTCGTATATTTGTTGGAGCTTTAGAGCAGCTTTTATGCACAAATTTATGAAATGAAAGACATTAACCCAGGTACTCTATTTTTTCTCTTTATTATTCTTTCAGCCTTCGGTTTGCCCGTACCTCTGATGATTTTTGCTTTTGTCGCTTTTGTTATCTTCAAATCGGCAACGAATAATCAACCACCAAACGGTAATGGTCCCCGAAATCCACGAGATAACCGCCGCCGCGAGCGAGACTATAACCGCCGTGGACGACAGCCGGAATATCAGCGCCCCGCTCGTCGTGATTACGAACGTCCTGCCAGCCGACCGACTCCTAAGCCTAAAAGCAATCCTTTTAAAAATAGTGGAATAGAAAAATATAAAGACTATGATTACGAAGGATCTATTGAGGATTTCAACAAAGCCCTCCAAATAAATCCAAAAGATATTGCTGTTCATTTTAATTTAGCCTGTGCTTATTCGTTGACCGAACAAAAAGAAAAGGCTTTTGAGCATTTGGACAAAGCCACCGCGCTGGGATTTACGGATTTTGGAAAAATAAAAACCCACGATGCTTTAGCTTACCTACGAATTCAAGATGAATTTGAAGAATTTGAAAAAAATAAATACCGACTAGGCCAAAAGGCTAAAGAAAATAAGCCTGGAAATATATTGGAAAGCCAAAACCTCTTAGAACAACTTAAAAAATTAGCAGAACTAAGAGAGCAAGGCCTTTTAACTGAGGAAGAATTCAGCTTGCAAAAAAAGAGATTACTTGGCTAAATTTATCCACTCTATATACACTTCAAAGTTAGCATCCACTTTAGATTGGGTAAAAATTTAGGCCCAATCAAAAAATAATATCAATTTCTCTTTACAATTATCAACTTTAAGTGCACTTTTGGTACTAGAGAAAAGATATTGTTCCTCAACCTCGATTTCTAACTGTCAAACACGTTACTTTTTTCTTGAAAATTGGCGTTGAGTCCAACAGTCGTGCTTTTTTCTCGTTAATCTTGTATGAAACGTTTAATTACAAAAATTTAACCCAAAATCTTTTAGCGTGATTGCCAATAATCTTTTATCACAGACCATCGTCCCCCTTAGAACTTCGGATACCGGGGAAGACGCGCTCAGCGTGATGAGTGATTTTTACGTCAAACACCTGCCCATTGTCAATAATACAGAACTACTCGGATTAATCTCTGAAGATGATATCCTAGATCATGACGTCGAAGAAGCCGTTGGTTCTTACAAATTATCGATCAATCGACCCTATGTCAAAAGCAGTGACCACCTTTATGAGGTATTGCGGTTGGTCAGCGATTATCAATTAACTACTATTCCGGTTGTAAATAATGAAAAAGAATATCTGGGATTAATTTCTCAAGAAGATCTACTACGATTTTTTGCTAGTATTGGTTCTTTTAAAGAGCCCGGTAGTATCATCGTCTTAGAGATGGGAAAAAGAGATTATTCTCTAGCACAACTGGCAAGAATCGTCGAGTCTGAAAACTCAGTGATCCTGAGTAGTTTTATTACTTCAACCATCGATTCTACCTTAATTGATGTAACACTGAAAATTAATCGACCAGAAATTCAACGGATTATAGCTTCCTTCGAACGATTTGATTTGCAGGTCAAAGCGTCTTTTCAGGAAGCCGCCTATTTCGACAGCTTGCGAGATCGCTACGATTCCCTCATGTCTTACTTAAATGTCTGATCCACGTTTCTCCTCCCTTCTGCGCCTTTTAATCTGGATTTCTCTCCTTTTTACGGTTAGTACTTTGTTTGGTCAACGTGATTCTATTACCGTTTCCGAAATTATTTTGGATGGGAATCGAAAAACAAAACGCCAAACGATTCTGCGAGAAATGGATCTCAAAGAGGGAGATATTATTGCAGTAAATGACCTATCGACTATTCTTGAAACGAATCGATTACAATTATTAAATACAGGGTTATTTATTTTAGTAAAAATAAATGTGAAGGAATGGAATGAAGATATTGGAAATATAAAAGTCGCCATAGATTTTCAAGAAAATTGGTTTTTTTATCCTGCCCCAATTTTTGAATTAGCAGATCGAAATTTTAATGTTTGGTGGGTAGAACAAAACCGATCGCTACAAAGAGTCAACTATGGAATGCGATTTTACCACATCAATTTGACGGGGAGAAGAGACCGGTTAAAAACGGTTATCCAATTCGGATTTACTCGAAAATATGAAGTAAGTTATACGCTACCCACTCTTGGAGGCAATCCTAATTTAGGAATTATAGGAGAAGCTTTTTTTGCCGAAAATAAGGATATTGGGTATAAAACAGTCGGAAATCGGCTGCTTTTCCAACGTTTTGAAGATAAGGTTTTGCTACGCCGTTTTCGGATTGGTGGTGGACTATCCTACCGCAAAGGCATCTTTCAATACCATACGGCGAAGATCAATTTTCACCAAAATACCATTGATGATTATGTGATTCAAGCATTGAATGATAAGTATTTCCTCAACGGAGATACACGACAACGACTTTTCTATTTTTCTTATAATTATACGTTTGATAATCGAGATTTTAAACCTTATCCAAGGAAAGGACAAATGCTAAGCGTGAGTTTTGAGAAAGAAGGTTTCGGTATTTTTAATGATCGAAATGGCATGTATTTAACAACGTCCTACGCGAAATATTTTCCTTTTACTGAAAGGATTAGCCTGGAAGCCATTGCCAAAACTCGGGTTGCGCTCATACGAGGAGAACAACCCTATAATAATTACTGGGCGATGGGTTACGAAGAAGATTTTTTGCGAGGATATGAATTTTACGTGATTGACGGATTAGACTATTTTTATTTAAAATCTAGCTTGCGTTTTCAAGTTTTTAATAAAGAAATTAATTGGGGAAATCTGATGCTTATACCGCAGTTTCGGGTAATGCCTTTTCAGGTTTATCTAAGTCTCAATAATGATGTGGGAATTGCCAATGATACGCAGTTTACGCAGTATAATTCTTTAGGAAATCGTTGGTTGTGGGGAGGAGGACCGGGATTAGATTTCGTGTTTTATAATGATAAAATTATTCAGTTTCAGTACAGTGTAAATCATTTAGGAGAAAATGCCCTATTTTTACACTACCAATTCAATTTCTAATGCAAATAGTCGTTTTCAGTAAGCAATTAAAAGATAAAGATATTCCTGCGGTCCAGGAGTTCTTTGACATTCTCTACGAAGAGGGTATCAATGCTTATGTGAACGAGCCATTTTTATCCAAAGTAAGAGAAAAACTGACCCTTCAACAAGATCTCGGCAAATTTGAAGGATACATAGATTTTCGGATGCGTAAATTTGATTACGTGATCACCCTTGGCGGAGACGGAACGATCCTAAACGCCATCACAGAAATTAGAGACAGTAAGGTGCCTATTCTTGGCATCAATTTGGGACGGTTGGGTTTTTTAGCGGATATTGAAAAAACGCAAATCCGAGCTGCTATAAAGTTGCTGCAAAAAGGAATGTATAAAATTGATGAGCGCCAGTTACTTTATCTAGAATCCAACATGCCGCTACACGGCGAAATTCCCTTTGCACTGAACGATTGTACCCTTTTAAAGCGGGATACCTCATCGATGATTACGATCCATGCTTATGTCAACGGAGCGTATCTCAATTCTTACTGGGCAGATGGTATAATTATTTCCACTCCGACCGGTTCTACTGGCTACTCGCTGAGTTGTGGAGGGCCCATCATTTTTCCGGGATCTGGTAATTTTATTATTACGCCAGTAGCGCCTCACAATCTAAATGTTCGGCCCATTGTAATTCCAGATACCTCCGTTATTTCCTTTGAAGTAGAAGGTAGAACGGATAATTTTCTATGTACGATGGATTCGCGCTTTGAGACGGTCACCTCAGATCATCAGCTCGCGGTTCGCAAATGCGATTTTACGATCAACCTCATTCAGCTACAAGACCAAAGTTTCTTAAAAACGATTAGAGGAAAACTTGCCTGGGGAGTGGACAATCGGAACTAAAGACCACAACATTAAAGCGCTTTTCTATCGAATTGTTAGCCTTTTATCTTTCTGACACTTATTTTTACAGCGAGGGAATCAACCTTTACGATAAAAGATTTACACGATAAAAATCTCTGCGTTTCTGCGTCTTTACGAGAAACAGAACTTGCAGATATCAAAAACACCAATTAATGATCATCACCCTTCATCACGAGGATCAGGCCTTCCAAGCTGACCTTTCCAAACCCCTTGATATTTCGATTCCCCTTTTGCCGGGCAACCGCGGAGTAAACTGTTTTTATGCGCCATCGGTGGAGATTACTCCAGTTGTTGCGGGAGATTTTATAGGGGATACCAAAAAGGGAGGTCTAGTCAATTTCAAGAATGTTAAGTTCAATCCACATGGAAATGGAACTCATACGGAATGCGTCGGACATATTGCAACCAAAAAATATTCGATTAATGCATCTTTGAAGAAATTTCATTATCTTGCTAGAGTAATTAGTATTCCCCCTGAAACGGCTAAAAATGGAGATCAGGTAATAACCTACCGTCAGATAAAGCAGTTAAAAAAGCTGATCACGACGGAAGCACTAATTATCCGAACGCTACCGAATACGCTTGCCAAAAAGCAGAAAAAATATTCCGGTAGCAATCCACCCTATATACACCATAAAGCGATTCGCTTTTTAGTAGAATCAGGTGTACAGCATTTATTAATTGATCTGCCATCCGTAGATCGAGAAGAAGACGACGGAAAACTGCTAGCACACAAAGCTTTCTGGCAATATCCGTCATCGGTTCGTAAAAATGCCACCATCACGGAGTTAATATACGTTCCGAATAAAATCAAAGACGGTTTATTTTTGTTAATGCTTGGAATAGCCCCATTTGATTTGGATGCTACTCCCTCAAAACCACAACTTTACAAATTAAATACACTGTAATCTAGGTAAATTGATATTTTGAGCTATGAATTTTTTTTCTAATCGAGGAACGCCCGGACCCTAATAGCCTTAGCTATTAAGGGGAGGACGAGACGAAGAGTAGGATAAAAAAGCATGATCAAAATTTTAAGTAATTTAGGTTACCGTGTATTGTAGGCTACTTAGAAGCCTTCATGACAGGAAAACGATACATTACGAATTTTACAAATTTATCTGAAATGCGACAGACAGAAGATTCATTTTACCATTCCAGCGTTTATCAGGAATTTAAAGGAATTGAACAAAGCGAGTTTCGTAATATTGTACGGTTTTTTGAATCCCGTACAGATGAGATTGTACACCTAGAATTCAACGAATATTTCGAACTATTACTGACCTATGCCGAAGCCTTATTTGAAATCGGTACCTATCATAGTTTTCTTGTCGTAGCAGATCAGGCGATCGCCATCACCATCGAACAAAATATCAAATACTATCACGGAGAGGATGTCTTTTTTAATATTTTATTTAAAAAAGCGGCTGCCCACTACAACTTGATGGAATATGATAAAGCAAGCCATATTCTACAAGAATTAATCAAGATGGATAGTGGAAATGAACTTACGATTCGCTTCCTAAAAAAATGTGGCCGACAAGAAAAACCGGGTTACCTCAAATCTACTCGTGCGGTCAGCGTCTTTTTATTCTTATTGACTGCTGGTATTATTGCTTTAGAACTTTGTCTAGTAAGACCTTTTTTTACTGCTTATATTGACTTGATAGAACTAGTGAGAAATATCCTCTTTGGAGCAGGTTGGATCATATTAATTGTGGGAGATCTGTTCTTCCGATGGCGCGTAAATAATCGGGTGAATAAATTCGTTAGTTCTGTTAAAAAGAAGAAGAAAGAAAAACGGGTAAAAGAAATGGCCTAATGACCGATTCCTTAACGGAAACCCATCGTACCTCTAAAGCGCCTTTCCAATTCTGTCATGGCAAAAGTATCGACGAGTTCATAGCTTAGCACAAAATTATCGTCTACCTTTTTTTCGTAATAAATTAATCCTAGACCTTTGGCGTAAACTTCCTTCCCGTTGTATTGTTTTTCCCAGTGCCCATTGTTAAAATCATCGACCAACTCTTTTAATTCAAAGACTACGCAATCGTATTTTTTGCCTTTAAAATTATAAGTTGTTTTTCCTTGATAGCGTCTATTTTTAATGACGGTAGTACTAATTTCGGGTTCTTTTTGATAAATCCATTTAAGATGTGTGAGGAAGACGCCACCAGAGTCTCTTACTTCAAAAGGAAAGGCGGTCGCACCTTTTATTTCTGCCGGAATCTGTGTTTGAAAACCCAGAGAATCTACCCCATATAGAAAATAATCTTTGATGGCAGAACCGTTGACGAGAATCTCTTCCGTTGTAAATTGTCGGACGATAAAATTATGATCGTAATAATTAGCGGTAAGGTAATCCATCGAATCGGTATAAATACTTCTGAAATACCAATATTCTTCGGGAAGTGTATCTGTCATCGTAGGTTGATACTCATAAACTACTCCCCGTTCTAAAGCGTTTAGAGGATAATAATAGTTGCCAATATCATGGACTTTATTTGAACCACAACTCCACTGAAAACCTATCATAAACAGTATTAGCAAAAAAGAGAACAAAAGTCGCATGGTGATTTTTTAAGTATAAAACGTTAGAACTGAAAATAAAACAACTATTCTGGCAGTGAAATCAAGAATAAAATGCCAAAATGGCGCATAAAAATAACAATTATCGTAATGGTATGAAATATGACCTATAGACGCCATACAATTGCTTATCTTTACACCTTCACATTTTAGAAGAAAAAATTATGTTTAAATCCATCACAAAATTGGTTGGTAAAATATTCGGAACCAAGTACGAGAAAGACGTGGCAAACTATACGCCTATTGTCGATGAAATCAACGGACTAGTCGAATCTTACCAAAGTCTTAGTCACGACGAACTCCGTAATAAAACCTTGGTTTTTCGGGAACGTATCGCCGAGCACCTCAAAGGAATCGATGAGGATATTAAAAATGCCGAGGCGGAAGCACGTAATACGGAAGATATTCATGCTAAAGAAGCATTATTCAAAGAAATAGATAAGTTCAAAGAAGAGCGCGATAAACACCTAGAAGTCATTCTCAAAGAGATACTCCCAGAAGCATTCGCCGTAGTAAAAGAAACGGCTCGTCGATTTAGCGAAAATGAAACACTAGTGGTATCTGTTACCGATCATGACCGTGAAATGGCTGCTTCTAAAAATTATATCCAGATTGATGGTGATAAAGCCACTTGGAAAAATCGTTGGATGGCTGCCGGAGGAGAAATCGTCTGGAATATGGTCCACTATGATGTACAGCTTATTGGTGGAATGGTTCTGCACGACGGAAAAGTAGCGGAGATGGCTACCGGTGAAGGTAAAACATTAGTGGCAACGCTACCCGCTTACCTTAATGGCCTTAGCGGTCAAGGCGTACATGTGATTACCGTCAATAATTATCTAGCCCTTCGAGATAGCGAATGGATTGGACCTATCTTCGAATTTTTATACCTGACGGTTGATTGTATTGATAAATACCGTCCGCATTCTCCCCAACGAGTGGCTGCCTACAAAGCGGATATTACTTACGGGACAAATAACGAATTCGGATTTGATTATTTGAGAGATAATATGGTGCAATCTGCTGGCGAGCGCGTACAGGGCAAGCACCACTTCTCGATGATTGATGAGGTGGATTCTGTGTTGATTGATGATGCTCGAACGCCATTAATTATCTCTGGTCCCGTTCCAAAAGGAACAGAAGAGCAGGAATATGAAGTGTTGAAACCAAGAGTAGAAAAATTAATCAATGCCCAGAAACAACTGGCAACAAAATATCTAGCGGAGGCTAAATCCTTAATCAAGGATAATATTACGGGTGTCGAAGAAGGGGAGGCAGGAATGGCTTTGCTACGTGCTCACCGTGCCATGCCTAAATATCGACCTTTAATCAAGTTTTTGAGTGGAGAAGGAAATAAGGTATTACTCCAAAAAGCAGAAAATCACTACATGCAGGAGCAATCCAAAAATATGCATTTGGTGGACGAACCCTTGTTATATACGATTATAGAAAAAACTAGAAGTGTTGATCTGACAGAAAAAGGGGCAGAGGCACTCGCTCGAGGTGGAGAAGATCCAGACTTTTTTGTAATGCCCGATATGGCAACGGAACTCATGATGATCGATAGTGATGAGGAAATGAGTGACGAAGAAAAAAACGAATCGCGGACTGAATTAATTAGCGACTTTTCAGCTAAATCAAAAAGACTACACAGTATTAACCAGTTGCTGAAAGCATATAGTTTGTTTGAAAAAGACGAAGAATATGTCGTGATGGATGGACAAGTGAAAATTGTCGATGAGCAAACGGGACGTATGATGGAAGGTCGACGATATTCTGACGGATTACATCAGGCTTTGGAAGCCAAAGAAAATGTAAAGATTGGAGAAATTACCCAAACGTACGCTACTGTAACACTCCAGAATTATTTCCGGATGTATCACAAACTCGCAGGAATGACGGGTACAGCCGAGACAGAAGCTGGTGAACTCTGGGAAATCTATAAATTAGATGTAGTGGTGATTCCAACCAATCGTCCGATTGTCAGAGATGACCGAGAGGATTTAGTTTTTAAAACTGGCCGAGAAAAGTACAACGCAGTTATTGACGAGATCGTTAAAATGACTGATGCCGGACGCCCCGTATTGGTAGGTACCACCTCGGTAGATATTTCTGAAAAATTGAGTCGAATGTTGAGTATGCGAGGCCTTGACCATAATGTACTGAATGCGAAGCAACATCAGCGAGAAGCCGATATCGTAGCGGAAGCGGGTAAGCCAGGTAAGGTAACCATTGCCACCAATATGGCGGGTCGTGGTACGGATATCAAACTTTCTGACGAAGTAAAGAATGCCGGTGGTCTAGGTATTATCGGTACCGAACGGCACGATTCCCGACGAGTAGATCGGCAGTTACGAGGACGTTCTGGACGACAAGGAGATCCTGGTAGTTCACAGTTTTATGTATCGCTAGAAGATAATTTAATGCGATTGTTCCAATCGGAAAAAATTGCGAAACTGATGGATAAAATGGGACATCAGGACGGAGAAGTTATCCAACATTCTATGGTGACCAAATCTATTGAGCGGGCACAAACCAAAGTAGAAGAAAATAACTTCGGAATTCGTAAGCGTCTTTTGGAATATGATGATGTAATGAATATTCAGCGAGAAGCGATTTATACCAAAAGAAATAATGCCTTATCAGGCGATCGTTTAGCAGTGGATATCAATACGATGCTTACTTCTTTGACAGAAAGTCTCATTGTCTCACACCGCCAAAATGGATCTTATGCAACTTTCCGAGAAGCTTCATTGAAATATGCAGGTATTGATCCAGTAATTACAGAAGATGAATTTAACGATGGCAACGAAGACCATTTAATTGATCGTTTTGAAGCGCAGTTTTTAAATTTCTACGAAGAAAAAAATCAGCGGATTGCAGATTATGTGATGCCATTCATCAGAGATGTTCACGAAAATAAGAGTAATCAATATAAGAGAGTTTCTATTCCTTACGCTACTGGCTTAACCAAAGGAATGAATGTGTCAGCTGATATTGAAGATGCGATTGCTTCTGACGGAAAGTCTATTGCTAGAGATATTGAAAAAGCCATCGCGCTATCTGTTATTGATGAGGAGTGGAAAGAACACTTGCGGTCAATGGATGAACTCAAAGAGTCGGTGCAAGCTGCTTCGTTTGAGCAAAAGGATCCTTTGGTTATTTACAAGATGGAGGCTTTTAATTTATTCGAACAATTGATTCAGTCGATTAATGAGCAAGTAACATCGGCATTAGCCAACGGTAGGATCATTATCCCGGAGGCGCAAAACGTCAGAGAAGCAAAAGAGCAGAAGACAGATTTAAGTAAAGTACAGACTAGTCGTCAACAAGGAGGAGGATCAGGCACTGCTGCGAGAGCAGCCGGCGAAAGTGTTAGTAGACGAAAGCCAGAAACCTTTAAGCGAACTGAGAAAAAAATAGGCCGTAACGAGCCTTGTCCTTGTGGAAGTGGTAAAAAATTCAAGCAATGCCACGGTAAAGGGTAGGTTGTTTTTTCTTACCATTTAATAGATTAATGGTCAATGATGGTTTTTCGTCATTGACCATTCTTGTCTTTAGGCTGTTTTTTGTTATTTTGTGAAAAAATTATTCATATGAGAAAGTATAGAAGTATGATTTTGTTACTGGTCCTCTTCCTAGTAGGAAGTAGTCAGATGGAGGCACAGCAAAACGTTTATGTAAAAGAAGCGACGATCATTACCAGAATGATGTACCATATGGGTCAGCAAAATCAACTCAACGAGTATGTCTCGGGCTGGAGAATTCAGATTCTAGCAACTACGGACCGTCAAATGCTAGAAAAAGTAAAAGCAGAATTTCAACGAGACTATCCAGGAATGCTCTTTGATTGGAAACATGAAAAACCTTACTACAAGTTGCGAGCAGGTGCGTTTGCTTCTAAGCTAGCAGCAACTGAATTGCTATATCGCCTTAAGAAAAAATTTCCTAGTGCATATCCTACTAAGGATAATCAAATTGCCGCCCGCCAGTTATTGGGATATTAATTATTATCCACTATGAGTAGTAGAAATGTAGCTTCGGGATTAAAGAATCTTGACTGGATTACCCTTTCGTTATTTCTGAGTTTGGTAGCCATTGGCTGGTTGATGATTTATGCGGTTAGTTATGAAGAAGGTCGGGGTTTTACGGAAATGGTTTTTAGTTTGGATAATAATGTTGGGAAACAAACCATGTTTATTGGAGTTTCCATGATTATGCTTTTGCTACTTTTGTTTATTGATTGGAATTTTTGGCGGACTTTTGCTTATCTGATCTACGCGACCACGATCATCATGCTGGTCTTGGTATTAATTCTTGGTAAAGAAATCAATAATGCTACTTCTTGGTTTGCGATTGCGGGATTTACCCTTCAGCCATCAGAATTTGCGAAATTAGGAGCCGCTCTGGCCATGTCTGCTTACCTCAGTACCTATAGCACTCAAATCAATAATTTAAAGTCGCAGGTAACTGCTATCGGATTATTTGTCTTACCAATCATTCTGATTCTGATGCAACCAGACGCAGGTTCTGCCTTGGTATTCACCTCTTTTTTAATCGTTCTGTTTCGGGAAGGGTTTAATGCCAACCTTTATATTTTGGGAATTTCAGTAGCGACTGTCTCTATTCTGGGGCTAGTATTTAATCCGATCTATATTTTGTTGGGGTTGGCTTTACTAGCCATATTTGCGATGGTTAATTTTCAAAAAAAGAAAAGACTTTATTGGTTAATAGGCTTTATGGCTTATGTCGTATTAAGTATCAGCGGAATGACTCAGGGTTTTGAAATTCCTGTCATGGCAATTACTGGAGTTGCTTTATTAGGAATGACTTATTTACAATATCAAGGCCGCCGCCGAGACATCATTAAACCCATGTATTTTCTTTTGGTGATCGCTGGTTTTTTTGCCGTCGCCTCAAATTATACATTTAATAAATTACCTCGTCACCAACAAGACCGACTCAATGTCTGGTTACAACCTTCCAAGGCAGATCCACGAGGAGCCTTATACAATGTCATTCAATCTAAAAATACCATCGGCTCTGGAGGATTACAGGGTAAAGGATTTTTAGAAGGAACAATGACTAAACTCAACTATGTTCCCGAACAATCCACTGATTTTATCTTCTGTACAGTAGGAGAAGAACAAGGCTTTGTGGGAACGGTGGGAATTGTCGGATTATTTTTATTATTACTATTAAGAATTACGGTACTGGCAGAACGGCAAAGAGCAGATTTTTCCCGCTACTATGCTTATAGTTTTGCCGGTATATTATTTGTCCACTTTTTTGTCAATATCGGTATGACCATGGGATTAGTCCCTGTCATCGGTATTCCTTTACCATTCATTAGTTACGGAGGTTCTTCCATCTTAGCCTTTACGATGATGACGGGTATTCTTTTAAGCTTGGACAGCAATCGTCTTACTGCATGAAATTTAAATTGGAACATCAGGATCCTGGCTCTAATGCTCGAACAGGAACCATTACAACCGATCACGGCCAAATTCAAACGCCAATTTTTATGCCCGTAGGTACTGCGGGTACGGTCAAAGCGGTACATCAAGCAGAACTGAAAAATGAAATTGAAGCCGAAATTATTCTCGGTAATACCTATCATCTCTACCTCCGGCCTGGCATTGATATACTGAAAAGCGCAGGTGGTTTACATAAATTTATTAACTGGCCACATCCCATTTTGACGGACAGTGGCGGGTATCAAGTTTATTCGTTAAGCCACCGCCGAAAAATAAAAGAAGAAGGGGTTACCTTTCAATCTCACATTGACGGGTCGCGGCATTTTTTTAGTCCAGAAATTGCCATTGATATTCAGCGGGCTATCGGCGCTGATATCATCATGGCTTTTGATGAGTGTACACCTTACCCTTGTGATTATCGCTACGCAAAAAAATCTATGGAGATGACCCATCGTTGGCTCAAAAGATGTTGCGATCATTTTGATAAAGGACAAGGACATTATGGTTATAAACAATCCTTTGTTCCTATCGTACAAGGAAGTACCTATGATGACCTCCGAAAACAATCTGCCGAAACCATTGCCAGCTATGAGCGAGACGCTAACGCGATTGGAGGTCTTTCAGTAGGAGAGCCAGCAGAAGAAATGTATCGGGCCACGGAGCTTGTTTGTGGAATACTACCAAAGGATAAACCACGTTATTTAATGGGAGTGGGAACGCCTGCAAACTTACTGGAGTGCATTGCTTTGGGAATAGATATGTTTGATTGTGTCATGCCGACGCGGAATGCTCGTCACGGATATCTATTCACTCAAAATGGAATTATTAATATCAAGAATGGTAAATGGAAAGATGACCATAGTCCCATTGACCCAGACGGTCATTGTACCACTACACGAACACATTCTAAAGCCTATTTGAGACATTTAATTCAGAGTAAAGAAATTCTCGGTGGGCAAATAGCGAGTTTGCATAATCTGAGCTTCTATCTATGGTTGATGCAGGAGGCCCGAAAACATATCGTTGCAGGAGATTTTTCAACTTGGAAAACCAGTATGGTAGAACGAGTCCAACGACGATTGTAATATTTATGAATGCTATTTGCCTCTTGCTCTCTCCAAACGCGATAGAAGAGAGCAAGAAGCAAGCGGCAAATAGCAAATAGCAAAAAGCAAAAAAATATGCTTAAAATTCTGGATAGATATATTATAAAAAAATTTCTATCTACCTTTTTCTTTTCAGTCCTTGTTTTTACCCTTATCTCTATTATTATAGATTTAAGTGCGAATACGGAAAAATTTATCGAAGGGAATGTTTCTGTAGGAGAAATTTTTGGAGACTATTACATCAATTGGGTGTTGTGGATTAATGGGCTATTGTTTCCTCTTTACGCGTTGATCACCGTAGTTTTCTTTACGGCACGCATGGCCTATAATTCTGAGATTATTTCTATTCTTAACGCAGGAATCTCTTTCCGTCGTTTGATGCGACCCTATCTGATCGGCAGTTTAATTTTATTTGGAATTCATCTCATAGGTAACCATTACATTATTCCATTGGGTAATCAAAAACATTATAGTTTCCAACATGAGTATATCTGGAAAAATAACGACAAAGGGAAAACAAAAGATGTTCACCTTTTTATCGGACCTAATACCAAAATTTATATCGATCATTTTAATAAAAAAACCAAAAAAGCAGCAGACTTTCGTATTGAAAAAATCGTCGATAATAAAATGGTCTATCTATTAAAAGCTCAATCAGCAGAATGGTTAGGGCCCCCAGATAAGTGGCGAGTTCGCAACTATACGGAGCGAACCTTTGATGGTGTCAAAGAAGGATTTGTAAATGGTGAAAAACTAACGATGGATACCACGTTTAATCTGACACCGGATGATTTTGTGCGCTACATTAATCATAAGGAAATGCTGACTACTCCAGACTTGAATAGCTTTATTCAAAAAGAAAAAGGACGGGGTGTAGGTAACACAAAAGTCTACGAAGTAGAACTCCATCGACGAACTGCTGAGCCTTTTACTATTATCATTTTAACTTTAATTGGTTTTGCTGTATCATCTCGCAAAATACGAGGAGGCATGGGGTTTCAGCTAGCTATTGGGGTAGCAATTGGTGCTATTTTTATTTTCATCTCTAAATTTTCTACTACTTTCTCTACCAATGATGACCTTCCTGCAATCGTGGGCGTCTGGATTCCCAATATTATTTTTTCGATAATTGCCGCAGTCATGATCATAAAGTCGCGTGGATAGTGTTTAGCCTCAGAATTAGTTGTTTTTATTCAGATTTCGGGGTATAAGTGTCATGACGAAGACTATCTTTCATTTTTTATTGAAAATAGGAAAAGTTTAATAAGTTTACACTTGTAAGTAGTAAATAGTTGATTGTTAATGATTTATAAATATATTTTAAATTAAATTAGCCGCTTTTTGTGATAGATTACCATCTGTAAAAGGCCTGACTTGTTTGATTTTGTTTAACTTATGTGTATCTTTGAGTTATCAAATGAAGAATAATTTTAAAACCTCTAAAATTAGTGCTATGACAGTTCATGAGTTCAATAATAAATTTAATAAGCTTGATAGCTTACTACATAATTTTGCGTACAATCTTACTAAAAACGGAGAGGATGCAAAGGACCTTTACCAAGAAACTGCTTTTAGAGCGTTGACCAATCGAGATAAATTCCGCATTGGTACCAACTTTAAAGCATGGAGCTTTACCATCATGAAAAATATTTTCATCAATAATTATCGTAAAAAAGCTCGTTCTAAAACCATTATCGATTCTACAGATAATATGTTCTATATCAATTCAGGCAGTAATGCGGTTGATAATGGAGCTGAATCTAATATTATGATGGAAGAACTTTCCAAAATGATTGGTGGCCTAGATGAAATTATCCGAATCCCCTTCTTGATGCATTACAAAGGATTTAAGTATCAAGAGATAGCGGATGAATTAGGATTACCATTAGGAACGGTAAAGAGCCGAATCTTTTTTGCCCGCAAAGAGCTAAAACAGTTAGTGCTGGGAAGATACGCCAATACAGAATTGGTAAAACTACATGCTAAGATTAGTTAATAAATAAAAGGCTAAAATGAATAGGAACGGTATGACCTCGGTTGTACCGTTTTTTTTTGGCTATTTTTGGAAAATGAGGAATACTTTTACTAAAAAATTATTGACTTGGTTTGGGAAAAATCATCGTCCCATGCCGTGGAAGGGAGAAAAAAATCCTTATCTCATTTGGTTATCAGAAATTATTTTACAACAAACAAGAGTTGCCCAAGGCTTGCCTTATTTTGAAAAATTTAAAAAAGCTTATCCGACGATTACAGACTTGGCCAATGCTCCGGAAGATGAGATTTTTAAACTATGGGAAGGTTTAGGTTATTATTCTAGAGCTAGAAATTTACATTTTACGGCAAAAGATATTCGTGATAATTATGGCGGTGTTTTCCCCACAGCATACGAAGATATTTTAAAACTGAAAGGCGTAGGAACGTATACGGCAGCAGCGATTGCTTCCTTTGCTTACGATCTACCGTATGCGGTTTTGGATGGGAACGTCTATCGCGTTTTATCTCGTTACTTAGGAATTAAGGAACCAATAGACACCACGGCTGGAAAAAAAACGTTTACCAAATTGTCCCAAGAATTATTGGCTAAAAAACAACCAGCTGACTATAACCAAGCGATCATGGATTTTGGTGCTACGCAATGTGTACCTGCCAAGCCAAATTGTAAAATCTGTCCGTTGGCTAAAGCATGTATTGCCCGGAAAGAAGACATAGTCAGTCAGTTACCTATCAAGTCAAAAAAATTGAAAAAGCGCAGTCGTTTTTTCCACTATTTAATCATCAATTACGGAAATCAAGTTTGGACTAGAAAGCGGAGCGAGAAGGATATCTGGCAAGGACTCTACGAATTTCCACTTTTAGAAACGGATAAACTGCTCGATCGAAAAGGATTAGAAAGCACCACCGCTTATCAACAACTCATCCCTTTGGAAGCTGAGATTACCCGTGTTTCTGCTCCTTTTACGCAGCAACTTACGCATCAAAAAATCAACGCATTATTTTTTGAAATCACCTTAGAAAACCCAATGAATAATGCCCCAGAAGCATGGAAAAATATTTCCCGTGAGGATCTAAAAACCTACGCATTTCCGCGTATTATTGATTTGTATTTACAAGATAAATCGCTATATTTAAACTTTTAGGAGAATGGGAAAATAATATTCCAAACTTTTTAGAATAGACCTAATTTGTTTACCTACTTACCATTCTATTTTGAGTAAGTAATAAAATGCTAAAACATGATTAATAAAGTCATTATTGTTGGAAATTTAGGCAAAGATCCTGAAGTTCGACATTTTGAAGGAGGATCTTCTGTCGCTGCTTTTTCGGTAGCTACCAGCGAATCCTATGTGGATAAAAAAACAAATGAAAAAGTAACGAATACAGAATGGCATAATGTGGCACTATGGGGAGGCTTGGCTGGTGTAGCAGAAAAGTATTTAAAAAAAGGAAGCCAAGTATACATCGAAGGGAGTCTAAGAACTCGAAAGTGGCAAGATAAAGATGGGAATGATAGATATACGACGGAGATTGTCGGACGTACCATGAAAATGTTAGGCGCCAGAGGAGAAGGTGGTGGAAGTTACACGCCGACGCCGACCGCTGCCGACGCACCAGCAACCAATAACACGAACCAGGCGGTTAAAGAAGAACAGCCAGCTGGCGAAGATGGAGACGATTTGCCATTTTAATAGAATTCGTATTTTGCGCTTCTAAAGTCGTTTGTGCCTATGCATAAACGACTTTAGTTTTATTGACTAAGTAAAAAAACATTGGACGTAGAGTCGATTAATTTATCGTATCATCTTTTCCTTTGGATGTTTCCGGGAATAGCCATTTCCTGGGGAGGCCTTTTTTTTGGTATTCTACTTATTGTTCTTCTATTGATTTGTTCTGGGCTAATTTCCAGCTCAGAAGTCGCCTTCTTTTCTTTAACGGCCAGTGATTTTGAAAAACTAGAACAAGAACATAACCGTTCCTCTCAAGATATTCTAGCCCTTAAAGAGTTTCCTCGTCGTTTGTTGGCCACAATACTGATTAGTAATAATTTTATCAATATTGGTATCGTTATTCTTTCGGATTATATCTTCCGAATGGCCTTACCCGTTGCTAATTTTGTGGCGATGATGCGGGGTGTTCCGGATTATTGCTTGCTTTTTGGAATGACGCGTGAACAACTTGGAGAAAATGTCCATTTTGGAATTACGGTGGTCGGCGTTACTTTTTTGTTGGTTCTTTTTGGTGAGGTAGCTCCTAAAGTTTATGCGAAGCTCAACAATATGAAAATAGCGCGCTTTATGTCTAGACCGTTGATGTTTTTGTCGACTATTTTCAAGCCCCTGAGTAATCTTCTCGTTTCGGGCACCTCAATTATTGAAAAAAAACTAGCGCGTCATACTGGAGCAAGCAGTACCAGTAAAGAAGACATCGATCAAGCCATTGAATTAACGGTTAAAGATGAGCAACAAGAAATCGATATCTTAAAAGGGATTGTAAAGTTTGGAGAAGTTTCAGTCAAGCAAATCATGTGCTCCCGAGTGGATGTGGTAGCGGTAGATTTTAAAACTACTTTCGGAGAGTTGATTAAACAGATCAAAGAATCTGGTTATTCAAGGATCCCAGTTTTCGACGAAGATTTTGATAACGTTACAGGAATTTTATATGTAAAAGACTTACTAAAATATTTAAACGAAGCGGATGATTTTGAATGGCAAGGCAATATTCGGCCAGAGGTACATTACGTACCTGAAGCCAAAAAAATCAGTGATCTTCTCAAAGAATTTCAAAGTAAGCGACAGCACATGGCCATTGTGGTAGATGAATACGGTGGTAGCTCAGGCATCGTTACCTTAGAAGACATTATGGAAGAAGTGATCGGAGAAATCAAAGATGAATTTGACGATACCGTTGAGGTGGATTATAAAAAGATTGATGATTTGAATTTTGTCTTTGAAGGAAAAACATTGTTAAATGATGTTTGTCGGGTGGTAGGTATTGACACTGGAATATTTGATGACGAAAAAGGAGACGCAGATTCGCTGGCTGGTTTACTCTTGGAGATCATCGGATTTATCCCTAAAAAAGGCCGCGTTGTCTATAGTGGAGATTACAGGCTAGAAGTAGTATCGGTCAACAAACGCAGAATAGAACAAATAAAAATTACGTTACCAAAAGCTAAGTAAGCGCTTGTTTAAATTTTATCGCTTTCGCAGAATCATAGCATGTTGAACATACGCTAAAATTTTATTCTAATGAATCAATTATCCTATCGAGTTTTACCTTTTTTGATCGTGTGTTTTCTCTGCTGCTGGAGTTGTCAGGATACACCCGTTTTTACGCCTAAGCCCCGCGCTTTTCCTAGAGTTATGTATCCCGAAAGAGCGTACCAAGAATTTGATGAAGCTTTTTGTGATTTTTCTTTCACCTATCCAACTTACGCTAAGGTTCAACAAGACACCTTATTCTTTAATGAAAAACCCGCGCACCCTTGTTGGTTTGATTTAAACTATCCGGGTTTTAATGCGCGACTTTATTGTACCTATTATCCAATTGATCAGAATAACACTTTTGAACGACTAAGAGAGGATACCTATAAAATGGCCAATAAGCATATTGTAAAAGCAAATGCCATCGACGAAATCCCTATCAAGAATAATCAAAAAACAGGTGGTTTTATTTTTCGATATAAAGGTCCTACGGCAACGCCGCTTTCTTTTTTTCTGACAGATACTACCGAAAATTATTTGAATGGCGCTTTGTATTTTCAGTCTCGTCCTCGACCAGATTCTCTAGCGCCTGTCCTCGCTTTTATTCAGAAGGACATCGAAAAAATGATCAATTCTTTTGAATGGAAAAAATAAAATTGTTTTAGGGAGTAGGTTATATTTTTCCTATTCCCTTAAAACAGCGTCAATAAAAAAGCGGATCAAACCAACAGTTCGATCCGCTTCCTATTTTGAAACAAATAACTATCTTTTTAAGAACAGAGATTAATTATCTTTTGCTGTTGTCTCTGTCTTCTTAGCCTTTTTTTCTTTGGCAGTTGCTTCTGGCGCAGCTTCCTCTGGCGTATCTTCTGGCTCGAAATAATCGTCGCCACCTGTAACTTTTGCCTTAATTTTCTCTTCGATCTCTAAAGCAATCTCTGGATTATCTTTTAAGAAAAGTTTAGCTGATTCGCGACCCTGAGCGATTTTACTCCCTTGGTAGCTATACCAAGACCCGCTCTTTTCGATGATGTCTTGATCTACTCCTAAATCTACGATCTCACCTGTTTTGGAAATACCTTCTCCGTAAG
Source organism: uncultured Saprospiraceae bacterium (assembly GCA_937928405.1). Lineage (GTDB taxonomy): Bacteria > Bacteroidota > Bacteroidia > Chitinophagales > Saprospiraceae > JALZUU01. Next base: position 46,829 of record CALFWZ010000092.1, read on the forward strand.
TGATATCAAATAAAGCAATTCTAAAAGGTGGAGCTAGTTTGTTTTTCACCACTTTCACTTTTACGTGGTTACCTACTACGTTTCCTTCTTTGTCCTTAATGGCAGAACCGGACTTACGAATATCCAATCGAACAGAAGCATAAAACTTCAGTGCGTTACCACCGGTAGTTGTTTCAGGGTTACCGAACATAACACCGATCTTTTCTCTTAATTGGTTAATAAAGATACAGCAACAACCGGTACGACCGATGGTACCTGTAAGTTTACGCATAGCTTGTGACATCAAACGTGCCTGTAATCCCATTTTGGAATCACCCATTTCTCCTTCTATCTCACTTCGTGGTACTAAGGCAGCAACAGAATCCACAACTAGCATATCAATGGCACCACTACGGATTAGGTTTTCCGCGATTTCTAGTGCCTGCTCACCGTTATCAGGCTGAGAGATTAAAAGATTTTCCGTATCCACACCAAGTGCTTCTGCGTAGAAGCGATCAAATGCGTGTTCTGCATCAATAAAGGCAGCAATACCGCCTTGCTTTTGACACTCTGCAATGGCATGAATCGCCAAAGTAGTTTTACCAGAAGATTCTGGACCATAAATTTCAACGACTCGGCCTTTGGGTAATCCGTTAATTCCCAGAGCAAGGTCAAGGCTGAGAGAGCCCGTAGGAATAGAATCGATTTCTACAACCTGCTTGTCGCCAAGTTTCATTACAATACCTTTTCCGTAAGTTTTTTCTAGACGACTCATCGTCATTTCTAATGCTTTTTTCTTAGCGTCGTTTTCTTTAGACATTATCAGAATATTTTAAGTGTGAATATGATGCACAACAGGGTTAAAGGTGGATTAATTGCTGTACAAATTTTTTAATTTAATTAAACAAACAATGTTGTTTCTGATGCAAATATAAACTAATTGTTTTTCAATGCAAACTTTTTCTCAACTTTTTAATTATATTTTTTCAGTTTGTCTTATAATTGGTTAAACATACAACATTATAAACTCAAAAAAGTGATTTGTGTTTCATTTGTAATCATAAAAATAACAAAAATCGTAAAATAAAAACTAAAAAGACAAAATGTCATTTATTTTTATTTGAAAATGACTTTATGACAGTAATTTTTTGCTTATTTCGGAAGATTTGACTTAAAAATTGGAATGGAACAAGACTTGATGAAGGAATAAGTGTAATCGCGAGAGATCGCATCATAACTTTTAAAAACAAAAAAATTTATATTATGAATTATTCAGCAAAAAGAAATCGACGTAGCAGAAATGCATTTTTCCCTGCACACTTTAATGCCTTTTTTAATGAAATAGCCAAGGCCAACACCTTTGTCAATCAAAGACCAGCCGTCAATGTATCTGAAACGAAAGATCAGTTTATGCTAGAAGTAGCAGTACCTGGTTTGAAAAAAGAAGACATTCATTTGAAGGTGGAAGAAGAGACCTTAATCATCAGTGCGAAGAAAGAAGCAGAAACAGAGGAGACGAAAAATAACTATACCCGTCGAGAATTTGACTTCAGCAATTTTGAGCGTAGATTCCAGTTAAACGAAACTATTGATGCGGAGCATATTAAAGCAAGCTTTGAGAATGGTATCTTAAATATTGTATTACCGAAGATTGTAGAAGAGACGAAGGATACGAATCGTAAAATTGAAATTGAGTAATAACACCTGAATCAGGTTGACGTCTAGTCAAATGATTTAATTAGATTGGGTCGGAAGCATCTGCTTCCGACTTTTTTTATTTCCGTTTCACCTTAATTTTATTTCCAGCTTTTAGCTCGTAAGGATCATTGACATTATTAAGCACTAGAATATCACTCATTGAAACACCGTTAAACTTTTCTGCAATTTCGTGCAAGGTTTCGTTTTTTCCAATCAAGTAATATAGATATTCATTATCCTTTAAGACAGATTTCGGAGGGAGATATTTTAGTTGAGGGAGCACCCGCTTTTCTGTTTTAGCAGTAGCAGATTGATTGGATGATCTCTTTTTCTTTACAATGGTATTTGGTTTTTTAGAAACCACAGGTCTTATGCTTAGGGTTGCCACAGGATTTAGTAGCTTAAACTTTGGACTATTAACTAGTTTTGGTGTATAAACCCGAAGCTCCTTACCTGGCTGGAGTGTATAACCAGAACGTTGGTTCCAAGTCTTCAAATCCGCCACCGTTACACCGTAATAAGCAGCAATGCTTTCGTAGGTTTCGCCCGCAAAGATCGTATGAACGGAAGTATTTTTATTCTCACTATAATCAATCATCACGGGTGCTGGAATCGGTTTAACATTAATTCTTTTTACCTCAGAATCTGGACGCCCCAAGTGACTCAGCAAATTACTCATATACTGGTTTGGTAAAACTAGATTGCTTCCTTGACGACTGTTAGGAATATAACGCTTCTTATAAGAAGGATTGAGTTGTTCGATTAGGCGCATTGGAACACCTGTCATTTGCTCAATTTCGTAAAAACTAATTTTTTTATAAATCTTAATTAGCTCCGTCATTTGCAGATCAATATCTGGATAAACTGGAACAAGGTTATGCTCTGGATAATAATTTACAACGTAAGTAGCCGCGATAAAGGCAGGAACATAATTCTGCGTTTCTTTTGGTAAATACCGTTTGATGCGCCAGAAGTTTTTACTTCGTCCGCGCTTTATGGCACGATTGACTCGTCCTGGACCGCCATTATAAGCAGCTAAGGCCAGCTCCCAGTTTTGATAACGATTATATTGCTTTTTTAAATACTTAGCTGCGGCTAGTGTAGATTTATGTGGATCTCTACGTTCATCCACCGTACTATTGATCTTCAAACCATTCTCTTTTCCAGTGGGTGGCATAAACTGCCAAAGCCCTACGGCGCCACTACGAGAAACCGCTTTAGGATTTAAAGCAGATTCGACGATGGAAAGGTATTTTAAGTCAACAGGTAAATTATTTTCGGAAAGATATTTTTCAAACATCGGAAAATAGATGCTGATCCGGCCGAGCATTGCTTCGGTGTGTTGTCTCTTTTTTACGGTATATGTCTTAATATAACTTTTGACAGCGGGTGTAAAGCGGGGAGGTGCTACCGCACTGGTTAACCGATTTAGCCGATCGCGAATTTCACCATCCGTAAAAGTAGGAATAACCACCGCATAATCATAAGATGATTGGATCGCATTCTGACCTTTTAATAGGCTATTATTTAAGCATAAAATAATAACCAAAAACAGACTGTAGGAATAATGTCTCATAAGTAAATCGAAATATTTGAAGTCTTGACTCCTGATACAGGAGTAGTTACCAACTACAATAATACAGTTATGAATCTAAAAAACGAAGATAAATGCGATCAAGAGTTGATCAATCACCTTATTTAACGTTTTATTAGAGATTTACGAAGTTATGAACAACTTCTGTACCCATTCTACGAGAAAAAATGGTACATGTTGGGAATATTTTCAAATATTAAGAATGGTACACTAAATAAATAGCGTTTTTATACAACTATTCCTTGAGCGTTATACTGGTAATCCCTGGGCAAAAAGAACCTTAAATCCTGTGGTTATGAAGATGAGTTATTGTCCTTCTTGCCAATTTTCTTTTACTCCAATAACAGGCAAAACAAGATAATAGCCACTGTGATTAGGTGGTATAATTTCCTTTCGGTAAGAAGGGTTGAGTTGAGCAATCGTACTTTTACTCAAACCAGTAAGCTTAGCAATTTTACTAAATGAAAAACGGGTATGAATCTTTTGTACTTGTGTCATTTGTAAAGTATAGTCAGGGTATCTTGGGCGAAGATTGTAAAATTGATAATTTTTCATGGCGTAATTAATCGCAATGAAGCGGTCAAGATAGTGCTGCGTTTCTTTAGGCAAAGACGAACGAATATCCCAAAAGGATGTACCATTGGTACTACGCAGTTCTCTATCTACTCGACCGGGTCCACAGTTGTAAGCGGCAATGGCTAATCCCCAATCTTGGTAGCGGGTGTGTAATTCCTGTAAATATTTGAGCGCAGCATCCGTAGAACGATAAATATCTTTTCGTTCGTCTACATAGTCATCGATGACCAATCCCATCTTTCGCGCGGTAGGTGCCATAAATTGCCAAAGTCCAACTGCACCAGACGGAGAAATAGCATTAGGGTTGAGATGAGACTCAACAATGGAAAGGTATTTTAATTCGTTCGGTAAGTTATGCGCAGCAAGATATTCTTCAAAAATTGGGAAGTAGATGGTAGAATTGCCAATAATGCGCTGCGTGCTTGATTTACCACGCACTAGATAACTAGAAATATATTTTTTGACATTTTTATTAACTCTTACCTCAAACATATCATGTAGCCCCTCAGTCAAATTTTCCTTAATCTCTTTTTTTGAGTTGAAAGGATAACGTTCCTTGGCAAGTGCCATTTCTGTAGACCAACAATAGACAACAGCAAGTAGAGAAAATTTTAAGATTGTTTTACAATTCATGGGAATTAAAGTTTTGCTCAAAAAAATAATTAGTACAACCAAAAATTTTTATGACAATAAAAGAAAGCTTCTCTCTAACAGTTTCTTAATGTTGACTTTTTACACGAATGTCAAGCGGTAAAGCAAAGTACGAAATTTGTGTTGATTATGGAAGGTGGAAGGGATGTTGTTGGGTTAGACTAAATATGACACAAAATTAAAGGGCGTTTGGTAAAGGGACAATTACCTAAAAGGGGTAATTATAATAAGTAAAATATTTTTAATGTATAAGAGGCTATAAGTGAAGGCTTTTTGCAAAGTTTAGTAAATCATGTTCCGTATTTCGGTTAGACATTAATTGTATCCCAAAAGGCATATTTTCCTGATTTACACCCAAAGGAAGGGCAATGGCAGGGATACCAGTCATGTTGGCTTGAACGGTATAAATATCGGCTAAGTAAGCGGCTATAGGGTCCGCTGTTTTATCACCAATCTTCCATGCTACAGTTGGCGTAACAGGCATGACGATATAGTCAAATGACTGAAAAATTTTGTTGGTTTTTTCTGTAATCAACCGACGAACCTTTTGCGCCTTTCCATAATAGGCATCATAATAGCCCGAGCTAAGCACAAAAGTTCCCAACAATATTCGGCGTTTAACTTCTGTTCCAAAGCCTTCGGTCCGTGATTTTTTGTAAGTATCTTGGAGGTCCGCAACTTCCGGACTTCGATACCCAAAACGAACACCGTCATAACGAGACAAATTAGTAGATGCTTCCGCTGTTGTAAGCACATAATAGGCTGGAATTAAATAATCCAGTAATTTAAAATCCAAATCAACAACTTCGTGCCCATCTTTTTTTAATTTTTCTAAAAAATCCAAACTGGCTGTACGAATTTCGGCATCCATCGACGGATGATTCATGGCAGATTTGAAATAGGCAATTTTTTTGGGAGCTATTTCTGTAGCTAAATCGCTATATTTTTCTACGACCGCTTGCGAGGCAGTACTGTCATATTCATCGGGGCCTGCCATTATTTCTAACAATAGAGCAGCATCTGAAACGGAATGAGTGATGGTCCCAATTTGATCAAAAGAAGAAGCATAAGCCAAAAGACCATATCGTGAAATCCGTCCGTAAGTAGGTTTCATGCCTACCAATCCACAAAATGCGGCAGGTTGTCTTACGGAGCCACCCGTATCACTTCCCAAAGAAGCCAAGCAAGTATTAGCCTGTACAGAAACGGCAGAGGCACCTGAAGAACCACCAGGGACTCTGTTTTCTCCAACGGCATTAATTGTAGGGCCGTAAGCAGAGTTTTCGTTGGCGGAGCCCATCGCAAATTCATCGCAATTAACGCGTCCAATGACAATGACATCTTCATCCAGTAAGCGCTGTAGCGCCGTAGCGGTATATAGAGATTCAAACCCAGCTAGAATTTTTGATCCACCGGTCACTTGATGGTCTTTATAACAAATTACATCCTTGATAGAAATGATCATCCCATACAACCTTCCCATAGAACTTGGATCGTTCGCAAATTTTTCGTCCAACTCTTTTGCACGCTGTTTAGCTTCTTCCGTAAAAACGGCTAAATAGATATTCAGATTTTTGGTGGCTTCAATGGCGCTTAGATAATCTGACACCAATTTAGAAGCCGTAAGGCTACCAGCGGCTATTTGCGATTGTATAGAAACAAAATCGTTGTTTTTCATTAGACTTTATTCTAAAATAGTTATCAGAAAAAAGATTATTTAAATTTATCGATTAGTTCAGGAAGGGTATGTTTTTCTTGTTCTCCAGAAATCATATCTTTTAAAGATAAATTTCCGGAATTCATCTCTTCGCTACCAACCACGACCACAAAAGGTACAGCTCTTGCATTGGCGTATTTCATCTGTTTATTCATTTTGGTAGGCTTGGGATAAAGCTCTGCAGAAATGCCAGCGGATCGCAATTCGTTTAAAATAGAAAAGGCATATTGGTGCGATGGCTGATCAAAAGCAACGAGTAAACATTTTAATTGTACGGCAATATTCTCTGGGAATAAATTGAGTTCTTCCATCACGTCAAAAATCCGCGCTGCGCCAAAGGATACACCAACACCAGAAACACCTTTGAGGCCAAAGTTTCCAGTCAGGTCATCATAACGACCACCACCACCAATACTGCCCATGACGGCATCATTGGCTTTTACCTCAAAAATACAACCGGTATAATAACTTAATCCACGGGCTAGGGTAATATCAAATTCTACTTTATTAGCAGCAGGTTTAGTATCGAAATATTTGTGGAATTCTTCCAGCTCTTCAATTCCTTTTAATCCCGTTTCACTATTTTTAAATAATTCTTTTAGCGGTTCCAGTGTTGTTACCGAAAGCATTTCCTGAATTTTTTCAATAGCAGCATCTTCCAGACCTCGGGCGGAGAGTTCCTTGGTCACTCCTTCCATTCCAATTTTATCAAGCTTGTCAATAGCGGTCGTCATAGCCATAAAATTATCTGCTACACCAGCGGCTTCGGCCATTCCAAAAAGCACTTTTCGGTTATTGATTTTGATGGTAACATTAACCCCTAGAAGACTAAAAACTTCGTCATAAATCTGGGCCAATTCTGCTTCCAACATTAAAGAATCAGAACCTACGACATCCGCATCGCATTGATAAAATTCTTGATAGCGTCCTTTTTGTGGACGATCTGCTCGCCAAACAGGCTGAATCTGATAGCGTTTAAACGGAAAATTAATATCGTTTTGATTCATCACTACGTAACGAGCAAAAGGTACGGTCAAGTCATACCGCATGCCCCGTTTGGAAACACTTTGGGTAAATTTAGCGGAGTTTTTTTCCGCGAAAGCGGTCGCATCAGATTTATTTAAATACTCCCCATTATTAAGTACTTTGAAAAGTAGTTTATCCCCTTCGTCTCCGTACTTACCAGTAAGCGTAGAAAGATTTTCCATGGCCGGTGTCTCAATAGGCTGATAGCCGTACTTAACGAAAACTCGGCGAATAGTATCGAAGATATAATTGCGTTTGATAACCTGCGAAGGAGAAAAATCGCGGGTACCTTTGGGAATGGATGGTTTCATAACCGGAGGATCAATTAATTTTTTGAAATGTTGAATCGTTGAAATGTTGAATCGTTGAACTTTCGTTTTATAACGATTTAACATCGCAACAGCAATCGCGACATTTTTTGTAAAATAAATTCTAATAAAAACAGATAGCCAAGAGCTAATGACCTTTTAAAGCGCAGAAGTAAATTGCTTTAAAAAGCGCACATCATTTTCAAATAATAATCGAATATCATTAATTCGATAGCGAAGCATGGCTTGTCGTTCTATACCCATTCCAAATGCGAACCCGGTATATTTTTGGGAATCAATCCCACAGTTTTCTAAAACTTTTGGATCTACCATTCCACAACCTAAAACTTCTACCCAACCCGTATATTTACAAACGTTACAACCTTTAGCGTCACAAATAAAACAAGATACATCCATTTCTGCACTCGGCTCTGTAAACGGAAAATAAGAAGGTCGCAATCTGATTTTTGTATTGGGACCATACATCTCCTGCGCAAAGTATAACAAAGTTTGCTTAAGGTCTGCGAAAGAAACATTCTCATCCACGTACAAACCTTCCACCTGATGGAACTGACAATGCGCACGTGCCGAAATCGTCTCATTTCGATATACTCGCCCGGGGGCAATGATGCGGATCGGAGGCTTTTTATGGGTCATGACGCGAGCCTGTACGGAAGAGGTATGCGTTCGCAATAACATGGATGTACTATCTTTGAGGTAGAACGTATCCTGCATATCTCGCGCGGGATGATCTTCGGGCGTATTCATGGCGCTGAAGTTGTGCCAGTCATCTTCTATTTCACGATCCTCCGCAACCGTAAAACCGATGCGAGAAAAAATATCTATGATCCGATCCATCGTAATGGAAATGGGATGACGAGAACCTAAGGCGATTGGTTCTCCGGAAGCGGTCAGGTCGAGATTTTGTGCTTCGGAAGCCGCAGCGGCATTACTTTGTGCTGCTTGTAGGTCGGCTAGTTTTTTCTCAGCGGTCTGCTTGGTTTGATTGACCAATTGACCATATTCCTTCTTCTGTTCGTTGGGAATATTGCGAATCTCGCCCATCAACGGTTTGAGAATATTTTTTGAACCCAGATATTTAATCCGGAATTGCTCAATTTCTTCCGCTGTACCGGGATTGGCAGACTGAATTTCTGCTAAGATGTCTTTTACTTTGTCGAACATACCACTAGTTTTGTTTGAAGTGAGCACTTGTCAAAAATTAACCCATTGTAGCCAATTAATTTAATTTTTGATAAGCGCTGGACAAAGGTAATATATTGTGGGGAATTATGCTATTTGTCAGTTGAGTAGAGAAGATGGTGCAGTTCAGCTTAAAAATAAATCCAAGGAATAACAACTGTAGCCACTATCCAGCAAATAATAGTTAGGATTCCACCAACAAAGAGAAAGTCGCGAAATTTATAATTTCCTGGACTGAGAATCAAGGTGTTAGTTTGGTAACCAATAGGAGTAAAAAAGCTCATATTGGCGGCAAACATGATTGTTAAAATAAATGGTTTGGGGTCCAGTCCAGATTTTATAGCAATCGAAATAGCGACCGGAGTGAGTAAGATAGCGGTTGCATTATTGGAAATAAATCCACTCATGAGCATGGTAAAAAGGAATAGAGCAGAAATAAAAACAGTAGGATTTCCATTACCTAATAATTGAATAAACTGTTTTGCTAAAAAATTATCTGCGCCCGTATTACTCATTGCCGATCCTAACGGAATCATACCTGCTAACAGAAAAATGATACCCCAGTTAATTTCTCGATAGGCCTTATGAATATCAACACATCGGGTAACTGCCATTGCAAAAGCTCCAGCCAATGCACTGATCATAATGGGTAAGATACCGAACGCAGACAAGGATACCAGACCAATCAAAATGGCAATGGCTACCCATTTATTCCCAATTTTAGTGTCAAATTCTTCAAATTTTTGTAAGACTAAAAAGTCAGGTAATTTATAAAAGCGTTGAAAGTCGGCCTTGTTGACGGATAATAGTAAAGTATCTCCGATTTCTATTTTTATTTGTTCTAATCTTCTCCGAACTATTTTTCTTCTTTTCTGAATAGCTAAAGGAACCGCTTGAAAATTTCTTTTTATTTGAGCTGTTCGGAAATTATTACCAATCAAACGGCTGTTGGGTAGTATCAAGGCTTTACACAGTATCTGTTCGGTATTTTTTTCATCGGTAAGGTCTTCTGCAAGGTTTTTTTGGTGGACAAAAGTGACGCCGCTACTATTGTAAATTAACTTCATTTTTTCTAAATTCCCTTTCACTAGTAGCTGATCTCCTTCCTGAATTATTTCATTATCGTAGGGAAAACGTTCTTGCCCATTTTTGCGAAAAATTTTTAGTAAAGTAATCTGATCGTCTTTTTTAAATTGGGTCTCGGAGACAGGTTTATTAATCATTTTCGATTCTGCATTCACTTCTAATAAAGTGAGATAGTCCTGTAGTTTGAATTCCTCAATCATATTCACTTGCCTGGCCCGTGCAGGAATAAGTCGGATACCTAAGATGACCATATAAATGATGGTGGCTATTAAAAACAAAATACCGATCCCTGAAAATTCGAAGATAGCCAAATCACCATGACCTTGACTACTGGCAATAGAGTTTACGATGAGATTGGTGGAAGTACCCATGAGGCTACACGAACCACCAATAATGGCTGCAAATGATAAAGGAATAAGTAATTTAGAAAGGTTGATTTTGATCTTCGGCGCGATCTCAATAAATACCCTCAAAAAGACAATGACAACGGCGGTCGAACTGATAAATGCCGAAACAAAAGCGACAATAAACATCATCAAGGTAACGGCCAACCAAAAGGGAAGCGTAAATAATTTCTGTATCTGTTGACCAAATAAACTAATCGCCCCGCTTTGTTCCAATCCAATGCCGACAATCATCAACGCAAGAATTGTAATCGTAGCTTGATTTCCAAATCCCATGATTCCTTGTTGTGGAGTCACTAGGCCAGTTACGAGTAAGACGACCATAATCCCAAATGAGACTACATCAACTGGAAGCCATTCGGTAACGAAAAATACGATTGCGATAAAAATCACACCGAAAACCAAGATCATTTCGAATGTCATGCTTATTTTTTTATGACATTATAAAAGGGTTATCAAGTGTTTTGTTCAAATTATAAAAAAAATATTCTTTGACCTATAATCAACATTCCTTAGACAAACTCTTTGGTCGAATAATCTGGTTCTTTAGTAGGAGGCCGCATACTTCCGCCGTCACTTTTCATCCCTTGCTTGGCAAAAAATCCAGCTAGAACACCAAAAATGAATCCGCCAATATGCGCCCACCAGGCCGTTCCTCCACTGGCTGCTGCCTCTGGCCCAAGCGAAGAGAAACCACTGAAAAGCTGTTGAGCAATCCAGAAGCCTAAAAACCAAAAGGCAGAAATATAGATAGATCGGAAAAAATAAATCACAAATAGTTTAACCCTAGATTTTGGAAACATCACCAGATAAGCGCCCAATACCGCCGCAATCGCTCCACTGGCTCCCACGGTAGGGATAGAACCTGGGCAGGCACTATCTCCTTGCATGCAAGGTGGCGTACCGCAGATACTGCAACAGCTTGATAAGTCCATTCCTGTTCCATTGCTCAGATAAATATGCAACGCAGAAGCGACCAGACCGCCCATTAGATAAAAAACTAAAAAAGGAATACTTCCCACGGTCGCTTCAATATTATCTGCAAAAATCCAGAGAAAAAGCATATTACCCACAATATGCATAATGCTACCATGCATAAACATACTAGTGAATAAGGTATAGTAATTATTACCATTGAGAATATCGTTGGGAACAGAACCAAACTCACAGATCATTAGATTAGCATGAGTCATCTGAATTAGGAAGGCGATAATGTTTAGACCAATAAAAGCATAGCTTACATAAGGAAAATATCCACCTTTGACTTGATCGTCACCAATTGGAAAAACCATAAGATATCGAAATTGAAATTTTTAAATACTTGTGTTTAGAAGGGCAAAGTATTGACAAAGGTAGGTAAAATTTATTATTTCAATTTCTAAATCCGTGAGCCATAACCATCTAAACAAAGTCAGCCAACAGCCATTCCTGAAAGAAACGACTATTGATTGACCGATTGCTTTTTCGATATCAAAAAAAATTATTGTTCTACTACCAGAGAGAAACTATAATCTTCTTGAGCAATTTCATTGGTATCTTCAGGATAAGGGTTTACGGTAACTAAACGAAAGGTGTATCCGCCTGCTTCGACTTCGGCATCTTGTGGCTTATCGGCATTAAGCGTAACTTGAAAGCTATATTCGGCACCATCAATAGTAACATCAAACAAAACGGTAACCCAACCAGCTATAAGACAATTGAAATTAGTTGGACATCGATTATCTTCTACGACACTAATAGGCTGCACAGATATATCGTGGTCGGCAATAACGGCAGTTTCCGAAATTTTTAGTTGAAAAATCTGATCCAACGTGGGCATGTTTTCGGAATCGGAATTCTTAGAACAGGCAAAAAAGGTAAGGCAAGTTCCTAAGAGGAATAAGAATGTGAGGTTTTTCATCGCTTTAATTTTATAGTTTATCAAGAATAAAGTCTAACGTGTGAGGGCATAAAGCCGCATATTATCTGGAAGACTACGTATAAAATGACAACGTTGGGTCGCGATGGTTGCCTTATGATTTTTTTAACATAAAAAATAGACAGTCAAAATGTAAACTTGCGGCTTTTTGTGTTAAAAAAATAATATCTTCGAGCATTTAGAAATATAAAATACACATTCATGAACAGGGTTTGCTTAGATCATCATATAAGGAGGCAAGGTATAAGATATTATAAAGACGATGCTGAATTTAAAAAAAGAAAGTCTAGTAATTTTAACGATGCCGACAATGATCGACGAATTAGATATGCTGATATAAATGGAGATTGGTTTAGCAACATACGGAAACCTGATTTTCAAAGAGAAACAAATGCTTGGACTCCTGAACAATGTGTTAAATTTTTAGAGTCAGTAGTTAGAGGAAGAATTATTCCAAGTATAATTCTATGGGAAAGTGAAGAGAGTGGGAGGATTTTTGTTTTAGATGGAGCACATAGGTTATCAGTCATTCGGGCTTGGATGGTAAATGATTGGGGAGATAGAGAAGATAAATATTATGAAAGAAAGGATAAAGAAAAAGTTTCTCTGACAGCGACGAAAACTCGAGAACTTGTTAAAAATACGATTGGAAGTTTTAAAAATTTTGAAGAAGCTTTCAATGAAAGAGAAGCATTAATTGACAACGATGAATCACCAAAGTCAAAAATGACTGAATGGAGATATCTTCAAGCTACTTTTTATGCAAAAGCATTTTTGTCAAATAAATCTCTATATGCTCAATGGGTTGTTGGAGATTATGAATCAGCAGAACAGTCTTTCTTAAGTATAAATAGACAAGGTCAAGCTTTAGATCCATGGGAAGCAAACTTAATAGAATATAGAAAAGGTAGTTATTCTCGATCTATAATGTCAATTGCTAATGGAGGGGAGCCAGGACATTATTGGCCAGAAAATAATCTAGAAAATGATTCAATACAAATAGTTTCTTCGCTGCCTGAGATTGCAGAGAAAATTTATAAAAAACTGTTCGTACCTCCCTTCAAGATACCAATTAGGGAGTTAACTGTTCCATTGATGGTGGCACCAGCTTATTTTCAAAAGCATAAATATCTTTTAGAAGTTGTCCCTTTAATTGTTTATTCTAAAATTGCGCTTGATGTGGAGAAACAAATGCAACTTTTGAAAAGAGACTATAAAGGAGAGCAATCTGAAGTAATCAATAATGCGAATTATTTACTTACTACCTTAGATTCACACCTTGAAAATATTGTAAGCATTGAAAACAGTTCAAAAAGTTTATCAATAGTTCCTCTTTTTTATTGGTATAACCAAAGGGGACAATACAACAGGGCTCTTTTCTATGGATTTATGTTTTGGCTTCTATCAGGAACAGAGAATGATATTAAGCAAAGAAAACTCCTCTTTACCTTAGTAAGAGGAAATTTTGAACATGCTATTTTTACATATAAAAAGGATATTTCTGATTTCCTCATCTTAGGTGGATCTGGTGCAGGTCTAAAATCTACAAAACAAACTGCAGGTTTTTTCCAAAATCTACTAGAAGGTCTACTAAAGAATATCGAGTTGGAAAAAGAATCGGAAGAATTAGAAACCCTTTTTTTTGTAGCATTAAACGCATCAAAAAAGTCGAGAAAGAAAACTGCTAAATCAAGTAGAAATGTTTCTTCAAGGGACAAAACACAAGTCAACATTCGTGAGATGTTCAAAGCTTCAACAAGGTGTTATTTGTGTGGAGGTATAGTGAATTTATCTTACGGAGGAATTCAGTATGATCATGTAGAAGATTATGCTAAAACTCAGCAAACAGATTTAGATGAAATAATGCCTACACATCCATATTGCAATAGGCATAAAGATGAATTGTTATCTCTTAGAGAAGGGAAAAAGCAAATTAATCTTCCCGACTTTGTATCTAAATCAACAAAAGATTCTTTATTTGAAGAATCTAAAAAGGTTCAATTAAAATTTAATTTTTGGGGTGAAAATGAAAATTTCCCAAAATAGAATACGATATCTATAATGACTAGATGGCCATTTATATGAGTACTATTCCATTTAATGGCGACAATGGTTTTAGTTTTGTCTTCAGCATTTTCAGCTCAACCATATAGCATAGGCGTTTTAAATCAAACTAAAACGCGTAAGCCTTAAAAGATTTACATTCCTTGATTACCCAATCATAAAATTCAGTTTCGGCATAATCAGTTGCTAATAGTTGATAATAAACGCGGTATTCGGGAGGAAGGTTGGGCAATTGATTAGAACCACCTGCTTGTTTGTAGCCGCTACTGGTCACGTAGGTCAACCAATCACAGCGGGCCAGCCAAAAAGCCGCTCGAGCGGAGCGTTCTCGATCTTTGGATACTTCCAATACTTTTTCAAAATAACTTTTAGCCTTTGAAAGGTCATGGTTTTCTTTATTTCCAAAAGGAAAATACCAGTGTGGAAAAATAGACGATTTCGTGTAACGCCAATTCCCACCACTTCTAAAATAGTCCATCGCGTTCCAGCTAGGACCGAAATAAGAAAGGTTAAAATGAGCCACGCCCAACTGGTAAAAATAAGAAGCACTATTGGCGTAATCGGAGTTGGCTTGAAATTCTAATTCAAAAATATGTTCCAGAATGCCAGGACGATTATAAATCAATAAACTATCTGGTTGCTTACAATGCACACATATTTTGGCGCGTTCAAGAAAAGGATTAAAACGATTTTTACCTCGCTGTGCCACTGGTATTTGTTTAAAAGATTCGAGCGCGGCGGCGGCGTTGCCACTATTCCAAAGCATAACACCTTTGATGTCCAGCAAATCATCTACTATTTCAGTACCATCTTTATTCGTCGTCAAAATCTTATCAAACCTTGACTTTTCTGGATCGAGGGCAATCGCAATCAGGTCGTCGATAATATTGGCTTGCGGGTTGGGTTTGATGGCTTCCAGCGTATGATGCATTCGGAAAGCTTTACCCGCATGGCCCGACTGAAGATATTCATAAGCCAGTTTATCATTGACAAATTTTTCGAACTCAGGATACTTTTCGTAGAGGTCATTTTTCTTGATGATTTGCAGGATTTCTTGTTCTTTCGCATCGTCTATATTTTCGTAGTTGGATATTTTTAAAACAAGCCTAAAAACAGCGAGTTGTTCTTGTAACTTTTCATTGGGCAATGTTTTTTCAAGATCCTTAAAAGCTTGATCTGCCGCGTAGAGATCATTGGAAAGATATAGCAAATAGCCTTCCGCAAGCCGCCATAATTCTGGACGACGAACCTTTTTTTCCTTGCTAGCCTGAATTACAAATTGTGTTAAATCAATCAAATTGGCGGTCGCTTGTTTCCGAGGAATTTTATGAAATTTTGCATTGTCTTTTTGGTAGCGATTAAATTCAGTACCTAAAAAATCTTTTTCTAAATTTTTAATTTCTTTGGCCAGCAATAATTCTAGGTTTTCATTTTTGGGATCAAGTGCATAAATCGCACGCATGTCATTGACGGGTTTGCTGTGATTTTCGCCGGCGCGCATGGCGTGTAGGGTAGCTCGCTCATGATCACTTTGGCAAAGTAGCATACATTCTTGCCATTCTTTTTCACTGCGAATGCTAAAGCTTTGAAAGGCCGCTTCCCGTTTGGCAGGACTGCGATCAAAAACGAGCGAGAACAAATAGGCGGCTTCTACCCGTTGTCCGCTTCGTAGTAAGGCACCTGCTTTATGCGCTAGAATCCAGTTGTGTAAAATACTTTCCACTGGATCAATTCTTGGGAGCAATCGATCATACAAATCCAACGCCATTTTATTATCTCCAGCGTAATGAGCTAGTCGAATCAATTGGTAGGCATACCGTAATTTGATATTGTTGGATTTTAATTTAATAAATACTCTTTCTCCTTCATAAATTAGCGCCTTCATCGCTACGGGATCTCTTTTAGCATCATCCCAAGGATTGACTTTACGGCTGACATGCGGTTCGCAATTTTTGGCGAAAAGCAAATAATTGATGGTTTCTGTACATTGATGATCTACCAGATGCTTAGCAAAAGAGTTGCGACTCAAACGCAGTCCAAGTTTATTTTTTTTCTTTTCGCTAGCTCGTCGAATCGCTTCAATGTTTTCTTTTTTTCCATAAACAATCTCTTGTATTTCTTTTTCGTAAAAAGCATCACAAAAAATCGTATTCCATTCTTGTAAATTAGAAGCGTTCTTGACGGAATCAGCTAATTCGTAACTATGATAGAAATCATCAAAGCGCAGAAAAAAATCGGTAAAAGGCGAACCCGTACGGACCAGATTTGTATTAAAAAAACTGTATCCTTTGAAGGAATAATCTATCGGCCCACATCCCTTACTAATTTGATTGGGAATGCTGACGATGATCATGATTAGCAGGGTAGAAACGATTTTTATAATCGAAGACATATTTTGAGTTTAATTGACTTTTCCAAAGATACGTTGAATTTCTTTTATTTCACTAACCGGATAATTGGCGACGGTGAGTGAATCGAGATGATAAAAAATGAGATTTCTTTTCTTGGAAGGCAAGGCGTATTTTAGTTGTTGCGAAACAATCTTTAAAGTACTTAACGAAACAGGCTCCAGTCTGATCTGGTCATCTAGGTATAAATAATGCCCTTTTAGGTAAGTAGAGCGCAGCACGGAATAGCGATTATTAGTTGTTGGTGAATAAAATTCTTGATCGCTTAGCATAGATGCATTCAGTTGGTTAAGCAGTTTGATCATTGTTCCATCTCTAAATAAAACACCCCACTGAAAAACTGGTAACGCGATATCAAGGGGCAGTGGATAAGTCATGTTATTTGCCAAATAAGTCGAGGTTATTTTATCATCCAGGATAGAATTTTGGGTATCCCATTTTTGCAAGTCTCCTACGTTGTAACACATCAAGGCGCCCCGATCTGCGGGTGGAATTCCCGTCTTTTCGGGATATTTAAGTTGGTGTAAACGAATAGTGACGGAGAGTTTTTTCTTTTCTTTTTTTAATTGCTCTTTTAAAATTTTCAAAAAGAGAAAATAATTTTCTTTAGATTTTCCGCTCCAATCACAGTCTATTTGAATTTCGGGAATCTGCGCATCAGGAAGTGCTTTATGGATGGTATTGATTTTAGACAGGACCTTTTCTGTGAAATTTTCAATATCCATATTTTTTATTTCTAAAAAAGTACGATTCGTAATAAAGACGGTAGGAATAATAATGGATGGTAGGTTTTGAGATGTTGGAATGGTTATGATTGAGAGGGGAACTGGTTCCTGATGTTCCGCATCCCAGTCCACATCAAAAAAGCGGAGGTATAATTTTTTGACGGCTAAGTTTTGTAGATAGTCGGTTTCGCTGGGAGTGAGGTTTACTTCATTTTTCCAATGATAGAAAGCGATCTCTGGTGTTGCGTAGGGAGAGGCATCGTCGCAACTAAAAAAAGAGATTAGTAGAATAAAGTAAATAGCTAAACGCAAAGATCAATTTTTATAAAACGTTTAAGTCAAATTTTATCCAATTCCTTCTTGCAATAAATCGTGGAGATGAATCATCCCCAAATATTTCTGACCATCTACAACAGGTAACTGAGTAATACTATTATTGCGCATCAAGTCCAATGCTTCTCGTGCCAGTTGTTGTGGGCCTACGTGTCTCGGATTAGCGGTCATAATCTGTTGAGCCATTAAAACGCTGAAATCTGTATGCTTGGAGAGCATCCGTCGGATATCTCCATCTGTAATGATGCCCAGTAATTGTTCCTGCTCATCGATAACTGCGGTGGCACCGAGTCGCTTAGAGCTGATTTCAAAAATAACTTTCGGGATCAACGTAGTAGGAAAAACGGTGGGCTTTTCGTTTTTAGTGATTAGGTCGCTGACCCGTAGATGGAGTTGTTTTCCCAGGGTTCCTCCTGGATGAACTTTAGCAAAATCATCTTTATTGAATCCACGAAGTCCGAGTAAGCACATCGCCAGCGCGTCTCCCATGACCAATTGCACGGTGGTACTGGTCGTCGGCACCAAATTATTAGGGTCTGCTTCTGATTCGACAGGTGTATGCAATAATAGATCGGCACGAGTGGCTAAAAAAGAATCTTTTCGGCTGGTCATCGCAATAAGGCTCGCTCCTAGGTTTTTAATCATGGGCAGCAAGGTTTTCAGTTCTATTGTTTCTCCACTTTTAGATAGACACAAAATAATATCATCCGGTTGGACCATCCCAAAATCTCCGTGGATGGCATCGGAGGCGTGCATAAATAAAGCAGGTGTTCCGGTAGAATTGAAAGTAGCAACTAATTTCCGTGCTATTAATGCGCTTTTGCCAATACCCGTCACGACCAAGCGCCCAGACATATTTAAAATGAGGTTGGTCACTGAAAAAAAATCGGAATCAATCAAGTGTTTCAACTGCTGAACTGCTTGCATTTCGATTTCAATTGTTTTGTGAGCAATTGCTAATATTTTTGTTTCGTTATTCACTTTAATTTTATTATTTTTGGACACGCTAAAAAAAAGCCTCGGCTTTACGCACAAATTTAACGTAAATTCTTTTTTCGATTTTTTTGACGAAAAAGTTTACAATCAAATTATTTACCTATATTTAGGATAGTAAAATCAACCGATCGAATAATTAGAATTTATTGGAGGTTGAAAATGCATTCAGGAACAATTCTGATCTAGGTACTTTTTTGCCTTAAATACAAACATATATTAAAGACTAGGGATAAATGATGTTAGAAACCAAACATGATATAAAAGGAGCATTGGGTAAATTCTTCGGCTTTGACAAATTCAAAGGTCCGCAGGAAGCTATTATTGCCAGTGTATTAGATGGTAAAGATACTTTTGTCATTATGCCGACGGGTGGAGGGAAATCCCTCTGTTATCAGTTGCCTGCCCTCATGATGGAAGGGACGGCCATTGTAATTTCTCCGCTGATTGCCTTAATGAAAAATCAAGTGGATTCTATTCGGGGCTATAGTCAGCAAGATGAGGTAGCGCATTTCCTTAATTCTTCCCTGACGAAGGTGCAGATGAAAAAGGTGAAAGACGATATCACCGCCGGAAAAACAAAATTATTATTTATTGCTCCTGAAACCCTCACAAAGGATGATAGCTTGGCTTTTTTCCGAAGTGTCAATCTTTCTTTTATCGCCGTAGATGAGGCGCACTGTATCTCCGAATGGGGGCACGACTTCAGACCAGAATACCGTCGTATTCGTACCATGATCGATGATATTGATAAAGAAATTCCAATTATTGCACTGACGGCTACTGCCACGCCTAAAGTAAGAACGGATATTGTGAAAAACCTCAATATGGATGAGGTGAATAGTTATGTTTCTTCTTTCAATCGAGATAATCTATACTATGACATGCGCCCGAAAGGGAATAAAGAGCAAACCATTAAAAGTATCATTCAGGTGGTAAAAACAATGGCGGGCAAATCAGGGATCATCTATGTACAAAGTAGAAAATCAACGGAAGTAATCGCAGAAGCATTGCGGGTTAATGATATTAAAGCTGCTGCCTATCATGCGGGACTTGATGCCAAAACGCGTACCAAAGCTCAAGATGATTTTTTGATGGAAAACGTAGACGTCATTGTTGCGACCATCGCTTTTGGAATGGGAATCGATAAGCCAGATGTACGCTTTGTCATTCATTATGATATTCCCAAGAGTATTGAAAATTATTACCAAGAAACAGGTCGGGCTGGTCGAGATGGATTAGAGGGAAAATGTATTGCCTATTATTCTTACAAAGATATTCAGCGACTCGAAAAATTTCTACGAGACAAAACAGTTTCTGAACGAGAAATGGGCGCACAACTCATGGAAGAAATTATGGCTTACGCCGAAACAACTTCCTGTCGTCGTCAATTTCTACTACACTATTTTGGAGAAACATTCGCCACGGACCGTTGTGAAAAAATGTGTGACAACTGTCGCCACCCCAAAGAACGAGTGGAAGTTCAAAAAGAAATGCAACAAGCATTAGAGATCATCAATACCCTCAATGAAAACTGTGGGATTAAAATGTTGATTGACTATGTCATGGGCAAGAACACAAAAGAAATCATGGATTTTGGCCACGATAAACTGCCTTTATACGCAGTGGGCAAAGATCGTGATGATACTTTTTGGCATTCTATTTTTCGACAGGCTTTATTGCATGATTTCGTTTATAAAGATATCGAAAACTACGGTCTATTGAAGATGAAGGAAAAAGGACAGGAATACATCAAAAAGCCGTTTCCGATCCAAATTCCAATCAATCACAATTACGATGACATGGCTCCGGTCGATGATAGTAATAGTGGAAAGACCGGCATTCTCGATGCGGCGTTGATGGTTTTGTTAAAAGATTTACGTCGTCAGATTGCAAAAGAAAAGAAAGTGCCTCCTTACGTTATTTTTCAAGATCCATCCCTAGAAGATATGGCTACCCAGTATCCTATATCTATGGATGATATGACAAAGATAACGGGTGTCAGCAAAGGTAAAGCAACTCGTTATGGGAAAAACTTTATGGCACTGATCAAAGATTATGTAGAAGAAAATGATATTGAACGACCAACGGAAATTGTCGTAAAACAAATTGCTAACAAGTCTAAAATAAAGGTTAATATTATTCAAAGTATTGACCGGAAAATTCCGTTGTATGATATTGCTTCCTCCAATTCACTTTCTATGGAAGAAATCATAGAAGAAATGGAAGCCATCGTTATTTCGGGTACCAAACTTAATATCGATTACTATATCGAAGAAGCGGTAGATGCAGATTCACAGGAAGACATCTATGACTTTTTTATGGAGTCAGAATCAGGTTCTATGGACGAAGCATATGAAGAATTAAAAGAAGATGAGGTGACAATGGAAGAAATTCAATTGATGCGTATTAAGTTCCTTTCTGAAATGGCGAACTAAGGTAACTGATGGCAAAAAAGAAAATTTTAATCATCAATGGTCCAAACCTGAATTTATTGGGCAAGCGGGAACCGGAGATATATGGGAAACAAAGTTTTGAAGATTATTTTAAAATTTTGAAAAAACAGTTTCCTCAATTCAACTTGAAATATTTTCAATCCAATCACGAAGGAGAGCTCCTCGATATGCTACATAAAGTTGGATTTTCCTACGACGGCATCGTGCTCAACGGTGGCGCATTTACACATACATCCATTGCGATTGCTGATGCGATTGGAGCGATCAACACACCTGTAATTGAAGTACACATTTCTAATGTCCACGCTCGAGAAAAATTTAGGCACCACTCTTATTTTAGTAAATACTGCGTAGGAATCATCGTTGGAATGGGCTTGACAGGATACGAATTGGCACTTCGATATTGGGATCGATAAACACCGATGACTGTTTCGTATGCAAAGAAACTAGGAAGATAAAAAATATTATTTTTGGAAAAAACGAAAAACTCATTTTTCATTAAAGAACAAATCAACAAATCCCTCAAGGTCCAACCTTATAGAAGTTTAAATCCAATACCCGTAATCTTTTTCGCTTTCCCATTCGATGTGTTTTTCTTCGAAAGATCAATCGAATGGCCAATCCTGCTATGATCGTTGTTCCTGGAATAATGACAGAAGCTGTATTTAACATAAACTCTGTTGTGGCAGCAGCAATTAAGGATAATCCCACAAAGCCACTAGAGGCTACAAACGCATTGTTACTCAACCCTCTCGACCAACCTCGGTTTTTAAATGTTCGAATCTTGGCAATGTCTGCAATTTCAATTAACCGATGGGTAAATAATACGGAATTAGCGTCTACCAAAATATCTTCAATTGTCTCACGGTACCAGTAACCATCTGTTTCTCCTACCAATTGAAAAACGACCTCCTCTCCGATATAAAATCGTTGGGTTTTCAAGGTGCCGACTTTTTCAATTTGTAAAAGTTTCTGAGCAAAAATAGAATGACTGGTAAAGAAGAAAAGAAGAAGAAAAACGGAGTAGCATAATTTCATAAGAGGCATTTATTTAGCAAGACGTCACTGGGCAAGTAAAAAGTTTGGTCTGAAAGAAAATTAATTTATTAGACAGTGTATTGAACTCGACTTTAGCCATTTGAAAGAGTCTAAATCAAGAATAAAAAGGAGAACCAAGCAGAAAAGCATAAATTTGGATTGACTAAAATTCAAGATTATGTTTAAATTTCCACCTGAGTTCTCTGCGATAATATCGGA
>CALFWZ010000093.1 GCA_937928405.1 uncultured Saprospiraceae bacterium
TAAAGCTGTTAAGTAACGGTCAAATAATAACATCCCGATTTTTCTCTTATCTTTTAATATCAGAAATCGTTATTTTTCTTGACAAGCCAAAGAGGATTCTCTCAAAAAATGCCTCATCTGATTATTAAAATATCAATCACATATCAGGAACTTATTAATTGGCCGTTACTTAAAAACTTCTTTTTCAACTCAAAACCTCCAACCAATCTCTGATAATCCTTTTCTAAACCTTCGAGCTGTCAAGTATTTTTCATTTTTTTTCTTTATTTTTAGATAAATATTTTAATTAATATTAAAGAAATATGAAAAACCTGAAACTACTTACCCTCTTTTTGGTTGCTGTCTTTCTTTTTTCCAACCAGACTACCCAAGCACAATGTCCAACCACAGATATCACTTTAAGCACCCAGGCGGAAGTGGATGCTTTTGCAACTGACTATCCAGGTTGTAGTGTGCTATCAGACTATTTATTTATTGATGGACTCGATATTACGAATCTCAATGGTCTTAGTGTGCTTACCCGAATAAATAGTGTGTTTGCCATTGGCAATACCTCAATCACTTCCTATACCGGTTTACATAATATTACCCATATTGATGAAGCGTATATTGGTGGTAATGATAGCATCACCAATAATACCGGATTTGAAGGCTTAACTTCTGTAGGATCTATGTCCTTTTCAGCCCCACCACTAGCAACTGATTTAAGTATTTTTTCTAACCTTACAACCGTCACCCGAAAGCTTTCAGTAAGTGGCCCTGCATTGACAAGTTTAGTAGGATTAGAGTCCTTGACCATGATCGGTTCTGGGAATTTTACCGATCGACTATCCGTAGGAGGCCCCGAATTAAATAGCCTGGAAGGATTAAACAATTTGACAAGAATTAATGGAAATTTCTGGATTTGGAACGTTCCCATGTTAACAGACTTGACAGGAATAGATAATTTGGATAGAATTGATGGTGAGCTTAGAATTGCTGATAATCCCGTTTTAACCAGTTTAAGTGGTGCTAGTTCCATCACCTTTGTGGAAGAATTAATCATTAACAACAATCTGTTATTACCTAATCTACAGGGTCTTTCAAATCTTAATGCAAATAAAATAACCATTACCAACAATTCAGCATTAAATAATTTGACCGGACTTGGTAGCTCATTAACACCATTGGAAAGAATTCTAATAGAAAATAACAGCCTCACCAGTCTAGATGGATTACAAGGATTATCTTCGGTAGAATATTTCGACATTATAAATAACCCTAATTTAATGAGCTTAACTGGATTGGATAATTTAGCAACCGTTAACTTTTTTGTTATTGAAGATAATCATAGCCTTACCAACCTCACTGGCCTTTCTGGGCTTACTGAAGTGATAGAAGATTTCTCCATTTTTAATAATGATGGACTAATAAATTTATCAGGACTTAATAACCTAGTGAGCGTAGGTAACGGGCTTGCTGGCATTCTCCCAACCTTTCTTATCAGTGGTAATGATGACCTAGAAGATCTTACGGGCCTAAATAATTTTAATTTTGTAGATGGTGACTTTAGCATTGGAGGAAATCCTAGTTTAACCGATATGACAGGCTTAGAAAGTTTCACCTTTGCTAGAAGATTTAGTATTGGTAGTAATGCCGCTTTGACGAGTGTTGATGGATTGTCTAGTTTTGGTGTGGTGGAAGATGCCTTAAGCATCTCTAATAATCCACTATTAACTTCGCTGGCTGGATTAAGTGCTTTTGATCATGTCCCAACGGAAGAAGTAAACATTAATAACAATCCTTTATTATCTTTCTGTGCGGTAGATGGTTTTTGTAACCTAGTTGAAAATTATACGGATAAATTATACGCCTTTGGCAATGCCCCAGGCTGTGCCACCGAGACCGAAATAGAAGATGTTTGTGCACTACTTGCCTTACCGGTAGAAGGAATGGAATTACGAGCCTCACTTGATGCAAATAAGCATGTTCTACTGAACTGGGAAACAGAATCTGAAACCAATAATAGTCACTTTACCCTACTTCATTCCCGCGACGGACGGAGCTGGACCAATGGCAAAACTGTTCCAGGTGCTGGAAATAGCTTGGTCGTACAAACCTATAAAATAGTAGATACTCATCCTAGCAAAGGCGTTAGTTATTATAAAATTCAACAAACTGATTTTGATGGAACATCCAGTTATTCTAATATTGTTTCCATTGAGTTAGCATCCGATCACCCCATCATTTACCCCAATCCTGCCAACGGCAATATACAAGTTCAAATGGAAAACGAAAACACGTTAGATCATTTTAAGTTGGTCAATCTAGTTGGTCAAACCGTTTGCGAAATCAACTTTCCTCCCAACTTAGCAGTACGTCAACAAGACATTTCAGTCGCTGATTTGGCACCTGGATTTTATTATCTTACCATTAATCATCAACCCATTCCTGCTCCTTTAATTATTCAACGATAAGGAAGGTATCTTATTCGTAGACATTAAATTAATACCTCATAAAATCTGGTAGGTATTTTAGCTATTTAGATCATCTTTTTTAGTATTTCTATACACGAAAATATTTCAACTAATGAAAAATCTAAAAGCGCTCACCTGGTTTTTAACTGTATCCTTTTGTCTTTTTGTTAAAGGTATATCTGCCCAATGTCCTACTACTGAAATTACTTTAAGTACGCAATCTGAAGTAGACAGCTTTCCCATCATTTTTCCCAATTGCTCGGTCATCAACGAAGTATTGACCATTGATGGACTTGATATTACCGACCTTAGTCCACTTAGTAACCTCGAACGTATCAATAGCGTCCTAGTGATTGGCAATACCGCGATCACTTCTTATATGGGTTTAGATAATATTACCCATATTGATGAAGCTTATATCAGTAATAATGATCTAATTAGCACCAGTGGCTTGACTGGACTAACCTCTGCCAAAGTTATTTTTTTTAATGGCGGAACGATGACGACTGATCTGCAAATTTTTTCTAATCTCACCACGGTCACCCGAAAATTATCGATTGGTGGTCCTGCACTAACTAGTCTAGCGGGGTTGGAATCTTTAACTACGTTTGGGTCTGGAATGTTGACAGATCGTCTTTCCGTCAGTGGCACTGTATTAGCCAGTCTGGAAGGACTAAATAATTTGACAAGGATCAATGGACGATTTTCTATCTCAAGCTGTCTTATGCTATCCGATCTAACCGGATTGGATAATTTAAACCGCATTGACAACCAGTTTAGAATTTATAATAATCCTAATTTAATTACTTTAAATGGAGCAAGTTCCATAACCTTTGCAGAAGAATTATCCATTGAAGAAAATCTTATCTTACCTAATCTAAGCGGGCTGTCCAATCTCAATATGAATGAGCTTACGATCACCAATAACCCGGGGATGATGAATTTAGAGGGGATGAGTAATTCATTGACTCCTGAAAGAATATTAATTCAAAATAACGGCTGCACTAATTTAGATGGGTTACAAGGTCTTTCGTCCGTGATATATTTAGATATTTTAGACCATCCTAATTTAACAAATTTGTTTGGTTTAGAAAACCTAACAACCGCAACCTATTTTCTTATTCAAAACAATAGCGGGCTTATTAACTTAATGGGTCTGAATGGTCTCACAAGTGTTGTGGAGGAATTCACCATTGAAGGAAACAACGCCCTGTTGAATTTGTCGGTACTAAATAACCTAATAAGTGTTGGGAATGGGATTGTCGGTTTAGATCCCTTTTTCTCTATCATAAATAATAATGCACTAGAATATATTACCGGTCTAGAAAATTTTAACTTTGTGGATGGCAGATTTAATCTTAGAAACAATCCTGCCCTGCTAGATTTGTCAGGGTTAGAAAATTTTTCCTTTGCCAGATGGTTTTTTCTGAGCAGTAATGCCTCTTTCCTTCAGAAAGCGTATACATCAATAACAATCCCCTCCTCTCTTTTTGTTCGGTAGATGGCTTTTGTAATTTAATTGAAAATTATCCTGAAAAAATCTCCGTCTCCAACAACGCCGGGGGATGTGCGGATGAAGCTGATATAGAAAATTCATGTATGGTTACTTCGATAGAAAATGAATTCGAATTAGGTGCTCTTACTAAGGTTTATCCCAATCCTGCCAACGGTAATATACAGATTCAAATGGAAGATGAAAATATCTTGACCCATATTAAGTTGGTCAAACTGGTTGGACAAACGGTTTATGAAATTAACTTTCCTACCAATTTGACTTTACGCAAAAAGGAAATATCGGTGACTGATTGGGCATCCGGTTATTATTATCTTACGATAAATAATGCGTCCATTCCTAGGTCGTTGGTTATTCAGTGATAGAAAAGAATTTCGTTTTGCTTGCATTTAAATTTCCAGCGGTGACTACCGACCTACTATGTGAGGTAAGTTTACTCCCGCAATCCCCAAACCCATTCTCCTTCAGAACTAAAATACCCGATTTTATCGCCCTGCTCGATCCGGAAAAGACCTTTACCGGCATAGCTAATATATTCGTATTCTGGTTGAATGATGGTCTCTCCGTTGAGGTTGGTAAGACCGGAAAAGCGTTTGATGCGTATAATGGCGTAACCATCTTTAAACGCTTCTATCTTATCGTATTTAGGTGGGATAACTTCAATACCACGTTGATTGATAATCCCCCATTTATCATTTTTTTGCACCACCGCAACGCCGTACCGAAATTCTCCAGCTTGCTGATAATAGGCATCTGACCGACGGGAACCTTCTGAAATATAATAAAACCGGTAATGCTGATCCCGTACTAAACCGTGACCATTACTAAAGTCCAACAATCTATTTACATTAGGATCTACGATATACTGCCCCATGGTGTCAATAATTCCTCCTTGTCGATAGCCATGGTAAACCACCGCACGATCTTCTTCAAAATCTAAACATTTAGAATATGCTAGATCGATCACTTCTTCTCCTAATTTATTAATATAACCACAATCACCTTGGCGCTGCACCATCGCTCTGCCATTGTTGAATCCTGATATTTTTGAGTAGCGCGGCTCGATAACTAATTTTCCTCGACTATTAATAAATCCGTAGAGACCTTTACGTCTTATCGGAGCCATCCCTTCACTAAAAAGTCCAATTCGTTGGTATTTCTTATTGGTGAGCATGTTGCCAGTTCGGTTGATTAGACCGTATTTAAAATTGCCGGTTCCCATCCGAACTACGGCGGTTCCGTGTTCACTAAATTTAGTTATTTTAGAATATTTTGGTTCTAGGAAATACTTACCGACTTTATTGATCAATCCCCATTCACCA
>CALFWZ010000094.1 GCA_937928405.1 uncultured Saprospiraceae bacterium
GATCATTCGATTCCTCTCAAAAAATTTATTTTCTAAAAAAAATCTATTCGCGCTCGCAAAAAATTCTTACTTGTTCGTGTGCTCCGATTCTCCGTAGAAAATCAGTCTTCTCTTTCAGTGTCAATGAACTTTTTAATCCCAGATTCTTTCCAATCATAAAAATGATTCATACAAATGGAAAAAAAATGAAATAATGTCTTTAAAATAGATCCATTTGACCTATTTTCCACCTCTTTTTCAAAGCGGACTGCAAATATACCACATAACTCCGGATAATGCAAGGTGAAATCTCGTTTTTGTTGCTTTTTTTTCGATTTATTTTAAAAAAAAGTCATATTTATTAATGCATTTTCTCAACTTACTAAAAATCAATAACTTACACTATCTACTATCAACTAATATGTTAAACTCATGCAATGTTCTTCTCTTATATTTCACCAATAAGACTATAAACTTATAATTTATTTGGTGAAGCTAATCTCGAACTTTATTTCCTCCTTCAAAATGCATAAAAAGCGACATGTTTAGCATCAGTAATAGCAAGCCATAAATGCTGTCTTCGAAAGGAACACTAGTAATTCTTAAATTTAGAAACTCTTCTGGGTGATAAATCACGATTGGTTGTTCGGTATATCCCCCAGTCAAGACACCATCTACTAATAAAAAAGGACCCCATGTAATCAGGTATGATAAATAGAATTTGGTTCGGTAGGTATTTTCAAAATAAAGATAATGCACCACCATAAATGCTCCAGTAAGAAGAAAAGTAGTACTCGTATATATTCTATTCCAATAAAGTATACCAACTAGTATAAGTAGGACTCCCAGACCAACGCTGATCCATTTATCTATTGGAGCTAAAATATCGCGCGGAAAATAATAGCGCAAACATTGATAAATAAAAATACTGCTAAATGGAATGACCACAAAAAATAATATTTCTTCAATTGGCAATCCAAATACTGTTAATATCTGATGATACTTTTCGTTAAATCCCCAAACTTGCCAGTTTGTAAAAATTATATCCCAAAGAATGAAAGGAATGGCGATTAGTAAAATCGCTGGAAATAAATGCTTCCAACTTGTATAGTAATGCACCTTTTTATCAAAGCTCAATAAAAAAACGGGGATAAAAGAAAAGAGATGTATGCCAAAATACAACCATTGAGTTTCAAAAGCACCAATCTGAGCAACCAAAGGTACGTCAAGCGTTAGAGGAGTCTTCGAGATAGCGTCTATACACCAAATAACTGTGACAATCAGTAAGGAGCATATTAAACAAAGCTGCCTAATTATTGACTTATTCAAAGTAGATTAAGCTGATTTTTTAGAGCAGAACTAAATAGTAGATACATTTTTTTTCCATCGTTTACCCTGATTCGTTCCTCCTTAACCATGCTAGCTGTGGATTTTTTAATCTTCTGAAAAAGATTGATATAGTATACGTAAGCCAGATAAACACCAAATCGCGCACTTTCGGGTAACTTCAAAATCCCCTCATAACCATGATCAAAATCCGCCTTTATATCCGCCTCAATCATTTGTTTGTCTTGATTGGTAAAATTAAGAAAATCAATACCTGGGAAATAAACCCGACCGCGTTCATCAAAATCACTTTTCATATCTCGCAGAAAATTTATTTTCTGAAAGGCACTGCCTAAACTCCTTGCGGAATCTTTCAGCTCATCATATTTAGTTTCATTATTTTTAAAAAACACTCGCAAGCACATCAAACCAACCACTTCGGCAGATCCATAGATGTATTGTTTATATAGTCTATCCTCATATCGATCAAAATGTAAATCCATTTCCATACTATCCAAAAAAGCATCAATCAGTTCTCGCTCTATATTATATTCGTTTACCACTTCTTGAAAAGACTGCAATACCGGATTTAGACTTATTCTTTGTTCAATAGCTTCATAGGTATCTAAACGAAATTTTTGCAATAATTCCGTCTTATTGAAATTGTGGAAAGTATCTACAATCTCATCCGCAAAACGAACAAATCCATAAATGGCGTAGATAGGCCTTTGCAGTTGCTTAGAAAATAAACGAATTCCCATCGAAAAAGAAGTGCTATATCGATTGGTAATCAGCTGACTGCATTCGTGACATGTTTTTTGGTATAAGGAAATCATAACAAAGGGGTTTATTGGTATTGCTTGTCAATTTCAGTAGCTACTACTTGTCCAGAAATCAAAGATGGTGGAACTCCAGGGCCAGGAGTAGTCAATTGACCTGCGTAATATAGGTTTTTTACTTTTTTATTTTTAAGTTTTGGCTTTAAAAATGCTGTCTGAAATAACGTATTTGCTAATCCGTATGCATTTCCCTTGTAAGCATGGTAGTCTTTTTTGAAATCATTGTGTGCAAATGATCTTTTATAAATCACATGTTTTCGGATATTTTGCCCCGTCAAATCTTCCAAACGATCCATAATAATATTATAGTATTTTTCTCTAGTTGCTTCATCATCCTTTAAGTCTGGTGCCAATGGTATCAGTAAAAATAGGTTTTCATGTCCTTCAGGTGCTACGCTGGCATCTGTCTTAGAAGGACAACATACATAGAACAAAGGTTTGGAAGGCCACTGTGGATTTTCATAAATTTCGTTGGCGTGCTGTTCAAAGCTTTCGTCAAAAAATAAGTTATGATGTTTTATTCCTTCCACTTTTTTATTAACACCTAAATAAAACAACAGAGAAGATGGAGCCATTGTCCTTTTGTCCCAATATTTTTCATTATAATTTTGCTTAGCAGGTTCCAATAACATTTGGTCCACATGATGGTAATCTGCGGCTCCCACCACTATGTCTGCTGGGTATTCCTGAGTTGCTGTCAGGACGCTAGTGGCATGGCCGTTGGGAACATTAATACTTTTCACTTCTTGATTGAGTATTATTTTAACGCCCTTTTCTTTTGCCAAAGCAACCATTGCTTCGATGATTTTAAACATACCACCCATTGGATACCAAGTACCCAAAGATAAATCAGCATAGTTCATCAGACTATATAAAGCAGGTGT
The DNA here is from genome assembly GCA_937928405.1 of uncultured Saprospiraceae bacterium. Lineage (GTDB taxonomy): Bacteria > Bacteroidota > Bacteroidia > Chitinophagales > Saprospiraceae > JALZUU01. The sequence continues at coordinate 3,029 of CALFWZ010000094.1, forward strand.
ATTCTGAGGAGTAGCCCCTAAAAACAAAACGGGAAACTCTAAGAGTTTAATCAGTTTTTCATTTTTGAAAAGTTTGCGAACGTGTGTTGACATTGGTTGAAAAAGCTGTAATCGAAACAAGCTCTTCAATACTCGTACATCTGCAAATTCAAGAATAGAATGGCCAGGTTTAAATACAAACTCATTCATCCCTACCTCGTATTTGTATTGTGCTTCTTTTAAAAATTTCTTTAAGTTTTCACTACTACCCGCTTCGTACGATTCGAATAATGCATATAAGTCTTCGATATTAGCTGGAACTTTCATGATATCTCCTTTTCCAAAATAGATGGAATAAGAAGGGTCTAGTCTTTTAAGTTCGTAATAGTCTGCCGTTTTTTTACCAAACAATTCGAAGTATTCGTCAAAAACTTCAGGCATCCAATACCATGAAGGGCCCATATCGAACGTAAATCCTGCTGCTTCAAATTGACGAGCTCGACCTCCAGGAATACTGTTTTTTTCCAGAATGGTGACGTCATAGCCCCGATCGGCAAGACAGGTGGCCGTCGCTAAACCCGCAAATCCAGATCCTATTACTATTATTTTTTTACTCAAAAGAAATGGTTATTTAATTTTTTATTGAACTAAGTAATGGTAAACAGAAGTTCGGGATATTAGTTCAAGGCGTGTATAAAAAAACCCTGTACAATTTCTTGCACAGGGTTTGATTATTTTAAAAAGCTAAAAGCAATTATGCTTTTTTACCTCCTTGCAGTTCATCCTGCAATACTTGTAGTTCATCCCACTTACCAGCAGCAGCTAATGCGCTTTGCTGTGGCCAAGTAGTTGGGTCGTGCATTTTGTAACGACTTCCGGCAGCCTCAAGAATTTCCTTAAGCTTTTCAACCTTAGCATCAGCTAGCTGAGCAAAAGTTTTAATGCCATCGTTTTGCAGTAGTTCAGAAATCTTTGGTCCGATACCTTCAATCTTTTTCAAATCATCTGCAACAACTTCTGCCGTTACCGTTTCTTCGACTTCTTCGATTTCAATATCGAGTTCTTCTTCAACTACTTCAACCGTTTCTTCTTTGACTACCTCAGGTTCTACGGCCTTTGGCTCTGCCTTAACAGGTGCTTCCTTTTTAGGTGCTTCTTCCTTAGCAGTTTGGTTATCTGCTTCGATTTGACCTCTCAACTGAGAGAAAACATCCATTTCACCTAGGGTAGTACGCTCAACTTTGGACTGAGTACTCTTAACTTGACTACGAGTCTTAGTTCGCTGTTCTTGCTTATCTTTCTTCACTGTTTCATCTGCATCACGACGGATATCGTCTAAGTAACGTAAGTGAGAAACCAAAATTCGCTTATCATCACGGTTAAATTCTATCACTTTCACAGTCAGAATTTCTTCTACATTAGCCATACTACCATCTTCTTTACGAATATGCTTGATAGGAGCAAATGCTTCTAGACCATAAGGTAATTGAACGATAGCACCTCGATCATCTTTACGTAAGATTGTTGCTTCTTGGTAAGATCCAACTGGGAAGACTTGTTCGAAAGTATCCCATGGGTTTTCTTCGATCTGCTTATGACCGAGAGAAAGTTTACGGGAGTCTTTATCTATTTCTAGAATAACGATTTCGATATCTTCTCCTTTCTTAGTAAACTCAGAAGGATGAGAAAAACGTTTCGTCCAAGAAAGATCAGAAATGTGTACCATTCCACCAATACCTTCTTTTAATTCAACAAAAACACCATAAGGCGTTAAGTTTTTCACTTCGCCTGTGTGACGGCTGCCAACTGGGAATTGTTCTTCAATCGTACTCCAAGGATCGTTAGATAGTTGCTTAATACTAAGCGACATTTTTCGATCTTCGCGATCAATGGTTACTACTTTCGCTTCGTGCTCTTCTCCAAGGTTGAAATACTCACGCGCGTTGATTGGTTGGTTGCTCCAAGTAACTTCTGATACGTGGATCAAACCTTCTACACCCGGCTGAATTTCGAGGAATGCACCATAATCTTCGATATTGACAATCTTTCCTTTGACAGTAGATCCTTCGGAAATCTCTTGTTCCAGTACTTCCCACGGATGTGGTTGTAGCTGTTTTAAACCTAGAGAAATTCTCTTCTTGTTTTCGTCGAAATCTAATACTACTACGTTGATCTTTTGGTTGAGAGTTAACACCTCTTTTGGATGAGAGATACGTCCCCAAGAAATATCGGTAATATATAGTAGTCCGTCTACTCCACCTAAATCTAGGAATGCTCCGAAATCGGTTAAGTTCTTTACGAGACCTTCCAATACCTGACCTTTTTCAAGGCTGGCAATGATTGCTTCACGCTGCTCAGCAAGATCACTTTCGATCAGTGCTTTGTGAGAAACAACGGCGTTCTTAATTTGCTCGTTAATCTTAACTACTTTGAATTCCATGGTTTTACCCACGTATGCATCGTAGTCAATGATTGGCTTAATATCAATTTGTGAACCAGGTAAGAATGTTTCCAGACCGGAAGCATCCACAATAAGTCCACCTTTCGTTTTGCTAACTACAGTACCTTTAATTACAGTACCATTTTCGAATGAGTCAACGATAGATTCCCATGCTTTCAGCAATTTAGCTTTACGACGGGAAAGAACGAGTTGACCACGGTGGTCTTCTTGTTGTTCTACATAAACATCAACATAGTCGCCTGCTTTTAGCTCTGGTATATCACGAAATTCTGACAAAGAAATTAATCCGTCAGATTTGCAATTGATATCCAATACTACGTCTCCATTATGAATCGTAGAAACTCTCGCTTTTACAATTTCATTTTCTAATACGGCAGTAAGCGTTTGCTCATATTCCGCAAGATAATTTTGAGTTTCTTCGTCTGTGTAAGGAAGTGCATGTAAATTTCCTTTGTCCCAAGGGAAATCATCGTGTGCTGTACCGCTCATATCGTCTGCGTCAACGAGCTCTTCAAGGTTGATTTTATCAACTTCTTCTTTTGCACTTTCGGTAGAGCCACCGGTTGGTGTTTCTACAACAGGAGTTTCTTCAACTTCCTGATTTTCTGGTTTCTTTTCGTCTTCTAACATAAAGAATCCTAGGTTTGTAGCCCCAAATAAATTGGGACGGGTTAAACAATAATTTTTTAGAGGTGCAAAGGTACGATATTTTAGTAAAAAACTGCAAATTGAAGAATCCCTAATTCAGACTTATAAAAAAGCCTAAGTTTTTGTACTTTTATTCTTGAAAAAGCTAAGTCAAATAGCCCTTTTCATGACTATAACTAACTGATTATCAAAACTTAACAACCTTATACGGATGAATAATAATGAACATAAGCCGTGGCTGGCCAGTTATCCTACAGGAATTCCTGTCAATATAGACCCTGACAAGTATAGTTCCGTAGTAGAAGTGATTGACGAAACCTTAAAGAAATATGGTGATAAGGCTGCTTTTGTTTGTATGGGACAGGAGCTTTCTTATAAGGAACTTGACGAATACTCCAACGCATTTGGTGGATATTTGATTTCCAGAGGACTAGAACCAGGCAATAAGATTGCACTCATGATGCCTAATTTACTCCAATATCCTATTGCGCTGTTTGGTGCGCTGAGGGCTGGACTCGTCATTGTAAATACGAATCCGCTTTATACCCCCAGAGAAATGAAACATCAGTTTGTGGATGCAGAGGTAAAAGCAATTGTGATTGCGGAGAACTTCTGTAAAAATCTTCAACAGGTGGTGGATCATACCAATATCAATACCATTATTACGACCACTATTGGAGAGATGTTAGGAACGATCAAAGGAAGTGTTGTTAATTTTATGGTAAAAAAAGTAAAACGGATGGTTCCGGCTTACGAATTACCTAATCCAGTCAGTTTTAAAGAAGCACTCAAACAAGGCAAAAAATTTAAGATACCTTATCGAAAAAGCAATCCTGGTGATGTCATCGCATTACAATATACAGGAGGAACGACTGGTGTTTCAAAAGGGGCCATGCTCACCAACAGAAACCTTGTCGCAAATATGGAACAGATTAAGAGTGCTATTCTTCCTTATATTACTGAAGGGAAGGAGGTTGCTTTGTCTCCCTTACCACTGTATCATATTTTTGCTTTTTCCGTCAATTGTCTAGCATTGATGAATATGGGGTGTACCAATATATTGATTGTCAACCCTCGTGATTTTTCCACCATTGTGAAAGCATGGAAAGGCTATCCGGTGAGTTTGATGACAGGTGTGAACACATTGTATAATGGGTTGGCTAATGATAAAGCTTTTCAAGCACTTGACTTCACAAATATGATCGCTTCCATTGCAGGAGGAACCGCCGTTAAAAATTCCGTAGCGGAACAATGGGAAACCATGACTGGCAAACCTTTATCCGAAGGTTATGGGCTTACGGAGTCTTCTCCCGTAGCTACCATGAATCCAATTGATGGATCAGGTCGAAGAGGTACGATTGGAATGCCAGTTCCTTCGACGCTTATGCGAATCGTAGACGAACAAGGCAATGTATTACCGCCTGACGAAATCGGAGAAATTCAAATAAAAGGTCCACAGGTAATGAAAGGATATTTTAATCGACCCGAAGAAACTGCTAAAGCATTAAATGATGGCTGGCTAAATACTGGTGATATTGCTAAGATGAGTCCTGATGGTTATTTTACAATTGTGGATCGTAAAAAGGACATGATATTAGTTTCAGGGTTTAATGTTTATCCCAATGAAATAGAGGAAGTGCTCGCTTCTCACCCTAAGATTATGGAAACAGCAGCCATAGGTATACCAGACGAAAAGTCAGGAGAAGTGGTTAAAGTATTTATTGTAAAAAAAGATAAATCGCTAAAAGAAAAAGAAGTATTAGAATTTTGTCGAGAAAATTTAACGGGTTACAAAGTTCCTAAGCAGATTGCTTTTATGGACGAATTACCAAAAAGTCCCGTTGGTAAAATATTGAGGAGAGAGTTGCGAGAATTCTAAAGATAAAACATAAAGGCTTTCCCGAATTATCAGGAAAGCCTTTTTTCATATTATCTCATAAATCTAAACTTAGAATTTATTTTTTCAGCAAATCTCTAATTTCACCGAGCAATTCTTCCTGAGTAGGTCCTGCTGGAGCTTCTTCAACTGGTGGCTTCATTTTGTTGTAAGATTTTACGATCATAAACATTACAAAACCTACAATAATTAAATTAACAATTGTGTTGATCCAACGACCATAAGCGATCACAGGAGCTCCTGCTTCTGTAGCAACTGCTAGAGAAGCATAGTTTTCGCCGTTTAGTGCATAGTGTAAATCTTCGAAGTTCATTCCTCCTGAAGCTTGACCGACAACAGGCATAATGATGTCTGTTACAAAGCCATTGACTACTGCTCCGATAGCGGTTGCCATAATTACCGCTACGGCAAATTCGACGACGTTACCCGTCATAATAAAATCCTTAAACTCTTTAAACATAATTGATGTTTTTAGTTAATAAAAAAAATTAGTTCTCGTTTATATTGACGAATATAGCCAATAATGTCACAAATCAACAAAAAAAAAGCGTTTCGATTACCGAAACGCTTTCTTTTTCTGTAAGGTATTAAAAAAAATACCTTTAAAATCTATGCAATACCCGCGTCTTTACGGATTTTATTAAGTGCAGAACCGGCCTTTACCCAGTCAATTTGCGCCTGATTATACGTGTGATTTACTTTAATTTTATCTTTCGTACCATCCGCGTGTTTCAAGGTAATCGTTAATGGTTCTCCTGGCTTGAATTTTCTTAAAGAAATAAGATCAACGAAATCATCCTGACGTACTTTATCAAAATCTTTAGGATTTGCAAAAGTTAAGGCAAACATTCCTTGTTTTTTAAGATTTGTCTCATGAATACGAGCAAATGATTTAACGATCACCGCATTTACACCAAGAAAACGTGGCTCCATCGCTGCGTGCTCACGAGAAGATCCTTCTCCATAATTTTCTTCACCAAACACGACCGTACCAATGCCTTTTTTCTGATAAAATAGGGCTGAATCAGGCACTTTCATGTATTTTTTCTTACTAAGATTCAATACTTTATTGGTCTCACCATTGAACGCATTATGAGCTCCGATTAGACAGTTTTGGGAAATATTTTGCAGGTGACCACGGAATTTCAACCAAGGTCCCGCCATAGAAATATGATCCGTCGTACATTTACCTTTTGCCTTAATCAGTACACGCATATCTTTAAGATCTGCTTGCTTGATAGGTTTGAATGGTGTGAGCAATTGTAAGCGATCAGACTTTTTATTGACGACCACTTTGATGTCTTCTCCATTTTCTGCTGGCGGCAAGTAGCCTGCATCTTTTACGTCAAATCCTTTGGGTGGTAACTCCACTCCTTTAGGAGGAGATAGTTTTACTTTTTTACCATCTGCGTTGACCAATTTGTCAGTCAATGGGTTAAAGGTTAAGTCACCAGCAATCGCCATCGCTGTCACAATTTCGGGAGAAGCTACAAAAGCATGCGTTTGCGGATTACCGTCATTACGCTTGCGGAAATTACGATTGAAAGAAGTAATAATGGAATTTGCACGACTAGGGTCGTCGGTATGACGCGCCCACTGACCAATACATGGTCCACAAGCATTGGCTAGTACAACACCCCCCATATTTTCAAAATCATCTAATATTCCATCACGTTCTACGGTATAACGAATTTGCTCAGAACCAGGTGTGATGGTAAATTCAGATTTGGCTTTTAATTTTTTCTTGACTGCTTGCTTCGCTACAGAAGCTGCGCGATCTAAATCTTCATAAGACGAGTTTGTACAGCTACCAATCAAACCAACTTCTAGCTTTTGTGGGTACCCTTCTCTTTTGACTGCTGCGGCAAACTCAGAAATAGGATACGCCAAATCAGGAGTATAAGGACCGTTGATATGTGGTTCTAATTTAGAGAGATTGATGTGAATAACTTGATCGAAATATTTTTCTGGATCCTTGTAGCATTCTTTATCTGCTGTTAGCTCTCCTTTTACTTTTTTAGCGAGTCTAGCAACATCCGCTCGTCCAGTAGCTTTTAGATAGCGATCCATTGATGTATCGTAACCAAATAAAGAGGTCGTTGCTCCAATCTCGGCTCCCATGTTACAAATCGTTCCTTTACCTGTACAAGATAAACTCTTTGCACCTGGTCCAAAATATTCTACGATAGCTCCGGTTCCACCTTTTACAGTAAGGATACCTGCTACCTTAAGTATAACATCTTTGGAAGAAGTCCATCCGTTTAATTTACCAGTAAGCTTAACACCAATTATTTTTGGCATTTTCAATTCCCACGGCATATCCGCCATTACATCTACTGCATCTGCTCCACCTACTCCGATAGCGACCATTCCCAAACCACCCGCATTTGGCGTGTGCGAATCTGTACCGATCATCATTCCACCAGGGAAAGCATAATTTTCGAGGACAATTTGATGGATAATACCAGCGCCTGGTTTCCAAAAACCTACGCCGTATTTATTAGAAACGGAAGCTAGGAAATCATATACTTCAGAGTTAACCGTGTTGGCTATTTTTAAATCCTTGGCTGCTCCTACCTTTGCTTGAATCAAGTGATCACAATGTACGGTAGAAGGTACTGCTACTTTATCTTTTCCAGCCATCATAAATTGCAGTAAGGCCATCTGTGCGGTAGCATCTTGCATCGCTACTCGATCTGGGGCGAAGAAAACATAATCCTTACCACGTTTATATTTTTTCAGAGACGATTCTGCATGTAAGTGTCCATAAAGAATTTTTTCGGTAAGTGTGAGTGGACGTTTTAAACGTTTGCGAATTTTTTCAATTTTCGCTGGTAGGGCTTCGTAATAAGCCTTAATCATTTCAATATCAAAAGCCATAATTGGAAAGGTTGGTGAGTTAATTTTTAATTTTTATGAATATAAGTACATCTATCAAGTAGAATCATGCACAAAGAAAGCGGTGCAAAAATAATTATATTTAAGAACATATAAAGGTACAATATTGATTACACCACAAAGTTTTTTTTGTTGCGTGACATCTTAGCTTTTAAGCAAAAAACGGACCTTACTTTTTATCTAATCTTTCAATTAGCCTTCCTGTTACCTGTAAAATATCTACCTCGCTAACAATCCCCACTAATTCATGGCCTTTCACAACTGGCAAACACCCTACTTTTTTCTCTCTCATCTTTTTTAATGCATCGACTATGGTAGCTTGAGGACCGATAGTAAATGGCTTGACAATCATAATATCTTTGACTAATTTATTTTTCGTCTTGATTTTTTTAGCTTGAATATAATGTCGTAAAATATGCCGGAGCGTAATCAATCCTACAAGATTTCCTTTAGTATCTTCCACCGGAGTGAATCTAATCTTTCGCCAATCCATCATTTCACCCACTAGCTCAATGATGTCATCTTGTTGAATGGTGAATAGATCAGTCACCATAAATTCTTCTACCTTAATGTCATGAGGATGATAGGTAGTAAGATCTTCTTTTAAGTCAGGAAGTTTCCATTTATGCACAGGTACATTATCTTTTTGATTTTTTATAATAGAAGCGGTCAGGCAGGTCAGTGCTTCGTCGCGATTGGTTTCTTTAAGTAATTTAGTGTAAGCCCTGAGTTGCCAGCGGGCACCATTCATATGTTTGGTGGTTCGCTCTTTAATAACGCCAAGGTATTTGTCAATATCTTTAGCATTTACTTTATGATTTTTCAAACCCTGACGGGCAATGGGCAATAATTTTTTTAAGATTAAATCCTTGCCGCTAATTTTAGTTTCCTTAAACCAATTAAACTTTGAGTCCATTCCATAACGGGACGCTTTAGAAAAATTATCCCGAATATCTGCGTAACCAATATGGTCGGTAATATCTTCGTGAAAGTCCGCCATACCAACCATCAGTCCAAGCCAAAAAGCAGCGTTGGCCATTTCATCCACACCGGTAGGTCCAGCAGGAAAAACTCGATTTTCAATTCTCAAATGTGGTTGTCCATTTGGACTGATTCCATAGCAAGGTCGGTTCCAACGATAGACTGTAGAGTTATGAACTTGTAATGCCCGAAGTTTCGGAATCTTTCCTTCATTGAGCATTTTAATAGAATCTTCTTGAACGTCACTACTCAACAATACTCGGAAGCGGGCAATGTCTTCTTTGTAAATTTCCAAAATAGATTTTCTTAACCATCCGCTACCAAAGTTTACGCGAGGACTACGTTCCCGCATATGATCGTGGGTGGTCCGAGTGTCGAGGGCCTGCTGAAAAAGCGCAATTCGTGATTCGTGCCAAAGCCTTCGACCAAATACGATAGGTGAATTAGCAGCAATGGCCATCACCGGAGCAGCAATCGTCTGAGCGATGTTATACATTTTGACAAAATTTTCAGGAGAGACCTGAAGATGCACTTGAAAACTGGTGTTACATGCTTCCAAAAGCGGTGAATCATGCTTGACCAGTAATTCATCAATTCCAAGCAAACGAAGTTCGTAAGAATTGCCGATCAATTGCTCGTTGATCGATTCCATCAACGCCTTGTACCTTTTTTTGGGCGTAAGATTTTCAAGATCTAAGTTTATTTGTCGAAGCGTTGGTAAAATACCCGTAATAATTACTTCTGTATCCAGTTTGGCCACTCGCTTACGGATAATTGCTAGTTTCTCGTTATTCTCTTTTTCCATCTGCCGGAGGCAGTTTCCTTTCAGCTCACGAGGCGTAAGATTGGTTTCTAAATTAAATTGTGCCAGCTCCGTTTCTACCCACTCGTATTCTTTCATAATACCCAAAGCTTCCATCGCTTTATTGACCGGCTTGTAGGTTTTATTATCTACCAAACACATTTCCTGTTCTGCTCCAATTCGGGTAATGTTTTTTTCAAACATACCTTTATCAATCATATGTTCTAACGCCCGAACGTCATTGAGCAGATGCTGTACAAAGCGCTGCATCTGGGCCTGGCTTTTCACCAGCGAGACTTTTTGTTCACCCATTGGTTTTAGTTTTTAATTTTTCTAGAGGTTTGGTAAATATAATTATTTAAATTACGTTTCAGTATAAAAGCATTCAGAATAAATAATAATTTTCACCATGAAAAAAATCAGCTTACTCCTCTTGCTATCCTTTATGTTTAGTAATTGCGGAAAAGAACTAATTACCATTGCAGATTTACCTTATACTACTCAGTTTGAAATACCAGTAGGATTGAATCCCTTCACCATTTGGGAATTATCTGTTGACGACATTCCAAATGAGCGATTAGCACGGCTGAACGCAGCGAATGTTACGGAAGATGAAGTAGAAAAAATTGTAGGAAAAATAGGACGTATTTCTACTATTTTTTCCGGAGTGAATCTCGATTTCATTCAAGAAATTACGGTTGAGATTTTTTCGGATAATATTGATGATTCGACTGAAATCTTATATCGCGAACAAGTAGGAGCAAATACTGGAGAGACTATTGGTTTGAATGCCAGCTTACCAGATGTTAGTCGACATCTAGAAGGAGAAACTTTTGGGATTATTGTAACGATTCGCCCGCGACGTTCCGCTTCCCAAACCATTCCCGTCCAGCTAGACTTTACACTTGGTGTATTATAAAAGCGTTTTTCAGCTTAAAGTTTTCTTTATTTTGCACAAGCTCTAAACTTAAAAAAGCCAACCCTTGTAAATCAAGTCTGGCTTTTTTAAGCTGTCAAAAACAAATCAGCTTCTAGTTTTCTAAAGACTATAGATTTTTCAAATAAGGTTCTACCATGGTTTTTAAGACAAAAATGGCCTGCCCAGTAGCCTCCTGTGGAGACATCCCTTTGTCCATAAAATAGTCTTCTAAGCGAATTTGAGATTGAAGATAGGATGCTTTGAGTGGCAAACTCCATTTCTTAAGAATAGCCGCTTTTTCGCTCCAGGCAGCAACTCCATCCCAGAATTCCTGATTCCAGATAAGTACTTCTGTCCGTTGTTCGTCCGTTAATTTTTGTGGAGACAATAGCAATACGGCTCGTTGGGCAGCAGCAGATTCTAACTCAATTTCTGTTGGGTCTTCCGCACAAAGTTCACTAGTAACCTGACGTAATAAGTTCAGTTCTTCCCAGTCAAAAAGTGGATCTGCATTTTTGGTATAGTCCGGGTCTGTTGCTCCTTTTGATTGTAACGTCACACTACAATCATTATAAGTAAGATATTTTCTAAACATATTATTTTGCGTCAACAACGCATGCCAACCTTCTGCGGTTCCTTTTCCATAAAATCCATCAAGGCTTTTACTGTAGAATTGTCCTTCTTTTAATAGCGTCTGTAATTTCAACACAGAAGTCCTTTTAGATTTGGGTCGGATTTTTGGAATAGCCACATTGCTTATTTTATCTTTTGGAGAAGTGGCTGTTTTTTCCGTTAGGATATCATCCGATTTTTCAGCTGGAATTCGTCCGGGAGGGGTGGCTTCTTTTGCTTCCACTTCGGGCTGCACGTCAATGCGTTTTTCCGAAACGTTATTGTAGGTCTCAGGAGTTTTGGCAGGAGGCGTAGTGGTCGTATTTTTCACGACCATCAAATTAGGACCTTTTTTCACTTCTGCTGGTCCTCTTTCTGTTACAATTTCTTGCACTTGGATGATCTGTTCTACGGGTGCCAATACAATATTTTTGATAGGTATCCCGGCTTCGAATTCTGTAACTTTTCGTAAAAAATCAGGATTGATAGATTTGACCTGCGCATTGACCAATCCGATTTTTCGGGTAGCCGCCAAAATTCTGTTCGCTTCATCTGCCGTATCGTGTTGTCCAGCAAAAACATCAATTTGACTACCGTTGATGAGCGCATATAATTTTCCAGCCCGATTATAATCTGCCCAATTGATGGGGCCATTTAAACTTTCCGTTCCAAGATAAATACTATAGGTTTCAGCATCGGGATTTATTTTTTTTCGAGTGACAAAGGCATCAGGATAGCCACTATTTTTGACCTGACCAAGCGTTTTATAAGCAACTGTTTCGCTAGGATATCGTCCAAGGTAAATTCTAGTCAAGTTTTGTTCAGCAGCTTGCGCGTACATAAAACCAAGCGATTGAATTCGATCAAAATCGTCCATTTTTGGTTTAAAAAATGCGCCAACGTGCACCGTATAATCATACTCCGTGGTGGAATCCTGTCCTGTCAATCCGATACCCAAAAGGCTAAAGCATAGAAAGAATAGGAGGGTTTTACCGTATTTCATAAATGTAAGTTTTGTATAGTTTGCCAGATAATTTATTAGTCTATGGACCTTTCAGTGGCTTCTTAAACGTAAAGATAAGGGATAATAATATTGAAATTGTTTGAAATTAGATAGAATTGATTAAAATATTTGCTCGAAGCAAGTCAATATCCTTAGACAAAATGCTTAAGCATTAAAATTTCCCGATCGTTCAACAATCTATATTTTCCGCGAGGAATATCTTTTTTGGTCAAACCAGCATAATAGGTTCGATCAAGCCGAACGACGTGATAACCCAAATGCTTAAAAATGCGACGAACGATTCGATTCCGTCCAATATGAATTTCAATTCCTACTTCGTTTTTACCTTTGTCCTTTACGTAAGAAACCTTATCAACGGGAGCAAGGCCATCTTCTAAGGTTAATCCTTTTCGAATGGCCTCTAGATGTTCTTGACTAATGGGTTTGTCTAGGACGACGTGATAAATTTTGGTGACTTCGTGGCTTGGATGAGAAAGTTTTTTAGCTAGGTCTCCATCGTTGGTCAATAATAGCAATCCGGTCGTTTCTCGATCCAATCTCCCAACTGGATAGATGCGTAATTTGATACTTGGATCAATCAAGTCCATGACGGTACGACGATTTTTTTCATCACTCACGGTCGTCACGGCATTTTTAGGTTTGTTGAGTAGAATATAAATTCTTTGTGTTTCCGGCTCTATTGGGTTGCCTCGATAAGTAACCTTATCTGTCGGTTTGACTCGGTGTCCCGGCTCGGTAACCACTTCACCGTTGACGGTTACTAGACCATCCATAATGTATTCAGAAGCTTTGCGCCGGGCGGCCACACCACAGTGAGCAACGTACTTGTTGAGGCGCATGTCTTCTTCTTGAGCAGCGGGAGGTGGTGGAAGTTTTGGTTTCCGTTTATTAGCGAATGGAGATTTATTAGGATTGTCTTTTTTTTTCAAAATCTAAGCGTATTAAAATGGAATATCGTCGTTATTCATTTTCGAAGAACGAGTAATGATGGCTGGATTCGCACCAGCGCCAGCATCATCAATCAATCCACTAAAATCAGGATCATCCAAGTCACTAAATTTCGCAAATTGATCCGTAAATTTAAGTTTTACTGTTTTCAAGGCACCATTACGATGTTTGGCGACGATAATTTCGGCGACTCCTTTCAGTGATTGTCCTTCTTCGTCTTCCAATATTTGGTAATATTCAGGCCGATAAATAAAGGATACGATATCCGCATCTTGTTCGATCGCTCCGCTGTTATGCACAATAAAATTATTGGCTACAAAATTATGTAATCCTTCAACATGTAAATCATAGGTTTTTTCGGTACCAATATGCGTAATTGACTTTATTTTCTCCCACTTCAAATCACTCTGCGCTAATGAAGATAAGCTTGTGTTTTCTAATACACTAGAAACTCTTGACAATCTTTCTCTTGACAGGTTACTTCTATATAAGCTCGACCCGCAATAATTAGTATTTATAGCGGACTGGAATGATCTTTCTGTAAAGCCAGCTTTCTTTTTCTCAATTTTTATGGTTTCCCAAATATTTTTAGGAATAATATCGGTATTTGTATTGTGTTTAACATCATTAAATAAAACCATCAACTGATCAAGAATTTTCGATTTACTACCAAAAATCCCAACATATTTAGCAAATAAACCAATATCTTTTTTTCCAGTAATACTAAGATTATAGCCTGGTCGATAATTTAATTTTTGAGTTTTTTGAATACTACTTTGAATTCCAAATCTTAAGAGTAAAGATTTTATACCCGTTATTAATTCAAAAGAATTTGAGGCGTAGTGCACTTTCGATCCTCCTTTGCCTTTTCTTATAAAAACGCCACCATCCGTTGACCATATATGTTTTAAAAATAAAGCAATTTGCTGCTTAGAACTTTTAAAGATTAATGATGGAATACTTTTCTCAAACGAGCGCGCTTTTTTTAATCCAACCTTCAATAATAAGTTAGAAAATGGGTGTCTAACACCATGAGTTAAATGGTAAGGCGAGGGTAGATAAAGGTGGTAACAATTTTTAGATGAGACATCTTTCACTAATCGACTTTCAATATTCCAAAGTTTTTTAGCAGCATCAGCCACTACTGTAAGCGCATCTTTTTCTTGACTGGTATAATGAATAGGTTGTCTTTCTACATAACAACCATCGCCAATCATGTGTGCTAATAATATTATCTCTTCGTCTTTCAACTCACTACTGGTCGGACTCTCAATCACTCTACTCGATGCAATATAGTCTCCCTCCTTCAAATCCACCAATTGTTCCCAGCCATTAATGCTATAAAAAGGATGATTTAGACTCGCTTTAATTTTTATTCCCGATTGTGTTTCTACCTCATAAACCTCTTTATCTCCTGTCTCCCAAACATCCAAACAAGTAGCTGGTTCTAACTTAAATTCATCATTCATTGCTAGTACCTGAAAATTACTTTTCCCTACTAAACTATCCACTCTTTGATAATCGCCAGTATCCGCCATATAAATCAAGCTATCTCCAGTGATACACTCACGAAGATCCGACAACATCGGTCGCTTCGATCCACCTCTCGTTTCCACCGCACGACTCAGCTGAGACAAGGCAATTACTGGTACACTCAATTCTTTGGCCAAGGCTTTAAGCGAACGAGAAATCATACTAATTTCCTGCTCACGATTTCCTTTCCCACTTTCTCCTCCTCCCGTCATCAATTGTAGGTAATCAATAATGACCATCTGGATATCATGCTGCATTTTTAATCGTCGACATTTGGCTCGAAGTTCAAAGATATTGATACCTGGCGTGTCATCAATAAAAATAGGTACCTCTGACATTTTTTCGATCGCACTTTGTAGTTGCTGCCATTCGTAATCTTCTAGTTGTCCAGAACGGAGTTTACTACCCGATATTTCCGCTTCCATAGAAATTAGTCTTTGTACTAACTGGAGGTTGGACATCTCTAGAGAAAATATCGCCACGGGTTTATTAAAGTCCACCGCAGCATTTCGTGCTAAGGCCAACGTATAACTCGTCTTACCCATTCCCGGACGTGCCGCGACGATGATCATATCCGAAGGTTGCCAACCAGAAGTAAGGCGATCTAGTTCGGTAAAACCAGTAGGTACGCCCGTGAGGCCTTCCTCTTTTTGGGACATCTCTTCCAGTTGCTTGAGGGCTTTGGCTGCTAGCGACCCCATACTTTCATATCCTCGACTAAGGTTTTGTTGCGTAATATTAAACAGTCCTTGTTCTGCTTCGTCGAGTAGACTAAAAACATCCGTGGTGTCTTCGTAGGCATCCCGAATAATTTTTGTAGAAACCGTGATTAGTTCTCGCTGAATGTGTTTTTGTGCGATGATCCGCGCATGATATTCAATATTGGCGGCGGAAGCAACTCGGTTGGTTAATTCTACCAAATAATAAGGTCCACCTACCTTTTCAATATCACCAGATTTTTTGAGCTCTTCTGTCACGGTCAATAAATCAACTGGCTGCGTTTTTTCAAAAAGGCGTAACATCGCTTTGTAGATCAAGGTATGCGCATCTTTGTAAAAACTTTCAGGACGCAATATATCTAATACAATAGAGAGGGCATCCTTATCAAGCATGACCGCTCCTAGCACTGCCTCTTCGAGTGGTAAGGCCTGTGGTTGGACCTTTCCAAAGACATAGTTAGAAAGTTGATTCTCTTTCTTTTTATCGTTTCCACGATAATTGTCTTTCTTCTTAGATGGATCGTATTTGTCAGACATTTTGGATGATTAAATCGTTCTTGAATAACCTATTACAACAAAGCTAATCTTTACGTCGCAGGATTTCTTTTTTAAAATTTGTGAACCAGCTTAGGCGAATGTGGATAACTTTGAAAACAATGTGGATAACTCTGTGCAAAAGCGATCAGACTTTGTCATGGTAACGTAAACAAGGTCATTTACTTCATTACGATTGATAAAAAATATAGATAAAATTTAATTACCTATTCAATTGTTAATCAGTCATTTGATATATAAAATCAAATAATCCCCTCTACCAAATTTTCATTTTTTCTACCTAAACGATCATGAAAAACAGGGCCGATTTTGATTAGGTGAGTTTCTCTGAAAATATGTTAGTAATGTGGATAAGAATTTATATTTTTTAACACACGCACTTTAAATTCAAATAAAATAACATTTCTAAAAACAAGGTATACTTCTTAAACAAATATAAACATTTTGTTGTAAAAATAAAAAAATTTAACTAGTTTAGTGCAATTATTAGCCATTAGTCAATTAATAGACTTTATTCTAAATAATTTCGTATGGCTAAAAATTTGTCTTTTTCTTCCACTCTGCGTCACGTCCTCGCCATAATAGCTTTGGCTATTAGGCTCCGGGCGTTTCCTGTCTGACTGGTCATCCGGGCAGGCTTGATTGGAAGAAAAATTCTGCATTTTTATCTCATAAAACTATTTTAGTATAAAGTCTAATGAACTGGACAACATTAGTAAAAATAGGATTGGTTGGTACCAATCGTAGCAAGATTTCTGAGGAGATGGTTAAGGAATTTCAGGCAATGGGAATCGAGGAAGAAGACCCAGCTCGTCTGGTTTTAAAAGCTGCTGCAACGATGAGTATGATGAGAAAAGCAGGTATACAGCCAGCAAGTTTTGGTGGAGATTTGCCCATAGTGGCCACAAAAGATCCATCCAATATTTGTGGTAAAAGGGCGATTCAGTATCTAAACATGATTTTAAAGAGAAATGATTTAACTATCCTCTCGGAATTTCTCGTTGTTTTAAAAAAGAATAATAAATCCTTACCACCAGAAGCACTTCCAATTATCTTAGAGAAAGCGGCTAAAACACCAAAGATCTGGCAGACACTTAATCCTGTTCTCGGTGAACGAGGCCGTTGGTTGATGGCTCAAAACTCCGATTGGGCAAGACTAGCTTATACCCCAACGCTGGATGACTGGGAAAATGGTACCACTAAAGAAAGAGTAGCCTACTTATATCACCAAAGGTCTGTTGACCCAGCCGCGGCACGCACCCTACTAGCAGCAACTTGGCCTCAAGAGAATAGCAGCACTAGAAAAAAATTATTGTCTGCGCTAGATATTGGACTCTCTGAAATCGATGACCCTTTTCTTTCATCCAACTTAACTTTGAAACAGAAGGGTCTTCAAGAAAAAGCCGCTCACCTGCTCTCTCTCATCCCTACTTCTTCCTTCAATAAGCGGATGTTCGCCCGATTAAAAAAACTAATCCACCTAAAAAAATCCGGTAAACAATCTCATTTAGAAATCAAGCTTCCCAAAGGAGTAGATGATATCATGATCAACGATGGTATCAAGGCAAGTGCACAACTCTATCGCAGTGGTAACAAAGCTAGTCAACTAGCACAAATGATCAACCGACTACCACTAAGTTATTGGTATGATTTGACGGGATTGAAGGCCTCCGAATTGCTCCCACTATTTATTAAAAATGAGTACGCTTATTTGTTAGTAAATGCCGTTTCAGATGCTGCGGCTCACCACAAAAACGAAGAATGGAGTCGTTTAATTTTGCAGCAATGGCTGCTAAACAGCGATGAAAAACTATGGCAGGATTTTGCGCCCTTGCCGCTAATCTCCATCGTAAACTCGACAACTTACAATCAACTAACGCTCTCTGGATTTAAGCATATTAAATTTTTACCTGCCGAGCATACTCCCCTAGATTTTTTGCTACAGCAGGGAAAACATACATGGGAAGCAGACTTATCGCTGATGTTTTTTGACCGATTAAAAATCTGGTTGAAATCTTCAGAGGCGACCCACTGGGGTGACTGGCACATCCGTAAAATTTTGAGTGTGGCAGGTTTACAAACTCCTCCCGAATTATATCCTAAAATAAGTAGAGATTGGCCAGAACATTTGCCCGTTTGGGGTGGCTGGGAAAGAGACGTAATGGGGAGTTTGACCACGCTAGAATTGCGCTATAAAATTGAAAAGGCGCTAAGCTAAGAGAAGGTTGATTATGCGAATCAGTGATAGACTAAGAATATTGTCATCTATCCGTTTTTTACAGTTTGTTTTATCAAAACTAATTTACAATTTTTATTGAATATTGATTTATTGGATATTCAATATTTTAACTACTGATTCGCATTGATTAATAAAACCTATTGTTTCACTGCTTTCATAGGAATACCAATACATTGCTTTTCCATATAGTCCATCATTCGATTGATTAAATCTTTGGTATCCTCATCTAAGTGTTCCATATCTTTCTTAAAAACCTTATTGATCGCATGAGATTTTACGGCCTTTATTTCCTCTGGTACATTTTTCATCGCTTTGACAATCTGCCGCTGTCGATGTAATTCTGTAAAGGAGTTAATTTTCTTTTTCAACATCTTTCTTCCCTTGACCACTTCATTTTGTCGGAAGCTTAAGTTTTCTTTAGCAAGCGTACGTAAGTCTTCGATTTCGATATATTGGACGTTAAACTCATTGACTACTTCCCGATCAATATTATTGGGAATGGCTAAGTCAATCAGTAATTTTGTATCTGTTTCTCCCCGAAGCAATTGATGATACAATTCCGAATTAACCAAGGCACCAGTAGCACCGGTGCAGATAATCATCACATCAAACCCTTCTTGATAATTTGGCAGATCTTTTAGAGCAGCAGCACGACCATTGATAATTCCCGCTAATTGTTTAGCCCGATCTAGACTACGATTAAAAATCGTAATATTTTTAAACTCATGCTTTCGCAAAAATTTCACTACTAAGGTATTTGTCTGTCCAGCACCAACCAGTAATATCCTGGCGTTTCGAGAAATCTTATGTCGTAGTAATTTTTGGATCGCCAATGAAACAATCGAAACTGGTTTTTCGCCAATTCGGGTACGTGCGTAAATTTCCTTAGCTCCTTCGACAGCGGCGGTCATGGCAATTCGGAGATGATCACCAGTTAATTTTAGATCGTAGCATTTTTGGTAGGCTTCGCGTAATTGTCGAAGAATCTCTCGTTCTCCAACTACCAACGAATTCATCGAAGCGGCAACTTCAAAAAGGTGATTTAAAGCTTCACGCCCTTCGTAGTGACGAACTTCCGAAAGCAATGCCAGATCCACTTCCGCATTTACTTGCCGAAAGAAGGCATTAATAAAGGCAGTATCAATTTTTTGATCTGTGTAGAAAAAATACATGATCCTATTACAGGTAGACAAGTACATGATTTCTTCAATCTCTATATGATCTTTTAAGGAAAATAAATGATCGGATAATTCAGTATCCTCACAGGAGAATGCATAATGTCCTAACGTGTTTAGTTTGACATTATGGTGAGTAACCGTTAATATTTTGTAGCCTCCGATCATTAAACAAAATTTCTTTAGAAGTTAGAGCTATGAACTCTATTTACAAAAATAAAGTTTACAAGCTGTTTTTTTGTCATAATACTGTGATAAGTAGGATCTAAAGGCTTCCTTCTATTTTATGGTTAAATGGCTGACAAATTTACTTAATAATTACCTTTTCCGCCGCGTTAACGAATAATGTGTTGCAATAATATTTTAAGAAATAGACAATTGACCATCCTTTCTTAGTGCAAAAAGGTTTTCGCATTCTTCCTCTAATGACGCTTTAGGATGCGTTGCGAATATTTCATATAACTATCTTCCCAATCATTATGCCCAATTATAAAATATATCCTAATAAAATCAGGAGATTGGCATTCTCGTAATCGGAAGAACTAATCCAAATATGTATTTCTTTTATAAAACCATGCCCTCTTTCAGCGCTTCCAAGAATTACTATGTCAAAATCAACCAATCGCACCAATCCTAGATTGTTAATCGTATTTTCTAAATAAGCAGGCTTGTATTTCGAATATTCAAAAAGGAGTAAATTATTATCGGTTCCAGAAATTGCTGATAATTGAATAGCTTGTACGATCGTAGAAGTGTAAGAAGGACTCACCAACATATCAATAAATCGCTCAAATGAATGGAATCATAATGGTATGTTCGATCAGGATAATTCCAAATAAGCCGATCTATCCTACCGCAAATCCAAATCGTAGAAACATTACCGCCCCTAAGATCGTAGATATAGCGGTGAAAAACATAGACGCCGCATCGAATTTTTTAACGTACTGACTCGTATTACATTCAAAGATCCTAAAATCAGGTAATAAAGGTAGTAAATTGAGTCGGTTCTGCGGCTCAAGTTAATATAATCCACTATTTTTGTGATTGGATTCAAATCCCCCAATATTCAAACAATTAAATCACCATAAGATATGTATAGAACACACAATTGCGGCGAGCTTAGAATGGAACAGATTGGTCAAACCATAACCCTTAGTGGGTGGCTACAAGCCAGCCGTGATTTTGGCGGTCTGACGTTTATTGACCTCCGCGACCGATATGGTATTACGCAATTGGTCTTTAATATGGAAGACGATGAAGCACTTTGTCAGCAAGCGCGAAAATTAGGACGAGAGTTTGTTCTAAAAATATCAGGACTCGTTAGAGAGAGAACCAATAAAAATCCCAATCGACCAACAGGTAATATCGAAATAGAGGTAAAAACACTTGAAGTTTTAAATGCAGCAAAGACGCCTCCTTTTACAATAGAAGAAGATACGGATGGCGGAGAGGATCTTCGAATGAAATACCGTTATTTAGATTTGCGTAGAAAAAAAGTACAGGATAATATAATTTTCAGAAGTGAGTTGGCCATAGAGACCCGTAAATATCTGGCGAATAAAGATTTTATCGAAGTAGAAACGCCCGTGCTAATCAAAAGTACGCCCGAAGGTGCTCGAGATTTTGTGGTACCTAGCCGGATGAATACTGGACAATTTTACGCACTTCCTCAATCTCCACAGACTTTCAAACAAATTCTGATGGTCGCGGGATTTGACAAATACTTCCAGATTGTTAAGTGCTTTCGCGACGAAGATTTGCGAGCCGACCGACAACCTGAGTTTACCCAGATTGATTGCGAGATGTCTTTTGTGACACAAGAAGATATTCTAAATACTTTTGAAGGACTGACCAAACATTTATTTAAAACCACCATTGGCATAGAATTACCAGACTTCCCTCGTATATCCTACGACGAAGCGATGGAAAAATATGGCTCTGACAAACCTGACTTACGTTTTGACATGGCGTTTACTGAGTTAAACGATGTCGCTCAACAAAAAGGATTTGCCGTTTTTGACAACGCAGAATTAGTCGTCGGAATTTGTGCAACTGGACAGGCAGATACTTATTCTAATAAAGATATCAAAGCCCTCACCACCTGGATGCAACAACCACAGATTGGAGCCAAGGGACTCGTTTATGTCAAGGTAAATGCAGATGGAACCTTTAAATCTTCCGTAGGTAAATTCTTTTCTGATGACGATCTAAAAGTCTGGGCGGAAAAGATGAACGCAAAACCAGGAGATTTGCTGTTAATTCTTTCTGGCGAAACTGAGAAGACTAGAAAACAACTCAACAATCTTCGACTGGAAATGGGAAGAAGAATGGGGTTGATGAAAGAAGGAGATTTTAAACCATTATGGGTATTGGATTTTCCACTATTAGAGTGGGATGAAGACTCCAATCGTTTCCATGCCATGCACCACCCATTTACCTCTCCTAAAAAAGAAGATGTAGGTCGAATGATGGACGGTGACCATGAAACTATGAAATCTTTAAGAGCAGATGCTTACGACTTGGTGATTAATGGTTCTGAAATTGGTGGTGGTTCTATTCGTATTCACGACCGCGCACTACAATCCCGCAACTTTGATCTACTTGGATTTTCAAAAGAAGAGGCAGCTGAACAGTTTGGCTTCTTAATGGGTGCTTTTGAGTTTGGTGCTCCCCCACATGGTGGAATTGCCTTTGGATTTGACCGATTATGCGCAGTGTTGAAGGGCCAATCTTCGATCCGTGATTTTATTGCTTTTCCAAAAAACAATCAAGGAAGAGACATGATGATCGACGCACCTGCTACCATTTCAGGAGAGCAATTAGAAGAACTTGCGTTGTTACTCCGCCCAAATGAAGTAAATACCTAAAATCTTTTCAAAAAATAGTAGGATGGGTTAAATTCATAGTGAATTTAACCCATTCCTATTTTCTACCACATTTAGGGTAATTTTACCTTGCTTCTTTTAAAAGACAGCGGATTCCCTTACATTTGTGATATAGTTATTATTCCAAAAATACTATATTCGGTATTTTATCTTTCCGCAATTCCTAATTAAAGCATCTCTTAAAACCAGACATTTAGCTTAGTAGCCAATTTGGTTTTTTGAACTCTACTATTTTCGATGTATCTGTTCCAAAAACGTAGACATATCCCCAAATGTCTCTCAAGTAATGCTTAGTATTACCAAAACTTTATATTCTTTACTAATTAAAATAATTTTTTAACCATTAAATTTTAGACACTCATGAAAAAGATTTTTCTTTCTCTATCTATTCTGTTATCAGCAGGTCTACTGTGTGCTCAAAGCAACACTAGTAATCTACAACAAACTGGTGACGACAACAAAGCCGGTATTACTCAGCGAGGTAATACTAACCAAACGCTAGTTATTCAGAATGCAGACGAAAACATTGTAGATTTAAGCCAAGCTGGAACTAACAACGTTGGAGAAATTCAGTTAGACGGTGGTAACAATGCAGTTAATCTTGCTCAGGTAGGAGACGCTAATAACGCTGTTAGCCTTATGGCAGACGGAGATAACGTATCTTCTATCTCTCAAGAAGGTAACTTGAATACTACTCGTCAAGAAGTTGCTGGTACTGGCAACGATCTTTCTGTAACTCAAGAAGGTAATGACAACAGAACAATTCAGTTGCAGTCTGGTGTTGGAAACAACTCTGCTTTTGTTCAGCAGGTAGGTAACAATAACCTCGCTACACAAGAGCAGGCAGGTGAAAACAGTTCTATTGCTGTAGACCAAATTGGTGACAACAGTGCTGCTATCATCCAGCAGACTGGTGTTTCTAACAACATTTCTGCAATGCAGGAAGGTAACGGAAATACAATGAACGTTGCTCAGAATGGTAATAACAACTTTGCTGGTGCTGAAAACCAAGTATTATTGGATCAGTTTGGTGACAACAACAATATCCTCCTTTCTCAGGATGGTAATGAAAATGCTGCTGCCATTAGCCAAGAAGGTAACACCAACGAAGCGATTAACACGCAGACTGGTCAAGCTAACAACAGTATTATTCTTCAGGCCGGTAGCCGTAACAGCGCTACTGTTTCTCAGTCTGAAAACTAAGATATTGTTTATTCAAAAAGATTCCGTCTCATTTGAGACGGAATCTTTCTATCAATCAAAGCGTATGAACTTTTCTATAAAATTCACTTTATTAGCCTTCTTTTTGTTTGCTGCTTCATTTCTACATGGCCAAACACCAGAAGACTTTTTACAAGAGTCCTCCCTTTTGTTAGCAGAAGAAATAAACGCTCAAAGTGGAAACCAAACCGTTATACAACAAGAAGGTCTTGGCAATGAAACGGAGATCGTACAAAAACTAACAGCTAGTGAAAAGGCAAACATCGCCCAAATATTACAGAGTGGTGAATTTAATCTCGCAATTGTACGACAAGAAGGACAGGCTAATAAATTAGCACTCGTTCAGCAGGGTAGTAATAATTATTATGAACTAGACTTAATTGGATCTAATAATAATATTGGTATCGTCCAACAAGGTAATGATAATCGAATTGTTCAAAAAGTTAATCAAGTGGATGGTCTCGACATTGAGCTTATTCAAATAGGAAACGATAACGAAATTGTTCAAATTCTAGAAGGGAATATCGAAAATAAAGAGTTAAAAATAATTCAGGAAGGCGATGGACTTAGCTTAAGAATAGAACAGTCCAGATTATAAATATCATCTTTGCCCCCTTGATTTTTATTTAATTGTTGTTTATCATAGTCAACGATATGAAAGGGGTCTACACAATTTTAATATTTTTTCTTTTAGCCATTACCAGTCTGATGGCCCAAACCGAGTCGGTCAACATCAGTGCTTGGATTGAAGTTGTAGAGCTACCTGCTACAAAAAAGATTGAGATAAGAGGCATGATCAAAAACGAGTCCGACCAAGAACTTACCCTTTACCAAAAAATGGAGCTTACCAAATCTGGAAGCTCTGGAACAGCCAAACATCAACAAAGTGGAAGTTTTACGGTTAGTCCCAATCGTACAAAAATTCTCGGTCGCAGTAGTTTTTACAAAAGCAATACTGATAGCTATAAGGTGATTTTCAAAATTCACAATGATTTAGGTGCTATTTTTACGGATTCTTTATCTTATCCTGAAAAGCTCATCATTGCAGAGAAAAAGACACCGACAAAAACGCTTCCTCCTACCCCTGCAAAAAAAGAAGGTCCTAAGGTCGCTACCACCCCTCCTACTACTGGAAAATCACTTCCACCTGAAATTAAAAAACTTCTTCCTCCTTCTAAATCAAAGAAACCTATTACTTCCACGAAAAAATCCCGGGCTGCAGTCCCAGTAGATGTATTAGAAATTGACGGACTGATCATCGATGAAACTCGTTCTAAGATTGCACGTGATTTCTATGATTTATTTTATAAAAAATGGATTGCACCACAGGGCGCAAAAAATTTTTCTATCTATATCAGAGAAGAACCTTCCCGCGGTCGGGGAGCACAAGTTTCTCTTACACTAAACGAACAAAAAATATTTCAAAATTTTGTTCCTCCTCGTTACGATGCCCTCGAAAATGTTGTCAATTTTGCGATTCGCATTACGCGTGCGCGACTCAGAGATCGAGCAAATATTGATAGCCAACTCAAAGAGGAGGATCAAATGGGAAGTGGCATTTAAAAAACAATTTTTACCAAAACTAAAAATAAATTATACCATGAAAAATCGATTATCTTTTATTATTTTTTTCGTCTCCTGTTTTTGCTTATCAGCAACCTTTTGCAGCGGCCAAGACCTAGTCTACAAGCCAACTAATCCTGCGTTCGGTGGCGAAACCTTTAACTACCAGTGGCTACTCAACTCTGCTCAAGCTCAAAATCTAATTGAAGCACCAGAGGATGATGCTTTTTCGTTCAACACTGGCTCCGACTTAGACAATTTTGCCGAAACCTTAAATCGTTCTATCCTAAATCAAATTTCTAGACAAGTAACAACTAGTCAGTTTGGAGAAAGTGGTTTAGAGGAGGGTTCTTATACTATTGGAAATTTCCAGATAGATGTTGATAATACGGTAGAAGGTTTGTCTATCACCATCCTGGATACTGCTTTAGGGGAGCAAACACAGGTGATTATTCCTTTTTTCTAAACTTATTCAGAGAGAACGGTTGAATCTTATTGGTTTAGTCTGTATCTTGCCAATCAGTCTATTAAGTAGGTTATATTTACTTAAAAGCAACTCCCACCACCCTTGAATCCACAAAGATTCTGCTAGTTTTATTTCCCCTTTTACAATTTTCACCAAAAATTTTCTTCCTACAAGAAGAAAGCAACACGCATTACTAATGAAGGGAACGAGTCTATTTATTAAGGTGGTGTTCAGTCTGCTGATCGTCGTTTTATGCACCAGTTGTAGTTTATTATTGCACCAACCGGTAGCTCCTACCAAAGCCCGTCTGGGAGAGGAAACGCAATCTACGATTGACCTAAAGAATCTACCCGAAGCAAAAAGTCCGATCATTGTAGCCGTTTACAAATTCCGAGATCAAACAGGTCAGTACAAACCCAGCGAGAACGGTACCAGTTGGTCTACCGCTGTGACTCAGGGTGCCACCACCGTACTTATCAAAGCGCTAGAAGACTCTAATTGGTTTATTCCTATTGAACGTGAGAACGTAAGTAATCTCCTAAATGAGCGAAAAATTATCCGATCTAGTCGTGCTCAATATAATTCTGAAGGAGAAGCCACTAATCAAAATGATCTACCACCATTACTCTATGCAGGCGTTATCTTGGAAGGTGGTATTATCTCCTACGATGCTAATGTAATTACTGGTGGCGCGGGCCTCCGATATTTTGGAGCAGGTGCTTCCGGACAGTATCGGCAAGATCGTGTTACCGTATACCTTCGGGCCGTTTCTACTAGCAATGGAAAAGTCTTAAAAACAGTTTATACTTCTAAAACCATTCTTTCTCAAGCGATGGACGCAGGACTGTTTCGGTTTGTACGTTTTGGTCGTTTGCTGGAAGCTGAAACTGGATTCACTTACAACGAACCTTCAGAATTAGCACTAACCGAAGCTATCGAAAAAGCTGTGATGAGTCTAATTATAGAAGGAGTTAAAGAAAAGCTTTGGGAACTAAAAGAAGCTCGTGAAGTAGTGTCAGATGCTTTTATTCAATATGATAAAGAAAAAGAAAGAATTCCTCAAACCGATATTTTTAATAAAGTACTAGACAATCGTCGCAAACAAATTGGCTTGAGTCTCTCCACTTCCAGTCTCCAATATCGTGGAGATTATCCTAACCCAGCCATTGCGACAGGACTAGAAGCTGGATTATTGTTTTCTCCAGGTCCTAAAATTGGACTTGCTTTTAATTACGGGTTAAGCTCTTTAGCTACCAAAGATTTTTTCCAACGAGACGTCACTTATGTGGACCTCAACCTTGCCTATCGTTTTTCTCCATATAATTTATTAACGCCTTATGGATATGGTGGCTTCGGGGTCATTACCGAAAATGCCAATGGTCGATTTGATTTTTCTAATAGAAAATATCCAAAAGTATCCTTAGGCGCTGGAATAGAATTTTTGATCAACAATTCCATTGGTCTCAAAACATCGCTCGATTATAATGTTCTATTAAGTGATAATTTTGATTTGGTAGAACAAGGTAGATATAATGATCACTACTGGCGAGCAAGAGTAGGATTTCACTTTTATTTTGGACGTGAAATTAGAGCAGAACGAAAATTTAAATATTCTAAAAAGAAATAATGATGACTTCTAGATATATAGCAATCGTTTTTTTACTGGGTCTTATTTTTACAACAAGTTGTAACGAAGACACCATTCAACCAGCACTACTTGGGAGTATTGAAGGACAAGTATTACGTAAGGATGATCTTACTCCCATCGGTGATGTCGCTATCAGTACAACGCCCACTTCTAATTCTGTTATTACAGATGCATCTGGAAATTTCACACTCGAAAATATTCCCGTTGGCACCTACTCTATTAAAGCAGAAAAAGAAGATTTCGTTACTAAGTTAGAAGGTGTGACCGTTACCGGAAATAATGCAGGAGAAGTAATTATCCGAATGGTAAAAGACACTTCTATCAGTGTTCCTCCCACTACACCTTTAGTCATTTCACCGCTAGACGGCGCACAGGACCAACTGATAAATGTTCGTCTAGAATGGATCTCCGTAGATGAAGACGCAGAAGATATGTTACTTTATGATCTCTACTTGTATGAAGATCAACAATCTGATCCCATTCTCGAAGTAATGGATATTTCGGATAATTTTCTAGAAGTTACCGATCTTCAGTTTGGGAAAAATTATTATTGGCAAGTAAGTGCCAAGGATGGTCGGACCGCACCTGTATTTGGAATGCTCTGGAGATTTAAAACCCAAGAATTTCCTGATTATCGTTTTTTATTTGCTCGTGAAATCAATGGAAAATATGACATTTATTCTGCCAACGACACTGGTGATGAAATAAAATTAACGGATAATACCGGTAGTAATTGGCGTCCGATTATGAGTCCCAACCGTGACAAGATTGCCTTTATTTCTAATCTTGGCATTGATCTGCACATTTATATTATGAATCGGGATGGGTCTGAAGTTACGCAAGTAACCGCACTACCGATCAGTGGCCTAAATAGTTTTGACCTCGACTTTAGTTGGTCGCCCGATGGGACCAAGATACTATACATGCGAAATTCAATTTTAAATATTATCAATGTGGATGGTACTGGATTAAGCATGATTACAGAAGCTCCTCCAGGTACTACATTTGTAGAATGCGACTGGGTAGGCCCTGGCAATAAAATCTTAGTTCGTACACTGGGAAATGCTCCATACGCTTCCAATATTTGGCTACTGGAGGCGGACGGTACATTTATTGATACCGTTATTCCTGATTTACCAGGCAGTACTGGAGGAGGTGTATTTTCAATTAATGGAACAAAGATTCTCTACACGCAAGATGTTTCTGGATTCAACTCTATTACAGGCAGGCAATTAAATGCCCGAATTTTTCAGGTGGATATCAACTCTGGAGTCCGCGTGGATTTATCTTTTGAAAAAATTGATGGCACCAATGATCTAGATCCACGCTATTCCCCAGACGGCGCCAAGGTCATTTTTACCAATACAAACAACGACGGAATTTCTCAAAAAAATATTTACATCATGGATTTAGATGGCGACAATCGAACCTTACTTTTTGAGAATGCAGAAATGCCAGAATGGCGATAAACCGCTAATTCATCTATCTATTTTTAAATAATTTCTTTACATAAAAACCTTTACTGACTGATGGTCAGTAAAGGTTTTTTCATTTTTTGCTAAAAAAATAAGCAAAGTCAAAACCTTTTTACTGGAACGATCGTTCTAAAATAACTTTATTAATAACATTAAAAACTAAATTAACCAATGAGTAAATTAAATGGAAAAGTAGCCATCGTAACTGGTGCAACTAGTGGAATGGGATTAGACACAGCAAAATTATTTTTACAAGAGGGGGCCAAAGTCGTTCTAACAGGCAGATCACAGGAAAAACTAGATGCCATTAAAGATCAGCTGACAGGAAATTATCTGCTCGTCCCCGCAGAAGCTTCTAGTACTTCAGATAGCAAACACCTAGTAGAAAAAACCGTCGCCCATTTCGGCAAAATAGATGTACTATTTTTGAACGCAGGCATTTTTAGACTCGAAGGCATTGGAGCCCTAACCGAAGAAATTTTTGATGAAGTCTACAACGTCAATGTCAAAGGACCACTCTTTACTGTGAACGAAGCAACAGCTTCCCTCAACGAAGGAGCCAGTGTTATTTTCAATACGTCAATTACCAATGTGAAAGGTTTTCCTTCCATGGCCGCTTATGCTTCTAGTAAAGCCGCGCTTAGATCGATTACCAAAACTTTAGCAGCTGAATTTGGTAGCAAGGGAATTCGAGTCAATTCTATCAGCCCCGGACCAATTGACACTCCCATCTATGGTAAACACAATGTTGCACAAGAACAAATTAATGAAATGGCAGGTTCCTTTCCAGCAATGGTTCCTTTAGGTCGATTTGGAGAAGGCAAAGAGGTTGCCAGCGTTGCGCTTTTCTTAGCTTCCGAAGATGCCTCTTTTATAACGGGAGCAGAGATTCCAGTAGATGGCGGATTTGCCCAAGTGTAACATTTGATGAAATATGCAATATTTTAAACGAGATAGCATTTTATCTTAACGCTTGAATTGCATTAATAGTTAACTAATTAAGTGGTGGATCTTTTTCTAACGCAAATTTTCTTAAATTGCTTTGCGATTGAAAATGCCATCCACTTAATCAGTTAACTAAAAATTTATCTTCATGGCACGAAATAAAGCATTCGTAAAAGAAGCTGTTTTGGAAAAAGCCAAAGAGTTATTCTGGAAACAAGGTTTCCACGCCACTTCTGTGCAAAACCTAGTGGATCACCTCGGGATCAACCGAGCGAGCATTTACGATACTTTTGGTGGAAAAAATGAATTATACGAGACGGCGCTACAGTCCTATCGAGCGGAGAATCTAGCATTCTTAAAAGACCATTTAGCTAAATTTGATTCCGCCAAAAAGAGTTTGACTTTTTTATTTAAAACAGCTATTCGAGCAGCGGTCAAAGACGAGGATAGAAAGGGTTGTTTTGTCATCAATTGCACCACCGAATATCTACCAAAACATCGCCATATTATCAGTGAGTTAGTAGACAACAAAAATGTTTTTCAAAATCTTATAATTGATACCTTGAAACGCGGCAAAGACCGTGGAGAATTTTCGACTGATCTGGATGTAAAAACAACTGCGGCTTATCTATTCAGTTTATTTAGTGGTTTACAGATTACGGCTAAAATAGCGCCCGATCAAAGAGAACTCTTTAAATCAATTGATTTAGGATTAAGGATTCTAAATTAGTTTTCACCTGTAGAGACCTTAAGATTTACGAGGGTTGATTCCTGTCGGCTTTCCATCAAGACTTATTTTATTCTTTTCTTCCCAGTAATCGTGAATCCCCGATTCACCTTTGTCATCCGCCCATTTTTCCAATCGAGTCCGTTGTTCTTTATATTCGTAAAATGGGACCGCATAGCCACAGGAAGTTTGCACAGCGTCGATTTCCATGTCAAAAATCTGCCGTTGTCCACCGTAAGCTGGAAAATCGGCCGCCAGTTTGTCCCATTCAGCATCTCCAGGTTGATAAAACTTAGCCGTACCATATAACCTTAGAATCAATGGGTTGCCCATAAAAGAGCAGAACATAATCGTCATCCGGTTATTTTCTAAGACATGTGCCGCCGTTTCGTTACCACTGCCGGTTAGGTTCAACCAAATAACTCGGTTGTCTCCCATAATCCGAAAAGTATCCATTCCTTTAGGAGATAAATTGACTTTTCCTTCGGCTGGAGCGGTGGCCACAAAAAACATTTGTTGGTCTTGAATAAAATCTTTTAGCGAAGTGGACAATTTTGTTAGTATCTTTCCCATTAGGTTTTTATTTTTATTAGAAAATTTTCGAGTGCTAAATGGATTGCTTCTTACCGCTAGCGATTTGTCATCCACTCATCTGATTTGATTAAAATACTTTTATAAACATGCGTCGAATTGCTGCCACCGCCCGTTACTCCGAGAATATGGAATGGGCTTGTCCTGTCTCACCAACAGAACAACATCTGTTGCTGATTGGTTTATCTGATTTTGGCCAGAAAGCATCGGGAACGATCAATTTTATTGAATTACCGAAGATAATGGATCATTTTGAAAAAGATGCTGTTTTTGCGGTTACCGAATCGGATAAGATGGCCAACGAAATCTGCTTGCCCGTCGCTGGTACCATCATAGAAATAAATACCAGCTTATTAAGTGATCCATCATTAATCAATCGAGAACCTTACGATCGCGGTTGGATGGTAAAAATTAAACCTGATCGTAAAGATGATTTGGAAACGCTAATGTCAGCAGAAGCATTCGAAAAATATATCGGTGTTTTTTTTCGAAAGTAGAAACAATCTCTCTACAGATGTCTTTCTAACCAATTATGCATTTCCCACAACATGTGCATCACCGATTCTTTGGCTCGATAGCTATGACTTTCATGTGGCAACATGACCAATCGAACGGGTGCGCCCTGTCCTTTCAAGGCGGCATAAAATCTTTCGCTTTGCATAGGATAAGTGCCAGAATTATTATCAGCATCTCCATGAATCAGTAATAAGGGTGCTTTGATTTTATCAGCATGCATAAAAGGAGACATTTTAAAATAAGTATCCGGAGCTTCCCAAAATGTTCTTTCTTCAGACTGAAACCCATAAGGTGTCAACGTTCGGTTGTAGGCACCACTACGCGCAATACCCGCCGCAAAGATATCCGAATGAGCCAACAAATTAGCAGTCATAAAAGCACCGTAAGAATGTCCTCCCACTGCCAGTCGTTCTGGGTCTGCAATCCCTCGATCTACGATCGCTTTAGCAGCAGCTTCCGCATCCATCACTAGTTGTTCGATAAACGTTTCATTAGGTTCTTCATCACCTTCTCCAACGATGGGCATTCCAAAATCATCCAAAACTGCGTATCCTTGTGTCACCCAAAAAATCGGTGAAAACCATCCAATTCTAATAAATTGATAAGGAGAATCTTTGACCTGCCCCGCTGCCTCCGCACTTTTGTATTCTCGTGGATATGCCCACATCAACGCAGGTAATTTTCCATCTATCGCCTGGTCATAATTAGGAGGTGTATACAGCGTAGCATTCAAATCTAGACCATCTGCCCGCTTGTACTGGATCAGTTCTTTTTTGACAGCTTTTAGGCTTTTATAAGGATCAACAAAATGGGTAATTTGCGTTAGGTCTCCTGTTTTTAAATTTCGGAAAAAATAATTGGGTGGCTCCTCTTTTGATTCTCGAGCGGTCAAGAGTTTATTTTCTGAAATCCACTTTACCGAAACGGGACGTTCGAAATAAGGTGCTTCCGATCGCCACAAACGAGTAGTTTGCTTGGTCTTTAGTTCAAACGCATCCACAAAAGGTCGATTACCTTCGGCCGATGCTCCTTGACCAATCAAATAAAGATATTCGTTTTTTTCTACCAAAACATTTCTTCCATAAGTATTTCTTTGGGTTACAAAATCACCAGGAGCATTGTAGGAGTCTTCCCAACTACGATCAAATAACAGCACTTTCCTTTTTTCAGGATGATCAGGTTGCCACTGACTCGTTATCAGTTGTCTATTCGGCCACCACCACTCATAACAAATGGCAAGATCTCCATGTCCCCAATCCACCCCTCCGTAGCGAAGTTCAAAGGAAATAAGTGTTTGTGCTCTTTCTGTAAAAGGGGCTGGGAGGAAGTACATCTGATCTCGAATAGCTACCTCTATTTTTGGATCTCCCTCGTCTTGCGCTTCCACCCAAATAAGTGTAGCTGGATGATCTGATCGCCAACCAAAAGAACGAGGACCTTTACGGACGGCACCGAATCCCTTTGGGATATCTTCAGATGAAGGAATATTGGCCATTGTTTTAATCAACGTTCCTTTTCGATCCATCATGTCTACCTGAGTGGCGAATCTCTCGTAAGGAACAAGGTAGGAAAAGGGAGGCTGAATCGTAGTCACTAAAACATAATTACCATCGGGACTCGTTTGCAGATTACTGATGATACCTGATGATCCAAAATTCGTCTGTTCGCCAGTCTCTAGATGTACGGTTTTGAGTTGCGAAGTAGTATAATAAGTAAAGAGTGCTTCGTCGTATTTATTTTTTAATAAATCCTGATACGTTCGAACTGGCGCCATGCTAGTTTTGTTTTCCCGAATAACAGGCCCCAATGGAAAGGGACTGGCAATGGGCACCCCCTTACGATTATCAGCAATGGCTTTGTACAAAATTGATTTACCATCAGAAAACCATCGATAGGGCAAAGCAGATATAGCATCATTAACAATAGCCGGAGTTATTTTTTGGGCGGTAGCTTTCGCTAAATCAATTAACCAAAGTTCGAGACCATTTGAAACGGTATTGGTAAAAGCGATTTTATCACCTTGCGGAGACCAGCTGACATTTTCGATCTTAGGTGCAGACGGCAATCCACTCACTTTTTTTTCAGAAAAATCTTTTAATGATTTTATTTTGAAGCCATTATAATAAAAGGGACGACTGGAACCATTGGTCCGTGGATTTATTCTGATGCCTGCCAGTCGTAATTCTGGTTGTGCCACTTCTTCAATAGACGGTAGGGTTGGTTTTTCCATTAGAAGCATCCAGTTTCCCGATGGGCTTAAACTTGCTCCCGGTGTTGGAGCCGCATTGATCAACGCGGCGATATCGTCCGGTGGATTTTGGTAAACAGCAGCATCAGTTACTTTCAGAGACGTCTCATTTATCATAAAAAAAATAGTTTTCAGTGTAAAAGGTTGAGAAAGATACCTTCTAATCTTAGGGATACAGCAGCGATCAAAGCTACTAATTAAAATTTAATCTTGGAGGTTCGCTATCTCTAATAGTCGTTATTTTAAAAATTTCTCAAGATCAACGAATCAAGGTTGCCGAAAGTAATTATTAAAGTGTAAATTCGTGATTAAGTAATCATATATTAAGCAATATCGTGTCCGTAAAACAGCTTATCCCCCATTTTATTCAAGAACAATTTTTAAGTACCCACTCCTGTGGTCGTCTTAATGCTTATACTATTTTCATTGATCTTTCTGGTTTTACGCCCTTGACAGAAACGCTGATGAAGGAAGGAAATGAGGGAGCAGAAGAATTATCCACCAGTCTGAATAATATTTTCGAACCGATGGTCCAAGTCGTATACCAAAATAAAGGATTCATTCCTTACTTTGCAGGCGATGCGTTCACAGGTATTTTTGAACATACTAAAAATCCCATCGAAATTATCCAAACAGCCTGTCAACTACGTGCGTTATTTGTACAGGAAGGGATTAAAAAAACCCGCTTCGGTAATTTTGAAATTGGTATTAAAATCGGAGTTTCTTTTGGAGAAGTTCGTTGGGGAATTGTCGGTAAACAATTAAATGCTTTTTATTTTCGCGGGCCAGGAATTGATAATTCCGCCGCTGCGGAGCATCATGCTTCTGGACAGGAAATTATTTTGGATCAACATATTTTGGCAAAAATTCCTAACGAAAAATATCACCTAGAAGACTTAGGAAATGGTTATAAAAAACTACTTTCTACCAATGTTGAACCCAATCATATTTCCAACGATTTTCAAATTCCTTCCATTTCTGGAAAAGCACTTCGTAATTTTTTACCTAAGTCAATTGTTCGATTCAACGAAACTGGAGAATTTCGCCGAGTTACAACTATTTTCATTGCCTTTGATGGGATCACCAAACATGAAGACTTTGATAAATTTACGACGCTCGTTCTAGACCAGTTTAATACTTTCTCTGGATACTTCAAAGAAATAGACTTTGGTGATAAAGGAGGCGTAATGCTAGGCTTTTTTGGTGCGCCTATTTCATTCGAAAATAATACAGAACGCGTGCTCGAATTGGCATTGGCCATTCAGGAAGGGGTCGAAGCTTTTTCAGACCAATTGTCTATTAAAGTAAAAATGGGGATTACCGTAGGACTAGCATTCACAGGTATTATTGGAGGTACAGAACGATGTCAATATGCCGCGGTAGGAAACCGAGTCAACATCGCTGCCCGCTTGATGGTCAAAGCTGCTTGGGGAGAAATTCTAGTAGACGAAGAAATACGCAAAGCCAAACAATACAAATTCGCACACAAAGGAGATATCCAATACAAAGGAGTGGCCGCAGATATTCCTACTTATGTTTTTCAGGGTCGAAAGGTCCTCATCAAAAGTGGTTATAAAGGCGGCATGAAAGGGCGAAAAAAAACCTTAAACAAACTGCTGGATTTTATTGCCCCTGTTCTGGCTGGTCGTTACAATGCTTTCGCTTATATATTTGGAGAAGCTGGGTCTGGTAAGAGTCGACTTACTTTCGAGTTACGTAAAAAGTTGAAAAAGAAAAGAGATCTCACTTGGATTATTTGCCAAGCAGATCAAATTCTACAAAAACCATTTAATCCATTTATTAGTGCGCTCAGTATTTTCTTCGATCAGGCGGCTAACGATAATCATCAACTCAACTTAGAAAAATTTGAGGAAAACTTCAATTTTCTAGACGAAGACTTAGCGATCTCTTCTCACGGACAAGCGGAGGTCGTTCGTAGAGAATTACTAAGAACTAAATCTATTCTCGCTGCCCAGATGGGGATCACTTATGAAAATTCACTTTGGAGTCAACTGGATGCTAAAGGTCGTTACCAAAATATTAACAGTGCACTAACCAGTTTTTTCCTAGCACTATCCATCAGCCAACCACTGGTCATCGAACTAGAAGATGGACATTGGTTTGATGAAAGTTCACAAGAATTTCTTAATTCATTTTGTAAAAAAATTGCAGGTTTTTCAATTGCTTTAGTAGCTACTTCTCGATACGAAGATGATGGAACCAGAAAATATTTGATCCCCAAAGAAGTACTGAAAGAAAATTTTATTCAGCTAAAGCGAATTAATCTTAAAAATCTCTCCCTCAAAGCTATTACCAGCGTCTTAAAACAAAAACTCGAAGGAACAACACACCCTGATTTTGATCTAGCTATCCATCAACTTACGGATGGCAATCCATTTTATTTAGAACAAGTCATTGCTTATTATCAGGAAGAGAATCTTTTAGTGCAAGACGCTGGAAGTTGGAATCTCAAAGAAAATCACGGAGTCGTTTCTGAGTCCATTAATGCTATTTTGATGGCTAGAATTGACCGACTTTCTGAGCTAGTAAAAGCGACCGTCAAAACCGCTGCTGTCATCGGTAGAGAATTTGAAGTCCCTGTTCTTTCAGCTGTTTTAAAAAGTCATGAAGATTTTAATTTTAATTCTTCCAACACGATCTTAGAGCAGATAAGTGCTGCCGAAAAAGGACAGATTTGGCAGGCGATGAATGAGGTTAAATATATATTCCGACACGCTTTACTTCGAGAAGCTGTTTATGAAATGCAATTGCGGACGCAGCTTAGAAAGCTACACTTGACTATATCGGAATCTATCGAAAAAATCTACAAGGATAATTTATCAGAAAAATATATCGATCTAGCTTTCCATTACGAACAAGCAGAGGTATCAGATAAAACAAATTTCTACCTTGAAAAGACCGCAAATTTTGCCAAGAAAAATTTTCAAAATGCGCAAGCATTAAAATACTATGATCGCCTTTTAAATAGATTGGACGCAAAGAAAGAGCGGGAAAAAATTGCGCCGATTCTATTAAGCAAAGGAGGCGTCTTAGAGTTGATCGGACAATGGAATACGGGCGAAGATATTTATAAAAAAGGGTTAAAAAATGCGCTAAAAACAGATAACAAACTACTAAAGGGTAGAGCGCATACGAAGTTAGGACACTTGCTACTTTTGAAAGGAGATTATAAAAAAGCACGTACCCATTTTGATGAGGCACTAGAATTTTTCTCTACAGAAAAAGATCAGATAGGGATCGTTCGTGTCACTGGAAATCTAGGAAATCTATACTTCCGGCAAGGAGATTATAAGCAAGCCATTGAATATTTTGAAAAAACCATTGCTGGAGCAGAAAAACTTCCTTACCACACAGCCAATGCACAGATCGTCGCCAACCTGGGCCTCACTTACATGAATCTCGGCCGTTATGACGAAGGTATTGAGGAACAACAAAGACAGCTAGAAAAGAGCGAAAAAAATGGAGACCGAAGAGGAATGGCTACTTTATATGTCAATCAAGGAATCGTTTACTTTGAAAAAGGAGACTTTGAAAATGCCTTATCCTGTTATGAAAAAGGACTAGATCTAAGCCAGAAATTGGGTAATAAACTACTCACATCCATTGCCATTGGCTGTATTGGAAGCGTGTATCAGCAACAAGGAGATTACCAAAAAGCAGCGGATCATTTTATTCAGGATCTCGAACTTTGTGAACAGCTTGGCGACAAACAAGGAATTGCTATTGCCTTGGGACTAATCGGAGAGCTACGTAGTATCGAAGGAGAATTTGACCTAGCCGTGGATTATCTTAATCATTGTAGCTTCCTTTGCGAAGAATTAGGTTATCAAAAAGGAATCGCAAAAGCCGTTAATAATTTAGCTGACATTTACTACTTGAAAGAAGATTACAGCGATTCTATCACCCATTATGAAAAAGCAATTCGTATTGCCAGAAATATAAAAAATAGGTTAATTCTTTGTTCCAGTCTCCTGGAAAAGGCCCAAACGCTATTGGATATGCAAAATCCTGAGGAAGCTCCCCACCTCGTTAGAGAAGCTCGTCAGATCGCTGATTCGCTTGGAAATCCCGATCTGTCCTTTCACGCCCAATTATTACAAGCTCAAATTTACCATTACCAGGGAACATCCGCGGAAGGAATTCGTTTATTAGAGGAGTTATTACGCAAGCATCAAGACGACGAAAGACGAGCGAATCTTTACTTTGAACTAAATAAATTAGCCCCAGATCACAAGACTGCTCGATTACGTGCGTTAGCGTTATATAAATCCCTTTATACCAAAACCCCTAAATTTATTTATCAAAAGCGTATCAATCGCCTATCCTAATAACACATGAAATTATTGACCTTTTTTGTTTTTATCTTTTCAACACTCTTGGGGTGTTCTGAAAACGCCAATGCCCCAGCACCCATCCTCTCCACAAAAAAAACTAATGTATCCTTTGTTGATACCTTGCCTTCACCGGTTTCCATAGCTGTCCATTCTGCTCATTACGAGTTTCCATACCAGCTGATAGAGCCTAAACAATCTTTCAAAATGCCAGATAAGCTAGAAGAAATATCTGGTTTGTGTACTTCTCCAGATAATAATTCGCTCTATGCTGTTCAGGATGAAAAAGGGAATATCTATCAAATTGATATTGCATCGGGAGAAGTAACTCAAAAATTTGATTTTGGCAGGGATGGTGATTATGAAGGGCTAGCAATCTACCAAAACACGATTTTTGTTACAAAGAGCAACGGAACTATTTATGAAGTAAAAAATTTGGGTAAAGACCATCAAGAAGTGATAAAGCACAAAACGGATCTTAAGGGAAAAAATGATGTAGAAGGACTTTGTTACCAAGCTTCCTCCAACAGTTTACTCATTGCTTGCAAAGGAATTCCGACAATGGGAGAAACCTCTGAAGAGGCAGCCAATCGAAAATTTGTATACCGATTTGATTTAGAAACTAAAAAATTAATGCTAGATCCCTTTTATAGAATTACCTTAGAAAAGGTACAAGCGTTTTTAAAAGAAGTAGATTATCATGCTAAT
The DNA here is from genome assembly GCA_937928405.1 of uncultured Saprospiraceae bacterium. Taxonomy (GTDB): domain Bacteria; phylum Bacteroidota; class Bacteroidia; order Chitinophagales; family Saprospiraceae; genus JALZUU01. The sequence goes on from CALFWZ010000094.1 coordinate 41,764, forward strand.
TTTCAAAATTTCCAGTCGTTCCTTAATCACAACGATTCTTTTAAATTTAATCCCTCCGGCATTGCCATCCATCCAAAAACCAAAGAGATTTATATTTTATCTTCTTCTAAAAAAATGCTCTTAATTTTAAATGAAGCAGGAAAAATCCAATATTTAGCGAAACTAAATAAGAAAATTCATCGTCAACCAGAAGGTATTGCTTTTGGACAGGATGGTACCCTTTTTATTGCAAACGAGGGTAAAGGAGGCCACGGAAAAATTTACGTATACCCTCCCAAAACTGACTAATTAGAAATATCCCCGGATCTTTAGTACAGAGTGTATTAAGCTGCTTTAGATTTTGAATAGGTTATTTAATATAGTTTGGGGTGTTTTTACTAAAAGTATGTAACTTTAACCCTCAATTAATTCAATACCAGCAGGATATCCTGCCAGACCCTTAATCTACACAATCAATTGCCATTATGAGTATAATTGAAATGAAAGTCCCCGTAATTGGAGAATCCATTACCGAAGTAACCTTATCTAAATGGTTGGTTGCTGACGGCGATTTTGTAAATATAGATGATCCTATTTGTGAATTTGAGTCGGATAAAGCAACCCTAGAGTTTCCAGCAGAAGCCGCGGGGATCATCAGTTTTGTGGCCAGCGAGGAAGATGATCTCGAAATTGGTGCGCTGGTTGCCAAAATAGATACCAGCGCCAGTAAAGGAACTTCGACTCCTACACCTACCAAACAGGATGCGCCAGCCAAGAAAGCTGCACCTGCTAAAAAAGCTGCGGCGACAAGTTCGGCGCCCACTGGACAAATCATTGAAATGAAAGTCCCCGTAATCGGAGAATCTATCACAGAAGTAACCCTCTCTCAATGGCTAAAAAAGAATGGAGAACACATCAATATAGATGATCCTATTTGTGAATTTGAGTCGGATAAAGCAACCCTAGAATTTCCAGCAGAAGCTTCCGGTAAACTAATCCACGTAGCGGCGGAAGGGGACGATTTAGAAATTGGGGCGCTTGTAGCTAGAATAGAAGTTGGTGCTGGTGCAGCCACCAGTGAAGAGATAGAAGAAGTTCCAGTCGGCAATCTAGAAACAGAAACTGTAGCTAGCAACAATACCCACTACGCTAACGGACATCCTGCTCCCGCAGCAGCAAAGTTGATGGCCGAAAATAATCTATCTGAAAAAGATGTAAAAGGCACTGGCAAGGACGGACGGATCACCAAAGAAGACGTTCTCAAAGCCGTTGCTAACAAAAAAAATAAACCAGCTCCTGCTAAATCAGCCCCATCTAACGGGGCCGCTAAGGTGAGCGCACCTGCCACTCCAGCCGGTGAACGGGTAGAACGGGTAAAGAAGATGAGCCGTATGCGTCGAACCATCGCCAAACGATTGGTTTCCGCTAAAAATAACACGGCTATGTTGACCACTTTTAACGAAGTGGATTTGACCAATATCATGGCCATGCGTAAAAAATACCAAGAAGAATTTGTAGAAAAATATGGTACCAAGCTGGGCTTTATGTCCTTATTCTCCAAGGCGTGCGCTAAAGTGCTGATGGAAATGCCAGATGTCAATGCTTCTATTGATGGTGATAATATTGTTTACCACGATTATGTGGATATTTCTATTGCCATTTCTACGCCTACTGGGTTAGTGGTTCCTCCCGTAAAAAATGTGGAAAAGATGAAATTCCACGAAATAGAGTTAGCCATCAAAGCACTAGCGGGGAAAGCACGAGCAGGAGAGCTAACGCTCGAAGAAATGAAAGGTGGTACCTTTACCATTACCAACGGTGGTGTTTTTGGGTCCATGATGAGTACACCGATTCTTAATGAACCACAATCTGCCATTTTGGGAATGCATACCATCCAGCAACGACCAATGGCCGTTGACGGAGAGGTCAAAATACGTCCCATGATGTATCTAGCGCTTTCTTACGATCACCGAGTAATTGACGGTAGTACCTCTGTAACTTTCCTTGTAAAAGTTAAGCAATTGCTAGAAGATCCAGTAAAGCTGCTTTTACTATAAGCGTATCTTTAAAAAACATTAAATAACACCGCTATATATGGCGTTATTTTTGCATAATTTTACATAGAATGATTTGATCTTTAAATCAGGTCATTCTATGTATTTCCAAATAGACTAATTCACGATGACTTTAAAGGAATTTTTTGATCTGCTAGCTGACCAGCCCTTTTTGTTACTAGCCTACTTCGGGATGATTCCACTCACTGCGCTTTTATCGGGCTTTATGGGTAAAAATGAAGGTCATCTCAGTCCTTGGAAATATTTGTACTCGGCGTTGGTTTATCTGATCTGTATTCCAGGTATATTTTCAATTACACTCAATGTTTATTTGTTTTTATTTGAAAAGCAGAGTGTCTTCGACGCTGATATCTATACGCAAATCCTCCCTATTTTCTCTATGTTTGTAACGTTGTTATTGATAAAAAACAATGTGCCATTAGATCGTATTCCTGGCTTTAATAAGCTATCTGGACTCTGCATGGCTATTTTTGCCACCTTAATCTTTATGTGGATTATTGATCGAACGCGTATTTTTGTAATTTCCGTTGTACCCTTTTATTACGTCGGAATTATGTTTATTGGATTATTGCTAATGTTCCGATTCGGTATTGGCAGAATGTTTAATGCAAAATAAAAAAGCCCTGCCGGCAGGCAGGTATTTATGGTTTGCTCTTTTCTTATTAAAAAAGTAAACTAGTTCATAGTTCCGTCAAGCATATATTAACCGACACTTCACACTTCTATTTCCCTTATTTGATCACGACCTTCTGAAGGAAGAACTCCTTAAGAAGATCAAACTAGATTTATTTTATCATCAAAACCCTGATAAAATCATACCTCTGGTTATTCTTTTCACTTGTGTGGCTCTCTGGTTACACACAAGACCTAAACCTTCGTGCCCATTTTGTACCCCAAGCCATTCAGCTGGATGGCCAACTGCTCGAACCTCAATGGGAAACAGCTGATAAAACAACGCCATTTTGGATGACCTTCCCGCAGGATTCTATACAAGCTCAATCACATACCGAAGTCAGGATATTACACGACGAATATTTTCTATACATTGGTGCAACCTGTATCGATCAAGCACCAGGAGACTTCGTAGTGCAATCGCTAAAAAGGGATTTTGACTTTTCGGTCAACGATGCATTTGCCATTTATTTAGATGCTTTTAAAGATGGAAATAATGCGTTGGGATTTGCGGTCAGTCCTTATGGCGTGCAGTGGGATGCCATTATTTCGGACGGAGGTCATAAACAAAAATCAATCAATACCAACTGGGATGGCATGTGGTATGCGGAGGTTTGGCAAGACCCCACCAAACAATCTTGGTCCGTTGAAATCGCCATTCCTTTTAATATTCTACGCTACGACCATCAACAAAAAGACTGGAAAATAAATTTTGCCAGAAATGATCTCAAAAGCAACGAAGTGTCTACTTGGGTGCCCGTAGCTCGAGGTTTTGAAACAACCACACTCTCTTCGATGGGAACCCTTAGTTGGGAAAAGCCGCTAAAAAAGCCGGGGCTATCCACCATCATCAATCCTTACGTAGCCGTAGGAGCCGTCAAGACAACCAGCGAAAATAAGCCTGCCACCGCACTTTTTAATACGGGGATGGATGCCAAAATTGCACTCAATTCTTCGCTCAATTTGGACCTTACGCTGAAGCCTGACTTTTCACAGGTAGAGGTCGACAGACAGGTCATCGATCTACAAAGGTTTGAGCTTTTCTTTCCAGAGAAGCGACCTTTCTTTTTAGAGAATAGTGATTTATTTGAAAAAATTGGAAATAGTAGAATTCGTCCTTTTTTCTCTCGTAGAATCGGAAGCGCCGGAGAAGATCCGGTAAATATATTATACGGTGCTAGGTTGAGTGGAAACATCGACAACAAGTGGCGGATCGGTCTGATGAATGTACAAACGGAATCTCCACTCGGTGAGACAACGCATAAAAATTATACCGTAGCTACAGTACAAAGAAATATTTTACAAGGCTCTTCACTCACCGCATTTATGACCAATCGACAAGGTTTTAATAAGTGGCAACCACAAGGTGATTATCAAAGAGTTGGCGGATTGGAATTTGACTATAGAGTTTTATCTTCTAGATTGACAGGTAAGGCTTTTTTCCATTTTGCGGTCAGTGATGCCACTACTCAAGCAGCCAAAGCGTTCACATTTAAGACGCGTTACAAAGAAAAGAATTATAGCATTTTTCTAGGCATGGATAGCGTCGAAGAAGGATATTATTCTGGGATGGATTATATCCCTCGATTGTATCATGAAGATAAAGTAAGAGATACTACGATTCAAATTGGATATATTGACATTAGAAATAGTGGTTATTACCGATTCTTTTTTAAGCAACATGATAAGCTAGATTTTATCAGTCCTAATTATCAACTAGACCTATTTTTTGATCAAGCATTTCAGTTTTTGGAGTATCGACTTGAATTAGGTGTAATGCTACATTTTAAAAATTCTGCCAATTTTAATTTACAATACAGCAACACCGCCCCCCGTCTTCAAGTGCCGTTATTGTTACGTGGATTGCAGATGCCTTTTGACGTCGGCGTCTATCATAATCAAGGATATTTACTAAGCTACGATTCAGGACAACGCAAGCGATTTTCCACCTTCGTCAGTATAGGCTACCGTAAGGAATATACCGGACACCATTTTGATTTTAGAAGTGATTTTGCGTACCGACTCAATCGGCACTTCAACGTAGGATTAAATTTTTCAAAACAAGATTTGGGAGGCTTTGACAATCAGGAGGAAATTATACATTTCACTTTAGTGGGTAGCAAAATTGAATATTCTTTTAATAGAAATATCTCGATCACCTCTTTTTTTCAATACAATACGCAAACAGATAATTTCAATGTCAACGCACGCTTTAATTGGCGCTACCAACCTATGTCAGACTTTCATTTAGTCTATACCGAAAATTATTTTACTGGCAGTTTTGCTCCTAAGAATAGAGCCTTGGTGATGAAGCTGAATTATTGGATTCCGTTGTAGAGATTCGCTTAGCTAAATTTTACTCCTCCACCACCCGAGCATCCGTCAGCGAATAAATCAACCGATTGATATCGCTATCATTCAACTCCAACTTTCCACGTAGCGTAATCGCATCCGCCGAATATTCTACCGGTTCTAAGGCCACAATTTCCATCACGGTTTCGGGACCCGCACCACCACAGAAAAAACACATATTATAAGGGAAAGCAGAGAAGACAAACTCCTTATGACTCTTATAGCCTTCCACTGGAATGACATAACCTTTTACCGTTACTTCCTGTCCTTCCATCGATTTAATGTCTTTACTAAAAACAGGAATATCTACCTTAAACCCCATCATCTCATCATACTGTTTTTTATACGTCAGTCGACTCAACCTTTTCCAAGTATTTTCGACTTCTAACACTTCTGCGTCAGGAACATCCGAGGCAGCAGGTGCTTGTTGGGCAGTAAGCGAAAAGGTTAACAGCATTAAGAAGCTGGTAGCTAAGAGGAATGATTGTATTTTTTTCATGTCTATTTTTATTTTGTTGAATCGTTGAACTGTTGATTTGTTGAAATCGTAAAATGTGAACGCTTACTCAATAATCAATGATTCAACAGTTTTTTTAAGTAATTCAAATAATAAGGTGAAATCTCACCCCTCAATATAACGTCTTTCTCCCTAATCCTGTTCTTAATACGTTGTTAAAGTCTCTGAAATATCGGTTCGGTACGCTTGAAATGCCGGAATTAAGGCTGCTACGAAGCCAATGACCAGCGATCCACCAAGTAGCCAGAGTTCTTCTTTAAAAAATCGCCAGCCGCTAAACTCATATTGATAAGCTTCTTCTAGATAGCCAGACAGCAAACTCATTCCCGTATGACAGAGAAATAATCCTAGTAAATAGCCCAAAATCGCAAAGAGTAGGCCTTCTAAAATAATCAAAAAGAACAAGTAGTTTCGGCTCGCACCCATCACCCGCATCAGCGCCAATTCATACTTACGATCCTTCAACGAACTAAACAAGGAAATAAAAATACTCAGTCCGGAAACGATCACAATGATCAATGCCAAATTACGCAAGGCATCGGTTCCAACGCCCATCATGGAATATAATCGATTCATTTCGATGGCCGGACTTGCAGCCTGTAAGTCCGTATTTTCATTAATACTCCGAGGCATATTTAGGGCTCGCCAATCTTTTTTACTTCGATAACGCACCAATAACGTAGTGATATCTTTGTCTGGATAATCGGTCAACGGCTTGACGATCGAGGCCGCGGCATGATGATCCGAATGATCGTGTGCATCGTGATCATGCCCTTCGTGATCTCCGTGATCGTGTCCGCTATGATCGTGGTCAGCATGATCTTCGTGATCGTGAGGATGGTCGTGAGCATGGTCCTCTTTCGTTGCTTCTTCAGGTGCCTTTTTTTCTTCTTCCTCATGATCGTGAACGGCCCAGACAGATTGGGTATTTGTCAAAATCAATTGATCCAAAACGGTATTTGATTTATTTAAAATACCAACTACTTTAAATCCATCGCCGTGATCGTGGGTATTGATGCCATCATCCGCAAATCCATGTGAACTATGAAATTGATCTCCAATTTTCAAGCTGGTTTTACTAGCAACCGTTGCACCGATCGTTACTTCGTATAATCCCTCCCAGCGTTTTCCAGTCGCTACACTCCCCTTAAAAATAGAATCCACGTATTCGTGCGTCGTTCCAATAATTCTAAAAGATTTATAACTATCTCCTAAGGAGAGCGGAACTGCCAATTTGACCAGTGGATGTTTAGGATTTAAAAACGGTTTAACTTCTTTGATAGAAATATTTCCGGTCGGTGCATCAATATGATACATACTAGAAAGAATCATCTGCAACGGACTTCCTTTGGCACCAATCACCAGATCAATGCCTGCCAGATTATTTTTAAATTTTTCGTCTAGTTGGGTATTGAGTGAAATTAACAATGCTATCAATCCAACGCCCAGACCAAACAAGAGCAACGTTAGTAGCATTTGTAAAGGCCGGTCTTTCTGGTTTTTCCAACTCAGCGTCAGCGGATTCATTCTAAAATTATTTTATGGTCAAAAAATTCTTTCAAACGACTATCGTGGGTAACAATTACCAGCGTCGCGCCTTCTTCTTTCGCTTGCGTTTCGAGTAGGGCGATGACTTCTCTACAGTTTTCGTCGTCTAAGGCGGAAGTCGGTTCGTCCGCTAAAATGAGTCCAGGGCTATTGACCAGCGCACGTGCGATAGCTACTCGCTGTTGTTCACCTTGACTAAGTCGATTGGTACGATCATTTATTTTATCGACAATATTGAGTCGATTTAATAGATCTTTTATCCGGTCTAGATCAGCGGAATGGCCTGCTAAGGTTTGAGCCAATTGTAGGTTTTCTCCTACGGTCAGCGACTGAACAAAATGAGATTGCTGGAATACGATACCGATATTTTTACCGCGAAACTGATCTAAGGCAGTAGAGGAAAGGTTGTTTAACACTTGATCGGCCACGAAGACTTTTCCTTTTTGCGGTTTTCGAATACCACCAATTAAGTGAAGGAGCGTCGTTTTTCCTGTGCCTGATTGTCCTAATAATAACCACTGCGATCCTTTCTCGCAGTGAATATCGGGGAAACGAATGGTCTTATTTCCAGAATAGGTATATTCTAGTTGCTGGGTTCGCAGCATAGTTTTTTATAGGTTATGTTGAATAAAAAATTTACCAAAAAATATTTGGTTACTAAAACGCTAAGCAACTACGTTTTTACAACAAAGCCGCTCCAAAAACACCTGCACTATCTCCCAAACTAGGTCGTAAGATAGGGGTCTCCAATTGATGATTAAAAACGTGTTTTTTTACCGACTTAATCCCTTCGTTGTAAAGTAGATCAATTTTGCTCACACCACCTCCGATCACTACTGCATCGGGATCAATTATATTGATGACACTGGCAATGCCTTGACCAAAAAAATGGAGTAATCGTTTTATCGTTTCTGTCGCGATCTCATCATTGCCTTCTTGATGAAGATTAACAATTTCCGCAAGAGATTTTTCGATCCCCATTTTATTAAAATAATATCGCTCTAAAGACGGACCTGATAATATTCTTTCCGTGCAACCCGTTTTTCCACAATAGCATTTTCCACCCGAAGCATCCATGAAATTATGTCCCCATTCTCCCGCAATGCCTTGTTTACCGTTGATTACTTTCCCGTCAATGACTAATCCACCACCAACGCCTGTGCCCATAATTACTCCAAAGACTACTTTCGCCTCGGGAAGTTGCTCCTTTACGACTCCCAATTGAGTTTCTGCAATAGCAAAACAATTGGCATCATTGGCCATCGAGACGGGCATGGAGAGTGCCCGCTCCAAATCTCTTTTTAGGTATTTACCATTGATGACCGTAGTGTTGCTATTTTTCATCGTTTGAGTGGAAGGTTCCAGGGTACCCGGTGTTCCAATCCCAATTTTTTGGGGTCTGACCCCCGTTTCCGCCATCAATACTTCGACCAACTTAACAATCTGGCCGATGATATGTTGATAACCTTTTTCCTTTTCAGTCGCTACCCTTAGTCGTTTTAGTACAACTGGATTATTCGGATCTTCCAATACGACTCCTTCGATTTTTGTACCTCCTAGGTCAATACCCCAAACTGGTCCCATAAATTATTAAATTGCAATTGTTGTAAATAAATATTAGTTTTGGATTCCAAATTTATAAAAATGAAATTTTGCATAAATATAATCATTAGCATTCGAATTATTGGAATTAACCCCAATCTGTAGAGCTTTATGATATTTATGTGAAAGCGCTGGCAGACTAATTACCTGCCAGCGCTTTTTTTTGATCTGTAAACCATTTTTTATGTACAAGTCTTACGACAGCCTCAACTTACCGGAAATCGACCGGCAAATACTTGAATTTTGGGAATCCGAAAACGTCTTCGAGCGTAGTATCTCCGAAAAGGATGCCAATAATACCTACGTCTTTTATGAAGGCCCTCCATCGGCTAATGGTAAGCCCGGTATTCACCACGTTATGGCCCGAACGGTAAAGGATCTATTCTGTCGTTTTCATACGATGCAAGGACAGCGCGTACAACGTAAAGGTGGCTGGGATACGCACGGCCTCCCCATCGAATTAAGCGTTGAAAAAGAATTGGGAATCACTAAAGAGGATATAGGAACTAAGATTTCGGTAGATGATTATAATAAAGCTTGTCGTGAAACGGTCATGCGTTATAAAGATATGTGGGATGATATTACCCGAAAAATGGGGTATTGGGTAGATTTAGAAAATCCGTACATCACTTTTGATAATAATTATATTGAATCTGTCTGGTTTTTATTAAAAAGATTATACGATAAAGATTTACTTTATAAAGGATATACGATTCAGCCTTATTCGCCAGCGGCAGGTACTGGATTGAGTTCGCACGAGCTCAATCAACCGGGTGCTTACCGTGACGTCACGGATACTTCAGCCATTGCACAGTTTAAACTGAAAAAAGATGCGGCCTCTGACTTCTTATTTTCTGTGACTAACGGCGCCGACGTACATATCATCGCTTGGACGACTACACCTTGGACCTTACCATCCAATACGGCTTTGGCAGTTGGAAATAAAATTGATTATGTCCTTGTCAAAACATTCAATCAATACACCCACGAACCCATCAATATCGTTTTGGCGAAAGCCTTAATGGGTAAACAACTAAGCGGAAAATATAAGCCACTTGAAGAAGGTCAAAGCCTTGACGATTATCAGGCAGGAGATAAAAAGATTCCGTTTACGGTTTTGAAAGAATTAAAAGGAGCAGAGATGGTCGGTATTCGCTACGAGCAATTGCTGCCTTATGTGCTACCTTACGAAAATGCAGCGCAGGCCTTTCAAGTCATTGCTGGTAATTTTGTTACCACCGAAGATGGTACGGGAATCGTCCATATTGCACCTACTTTTGGTGCGGATGATGCACAAGTTGGAAAGGAAAATAATATTCCACCCATGTTGGTTTTGGATGAGAATGAAAATCCTGTCCCACTCGTTGATTTACAAGGGAAATTTAGAAAAGAAGTTGGTGAGCTGGCAGGGTTATATGTCAAAAACGAATATTATACCGAAGGTAATGCCCCTGATAAAAGCGCAGACGTTTTGATTTCCATCAAATTAAAAACGGAAAACAAAGCCTTCAAAGTAGAAAAATATGTTCACTCCTATCCACATTGTTGGCGAACAGATAAACCTATTTTATACTATCCGCTCGATAGTTGGTTTATCAAAGCCTCTTCGATGAAAGAGCGGATGTTTGAATTGAATAAAACCATTAACTGGAAGCCAGCTGCAACTGGTGAAGGCCGTTTTGGTAAGTGGCTTGAAAATCTAAACGATTGGAATTTATCCCGTTCTCGTTTCTGGGGAATTCCATTACCGATTTGGGTATCAGAAGATAAAGAACAAAAAAAATGTATCGGTTCTATCGAAGAACTAGGCAAAGAAATTGAAAAAGCCAACGCAGCACTTGGCAAAAATCAAACTGTGCCTAAAGATATGCACCGTCCTTATATCGATGAAATTGTCTTGGTAGCAGAAGATGGTACGCCACTGACGCGTGAATTAGATTTGATTGACGTTTGGTTTGATTCAGGATCAATGCCTTACGCACAATGGCATTATCCATTTGAGAATTTAGACAAATTTGATCCAGAAAAGAAAATGGGTTTTCCCGCTGATTTTATTGCCGAAGGCGTAGATCAAACTCGAGGTTGGTTTTATACCTTACACGCGATTGCGGTGATGGCTTTTGATAGTATTGCGTATAAGAATGTTGTTTCCAACGGATTGGTTCAAGATAAAAATGGACAGAAAATGTCCAAGCGATTAGGCAATGCGGTAGAGCCTTTTGAGACGTTAGCTAAGTATGGTGCGGACGCAACACGTTGGTATATGATTTCCAATGCGCAGCCTTGGGATAATCTAAAATTTGATGTTTCGGGTATCGACGAAGTACGTCGAAAATTTTTCGGAACACTCTATAATACGTATTCATTTTTTGGGCTTTACGCCAATGTAGATAAATTTAATTTTAGCGAAGCCGAAGTATCATTAGCTGACCGACCAGAAATTGATCGCTGGATTATCTCTCTTTTAAATTCTTTAATTAAAGAAGTAACGGCCGACTACGCGAATTACGAAGCCACCGCTGCTACTCGGAAAATTCAAGAATTCACGGATCAACATTTGAGTAATTGGTACGTGCGGCTGTGTCGTCGTCGTTTCTGGAAAGGTGATTATAGTGCGGACAAAATTGCAGCTTATCAAACCTTATATACCTGTATGGTTACGATCAGTAAATTGATGGCGCCAGTTGCTCCGTTTTTTGCCGACTGGATGTACAGCAACTTAAATACGATTACTAAAAAAGAAACTTCCGTTTCTGTTCACCTAGCAGATTTCCCAACAGCCGACGATCAAGCAATAGACAAAGGGCTAGAGCAGCGAATGGATTATGCACAGTCTATCTCTTCACTCGTTTTATCACTTCGTAAAAAAGAAAGTATTCGAGTACGTCAGCCTTTACAGAAAATATTATTACCCGTTTTAAATCCTGATTTCCAAACACAAGTTGAAGGCGTCAAAGATCTAATTCTTTCGGAAGTAAACGTAAAGGAAATCGAGTATGTCACAGATACCGAGGGTATTATCAAAAAAGGCATCAAACCTAATTTTAAAACTTTAGGTCGTCGAATGGGTAAGCATATGAAAACGGTTGCGCAGGCAATTAGTAAATTTGGAGACGCAGAAATTGCCAATCTAGAACGAAATGGTGGTATGCAAATGGTTATTAACGATGAAGAATTTACGCTAACACTCGAAGATTTTGAAATCACTACCCAGGATATTCCGGGCTGGTTGGTAGCAAGTGACGGACCACTAACTGTAGCATTAGATGTTACCCTGACAGATGAACTAAAAGCCGAAGGTGTTGCTCGTGAATTAGTCAATCGTATTCAGAATATTCGTAAAGATCAGAACTTTGAAATTACTGATCGTATTTTGGTAGAGATTGAAAACAAGACAGAAGTACAAGCGGGTATCACTGGATTTAAAGATTATATCGCCAATGAAGTTTTAGCAGATGATATTGTTTTGGTAGCGAGTCCGACAGACGCTGTAGCGGTAGAATTGCAAGAAGGGCTTGCTTTAAACATCAGTGTTAAGCGTACGTAGAATAAACGCTGATTAGAAAAAATTAAAGTCCTCTTTTTTCGTGAAGGAGGGCTTTTTTTGTTGATTTGTTGATTTGTTGATTTGTTGATTTGTTGATTTGTTGATTTGTTGTGGTGCGACTTGAAGTTTTAATGATTCAAAACGACATAAAGTTATGATAAAAAATTAAATTTAGTTTTTTAACATACGAAAAATGAATAAAAATGGGACAAGCCCTCAGTCATGACGTCAGAATGTCTGTAATCAAG
>CALFWZ010000095.1 GCA_937928405.1 uncultured Saprospiraceae bacterium
CCTGACCCTAGATTCTCTGAACAGAATCTTTACAATCTAAATTTATGTCAATGAACTTTTTAGATTAGCCACAACTTTTTGTCGTTTGACTAGTCAAACCTTTATGTCGCACCGCAACCATTCAACCATTCAACCATTCAACCATTCAACTATTCAACACCCTACAACCAACCGGCAATATGATTCCTAACGGTTTTCCGCGTAGCTTTATCCGTTAGCTTCCCTTTTTCAATAAAAGCGCCTACGCTAGAATAAGGCATCTGAGCGGGATGAACATGCATGCCTACGTGCATTAAGACATGGGTTAGATGACCGAGGCCACGGAGGTTTCCGGCGCGTCCGGTAGCGACACCTACGAGGAGGGCATTTTTGCCGCTCAGTGTTGCTTTATAATTTCTGATAGAAACCGCATCAATAAAAAACTTGAGGATACCAGGAAAGCTGCCGTTGTATTCAGGACTAACAATGACGAGGCGATCCGCAGGCGTAATAAATGCATCTTGGATGTTTCGAATCTTATCATGCTGATGATCGGCTTCATACATGGCTGCTGGAGTTATGATCTCGTTTAGTTCGCAGAGGGATAAAAATTTGACTTCTTCTTTAGATTTTTTCTTTAATTCTTGAAAATAATATTTAGCAAAAATTTCGGTATTTGAGTTGGGGCGATTGGTAGCAGAAATGATGGTAATCATAATTTTGGATGATATATTTTTTATTTTGAAAAAAGGGCAAATTACCGCTTTTTTAAGGTAAAAACAGGAAAATAAATAGATATTTACCTATCTAAAATTAGTCTATTCGAGAAGGATTCTTTTTATTCGAAGATGATCCGTCCAAATTCCGATTTTTTTCCTTTCGATCGATAAATGAGTACGGTTTGATCATCAATTCTTTTTGTCATTTCTGGCTCCACAATTAAATTAGATTTCTCTCCTTTTTTGTTCAAGGATTTCTTTTTTCGCTTGCCAGTTTCCATATCATATAAATAGACATAAGAAGATTTCCCATCTAAGAAAACCACTCCAATATAATTTTGTTGAAGAAACATTTTAGAAGAAGGAATAAACCAATCTTTAACTCTATGAATTCTATCAATTGACTTCATCCATACCACCTCTCCTTCTGGGGTAAAAACGGTAATTACTAATTTTCCAAGGTATTGAAAATTATTCTGTTTTGCTGTACCATGTCCACCAACAGTGTGATCTATAAATGCTTCGGAGCATTCAACAATATTCCCATTTTTAAGATAGGCAATTTCATTGACTAATAAATTTGGTAATCCCACCAACGACTCTGTTTTTTTCTTTTTACTTTTCTTTTCTCTTTCTTTTTCAATAAAAGAGGGTTTTAGTACACTTTTTTTAAAAGGAGTATATACCCTTTCAGAAAAACCGCTACTCCTTTCATAACTCATCATCACTTTTCCAGCAGTAGGATCCCCTTGTCTTTCAACAACGGTATTAATAGTCGTTCTTCCTAACTTTTCATCAAACGACTCCTCATCATAATATTGACCACAGAAAATAATTCCACTTCCTTCCTTCCTGTCCATTATCTCAACATCAGCTAACCATTTTTCTTCACTTTTCTCAATATCAACGACTTCAATTTTACTATCTTTTGGCGAGGTAACATAAAGTTTTTTAATCCACTCCTTTACTTTTTTCCCTTTATCATTTCTACCTTTTACATATAAACCAACAAGTACATAAACATTGCCTTCTTTATCTATATCCCAACTTAATAAATCTGTTCTTTTAAAAGGAAGTTCTATATCTTGATCCACTACTTTATTAAAATTGCTGTCATACAAACGCAAAATCAAATGAAACAATTCTGATTTCTCTTTAACAATTGCTCCTCTCAAATGAAATCCTGATTTCTCTTTAGTTAAGCTAAAAATGTTTCGACTAATACCATCTTCAAAATTCTCAAGATTCTTTTCTGTCTGTTTTATTTCTAAAGTTGTAGTATTTACTTCATACATCATTATGCCACCTTGATCAGCATCTGGTATCATCGAAACAAAGTACTTATCTCCTAATTTTAAGAGGATACCTGCATTACAAGAATTACATAAGCTACCAGGTTTGTAAGACGCCGTTTTTAAAATATTACGTTCTTTATCCACGATACTTAAAGCAAATTGTTTACCTCCTCCAATACTAATAAGGCCTCCATTTGTGGCTGCTATTTGACGACTAAAAACCAATAAATTACCATCATGTAATTTGAAACTATTATTCATGGGTAAGACCTTTTCATCATTTCTTTCATCCCACTCAATATTTATCTTGGAGATTGATGCTGTTTGTGCCACAAGCATACAACAAACCAAACTACAGAATATAGTAAGTACAATTCTTTCAATACGCATTTTGTTATTTTTTATTTTCAATAATCTGTTCATTCTGCGTAAATATATATATATTTTATAACCCTAAGAGACTTAAAACAAATTGAGTTTACAACAATTATAGATATAGTCCCGTATAAGCGTCACTTATGAAACATAAATCCTAAAAATCTTAAACAGATACAATATTTTATTCGACAAAAGGATATTCATAATTAAACAATCAATTCAACACCTCAACATTTCCTTAAACCCTAAAATAAATTAAGCTGGTCACCAAAAACTTTCTTAGCTTTGCAAAAAAACAACTATGCTAAACGCTATTTCTCCTATAGATGGCCGTTACCATTCCAAGACCAAGGTACTTTCGGAATATTTTTCAGAATATGCTTTAATCAAATACCGCGTCTTTGTAGAGATTCAATATTTTATTGCTTTAGTCCAACATCCGCTTCCTGAATTGGAGCATTTTGACGGAGATAAGGTGGATCGATTAAATGAAATATTCGAAAATTTTCAGGTGCCGGATGCCCTAGAGATCAAAAAGATTGAAGCAACGACCAACCACGATGTCAAAGCGGTCGAATATTACCTAAAGGAAACGTTTGACAAATTAGGCGTCGGAGAATTTAAAGAGTTTATCCATTTTGGTCTTACCTCTCAAGATGTCAACAATACGGCGATCCCATTATCGCTAAAACATGCGATGGAAAATGTCTATATCCCGATGTTGGATGACGTCATCAATCGTTTAAAGGATTTGAGTGCCGAATGGGCAGGTATTCCGATGCTCGCATATACCCACGGACAACCAGCCTCTCCTACTACCTTAGGAAAAGAATTTCAGGTGTTTGTAGAAAGGTTGGAAGGACAGAAAAAGCTGCTCATGCAAGTGCCTTATCAAGCGAAATTTGGAGGCGCCACCGGAAACTTCAACGCCCACCACGTTGCCTATCCAGCCATCGAATGGCCAAAATTTGGAAATTATTTTGTGGAAGAATATCTAGGCTTAAGTCGAGCGCAGTATACGACTCAGATTGATCATTACGATTATCTAGCGGCTTTATTTATGGCACAAAAAAGAATCAATACGATTTTAGTGGATATGTGTCGGGATATTTGGACCTATGTTTCCATGGAATATTTTAAGCAACGGGTTGTCGCTGGCGAGGTAGGTTCTTCGGCCATGCCGCATAAAGTGAATCCAATTGATTTTGAAAATGCAGAAGGAAACTTAGGGATGGCGAACGCCATCTTTACCCACTTATCTGATAAATTACCCGTCTCAAGATTACAACGAGATCTGACCGATAGTACCGTGTTACGAAATATCGGGGTGCCGATTGGACATACGATTATTGCTTTTCAATCCATCTTAAAAGGTTTAGGAAAATTATTGTTGAACGAAACCAAACTCGGAGAAGATCTCGATAAAAATTGGATGGTAGTTTCAGAAGCTATCCAAAATATTCTACGCCGAGAAGGCTACCCCAAACCTTACGAAGCACTGAAGCGTCTGACGCGTGGAAAAGCGCAAGTTTCCCAAGAAGATATTCATGAGTTTATTGACGAGCTAGAAGTGGATGAGATTGTAAAAGGTGAGTTGAAAGCGATTACGCCGAGGAATTATGTGGGGGTGTTTTAGAACAAAAAATAATGAATATTCAATATTGAATATTCATTATTTTCTCTGCTGACGGGTATCCTTTAGCGTTGCTGCTCATACAGTTTTTACCACCTCTCATCATAAGGAAAGATTGTTTGGGATGGAAGAATTGATATTTTGTTAGCAACTGAATTTAATCTTCTTTTGATTTCTTCAATAATTCCAGGTAGTATTTTTCGTAATCATCATAATACCATTTAAGTTTTTTAAACATCAATTCTCTCTTTTCTTTTATTACCTTTTCTTCATTTTCTAACAAAAGAGTCTCGCAGTAAGAAACATAAATAGCATTTTCTAGTTCTGAATCTATTTTCCCAAGTCTTTGTTCTTGAAAATAAAAACATCTAATTAATTCTTTATCATTTCCACTTTCTATTTGTTGATTGGTATATCTTGAAAAAACTTCCATTTTAGGATGACATGAATCATCTTCATACCAGTTCAACTCTTCTAAAAGTTCTGGAAACTCTTTTTCCATTGCTTCAAAATATTCCTTGCCATGCATTTTGTCTTTATCGACATCTATCCAATTTGGTTTTTTCATATGGATTTATTCTGACCTATAAAAAATCGCTCATTGCTACTTTTTCCTACATGGAAGCTCCCGCCCCTACAACGGAATATTCCCATGCTTCTTCTGCGGCAACGTATCCACCTTCTTTTTCAACATCGCAAAAGCCTTAATTAATTTTCGGCGACTTAAGGTAGGGTCAATCACTTCATCAATAAAACCACGTTCAGTGGCGCTGAATGGGTTGGCAAATTTCTCCGCGTATTCCGCTTCTTTTTCCGCTAATTTAGCAGCGGGATCATCCGCACTACTGATCTCTTTTCTAAAGATAATTTCCGAAGCACCTTTGGCTCCCATCACGGCAATCTCCGCAGTAGGCCAAGCAAAATTAAGGTCCGCACCGATATGCTTAGAGTTCATGACATCGTAGGCACCACCATAGGCTTTTCGGGTAATCAGCGTGATCCGTGGAACGGTCGCTTCACTGAAAGCGTACAAGAGTTTTGCACCGTTGGTGATAATCCCATTCCACTCTTGATCGGTCCCCGGTAGGAATCCAGGAACATCTACTAAGACCAATAAGGGAATATTAAAACAGTCGCAAGTTCGAACAAACCGTGCACCCTTCCGAGAGCTGTTCACATCCAAAACACCTGCTAAACTGATCGGTTGATTCGCAACGATTCCGATGCTCCGTCCTGCGAGACGAGCGAATCCAACTACGATATTTTCCGCAAAATCAGGATGGACTTCCAAGAAAGAATCCTCATCCATAATGCCTTCGATCACCTCACGCATATCATAAGGTTGATTGGCGGAGGCCGGAACGATGCTGGCGAGTTGTTCCCGATATTCCTCGCCTACTTCGTAGGGAAGATCCGGTGTTTTTTCGTTACTATTTTGAGGTAAGAATGCGAGTAGTTTTTTTAATTTCTCGATACAGTCAATATCATTTGCAGCGGTTAGATGGGTGACACCAGACTTGACAGAATGAGCAGAAGCACCACCGAGTTCTTCGGCTGTTACGGTTTCATTGGTGACCGTTTTAACTACGTTGGGTCCCGTTACAAACATGTAGGAAGAATTTTCTACCATGATGGTGAAATCTGTCATCGCTGGAGAATAAACCGCTCCTCCTGCACAAGGCCCCATGATGGCGGAAAGTTGTGGGATGACACCCGAAAAGCGAACATTGCGATAGAAAATATCCGCATAGCCCCCCAATGATTTTACACCTTCTTGGATTCTAGCACCACCGGAATCATTAAGACCAATAAGCGGCGCTCCGTTCTGGGCAGCGAGGTCCATGATTTTGCAAATTTTTTCAGCATGTGTTTCCGAAAGGGAGCCACCGAAAACCGTAAAGTCTTGTGCAAAAACAAATACGATGCGGTTGTTAATTGTTCCATAACCCGTCACTACACCATCGCCGTAAAACTTTTGTTTTTCCATTCCAAAATCGGTACTTCGGTGGGTCACTAGCATACCGACTTCTTCGAAGGATTTATCGTCAAGTAGAAAATGAATCCGTTCCCTAGCAGTTAGTTTACCTTTTTGGTGTTGCTTATCGATACGAGCTTGTCCACCACCGAGTTGGGCGAGGGCTTTTTTATCGTTGAGGGTTTTATTTTTTTCTTCCAAGGTTTTATTTTTTAGATGTTTTAAGTTGGCTTTAAGTTTTTTAGGTTTACTAACCTTTGAAAATTTAGTAAATCAAAAACTTAAAAACTTAAAATTAACAAACGTATTAGCGAAGTTTGCCTTCTGCCACGGTGGTTAATCCAAAAAGCTTATTGGCTTTTCTAAAATTCATTTCGAAGCTATTATAAGCTTTTAAAACTCCATTAATTGGTCCGGGCAAAGGAGCCATATCGGAGGACTCGGGGTTCTCCATATTTTCTTTATTCTTTTTTAATTTTCGAACCATCCAGACTAATGGAAAAATGGTTCCATAGAGATAGTACTGCTTTTCAATTTTACATTTTTTGGTTTCCAATAATTTTTTGAGCATGGAAATGGTGTACCGACGATAGTGTCCGAGATAGACATCGTGGGTCGACCAGACACTCATAAATGCCGGAACCGTTATGAAGTAATAACTATTTTCGCCAACGGCGTTTCGGATGATGTCTAAGATAGCATAGTCGTCTTCGATATGTTCTAGCACATCCATCATAACTACAATACAATGGTCAAGACCCTGCGGAATATAGTGGCATTTTTCGATCATCTCACCTCGCGTAGGCGCCATTTCTTCTTCTGTATAACCGATGTCGACCAGCAATACTTTCTCAATTTTATCAGGATAGGCTTCGTAAAGTTCGTACGCAAAAAAGCCGGAGCCACTACCAAAATCTACCACCGTCATTTTCTGTCCTTCTCTTGCCGAGACATTTTCAAAATATTTAAATAGAGGAATCTTCTTCGATTGATAATACCAATGCGTTTTTGGATCGACACCGCTTTCTAATTCTTTTAAATCCATATTATCTTGGTAACTTATGGCTTATTAGCCGAATGTTTTTTTTTGCTTATTATCTTCTTACCTATTGGTTTCCTTCTATCTTTAATTGCCTAATGGAAGAATCATTACTGAGCAGCCGCACTTTTTCTATAAATCTCTTCTAGCTTCACCGCTCGTTCATAATTAGGTTCCAAGGCTAACGATTGCTTTACGAGATTATAAGAGTTTTGAAAATCTTTTTGGAGGTATCCTTTTTTTGCTTGAAAATAAAGGGATTTACTTTTGGCTCCCAATTGGTTGGCTGTTTGAATTCCAATATCGAAAGCTTGGGGAGCATTACCTCCTACCTCGTCATACATTTCCACGGCTTCAACAGCTTTGGCAAAATTACTTTCCCGGGCATAGATAACAGAGAGATAATAATAAGCTGGGCTATATTTGATATTTAGATCTACCGTTCTTTCGAAATATTTTTTTGCCTCTGCCATATTGCCCGTATTGTTGTGATAGACTCCTTGATAATATGCACCGCCGGGATAAGTATCAGAAAGTGCCGCTAATTGGTCTGCATATTTTTTCACCAAGTTATTATCCTGTAAATTAATGGCATTTTTAATGGCATTTTCTAGGGTAGATTCATCGGTAGGATCTAACTTTAATTGCTCTTCATAAAGACGGGCAGCTTCTGTAAAGTCTTTCGTTTTCTTAAGCAGTCTATGGGCTTCCACAGAAAAATCGGCCACTCGTTTGGTGATGACTCCTACTAATACACCGTCCACTCTCTCTTCGTAAACAACATCAGTAGGTGGAAAATGGCCATTGTCGATTAATCCTTTATCGACAAACCGCGAAATAAAGATAAAGTAATCTGTTGGATACTTAAAACGATTAGCATAAGACAAATAACCAGGCGTAACGTTGGGGGCCAATTGGTTTATATAATGTTTGAACGGCTCGTAGGCATTTGTCCGAATGACCATCTTCTCCCCTGCTTTGATCCTGGGTTCATTTTCCAGTAACCAATCGGTCATATTTTTTATTGAAATCATCCAATAATCCGTTTCGTATTTGCCATAAGCATTTTGGAGTCCACCGGAAAGTTCATTAAAGTATAATCCCTGATAAGGATGATTTTTTACCATCCAAAAGGTTGGAATCGCAAGCAAAATAGCCAAGATACCCGAAGCTGCCAACGCAGGCATGCCTGGTTTAAAACTAATCAATCGGTGCCAGCCCCACGCTGCTAGCGTTGCCAATACGGGCATAACGAATAGGAAATGACGCATCCCATCATACAATTGAGAACCCTTGAAGATTGCATAGCCAACAGGAAAAATAGCGGTAAACGCCAAAAATCCGAGGATCATTCTTTTATTTAAATTAAACTTTATAAAATAAAATATTAAGAATAATATCAATCCTAAAAGAAGGAAAATCGGTGCCGTAATTCCAATCCAATGCGGAATATAAGACCAGGGTAATTGGTCAGACCACAAATGTTCTCCATTAAATAACATTCTAATACTCGTAGAAAAATTCGACATCTCACTCAAGGCCGTAAATGGATTACTGAAGGGTGCCTCACGTGCATAAGGCCAGTAAATCATTCCTGCAAAATAACCACCAACTACTACGGTCAACCCTGTTAAAAAAGTTCGGCTTACTACTTTCGAGTTTTTTAATAAAAGCCTTAAATCATTTTTTAATAGAAAAGATAGAATGGTAAATAATCCGAAATAAGCGATTAACAAAATTCCTCCTACCCTGACATTAATAGCGGAGGCAATTCCGATAATTAATAACAAAATTGTTTTCTTACTAGGTCGAGGCAGTTGTTCCATAAACCGCAGCATATACAGCAGCGTAAAGACGTAAGCCGCGGCAAAGGGAATATCTTTAGGATTGTTCATTGCATGACCAAAGATTCGAGGCGCCAAAGCGATAAATAGCAGTCCAAAAAATCCGGCTCTCCAACTACCCGAGACCTGACGTGCTAATAATCCAGTAAACAACATCAACAGAAATCCTACCAAGCTATTTAAGACATGCCGCAATTCATAAACATCCCATGACGGAAACCAGCTATGGATCCGTGCCGTGAAATAATCAAACATCCCACCATAATAATAAAGGTTGCGATAATTGAGTGCGCTTTCGTCTTTTCCGTCGGTATCAAACCAAGCCATTACTTTTTCCCCATATTCTTTTTGCACATGTTCATCACCAGTAATTCCGTAGTCAAAACTCAACATGGGCATCAAAAAAAAGAGAGCTACAGCCGTCACTAAGAACAACAGTCGATAGTAAGAAGGATCACTGGGATTCCAAGATTTGTTTTTTAATTCTTTGAGCGGTTGTCTGACAAAAAAGTCCCAATTGACACGAAGGGAAATAAACACCGTTTGCCAAAACATCTTAATGCTGTCCGTCAACAAGTTAATTTTTGAATCGTCCATAGCATCCCATTTGACCGGCATACTTTTAATTTGGAAACCAGCTAATTTTGCACGGTAAAGCAGCTCCACATCGTGCGCCCAGCCATTAGACTGTAAGTCGCCAAAGAGTTTTTCTGCAGCTGCCTTGGGATATAATTTAAACCCACATTGCGTATCCTGTAGATTGAGGTTGGTGAAAAGCTGAATAAAAAAATTAAAAATCCAACCAGCTAATCGCCGAATACCTTGCGAAGCTACTTTAGAGTCCGCATGTTCGCGCGATCCGATTAAAATTTCCTGTTCGTTAAACGTTTTTTTAGGTAGCTGTTTTAGCCAATTCTTCAATTCCTGGGGCTGGGTGGCCATATCTGCGTCAAGGGTTAACACATAATCACCAGTCGTCTTAGCAACACCTGCTTTAAGCGCGCCGCCTTTTCCGACGTTTTTAGGTAACTTAACGAAGGCAAAACTCGTATTTTCAGAGAAGCTTTCTGAAAATTTTTGGTTAATGATTTTTGCTGTATCATCCGTACTTCCGTCATCTACCAAGATTATTTCGAGTGGACTGGACCACTTTTGGTCGAAGCTTTTAAGGGTTTTCAGGAGATGATCTAGACGACCCGCCTCATTATAACATGGGATGACGAGAGAGACCGTACCTTTGTACTGAAGTGAGGTGATTGATTTTGAGGGCGTTTTACCCTTGCTACTTTTTTTACTCATCTAATTTTAATTGGCAAAACAGTGGCAAATATAGGGAAAAAATCTACATTTATGGGTAGCTTTGCGACCGCTTATGGCGGTTAGAGTAAGTTTAACGGATTTAGTTTCCTCAGCAACTACCACATAAGCATCTACCGACCGAATAAAGAACCAATTTTTACCAAAAAAATCTTCTTTTTTTCATTTTTCAATTAAAAAAATATGCCTACGACTTCACCAAAAGTACTTGCTGAACGGATTACCCGAATGAAAGAATCCGCTACCCTAAAAATGTCACAAATGGCAAGGGATTTAAAAGCTAAGGGCCATGACGTGATCAGCCTGAGTATTGGAGAACCTGATTTTGATACACCGCAACATATCAAAGATGCCGCCGTTAAGGCGCTAAATGATGGTTTTACTAAGTATACGCCGGTTCCAGGTTTGCCTCAAATTAGAGAAGCAATTTCTACGAAATTCAAAAGAGACAATAATCTGGACTACTCCCCTGCCCAGATCGTGGTCTCTAATGGTGCAAAACAATCCATTGCAAATCTTTCTTTGACCTTACTCGACGAGGGTGATGAGGTAATTATCTTGGCTCCGTATTGGGTTTCTTATTTTGAAATTGTCCGATTAAGTGGTGCAAAACCAGTGATTTTATTAGGTGGAATTGAAAATGATTTTAAGGTAACAGCGGATCAAGTAGCGGAGACCATTAATGAAAATACGCGGATGATACTTTTCTCAAGCCCTTGTAATCCCACCGGCTCAGTTTACCAAAAAAATGAACTAGAGGCCATTGCAAATGTGATTGCAAAACATGAAGAAATTGTAATTGTCTCAGATGAAATTTATGAATACATCAATTTTTCTGGTAAGCATGTCAGTATTGGTTCTTTTCCTCAAGTCAAAGAACAGACCGTCACCGTAAACGGATTTTCTAAGGGATTTGCGATGACCGGTTGGCGTTTGGGATATATCGGTGCGCCTTTGTGGATTGCCAAAGCTTGTATAAAGATTCAAGGACAGTTTACCTCCGGAGCAACTGCTTTCGGTCAGATGGCGGGAGCACATGCCCTACTTTCCGACATGACACCAACCCACGAAATGCGAGCAGCCTTCCTTAAGCGACGAGATATGGTGATTGAATTATTAGAGCAGATTCCAGGAATGCAAGTCAACCGACCCGAAGGTGCCTTTTATATTTTTCCAAATATTAGTGCATATTTTGGTAAAAAAGCTGGAGAGATGACCATTCATAATTCCGATGATTTTGCCGAGTATATCCTAAATGTTGGACATGTAGCCATTGTAGCGGGCAGTGCTTTTGGAGCAGATGATTGTTTCAGGTTATCTTACGCAGCAAGTGAGGAGAAACTCAAAGAGGCGATTCGACGAATTGGGGAATGTGTGGCTAGTCTTGGTTAGTTGTTGAATGGTTGAAAATTAATAAAAATTATTTCATTAGGAATTTTTTCTTTTTTTCGGAAAGTTGTTGAATAAGGTTAACGGTTGCGTTACGTTCCAATTTGAAGGCTTCGATGTGCAGGTCGAGTTCTTGGGTTTGATCGTTGAGTGCATCGAGTGCTAAATGGATGGTATCAGCAGTGAGCCATTCACGGGAGAGGGGCTGATGACGAATTCCGATAGAGTGCCGAGACAACCGAGAATAAAACTTTTGATTTGTTTGAAGCTGATTAAGTTGCTCAAGCGTATCTTCAAATTCTAAAATAAGGCGAGTAGAAAGGGTGATTTGGTGGTGGGTTTCGTTAATAGATTTTCGATATTCAAAATCGAGAGCAGATTTTAGACGATTCCAAAGCGTCATACTATTGAGCTTTTCGGAGATATCCGTTAGTTTAACTCGAAGTCTATAACTTAACTGAATGATTTTATCAAGTTCTCCTTTGATGGTATAGGCACCGTCGAGATCTTTATTGATTTGAGTGATGGCGACCCGGATATTTTTGGGTAATGCTTCCAATCGAGAAGCGCGGATATTCATGAGTGCCTTGAGTTTGATGCGCAATTGAATTTCACCTTCTACCTTTTCACGTAGCACTTCTCTTTCAAAAAGCAGCATACCCATTTTCTCAGATAGTTCCTTTTGTTCTCGGACCAATTCCAGGTGTCTTTTACGCGCTTCTTCTAAAGATGGGTCGGAAGCCATTTGACTGATAAAGTATTCTTGGAGCTCAAGGGTCTCTTGAATATCGAAAAGACGTTCTTCAATTTCTTTCTGACGAAAATCAAGTTTGACCAATCGTTCTCGAGCAAGATCTACAGAGTGTAGATCAGCAAGCGTTGATTGAATTTGGGAATTGGTGTTTTTTTTAATTGCTCCTTGATTTACGGTTTAGACAAGTAAATTTAAGAAATTTCGCTTTATGTCGGAATATTCCTTAAATGTTTACAAAGCATTTCAGATCAAGCTTCTCCCAAGTTTTCGCAACTTCTAATCATATCCAAAAACACCATCCACTTACACCACTTAGGAGATCATATACAAACTTCGCTTATTTGAATTACAATTCATTATACATAATAAATAAAACATATGCTTAGTTTGCCTTTTTCATACTTCCCTTCTTAAAAATTTCTTACGTTAGTACTTTAATAAAAAATTCAATTAAAAATTAACTTTAGACTAAATTCTTAGTGATTTGAATTAAAATTCAATTCTTTTTAAAAAATAATAAAAAAACTGTATATTTAAATTTTAATTACTTAATTTAAGTAACTTTTATATTTTTCTAAAGTAAAGACAAGAGGCTCTTTTTGCTTGAAGTGTCTTATTCTTTATATAATTTCCCTTCAACTGACCTTAGGCTTTACCTAAATACGATACTTTTCCCTTCAACCGATTAATAAGATTATACAAGAAGAATAATTCAATTTATTCTTACCTGTATGTCAGTACACCGTGTACTAATTTTCAGAATGATCCCATTCTGAGGTAACCTTTCGCACCTATTATTTATTTTTTTAAACAAAATTACTGATGACTAATTTTTATTTTCATGAACAAAAAAGGTCTAATTCTATTGAATTTCACCAAAGGTTTAAGTTTTTAAACTTAATTTTATTACTACTTTTTATACTTGGTGGTAATCAAAATTTATTTTCTCAATGTCTTAGTGATGTCGATTGTGATCTTGATCTAATTTTGAATAATATTGATTTGGATGACGACAACGATGGAATACTAGATACAGACGAGAATAATTGTGACAATCAACCCGTTGCTATTGCCGCTGAAGATATCAATAATAGTATTGATCCCGTAGCGTTACATGATGGGTCCTCTACTCCACAAACCATCAATGCCTCCTTCTCTATTCCTGGATGTCAAAATGTTACTGAACAGATTCAATATAGGGTAACTGCTTCGCCTTCCGCTGCTTCTGGTAGCAACGAAATCTGCGCCGATGTAGATGGTTTCGTTGCTTTCCCTAGTAATATCAGTGACTATATCGCGCTTGATATGCCGGCAGATTGTAATGGTGGGGTGACTTATAGAATTGATTTTACCAGCGGCAGTGAGATCTTAAATATCTCCAGTATTACACATGCGAATATGGCTTCTGATGAAGCGATCATTGTCCGATCTAGTGTCCCATTAACGGTTAACACTTTCAAACTACCCAACACGCCCAACATCGTGCAGGGAACAAATGGTGGTCCGCAAGTAACTGGCAATAATACTACAGAAGTAAAAATCGATAATGTTATTGGAAGTTTTGGGGGAAATAGAAACGTTTGGGAAGTT
Organism: uncultured Saprospiraceae bacterium; assembly: GCA_937928405.1. Taxonomy (GTDB): domain Bacteria; phylum Bacteroidota; class Bacteroidia; order Chitinophagales; family Saprospiraceae; genus JALZUU01. The sequence continues at coordinate 13,913 of CALFWZ010000095.1, forward strand.
TCTTCCAATGGTGTCGCCGTTCCTTATTTTGAAATCGAATACTACCGATCCGCTGGTTTTGGTGGTACCACACTAGAAGCCTTCTCGCTTTTCCATGCCATTAGTTGCGATACCGATTGTGATGGAATTCTAAATAAATTTGACTTAGACTCTGACGATGATGGTTGTGCAGATGCCATAGAAGCTGGTTATAGTGATATGGATGAAAATGGAACCCTCGGTAATAGTCCTGTGACCGTTGATAATAATGGGCTTGTAACTGGGCAAGGTGGATACAATGGTACTAGTGATGCAGTAACCAACCCGAACGTAAATGTCTGTAATCCTTGTCTAAATAATACAGATGACTTTGACAATGATGGAGTTTGCGATATTTTAGATTTAGATGATGATAACGATGGAATTCTTGATACAGAAGAGAATAATTGTGGCAATGAACCCGTAGCACTTTCAGCAGCAGATGTCAATAATAGTATTGATCAAGTAATGTTGCATAACGGATCTTCTACTCCGCAAATCATTAACGCTACCTTCCAAATCCCTGGTTGTAATAATATTACCGAAGAAGTTCAATATACCGTATCGGCTTCGCCTTCTGCTGCTTCTGGTAGCAACGACATCTGCGCTGACGTAGATGCTTTCGTCGCGTTCCCTAGTAATATCAGTGACTATATTGCGCTCGATATGCCAGCAGATTGTAATGGAGGGGTGACTTATAGAATTGAGTTTACTAGCGGTAGTGAAGTCTTAGATTTATCCAGTATTGTACACGCAAATATGGCTTCTGATGAAGCGATCATTGTTCGGTCTAGTGTTCCTTTATCTGTTAACACTTTCAAACTACCCAACACGCCCAACATCGTGCAGGGAACAAATGGTGGTCCGCAAGTAACTGGCAATAATACCACAGAAGTGAAAATCGACAACGTTGTTGGAAGTTTTGGGGGAAATAGAAACGTTTGGGAAGTTTCTTCCAATGGTGTCGCCGTTCCTTATTTTGAAATCGAATACTACCGATCCGCTGGTTTTGGTGGTACCACACTAGAAGCCTTCTCACTTTTCCACGCTACTGGTTGCGACACCGATTGTGATGGAATTCCTAACCAATTTGACTTAGATTCAGACGGTGACGGTTGTGCGGATGCTATAGAAGCAGGACATAGTGATATGGACGATGACGGAACACTTGGTAATAGTCCAGTGGCCGTTGATGAAAACGGACTCGTAACTGGACAAGGTGGATACACCGGTACTAGTGATGGCGTCATAAACAATGAAATTAGCATTTGTGATCCTTGTCTCAACAATCCGGCTGATTTTGACAATGATGGAGTATGTGATATTTTAGATTTGGATGACGACAATGATGGAATCCTTGATACAGAAGAAAATAATTGTGGCAATGAACC
>CALFWZ010000096.1 GCA_937928405.1 uncultured Saprospiraceae bacterium
GATTTCAACCAAGATAAAGATTTTTACGATGCGGGAGAGGAAGTAGTAAGAATCTCAGGAATAGGTGAGCTTGGTGCTAGCTTTGACGTGCCAAGTGCAGCCTTGAATGGTGATACTCGGATGCGAGTAGTGATGCAACGAGGATCATATGCAGGACCTTGTGGAGCTTTAGATCAAGGGGAAGTAGAAGATTATTCGATGACCGTTAAAGGCATCAATAACTTCTCCAGTTTGGCTATTAGTCAAGACTATTTAGAATTATCTGTTTCTTCACCTCAACCGAGTACTTCCAATTTGCAATGGGTATCTAACCAGGATATGAATACAACTGCTTACCAAATTGAGCGAGCTGGGGTAGATGGCGAATTCAAGATCATTGAAACGATTATGGTGGAAGATCCTTCAGCGTATGCTGTAGTTAGAGAATATACCGATTCTGACCCATTGGTAGGGATTAACACCTATCGAGTGACTCAATTGCGATCAGATAATACCGCATTTGAATCTAATCCGGGACAACTGGAATTTAATGTTTATCATAGCATATTCCCTAACCCAACCAAAGATGGAGTTTACATTGAAATTAAAGAAAATCGATCTGAGGTAAATATTATGCTTGATATTTTTACCATTGATGGCAAGCACCTTCGTCAAGATTTATTAGATCCAACCGATGGTCTTAAGTATATCGACTTATCAAGCTTTGAAAGTGGTTTGCTATTATTAAAATTCAAAGGATTCAGCAAATCTTGGACTGAACGAGTTTTATTGAGAAAATAAAATATCTTTTTAATACATCTATCTAGGCAGCCCATCTTTAAATATTTAAAGATGGGCTGTCTTATTAGAGGTTCTCAATTAGTCAAAAAATCTGAATTCCCGTTCTACACAAAACCATTTTAGAATAAAGTCTATTTATAGAAACCCAAAAACTTATTGAACAACTTCCTTATCTTTGTACCAATAATCTACCTTACAACACACCTTAACGACTCGACAAAGATGATTAAGCACCTTCTGATTCTTCTTAAAAGCCTTATCATAGCCGCTTTTTTAATGGCCATTATTAATTTAGCATATTTTGGGTTTGCCTATTATCAAGCAGGAATGGAGGGAACGATAGGGTATAGTCTGGAAAAATTCACGCTACTACTTAATGAAAAGTCTTATGGCTTACCTTGGGGTGAGCAAAAAACCTATGGATTTGCCGGATTTTTATTCTTAATTGTCTGGGTTAGAGAATTACTGAAGGCAGGCTCTCTTGACTAGAATTTTTGGAAGAAAATATTAGCCAGTCACGAAGCTAACATGGTGAATCCCAGGAGGATAGGTTTTTCCTAAAGCTTCAAGCACCATATGATAGTGAGATGGTTCTCTTAAAAAGTCTAGACGTTCTACATCAATAACTAAGATTGGAATATTACCTTCAGATCGGAAATATTCAAAGTACGTATTTTGAATTCCTTGCAGATATTCCCCAGAAATTTCTTTTTCATATTCCCGACCTCTGGCCTTGATATTTTCTAATAGTACCTCAACTGGTCTGTGTAGAAAAACCAATAAATCTGGTTTGGGGAAGGTGGCATTGAGGATATTAAATAGTCTTTGGAAAAGTCGATACTCTTCTGGATTTAGATTATTCTTGGCAAATAGTAAAGTTTTAATAAAAAAATAATCAGCTACAATAAAATCTTGAAATAAGCTTCCTTGTCCCAAATTCTCTTGAAGTTGTTTTTGCCTTTCCGTCATAAAAAATAGCTCTACGGGAAAAGCGTAACGTTCGGGATTCTCATAAAAAAAAGGGAGAAATGGATTATCAGCAAATTGCTCTAAAATTAGTCGACAGTTGTAGGTTTCAAACAACTGTTCACAGAGCGTCGTTTTTCCAGCACCGATATTGCCCTCAATGGCTATGTACTGATAGGGAATGCTGGGTTTTTCGCTCATAATATTTTTACTGAAATGTGGTTATCAAAGACAGGCAATTTTGTTTAATTGAATTTTTTAAACAACTTCCTCTAATAAAAAGACTTCTCCTTCATCTTGTGAGCGCAAATATAATTCTTCGACAGATAAATCAAAAACAGGATGGATAAAATCCCCAAAAATTTCCATAGTTGGGATAAGTACAAAGTTTCTAAAAGGAATTTGTGGATGTGGAAGGGTGAGACTTTCGGTTTCTAAGATTAAATCACCATAAAATAGCAAATCAATATCAATTAGGCGAGGACCCCACTTTTTTTCACGGATTCTACCCATTGTTTCTTCAATACGCAAAATGGTCGTCAATACGGTTTTAGGAGGAAGGTTCGTGGTAGCAAGGATCGTTTGATTTAGAAAATCTGGTTGGTCCGTTTCGCCCCAAGCTTCGGTCTGGTAAATGGAGGATTGTTTGTTAACGGTTCCAACCTTTTTGTTTATTTCTACAATAGCTTTTGCTAAATTCTGGGATCGATCGCCCATATTCGAACCAAGGTGCAAACAAATTTGATGTTCCATAGATAGTTCTAAGGTGTCGGTTTTGAGGTAGAGATCAATTGAGCATTAGAGAATCCTTCTCGGTGGAGTGCCTCCAAGAAACGATCTGCTTTGGTGAATTCTTGAAATTCTCCGACCCAAATTTGATAAAAAGGGATTTGATCTTCTCTATACAACTTGACCTTAACTAAATGTTGGGGGAATTTTCTCTTTAGATGATGGACAGAATTTCTAACAGTAGGATCGTTGGTGGGGACTTGTTCCAGCAGAACACTGAAATAATTGCCATCAGCGTTTGAGGATTCTCCTACCGTAGGTATCTCTTCTTTAGTGTTTTTCTCAGGCATGGAGTAGGAGGTAGCCGCATTATCTTGCTGATTGGGTACCGAGACGGTAAGTACCACTGGCTGATCTATTTCTATTGGCCAAAAACCATTTTTATTAAAAAATAATACTTCCGCTAAAATTGATTTAAGCTCACTGGAACTTAAGGCATTTTCCACTTGTTTAATTAACGTACCATGAGCATCAAAAAAGAGTAGGGTTGGAGTGTTCGAAATTTGAAATTGATTCGACCAGTGTTTTCCTAAAGAGTCCGAAACCGTGATTTTGACGGGATAAAAGGATTTCTTGATCAAATTCTTCACATCAGGGTCTCGAAAAGTGGCATTTTCCATTGCTATACAACAAGGTGCAGAAGACTGGGCCACATAAGTTAGCAGCAGTTTTCTTTTGGATTTGGCGATTTTCAATGCGTGTTCTAAAGATTCGGCCTGATTAAAGATATTTTTTCCATAAAGAGATACCGAACCAACTAACATCATTACCACCAGAAGCGGAATGTTAACTTTAAACATAAGTATATTAACCTTGGGGTATTGTTAAACTTTAAAGAAGTCTGATAGAGATAAAAAGTGGAGGTTTGTAAGAACAAAGGTAGTTTAATTTTTGAATTTCACAAGGGTGGTAATTAGGGATTTATTTTTATTTTTGCCAAAAGTAAACGAAGCAGATGGTATTTGATATACAGTCCCATGAACGGGAAATTTTTATGATGATTGAACAGGCCGCCGCTAGCCTCCAAATGCCTACTTATGTGGTGGGAGGCTACGTACGAGATCGTCTATTGGGGAGGCCTTCGCATGATATGGATATTGTATGTGTTGGAAGTGGTATCCAATTGGCCCGTGAAATAGCTGCCAGATTGAGACCCATCCCAAGGGTGGTGGTTTATAAGCGTTTTGGAACAGCGATGTTAAAGCATAAAGATCTTGAAATAGAGTTTGTGGGAGCTAGAAAAGAAAGTTATCGAGCTGATTCTCGCAAGCCTACTGTAGAAAATGGCACTTTAGAGGATGATCAAAACAGGAGAGATTTCACTATTAATGCTTTGGCGGTGAGTTTAAATTCCGATTCTTTTGGAGAAATCATTGATCCTTTTGGAGGATTGCACCATTTAGAACAAAAGCTAATTAAGACGCCTTTATCACCTGACCGAACCTTCTCTGATGATCCGCTGAGAATGATGCGTGGTATCCGCTTTTCTACTCAGTTGAATTTTAATATTGAAAAGGAGACAATGGAAAGTATCGTTCGGAATAAGAATCGAATCAAGATCGTTTCTGCTGAAAGAATTACCAAAGAAATCAATAAAATCTTACTTAGTCCTAAGCCTTCTATCGGATTCAAAAAACTATTTGATACCGGCTTGCTCGAAGTCTTTTTTCCAGAAATGGCAGCTTTGTATGGTGTGGAAACTAGAAATGGTCGTTCCCACAAAGATAATTTCTACCATACTCTAGAAGTCGTTGACAATTTGAGTGAGAAAACCAATGATCTCTGGCTGCGATGGGCAGCCGTATTACATGATATTGCTAAACCAGCTACCAAGCGTTTTGATAAAAATCAAGGATGGACCTTTCACGGACATGAAGCCTTGGGTGCTTCGATGGTGCCTCGTATATTCAGACGGTTGCGTTTGCCATTGGATCATCAGATGAAGTATGTCCAAAAATTGGTTAGACTGCATTTGCGTCCTATTAGTTTGACCAAGGATAATATTACTGATTCGGCAGTTCGGCGGTTGTTGTTTGATGCAGGGGAAGATATAGATGATTTGATGTTACTGTGTGAAGCAGATATTACGAGCAAAAACCCAAAAAAGGTAAAAAGATATTTAGAAAATTATGAGATGGTTCGGAAGCAATTGCGAGAGCTTGAAAATAAGGATCGAATTCGCAATTGGCAGCCACCCATTACTGGAGAAGTCATCATGAGCACCTTTAATCTCAAACCCTGTCGTGAAGTTGGTTTGGTGAAAATGGCTATCCGTGAAGCTATTCTGGATGGAAAAATTAGCAATGATTATGATCAAGCCTTTGCTTTTATGTTAAAGAAAGGGGAAGAATTAGGACTTGAAGCTGTCAGTTGATAACGTATTTTAGCTTAAAGCTTAGTGGACAAATTGATGATCTAAAACGTTTAGGTAAAGGAGATTATACGCAAGTAGTCTCCTTTTTTTCATTTTAAATTAAATATAGATATGAATAAGTTGATAATTGGTCTTTTTTCTTTCTTGCTAATCTTGGGATGCAAAAAAGATGATACGCCAAATTCGGATATGCAGATTGCAGATTATGTAGTTGCGGAAGGATTAAATGTTACCACTAGCGCTTCTGGGTTGCGATATGAATTTCAAGAAGAAGGAATGGGAGAATTCCCTATTTCAAATTCAATATTAGAAATATCTTTTACTGGAAAGTTGATCGATGGTACCGTCTTCGCTGAAGGTAGTACCCCAATTAATGTTTATATTACCAATCAAATTGCAGGATTACAAGAAGGCTTTCGATTAATGCAGGTTGGCAGTAAAGCTACTTTTATTATTCCTCCTGAAATTGGATTCGGTGCTGTTGCGCGGGGCTCAATTCCTGCCAATAGTGTTATCATTTATGAAATTGAATTGCATGAGATTGATAACCGAATACAAACAACTATAGACCAGTATATTTCGGATAATAATCTAACCGCTTCTGAAACGCCTGAAGGATTATTTTATGTTTTAAATGAGCCAGGAGGGGCAGCCAAACCGAATATTGAATCCTCTATTGAAATAAATTATGTAGGAAAGTTTATCGATGGTGAAATCTTTGATCAAAGCGGAGATAACCCCGCCAATTTTCCACTTTCTAATTTGATTCGTGGTTGGCAGATTGGAATTCCTTTGATGGGCCGTGGGGGAGATGGAGTGTTTATTATCCCTCCTCAATTAGGGTATGGTGAAGATGGTCGAGCAACTATTCCTGGAAATTCAGTATTGATATTTGATATTGAATTATTGGATTTTTAAAAATTACGATATGACCTGATGAAAAAAGACGCATCCGAAAGTATGAATGGATGGGTCTTTTTTGTTTGAAAAAATCTTAACTTTAAGAAGCTCTTTATGAAGTTGTTTAAAAACGCTAAAAGATAATCAATGACTAAAAAAATCTGGATAAATAATTTATTATTCTTATTGCCTTTCTTGATGCTGGTTTTTTTAATACTGCTTTCAAGGACAAGCTATCTTCAAAAGGCACCGGCGGAATTATCAATCGGAATATTACTGGATTTGATAATCACCATTCCTTTTGTTTATTTTTTGCTTATCAGAAAAACAAAACTTCCCAATTTTACGGTTATCTATCCATTTTTAATTGGGCTTGTAGTAGCAGGTTATATTTTACCAGCCGAGCATCAGCGTTTACTGACAAGTATAAAATACATTGCAATTCCTTTATTAGAATTTGGAGTCATCAGTACCATTGTCTATAAAATGATCTCCTTAAGGAAATCGCTAAAAAATACGAAAGGAACGGATTTTTATGATCGACTATTAATTGCTTGCCAAGACGTTTTCCCTAATCGAATTGGTAAACTATTAGCAACGGAAATCGCGGTAATTTTCTATTTTTTTGGATGGTCCTCCAAACAAAGTAAATCTCCCTTAGAATTTACAGGTTACTTAAAAAGCGGTATCCGAACAACCATCGGTGTATTACTCTTTTTAGTAGTTGCTGAAACAGCTGTTGTTCATCTCTTAGTTGCACAATGGAGTGAAAAGGTTGCTTGGGTGCTTACCATTCTAGGAGCGTATACCATCATACAAGTGGTCGCAGTCCTAAGATCCTTGAGTCAAAGACTGATAACAATTGATTCAGAAAATAAAAATTTAGTATTGAAATATGGATTTGGAACCCATACGCTTATTCCCATTTCTGAAATTGAAACAATTAAGAAAACTCGAAGATTGGTTACGGATGATAAAAATCACTGTAGCCTTTCTCTTTTTGAAATGTTGGATACCCATAATGTTATTATCAAATTGAGAAACGACAATACTTTATTCAAAATTTATGGGATGGAGAAAAAATATACTTCCATTGCCTTTTTTGTTGATGAGGTGGATTTATTTATGGAAGCAGTTCTCAAAATGGAGCCTGAAATTAATGGATCTATTGTTGAATGATTTCTATATAAGTTTATGGTCTTTGGGTGTAGAATTTTAATCTTATGTTTAAACTTGTTTTTAATTTTTTGCTCTTTTCTTTTCTCTTCTTTATCCTAAACTGGAGTTGCCAAATGCAGTCTTCTGAATCTAATCCTAACATCAAGAGCTACCTTCATCTCTCCCACATTCGCACGGAGGCGGACAATACGATAGATAGCACGACCTTGAAGATTGACTATGCGTCATTCGAGATGCTTTGGTTAGGAGGAGACTTAACCTATTACACTTCAAAAGAAGAAAAGACTTTAGCTTATGTTGATTCCATTTATCAACTTGGGAATCCAAAGACCTTGTGGGCTTTGGGGAATCACGATTATTCCAATAAGCCACTTATTCAAAAATATACGCATCGACCACCTTATTACGCATATCATCAGCAAGGGATTACTTTTTTAGTGTTGGATACACAAGACAGCTTGAGTAATATTACTGGACCACAAAAGGACTTATTTATGAGTGTAACAGATACCTTAGAGGAATCTTCTCATTTGGTGATTCTACATCACAAATTAATTTGGATGTATGGAGATACTTTGTTGGAACCAAAAATATCCTCCATCTCTAATGCCGGACTGGGCGATTGTTTTGTTTGTCTTAATCCGAATAATTTTTATAAGGAGCTCTATGCTGAACTAGTGAAAATAAAACAAAAAGGAATTGAAGTAATTTGTATTGGGGGAGATATCGGTACAAAAACAAAAGCGTTTGAATACCGTACACCTGAAGGAATAAATTTTTTGGCCTCTGGTATCGAAAGTGGAGAGTCTGGGAATAAGGCCTTAGTTTTTAAACATGATTTGGATAGAAAAAAAATAACTTGGTCTTATCAATTAATTTCAGCGTTATAAGCTGTTTAGGTAATTTTAAAATATGGTCTATGTTTAGATTGTTTTTATAACTAAAAATTGTCTCAGTTATAAATGCCCTATATTGCTAGGAAGACTTTTAGTTCTATTTTTTTAACAGGGCATTTCATATTATTATCTGCGCAATCAGATCGTCTGGAAAGAATTGGTGCCGTTTTGATCGGTCCTGAAACTGTGGATGTTTTTCACAATATTCAAACTGAATATTATTTAGAAAAGTACCAAATTTTAAGTAGAAATATTTCGATTGAAAAAGAAGATGATTCGGCAGACATCCGTTTTTTAGAGAAAAAACTTTTAGAAACATTAATACCAAAAATGAGATGGAAGAGTTGAGGAAAATCAATCTTTTACTGGATAAAGAATTAGCGGAGCGCCTAAATTCTAAACTTAAAAAAACAGCCACACCTAATTTATATAGGGTGGCTGTTTTACAACAGCTCTCTAGGATTAAAGAACATTGAATTGTTGATTAATTTAATTACACAAAAGTGCCTTTGCTTGTTCTTCCGATAAGGTAAGTAATTTTACCATGTCTTTTGATGTTTTATTATCGTGATTACAGTCCACTAGTTGATAAGCAACATTAGGAGATGCATCCCCATCTTTATAACTAAATGTTTTTTCTAAACATTTGAGCATTTTACCATCCTTGTAATAAGTTTTGTGATCATCAACAGCAAACTCATCACCTTTTTTGACTTCATGATGATGAAATTCATAAATAAGCTGATTATTCTCAAAGAAATAATTTTTATTTGAACAGTCCTCACCTTTACACATAGATATGCTCATAAGATGAATTTCATCCTCATCATTATAAAGGCGTTCTAGATTAATTTTTCCACTTTGACATTCAAAAGTGAAATAATCCTTCTTTTTGATGTGTTCATTTTTGATTTCAATCATTTTTTCGGTTACAGTACTAACATGGTCAGCATGTTTAGCTGCAAATCCTGAATACTCTGCCTCTGACATTTCGCTGTGCTTTTTAGTGGCTGTTCCGTTGGTGCTACTAGGTTCACTAGTACCATTATCATTCGTAGTTGTTTCTGTTTCCGTGCCAGTGTCCATTCCGGATGTATTCGATTCCGTACAGCTTTGCAAGCTGAGAACAATTACCAATAAGATGGATAATAAAAATAGGGGATGAAATTTTGTTTTCATTTTTTGAAGGTTTTACCGTCTCATTAAAGCGGGACAAATTCGTTAAAAAAATTGGGTTAAATTAATATTCAACTTGGGATTAATCCACACAAAATAGGAATTTATTCTATATTATTGACCTATTTCCTAAAATTTTTCTGCTGTTCATCTTTGGGTCGAATGCTCTATTATGCATAAAACGGCTGACTTTCTGGACCTACTTTAAAGTAGGTTTATAACCTAAAGAGAGGCTATAAAAAGATTGAGGTTTTTAGAGTACTTATCTTTTGGTTAAAAATGTAAGAAGAAATTCTATAACGATATTGAATCTATTCAAGCAATACTTAGGGGTTAGACATAAGGAGTTTGCTAAAAAAGTGGGAATAAAAGCCCAATAATATCAAATAACTTTAAAGCATTCATTAACCTTTAAAAACGTTTATTTATGAAAATCAAATTACGCTCTTTATGGCTAGCTTTTGTATTTTTTGCTGGCTTTCAAACTTTCTGTCAAGCTCAAATGACCGTTACGAATCAATCTTCCTGCCCGATCTATGTTGTTGCGGTTCAAGCCGAAATGATCACCCGACAAGCGCCTTGCAACTTGTGTAATGCTTCAAGTCTTCCGACTGTCTCTATTCAACCGGGTGCTTCTTTTAACTTTACGAGAGATCTTTCATGTGGCCGTCATTTTTGGAGTGTGGTAGCTTGGGGAACAAATATGGTTGCATTGACTAGTTCTAGTTGGAACCCTGCTTTGCAAAATATGTGTTCCTTTGATGTATTCAATGCTACTTGTAGTGCTGGTGGCTCCGGCTTGACCGCCACTTGGTTGCAATCGGGTGCAGGGCCTGTTCAAGTGGTCATCAATTAAACAGAATTGACCATTTGAAAAACAAAAACATCCATAGAAGGCTGTCTCTAATACTGAGGCAGCCTCTTTTTGTTTTAATCTTGATCAAAGTTCTCTTTTGGTAACTGCTATTTATCGTAGTGACGAGCTAAAAGATTGGTACTCGTTTAGGCCTTTTACCAGAATTTGGAAACTAAGTAGTTCATTTATTTTTATCTCAATTTTCTATATTAAAATAGTCATTCAGACTTGCGGTTATTGTTAAATAATTGTTTAGAAAAGAGTCGTCCTGCTTTAAAAGACCTAAGCCATTTTATCAATCAAGAATATGATTCGAGTGTGGAATGCAATTATTAAATCTATTTGTTAAGAGGTGATCAGTCAATTATTGAAGGTTAGACATAAGGAAATTGTCTAAAAAATGGGAATAAAAGCTCGTTTATATCTGATACCTTAAAGCATTATTTAACCTTGAAAAAAATAAAAAATGAAAAAACTAATGTTTTTTATGACCATTATCGGGTTTGTGTTTGCCATTTATTCTTGTGAAAAATCAACAGTAATTGAAGATGAAACCTCAGATGAAAGGGTAGATGTGCCTGCTCAAGTTCGAAGTAGTCTTGCTGCAAGATGTAACCGGACTGGATATAAAAAAGATTCGATTGATCTAACGGGTATCACTATGCCATTCGAGATTGAAGACTTTGAGGCATTTCTAGATTCAATAGGTTTTGATGCTAGTTCAGGTAGTGGTAACACGACGGATAGTAACACTAAAGGACTTTGTTCTGGAGGTTGTGGTACTGGAAAAGACTGTACTATAACAAAACTTATTTCTAGCCCTAATAATGATGTGTGGTTTCCTCCTCAGGGTACTACCAGATTTGCATTTAGAAATGAGCAAAATCCACCAAAAAATTTAAAGAATATGGTGGTTTCTTTTCAGGCATCTTGCAATTGTAAATAAGCCTGTAATGTAAATAATCATTTTCTAAACCAAAAGCGTTTAGAGCTGTTTAAAGAATCTATTCTTTAAACAGTTTTTTTGCATTTATTAAATTGGGTTTATCCACGGTTATTTATTAACTTACCAATTCAGTTAAATATCTTTTAATTGTTGAATTAAATGATTTTACTATGTCTACCAAGAGAAAACAATTGTACGACCTGATTTTAAAAATGACTGCTTCTGAAAAGCGGTATTTTAAAATTTATGCTAACCGACATGTAGTGGGTGATGAAAATGGATATGTTTTACTTTTTGATATCATCTCTGATATGATTAAAAAGAAAGAGGTCTATTCAGAACTTACTTTGGCAAATAGATTTAAAAATAAATTACCATCAAAAAGACTAGATCAGTACAAATCAAATTTATACAAAAAGATCCTAGATTGTTTAATCGAATTTAATAAAGAAGATACGCTAGACTTTAAATTGCGATCTATCGCCACCAAGGCGGATATTCTAAATCAAAAAGGATTACCTTATCAAGCATTAAAATTTATCCAAAGAGGAATTGCTCAATCTGAGGAATATGAAAAATGGTATTTTTTATTGGCGTTTCTTGAGTTAGAAAATTCTATCAACTACAGTTTACAGCGACTTTCTTCGGGCCATGAACAACAGCAGTTAATCATAACAAAGGCCTTAAACTTAAGAAAATTCCAAGACCTTCAGAGTAAAATGTGGGAAATATACCTTGAAAGAGGGTTGCCTTCAAATGCGGAAGATTTAGCCAGATATGAGGAAATCATTTCAAACGAATTAATGAAAAAAGAAGAGCATGCCTTAAGTTATAAGGCCAAGACGATCTACTTTTACCTCCTACAATTTTATTATGGAATGAAAGAAAATATATCGGAAAGTTGCGCCTATGGAGAAAAATTGATTTTGCATTTAGAGTCCGCACCGAGGTTTATCAAAGAAAATGGAGACATGTACTTTAGGGCTAATATCAATCTACAATTTGCCCTGTTGAGATTAGAAAGATTTAAAAAAATCTTAGTGCTTATTCAAAATTGTAGAAAAGAATTTAAACACTCCAATGGAAATAAAGCACTGGTGGCATCCATTGGGTTAAGCTTATACATTAATGAGTACAAATCTCTTTTTGGTCTAAATCCTCAACACGATATGCACGGGTTAATCAATAGGATGAGGGATCATTTTAATCAATATGAAACACTGCTGAATGAGCCATCAAAATATTTATATTATTGGCATAATGCAATCTATCATTTTAATTTAAAACAGTATTCCGAATCACTAGAGTGGATAAATTTAGTGCAATCAGTAAAGAGTGATTTTAGAGAAGATATCCAGGCACTATCAAGAATACTTCTTTTAATTATCCATTTCGAATTGGGCAATAAAATGTATTTAGATTCCTGCCTAAAATCTACCTATAGATTTCTAAAAAAGAAAAATCGCTATTACGATATTGAGAAATTGTTTTTTCAATTCATCAAAAGTCAAAATCGATCCTTCTCTAAAAGTAACTCTGAAATGAGAAAACAATTTTCATCGCTTTCACATGATCTACAGTCCTTGAATGGCGATAGTTATAGTCATTTGACTTTTAGAAGCGTAAATTTTGTGCAATGGGTAGAAGACCGGATTAGAGATAAACGGTATGTTGCGGTTTAGAGGTTTTATTTTTCTCAGTTTTGCTTTGGTTACCCTTTAACTTTGCGAAATATTACGGGGGATTATCAAAGGTCGGCCTATACTCATCTAGGAATATATTACACTCATTAGCTCTATTGTTAAGAGCAGCTGTTATCATAGATGGTTGCCTATTTATTTTCTAATCAACAAAAACCCCGCTTCACGAAACGATCCACGGGGTTTTATCTCAGCCTATTTAATTATCAAAAAAATTATTCTATCATTATTTTTATTGTGCTGTCTCCTGCCTTGGTTGTAATTCTGGCGAGATAAATTCCACTGGCCCAATCAGAGGTGTTAACCGTGATCGTAGAATTATTCTGCGTTATTGCTAAGACCTTATTTCCCAATAAATCATAAATGAAAATTTCTTCCATTAAGTATTGTTCTGAACGAAAAGTCAACCTATCTTTTGCTGGATTTGGAAAACAGCTAATGGTCTCGATTACTTGCGAAGGATTAATACTGGTACTAATGCTTTGTGCAATATCATCAAAGAAAAAAGTCGAAGTAGCAGAGCTATCTCCAACTGCTCCAAAATCAAACATAAATACCAAGCTATTAAAATCATTTGGTTGTCCGCTGAAATCCCAATTTAAGGTTTCCCATGCTCCGGTGGTCGTTGTAAACCTGTCGATTTCTGTCGATCCGCCACCATCATTTTCTAATTTTAATTTAACGGTCGTACCAATCGGCGCTTCGGTCAGTACCTTCATGGAAATAATGGGTGAGGTGGAAAGATCCAAATTTTCGGCTACATATAACTTACTGCCGGCCCATGGTTGACCACCATTTCGTACAATTACGGCCACAGAGTCGCTGGCGTTGATCGAGTTCATCTGTGGATTCTCAATAACTGTTGCACCTGCTCCATCAAAATCTAAAAAATAATGGGTACTTACCTGATCCTCAAAATTGACTGGCATGTTGGCCATGGGAGCTGGCGGTAATCCTGGTACTTGTTCGATATCATCGATTAGAAAAGTAGAATTTGGAGAAGCATCTCCTATAGAACCATATCCCAACATCAAAGTGATCACATTGTAAACCGGCGGGTCGCCAGCAAAGTCCCAAGTATAGGTGGCCCATTCACCGGAAACGGTGGTGAAGGCATCACGTTCGTTGGCGGCTCCGGTCTCGGTACTTTCTACTTTAAATTTTAACAAGGTTCCTACGGGCGCATCCGTGTATACCTTCATGGAGATAGAACTTAGGGTGGAGTAGTCCATAAATTCCGTTAATATGATCTTACTTTGCGCCCATGACTGTCCGCCACTTCGCACAAATTGACCGACCGTAGTACTAGGATTAATCGCATCCATCTGTGGATTGGGGATGACAGATGAAACGGCCCCAAAAAAATTGGTGAAATCAGTGGAAACAATATTTTCTTCAAAGTTGATAGGCAGAGAGACGGGAACTGGTTCGGGCAAGGC
>CALFWZ010000097.1 GCA_937928405.1 uncultured Saprospiraceae bacterium
CCAAGAAATCAGTTAGAAGAGGAGCAGAATTATATTTTCATTTCAACTAGACACACCGGAGTATTAACGCTTTCATTTCTTAATTGGGAATCGCTTGGAATAGAAAATTTATATTCTAACGAAGTGAAATCTGCATTCTTGTCATGGGGTACTTTAGTTCGCAATTCAATCTGCCAATTTTTAGAAATTGATTTTACGGAGCTAGATATAGGATTTAGAATTTTCCAAGGAATTCCAGAAATTTATATAGTAGAGAAATTAGATAATGGCGCAGGATACTGTAACTATCTAAATGGAGAAGAGGACAAAGAAACACCATTCAAGGCTTTTGTAGAACCGTTACTAAAGGGTGGTAAAATTTATAACACGTTCATAGATATTTTACATAATTGCGAAAATTCCTGCTATGATTGCATGAGAGATTATTATAATCAGTCCTTACATGGGTTGTTAAATTGGCGACTTGGCCTAGACATGGCAAGAGTTTCTAATGATCCAGATGAGAGATTTGACTTTTCTCAAAAATATTGGAAAGTTCATCTAGAAGAGATTGCAGAAAAAATAAAAATTAAGCTAGGAGGTGAAATAAAAAAAATCGCTTCGACTTTTCTCATTAAATCAGAGAAAAAAAATATTTTGATTACTCATCCATTATGGAATGAGGATGAATTACAAAAGATAAGAACCAAATTGAATGAAGAGGCTATTTGTATGAATATAATGGAGGCTGTTAGGAGGTCTAAATTTTAAAGATACACTATCCTACATTTTCAACCAGTTTGGTCATAATTATAGGGATAAACATCTAGTTTTGCCTGTATCTTTAGTACTTGAGGATAGTAGAGTCCCCCTATGTTTAAAGTCGGCTCTTTCAATTAATCTAATTTAATAGAAAGTATCCGATAAAATTTTATCTACATTTTTCCTATCAAATCTTTCATCCAAAGAGTTCCTTCTGGGAGTAATACCATTGCTTCCCTCTAATCAAAAACCCCCATCGCCCGATCCAAATCCTCATTAACAATCTTCGCATAAATCTGCGTAGTCCGAATCGACGCATGCCCCATCAATCGAGAAACATATTCAATCCGCATACCCTTTCGTAGCGCCCTGGTCGCCCACGTATGCCTTGAAGTATGGAAAGAGATATTTTTAGTAAGACCTATTTTTTTTGCGATAAACTTTAGGTCCTTATTCGCATAAACATTTTTTGAATTGATGGCCATCTTTAGGAGATTCCCATTTGGATAATCAGCATCTCGATCTAATACCGGAAATAAATAATCCTCGGCACCTAATCCTTCCGCCTTATACTTATTGATAATTTCTAATCCCTTGGTAGGTACCTTTATGGAAACTACGCTACCAGTCTTTATCGTAGAACAAGTAATATGCGTCCCATCAAAGTTTACCCATTTTAAAACACAGATATCCGAAATTCTTAATCCTCCCACATAACAAGCAAAGATGAAAATATCCCGATGCAATTCTCTTTTATAACCGCTCTGTATCTCATAATCTTCAAAAAGCTTAATCTCATCTTCCGTTAAAAATACTTTCTTGGTTTGCTTCCATGGTAATTTGTATCGAAGGAAAGGGTTCTTTTCATAGGGAAATAGTTCTTCGTCCACGGCCTGATTTAGGATTCGACGGAAGGACTTTAAATCAGTATTGATGGTATTGACTCCATTGCCATATTTATCTCGTAGGTGTTGCTCATATTCCCTTAGAAAAAGGATGGTCATATCTTCTAGAGTAAAGTGACGACCATTTAAATATGCTTTTAGTTTATTTAGTGCCGTTCGAAAACGTTTGAAGGTCCGGCTGTTATCTTTAGTTTTATAACCCTTAATATAATTAAAGGCATAGTCCAGGAATAGCGGTGAAGACTTTCCAATAATTTCTTCTTTGATATCTTTGGTACGAACGGTATTGGAAGAGGTAGCCATATCCATATACTTATTATGCGCCTTAGATAATCGATCTTTTAGAAAAGCATTTAATCGACCAGAACCTTTATAACTAGACTTTACTTCCTGTTTATCATCATTCCAAAACTTAGGAGCCAGCTTAATATTCATGGAAGTGTAGAGCGGTTTTCGATCCTTAATTATCCGCAGATAGAGCGGAGCTTCACCGGCTTTATTGATGCGTTCTTTTCTTAAAATCAGTTTTATCGTTGCCATAATATATTTTGTTTGCACTACCTTTAAATATAAACAAAATATGGCACATGGTAAAACAATGGTTAAACATTTTGATTACTTTTTTGCACTAAAACAACCTATATTACTTTATCTTTTTTATAATAAACTTTTAATCAATCATTTGAGTATTTTTAAAAGCATAATTATTCTAATTATCAAGTCCCGCCTCGGGTACAAACACAATGCGTAATCAACTGCTAGTCAGTAGGTTACGCATTTTTTATTTTACATGGTAAAACATTTGAAATCTAAGTCCAAAATATTTGGTTGAAATACTCGGTATCTTAGATGATTTTGGGCTAGATAATCTTGGGTTATAAGTTATTTTGAATATAAATTATTGACCTTAATTCGCAATTCTTTAAAATGGTAAATGAGTCGTACCCACCTACATGTGTTATGGGGTTTTAAGAATTATTTTTAAAATTAAGATAGGCTTCTTGCAATAATAGGTGATCCTTTATCAAACCTACTTTTTGAATTCTTTTCTCTGAATGATTAGCAACTAAAATTTCTGACTTATCTACGAATTGATTTTCAAACTATTTCATTATCGCCTGACATCATAAAGCAATAAATTTTTTATTGCAATTATTTTTTTTGGTCTTGTGGGTTGAAATGAATCAACAACGATATTAAGCAGCTCAATATTCAGTTAGTATTTGAGAACTAAAAAATGGAGTTTAATTATTCGATCTTAATTATATATCTTTGGAAGCATACATCGATAAGTTAGGTACACCACCCTACAATAAAAACGGTTTTTCTTACATTAAAAAGCCTATAAGACAAGCCAATTTTGAAAGTGAACCAATTACCAATGAAACAATGCATCTCTATTCCCAAAATTTTATTTTTTTATTTATGGATGATTTCTCCTATACTTGCGATGGCACAAAATGATCCAGTTCGAGCACTAGGGGAAGTAATAAAAGCTAAGAAGGCATTTAAATTATCAAACCAACAATATCAACGCGGGTTTTACGATCAGTCTTTAGTAGCTGGTCATCAAAGCATGGAAAGTATTTATAATGCTGAAAAATTATTGACAGACAATCCAGTCGAGATGGTTAAGTTTACGACGGATATTATGAAAGCCCACGGTAGTAATTCACTTGGCATTATTTACCAGCAATTGGAAGATATTTCGAGTAGTAGTAATTACTTGAGAGAAGCTGCTGGACTTTATGCGGCACTTGGACAAAAAAGAGAACAGGCTTTTGCACTCACTAATTTGGCGATGGTTCTTTTGCAGACGAGAGATTATCCCTCTGCTCGAAATACCTTCAAAAAATCTACCCTCATTTTCAACAATTTATTGACGAAAAGGCCTACGACTAAGGATAGCATTTATTTGTTCGGTCATCAACAATTTTATTTAGGATATCTCGATGCCCTATTGAGTGAAAATGAAATGGAAAAAAATAAGGCAGCGTTAGAAATCGCTGATGCCATTAGCTTTTTATTTCGTTATTCTTCTGTAAGAATCGAAAGACAGTTATTAAAATTAAAGCTTCCCAGCATTATTTTACAGGCTGCAAAATTGGATTTGGAAAACCAGATTTTTAAGGAGCAAAACTTTATGCTAAAGTATTTGAACAAATCTATTGCGATCCTGAAAAACCATGACAATTCCAACCAATATGATTTAGGAAAACTCTATGCGTTTAAAGCTAATTATCTCTTACGTAATGGAGCATCCCCAAAAGAATTAGAGGCTCTAACTAAAAAGAGTTGGCAATTGCTTTCTCCAGATGACACTCGATTATCTATTAAAGAAAAATTAGCTGACGAAAATTTGAGGTTGATGACCATCAGAAATACTTTATTCGCTTTGACTAGTCGAGCTAATCTTAATTTTGAGGCATATCTAACCTTCAATGACAGTAAAAGATTAAATGAAGCTTATCAGGATATTCTATTAGCCGTCGCATTGATGGACGAACTCATTGCAAAATATACAGATGAATACAACCTAGAAGTATTACTAAATAGACATGCTAGCTTATACCATAAAGCAGCAGCAATTATCACGGAAAAATATCAACAGGATAATGAACACCAGATGATAACTGATTTATTTTATGTTAGTGAAAAACAGAAAAGCTATATTCTTAGAAAGGCCATCAATCGAAAATTATTTATCCAAAATCTAGCACTGCCTCTACAAAAAAAGATGATGAAAGGTGACTCCTTACTCCAGCAATTAAGAGCTATTGAATCTTCTGTTTTGGCTATCGAAAATTTAGACGATAGTGATGATAATTTACCAAACTACCTTTATAAAGAGCGATCAATCAGAGAAAAACACAAAAGCTGGCGGAGCGATCTAGAAAAGCATCATCCAAAATTATTCGATCTATTAAACAATAATACGGTAGTCTCCTTTCATCAAATAAAAGAAAAAGTACAAAAAGATCATACCGCCCTGCTAGAATTTATGGTGACGGAGAAACAAATTATTTCTATTTTAATCACTCCAAAATCTGATACCATATTTATCAAAGATCGAAACGTTGAGATAGATTATTTATTAGAAAAATATCACGAAAATCTCACTACTAATTATTCTTCCAAGACTTATAGAAGAACTGCTTTTGAAATTTATCAATTCCTATTCCAAGAAATTGATACGATTTTAAAAAAGCAAAATATTGCAAGGGTTTATTTAGTTCCTGATGGTCTATTACATGTTTTTTCATTTAACGCACTGTTGACGAAACCCGCCAAGGACGCCTGGTATAATAATTTAGATTATCTACTATATGACTATCAATTTAGCAGGCATTTATCAGCCACCACCTTACTGCAAAAGTCTCATATAGAAAATTCACTCGGGAAAATTTCTTTTGGCATCTTCGCCCCTGACTATACTACCCTTCCCGAACAAAACGGAGATTGTAATACCGCTCCCCTTACTAAAAATATCGCCGCTGCCGAAAGCATGGCAGAAAACTTTAAAAATGCCAGTTTGTTTTCGAAGGCCAACTTAAGTGATTTTGAAATTAATTTATCCAAGTTCAGTATTCTGCATCTGGATATGCACGGTTGTGTGAATTTTAAGGAACCTAATTCCTCTTCGTTGATTTTCACCTACGAAAATAATGCTACTCCTTATGAACTAAAACTTGGATCAATTTATAATAAAAAAATTCCTGCAGATTTAGTAGTTTTAAATGCTTGCGATACTGGAGGTGGAAAATTACGTAATGGAGAAGGCGTAATTAATTTCGGCAGAGCATTTATGTATGCAGGTAGTAAAAGTGTTGTTATGAGTCTCTGGGCTGCCAACAATTATGCATCCAAGGCAATAATGCAGCCTTTTTATTTCAACCTGAATCAAAGAAAAATGAAAAAAGATGAGGCATTGACTGCAGCGCTTAGACAATACGCAAGGAGGGAGGCTAAGCCTCCCATTCATTGGGCGAATTTTATCATCATGGGTAATTTAGATCCTTTATCATCAGATTAAACTTACCGAAAGAAATCAATAGTAGTTGGAGAAAGTTCCTTTAAAAAATTTTCGTTGTAATATACCGTATTATTTTTATCCATTTTCTCAAATTCTAATTTCGCCTTTTCGATAGCACCAGATAATAAGTATGCCCGAAACAAATACCAAGTAGCATCTGGATGCTCATATGGTTGAACGCCACTTAACAACTGAATGGCTATATTCAAATCCGGTTTTTCCTTAGTCAGTTCATGTAACCCAACGCAATACCTTGCATATGAAGTAGAATCTCCTTCAGCTAATCTATTAATCGCATTTTCCAGCGGCGGACTACCTAGCATTTCAAATTCTTTATTCCAAGTTTCGCTTGCTTGAGCCATTAGTGGTTTTTGCGTTTCAATTTCTTTTTCAATACGTTTAAGTTCTTGAGGAGTTAGCTGGGCTCTTGGAGATGTTATTTTGTTTTTAGAATCCTGTTGTCTTGGCGGTTTCTTTTTATTCAAGGAATCTTGTGGATGATCGTCTTGTGTAGTATCTTCCTGTTTTTCATTCTCCTTATTTTTAATGTTTGGTGAAACATCAATTTGCTCTGATCCCTGGGTAGACTGATTATTAATTTGCTCATTTTGTGAATTATCACCTGAGGACAGGAATTTTGAGAAAACAAAAAGACCTCCAACGATAAACAATAGGAAAAATAATAACCAAATGAATTTACCGTTACCAGATTTATTTTCAGTATTATTAGGGGTGGAAGGTTTTAAATTTTTGGGATCTATTTCTGGAAATCTCAAGAAAAATGCAGCCTTATTGTTTTCTAGGTTATTTTCTAATGCTTTCTTAGTTTTAATATTTTCTTTTAAACAATAATTTAAAATACCATTAACAGTATCGCTATATTCTTCGTTCTCATCTAAAAAATGCTCCATAGCATTCTCTTCTGTTGGAGATAACTCATGGAATACATAATCCATTAGTAAATTCAAATTAATATTTTCCTTAGTATATATTGGATGCATCTTTTTTATTTTTTATTATTCAAAATGCTTCTACTAATTTTTCGGACAATCCGTTGTTTGATGGTTCGACCTTCTTTTATACTAATTCCTAGTTCGTCAACCACCGGTTTTAGCTTTCCAAATCCATTTAAAAACATTAGATCTAGAAATCTTTGCTCCTCGGGAGGTAGTTGAGTTTTAAATTTCTTTATTATTTCTGTTTTCTCTTTAAACCATCCCTGTAAAGAATGTTCTTCTGTTTCTTCTGCCACATCATGCCGTGCGGTAATCGAAACGATTGGTACTTTTTGCTCTGCTCTATACAAATCAATGATTCGGTTTTTCACTCTCATCCAAATGGCTCCTTTGATATTTTTTTTGACAGGCTTAAATTTTTGTCTTCGCACTTCCTTTTCATATCTGATCATCTTTTGGGCAATATCTTGGATCGCATCTTCGACCGTTGCTCGCACAGAATGTTGCTGAGATCCTCGGATAATAAAATAACCATAATGTCGGTCAATCCAAATTCCAACAGGTTGATTCTCTCCTGCGTAGTACAATGGAAGTAGTTCCCAATCTGATAGTTGAATCATAATTAAATATTGGTGCTGACAAAAAAAAATCCGCTATTCTGTGATTTTTTTAATTTTCTATCGACCCAAATATGTAAGGTTATTTAAACATCGACAAAAGATATGATTTCCAGCTTCAATGATAAAGCAAGGTAGTCAAATCTTTCTGTCGAAACAAAATAAACATGAAGTTTTCCATCTCTCAAATGACATAGAGATGGCCTTAACTACCTATGCGTATTCTCCTGGATTTCAAAATTATTTAAAGCTTCAATTTGAAATCAAGGTATTTATAAAGATTGAGTTAGGTGCACATAACACAATTGGAAGTGAATGCAGAACGGTCATTTTATTCGGCAATCTAATAATTGCCTGAGTTAAGAATGACCTATTCCTCATTTTTTCACTTTTAAAATTTTTAGTGTTATGAATTTTATTGAATTAAAAAAGAAGACTGGATTACAGCAAGTTATTTTAAATGATGCTCAAAAGCAGCAAATTAAAGGTGGTTCTGGAGACACCAGCATTCCAATAGATCCAACCCTTGATATTGGTATTATTGATACCGATATTATCTAAACAAACATTGAATCTGGATAAATGAGGCAAGCAGTAAAACCGCTTCCGAGTTTGTCCAGATTCTTTATAAATTTTCAATATGATTTAACAACCAATTTTCTGCGGCAATTGATTTATAATTATTGATGACTTTTAAGATCTTTTGCTTTTCGTCTTTTCTAGCGTAAGAAAATAAGTTTTTTGCCTTTAGAATTCTGTTCAAGATCCTACCAAAATTTAAATAAGGTTTTAATTTGTCGTTTTTTAATTGAGGTTTACGCTCGTAAAATCTGATATAATTACTAATCGTCCTTTCAATAGTTTCTAGCGACGCATCTTCCTCGGCCAGATTTTTAGTTCCCTTTAGGTATAGTTCAAATTCACAACATAATAAAATCACCCTGGCTCGGTGTTCCAAATAGAGGACTGTAAATTTATTTTTTTTCTTTAATTGCTCAAATGCTTTTAAGTACTCTTTTTCATAAAAATAGATACAACTCCAGCAAAATCGAACTACTTCGTCTTTGCTCGAAGAAGGAGGAGGAAGGTATTTCCGATTATTAGTAATGAATTTTTTAGCAAAATCAACATCACCATTTTTACTGAAAGTGATGATCATATTGGTGAAGGTTATATTAGGGATCCGATCAAAAACCACCAAACAGTCTTTTTCTTCTCCCAAGCGATAAAGTTGCAATTGATACTCAACCTGCTTTTTCAACGCAGTACCGGAATAAGAACGACTTTTAAAACTCAGTTCATTTAATAGAAACTGAAGTATTGTTCGTCTCTCCGTTGGTTCCACCAAATGAGCATATTTCTGGAATAGGGAAATCAAGTATTCGAAGGTCAAGGGAGCGGGTTTTCCTTTTGCCAGGCAAGTCAGGGTAACATATATTTGAAGGATAGGATTGTTGAAATAATCTTGCTTTTCACATAGTTCCAAAGTGCTGCCTAAAAACGGTAAATCCGGAACAGGTTCCGGTAATATTCTAGCTCTTTGAAGCATTTCTAAACCATATCGAAGGTTAGTTAAGATAAAGCTGACTTGTAGATTTAATTGGGCGTTTTTGAGATTTTCAAGTTCTTCACTAGTATCAGTGTTTTTTTGGGGAGAGGCTATTTTTTTAAATTTTTCCGTTTCAGGATGGAAATAAAATTGATCAAACGACTGCATTTGTTGATCATAAAATGCGGCATTTCTTGTGAGCTGTTTATGGAGGCGATTCCTTTTCTTTAGCAATGATTTTTCAAACCAGGAATAAAAATGATTTTGGTGATAATACTGAATAATGGAATCTTCTTTTGCAGAAGGATTATTCGAGAAATTTTCCATCGTTACAAACGCTAAAACATCCTTAAAAAGTGCACTAAAGGCGTCATTTATTTCATTGTCGGAGCACTTCTCTTTTCTTTCTGCGAAAAGGTATTCTTTGAGTTTTTCCTTATCAAATTTTGAAAAGCTAGGATATAGTGGTTGTAAAAATTCAAATAACCATATGCTATCCTGATGAATCTTGAAATACCCACAGGTTAAAAATAGGGATAGTTTTTTAAGTTTCGATTTTTTTATTTTTTTTAAAATAGAAAAAACTTTGCGATGGTTTTCATTTTGAAGACTCATTCCGTGAATTAAGTTTTAAGGGGGTTAATTAGCTGAATTTAAGTTTAAATGGTGGGTATTCTGCCTCAAAAATAGACTTTGTTTTCCTTAAAAAGTCAAGATATCGCCTTTTTTTTGTCGCTTTCTGAGAAAATTAATTGCCTTAATTTTATCGGATGGTTTAGGGAGAACCTCAAGTGCAAGGTATCTAACTTACAACGCTCTGTTATTTCTACCCAACGAAAATTTTCAAGCTCAAAAAATCAAATAATGAAAAATCTATGCTTTGCCCAATTAGGGTATCCATTCTTTCGCATCCCAGATTTTTAGTATTAAAAATAGGTGGTAAGCTGATCTTGAAAGCTGCCATAAAATTCCTGTTACCTTAAATAAGATAATAGGAATCAATCCATTCTAAGTCAATTTATAATGAGCTATTTTTTAAAAAATTTAAGATGAATAAGATGAAAAATGAAAACGTCCATTCAGATGATCAATTCGTTCCCGTTGGGTACAACAGAAATTACGATTATAGTAAAGTAGAAGATATTGCTGGAGTTGATTATAAAAAAGCCATGATCTTGACAATGGTTTTTATCGGGCTCAATTTATTTGCCAAGGATATCATCACTAATTCTTTTATTTGGATTTTAAGCACAACTGGTTTAAGTGTTTATATCTGGATTTATTTTAAGAAATACTTTGATGCGACCAATGATAAAGCCACCGCAAAATGGCTTAATTGGTTGATTGGTGGGAATATCCTATTTGGCTTAGTACTTTTATTTACCTCACAGTACCTTGATATTCGTCTTATCTTCGAAAATTCTAGCTTGTACGAACGTAATTTTGAAACGGCCTTTAAATTGGTATTGATACCAATGGTTATCATCTTTATCGTAGGCATTCGTATCATCCGTGTAAACACCAAACACCCTTTTCCTCTAAAACGAATTGCCATCAGTGCGATGTTCATTATTCCAATTTATATGCTCATCAGTTTGCTGGAACAAATGCCTTTGACCAACCAGTGGATAGGAATTTGGAATCTAATTATTTTATTTTTTGACTTTGCATTTGGTGTCGGTGATGACAATTACCTGAACTTATTTCGGGTTGGTCTGCGGGGCAATCTTTTCCTAATGATTCCGTACTTCTTTCTATTGCACCATTTCTATAGAGCGGAAGTTGATGACAAGACCAGATAAAATTTTCTAATCTTATTAATGATAGACTTTATTCTAAAAAAACTAACTGACCTGTTCAAAATCAGATTCAATGCTGGGATGGCATCACTATTTGTCAATTTGATAAAATTCCAGATTCAGAAATCATCCATCTTAATCTATAATTTTTTAATTATGAAAACCACTATCCTCATATTAACCTTAGCATTTACAATCAACTTATCTAGTCAACTAGATGCTCAAAATTCAAAACTGGAAGATGTCTATGTAGTATCCTTTTCCCTGCCAGACGAATCCATTATTATTGACTTTAATGGCCGAGAATTGGAAATGAAAGTCACTCAAAAAACCAAATACAAGAAAAAGAGAAAAAAATTAAATAGTTCAGCTATTGTAGAAGGAACAAATGTTGATATAAACTTTGAGCTAAAAGATGGTAACCGCCTGGTGACAGAAATTCAAGTGATCTCAGAAGTGATAGACTTAAGAAATAATATCTCTGGAAAATTAGAATATATCGAGGGAGATGTTGCATTTATTGATGGCCGAAAAGTCAAACTACTCCCTGGTAGTGTGATCAAGTGTAATAAAAAGAAATCTTGTGGATGTAATGGAATGTTGTATCCATCATTTGACGATCCCTTTCTTGCACCGGGAAGTTTTATTGATGCCAGTGGAGAAACAGACGGAACTGGCGTTTTACAAGCCAAAGATTTAACTGCCTGTAACAATAATTTTACCGAAGACGAGCGTGAATTAAGTAAATTAGTAGAGGATAGTTATAACGGAGATGGATTGCACACCCTTTCTGCTAAAGGATATAATTTTTCTGATAATTTATATAATGGTAATATAAAAATTGGTGAATACAATTATCAATTAGTCAATGATATCAAAGTGCAAGGCTATATCAATCTGGTAGGTAATCGATTGATTCCTGACTATGTAAAAGAAGTTCCTGACTCAGATCCGGGAAAATTAAATTTCAGATTTTTTGTTATCAATGATCCCATACCAAACGCCTTTGCATTTCCAAATGGAATGGTATTTATTCATACAGGGCTACTCGAAATTATTGATAATGAATCTCAGTTGGCTCTAGTAATTGGACACGAAATCGCACACGTAACGCACGAACACGGCATTGCTCGCTATAGAAAATCAAAGCAACTAAATCTGGGCGGGAAAATCGCTGGTGAATTTTCTAAAATATGGCGAAGGAATCGGGCAAAAAAAGGTAAAGGTCAAGTGGTTGATCTTAACCTTGATCCCAAGGTCAGTGGATTAGTTTCAAATAATTTACAGAAAATGCGTCCATCTGTTCTTTCCAGTCTATACCAAAAAGATAAAGAAAACCAAGCAGATCGGGTCGGACTACTCTATGCTTACCAAGCTGGTTATGATTTAAGGGAAGCGCCAAAATTCTGGAGTAAGATGAAAGACTTGGCTGGAGATCAATCCTTTATGGGAGGATTATCAAAAAACGCAGAATCGATGTTTTTGGGAGATCAATTTCCCGATACCGGAAATCTATTAACAGATTTAGGAACTTCTGGAACCAGTTTATTAGTAGATGGAATATTAAACACGGTATTTACTTCTCATCCAAAAGCAATTGCGCGTTACAATAATATTAATCTAATGATTTCAGCAAATTATGCAGACGAGGATTTTGATCAGGCCGAAATTGGAGCAGAGAAGTATATGGAGTATTTGGGGATGTATAAGTAATAGTATTGAAATTTCATCTAAAAAAAATGAAAAATGCGAATAAAAATTATCTGTTACTTAATATTTTTAGGTTTATTTCAAGCATCTGAAGCAGATTGTCAGTCTAAAAAATTTTTAACTTTCTACGCGACTAGAGACGGTAATGTAGGACATGCATTTGTTTCATTTCTTAGGGAAGATAGTAATTTACAAATGACTGTTTTAGATGGGTGCTGGGGATTTTATCCCCAGAATAGCATAGCCGGTGGAGCCAGTTTTCTAATAGGGCCTGTTACTGGCCAGATCAGAAACGATTTTCAAACACAAAAAGATATAGGATTTACGGTAGAAGTAAATAAACTTGAATATGAGAAAGCCCTAAGTATAAAACAAAAATGGGAATCAGCTTCCTATCAGCTAACTGCAAAAGACTGTATTTCCTTTGCAACCGAAATTGCTGAAAGTTTATCTGGTAGAATTAATTTACCCCAGAGATCCACCTTCGACCTCCCACATGATTATATAGAAGAATTAAAATTACTGAATAATAGTACTAATAATATATGTCCGCTTCATTCCGATATTGTTACTGAGTATTCCAGAAGTAGACCAAATTTCCACATGTACACTTTAAGTGCTGAAATCTGTGATTCGTTATTAAATCCATGTTGTACAAAAGAATTCGTTTTTGACATCATGAAAAGCAGCGGCAATTTCACTGCTCCATATGCAGGAAGCAATCCAGTTCAAGACTGCGGGGAAATAAAATTACCAGGCTTCGGCTCAATAGTCACTAAATTAGGTAATAGGCCTAGATCAATCACTAATTTCACTAAAAGCAATCATAGATTACATGAAGGTAAGGTTGTAAGATATGTTGTTAAAGTTGGTACAAAGGTTAACGTATATACTGTAGGTATTGGAAATAATGAAAGCGAATGGAAAGCTTGGCTTAATCAAAATAGTCTAAGCGTCCAATTAGTTTGGGGTGGTGTTAATGACAAATTAAAAAATGAAGTCAAAAAGAAGTTAAAAGATAAAAATTGCGGGTTAACCGCCTCCACCCTCTTCCTCTTCGATCTCTCCGGTAGTATGAACAGCGCCGGTGGCAGTGGTTCTATACCCAAACTCACGGAAGCAAAAGCGGCCTCAAAACTTACCCTCAATGATCTACAAAAAAATCAATCGGGTGTCGTTAACGAAGTAGGAGTATTAGGTTTTAGCGGTGGATGTTCAAATGATCCGACTATCCCAATTTCCGGATTTGAGACGAATCTTTCTTTGGTAGAAACCAGAATTAATTCCATGAGGGCAGGAGGAGGAACTCCGTTAGCCGAAGCCATTGCAGCGGCAGAATGTAAACTGGCCTATCATCTTCAACAAAATAATCAAGAAAATGGTAAACTGATTATTTTGAGTGACGGAGTAGCTACTTGTCAAAAAATAAGACCAAATGGAGTGTATAATTCTGCCCCATTGCAGCAAACGCAGAGAACTATTTCAGCTAACTTATGTGGCGGTGGAAGCGGAACGATTCCCAATAAAATTAAATACTACACCATAGGATTTAATATCGCCCCAGGCACCCCAGCCGAAAGAGACTTACAATATCTCGCCCAGTTATCTGGTGGGAAATATTTGAACGTGCAAAATCAAGTTCAACTAGAAAGAGCTTTTAAAAAATTTAATCGATCTTATGTTCCTAAGGAAAACCCAGCCCTACCCAATCTTTCTGCTCCTGTCAATACTAGTTTTAGTAAAGGAGTATCCCAAATAAAATCTGAGGAATTTAAAAAGGCACTAAAATTATGGGAAGATTTTGCTAAAAAAAATGGACAAGATTGTCATGGAATTTATAATCTAGCGTTGATGCAAGAGGCAAATGATTTCTACAAAGATGCCATTGATAATTATAAAAAATATTTAAATCTCTGTCCTACTCCACCCGATCAAATATTTGTTGAAAAGCAAATTAAGTTTTTAGAAGAAGAATTTAATCAGTTTATACTTTTTCAAAAAGAAATATTAATCAGTGATTTAGCGTACCTAGAACTTCATTTTGAAAAAATTCAAAATGGGCAAAGTATAGCCCTAGCAGAAGAATTCAAAGGATTTTTAAAAGAAAAAGGAGACTATTATGTTCATCTACCCAAAATGATTGGCAGATCTGATAAATTATTTCAGAGAAACGCTAAAGAAGTTGCTAATGGACTAAAGCGTTGTGCCAAGACGATTCTAAAAAATCCGCATAAATGGGATCGAGATGCTACACCCTTTTTGTCCATGACTTATTTAAATCTAGAAGCATTGATTGAAAAATTTTAATTAAAATAACTCTACTAAAAGAAACTATATGTCTTTTCAAAATCAACAATTCTATAACCCATCAGATGCCTTAAAGGAATTATGGACCTTAGTTCCTCAGGTAACCACACTGGAAGTAGACAATCTAAAAACCAAAGCACTATTTTCTACCATTTCATCAACCATCCCTATATTTTACGTACTGATGATTTTGGCCATCTCTTTTGATATCTATTTAGGATTTTTTATTCTTTCCAAACAAGGTGTTAGTATGGGGATCGTCGTTGGGTCGGTAATTGCAGATTTGTTTCTTGGCGTATTTCCTTTTTTAATTGAGGGAATATTTTTTAAAAACCTAAATCATACCAGAATAGAAAATTCTATTTTCCGACGAAAACTAGAAGCCAGGTGCAAATTAAAAGAAGAAACTACCGAGGCTTTTAAGGCCAGAAGCGCCAAAATTAAAAATGGAATCCTAAAAAAATTAAAAAGGAATCGTTTAAAATCAAAGGTTTATCGGTTTCTTATTGCCATAACTATATTTGCGATCGCTTTTTGGAAAATTTATACCTTCCTAAGTGTTCTGCCTCCCAGCATCAGTATCTGGGCGGTCGTCAAAGGAAAGATCATCATTATTTTTTCATTACTAACCGCATTATTTCATCTTATTGGTACAGAAAAAGCGGTAGCTCATATTTTTTATTTTTTCACTAGTAAAGCAGATCAAGATCGTTTTACAGACATTAATACGGGAGAAATTCCAGAGGCGTCTCAGATAGAAATAGAATACGAAGGGAAATTTAATGAAGCCAAAAAAGGAAATACTGCCATCATCAAGAAAGGAGAAATTCCTTACTTGGAATTTATACATATTATCCGAGATGGAGAAATACAGGCATTAATTAATGCACAAACCGACCCAGTAGCTAGAAGAGTGGTCGCTATTAAATGTAAAGAAAACCAATTGATCTAATTATGAACAACCAAACTCACTTACTTATTGCTTTTTTGCTGCTTACCCTTATGATGAGCGGTTGTAAATCCGAACGTAAAAATCAAGGGATTACCTTTGTATTTGATAAGCCGATTAGCGAAGAGCCATCAAGGTATCCTCCATATTTTAAGGAAATAGCTGTACCCTATCAGGCAGAATGTGCAGAGATAGCCATAGACTTTTTACCGAAACCAATTAAGGTAATTCGGTTAGATATTTCTAAAAAAGAGGTAACTACCAATGCTTGGTATTTTGAAGATATTGGAGACAATACCGTTGACTTTACTTCCACTTGGCTGGGTGAATATTTTAAAGATAGTATACCGCCATCCTATTTGTCCGATCCCGTCGGTCTTGAAATTTCAATAGAATCATTTATTAAAAAAAATCAACAGAACAGTTTTATTTACTCAGAAGAATCCGATTTAAAAGAGTACCTCGGTATCCCAGTTTTTAATAGCTCCACCAAATTGGTCGACGCCATGAAAGCCCATGCTTGTCAGAATAAAGAAGAAAAAAATTATGTATTGGTAAACCCTGAAATGAACGAAATAAATAGCAAGGATGATCCTCCGTCAAATGCTTCTTCTAATCTTACTTCAATTTTTAATCAGATTGGGAAAAAAGAATTGTCGCCGGATGCCAGACTCGCAATGATTGGAGGGCAACTTGATCTATTTTCTTCAGATGCTAACGTAAAAGAATTTGGTAAAAATGGCACCTTGGTAGGTTTAACACCAGTAAAGGACTACTTTGAACGAATTGCTTTTTATCGGACTTTGGAAAAAATCGAAATTACGAAAACGCTAAAAAATCCCGAGGGCAAAGTTTGGGAAGTCAGATTGGTAGAACACCATTTAAATGATCCAAAATAATCTATATCCAATGAATAATCATTTTTTTCTTCTCTTTGTATGCTTATTTTTTTCTTATACTAATATTTTTGGCCAAAAAAAATTGTCAGATGGTGAATTGGAAGATCTAACGCAAAGAGCCATGAATCAAATATTGATTTTTCAAAACAATGCTAGTGCAATTGCATTAGCAGAAAACGCTATGGCTACCAGAAGGGCTGCTATTAGGACTACCCTGAAAAGCTTTTCCAAAGATGCCAAGGTAGAAGAACAAAGCAAAAACTCAAGTCGTAAAAAGAGACACCTCATTAAATCCTATCTGGAAACTTTATTGAAAAGAGGAAGAAAGGCTCCAATCGTTATTGATTTCGATATCGTTAACGAGCTTAATGTTAAAGATTTAAAAGAAGTAGATAATGGAGATGGAACAGTCTCTTACAAAGGAAAAGTTGTGTTTAAACAATTCTATTGTAAACTCAAAGATCAGCATTTACGAAAAGAACCTACCAAAGCTAATCCAAATTTAAATTGCTACTACCATGACGAAACGACAAAAGAAGTGGGAGTAGAAATATTGCGGATAAAAGGAAGAGGAGGCGCTATATGGATTACCTTGATTACTTATATCCATGTTTTAAAAGTAGAATAATGGTTCAGAACCTAAAATATTACCTTATGAACATCAAAGATAATTATCCCTTATTATTATTTTTTTTTACACTTCTAATTTGTTTTGCTTTTACAGAAAAAAATAATTTTCGCAATCATTTAGTAAATGAAAAAGATGCTAAATTAATCATTAGCAACTATCTCAATACTTTAGAAATCTATTGCGAAGATTACAAAGATGAACATCGTATTTACATTGAAAACCATCTCCTTGTCCACCCAAGCACTTATTTCGTGAATGATATTTACGGCATCTATAATTATGAATGTGAGGCCTCCTTATACTTTTTAAATCTAAAGCAGAACCAAGTTAAAATTTCATTTGAAAAAAATTTCACCATCGAAAATTGTGAAATAAACGGAGAAAAAATTTTTGGGACTAAGGTCATAAAAACCGTAAAAGAGGCGGATGGTACAGAAAAAAAGTATCAGGAATTTATACAATTATTCGAATCAAAGAATCAAATTAAAATCGTATCAACTATTTCTAATTTGTTCCAAGATTATGAAACAATCAAATGTAGTCAAGAACCTATCGCCAACTCCGTGAAAAATAAAAAGGAATGTCAAATATTCGATCAGGCGGAAAAAGAGTATGCTAATGGCAATCAGATAAAAGCGTTGGAATACTACAAATTGGCACGCTCCTGTGATAAAAATCTGTCTTATATTGAAGAAAAGATTAACGAATTAAATACGGTTAGTAGGATTCGCGAAGCGATAACAACTGGAAATAATCTGTTTCAACAAAAGGAATTTAATCAAGCCTTAACTTTCTATAACGTAGCTAAACAAAGTGAGATATTGCTTACCGAAACAGAAAAAACCACCTTAGATAAAAAGATATCAACCTGCCAACTAGAAATCTCGTTCGCCTCTCAAAAACGTTCAGGAGATTTCTATTACAAAAAAAAATTCTACGATAAAGCATTACTGGCATATACAAAAGCATTAAAATACAAACCTGCTGATTTAGAAATAATCAAAAAGAAAAAATTATGCGAGCAAAAAATAAATGGCAATTATATAAAAGACTCGAAACAGCATATTTTGTACGCTCAAAAATTAATTGAAAATCAAAAATACGGAAAAGGTGCAGCCATATTAATGAAATATCGACAAAGTGATTTATTAAACGGAAAACATTTGTTTTACATGGCTCAAATAATTGACAATCCTTCTTCCCGCAAACAGGTAAAAAAAAGTCTAAATCTGAGTAATAGAGAATGCTGTGTTATCGTCCGTCAATTAATTACGGAGATCGAAGATAAAAACGATGGGACGATTAATATGGAAGATTTTTATTTTTTCAAATCAGGTCTTAATGGCCGCTCCTTAAGATGTAAATAATGATGAAGTACACAATAACCCTTATTTTAATTTTAATTTTCTCAATACAGTTACTTAGCCAGCAACAGGGAGGGCTGCTAGTTTTAGATCCAACACCATTTACCTTCAGAAATGCTAAGGCCTCTTTTGGATTATATGGAAATGCAAATATTTCAAATGACGAAAACAAATCTTATTTTAATTATTTTACTGGCAACCTTCCAGATGAAGTTGAAATTAGATTTGATTCAACCCAGGGTCTTCCCAACCTTTTGATTGGGGCAACCCTTGACATTTTCTCTCCAAATGCAAATATCGGTTTAATGATCGGCTGTGAATGGAATCGAAGCACTTTTCAATTAATTGAAAATCAAACAAACATCAATTACTTCAATATCCATAGAATTAATTTCCCAGCATATTTAAAATGGAAATTTGGAAAAGTTCATGCAAGAACGAATGTATTTCTGGCCGGAGGTGCCATCTACGGAATTCCTTTAAGCTTTACCAAAATCAATAACTTAGTGGAAACAAAAGATAAAACAGCTTTAAACAATACCTTAAGCATTTCTTCCATACTAGGATACCAATTTAGATTTGCCAATAGTGAAAAAATATCCAATAATAAAACGCTAAGTAAAGCATACTCAAGAATTTGGTTATTCCTTCGAACAGACTATATGTTATCCAATACTTTTAATTCGGAATTTAATGATAGCATTCTTACATCAGCTAATAATTCTCAAATAGATTATAGGGATTTATCTTTCACCGTCGGCATTGCTCTTTTCTTAGGGTTTAAATAACAAATAATTAACATCTATAAATTATCTATTTTATAAAACTAAAATAATTACTGATAATTAAGTCATTTTTTATTTAGCTTTGCCTCTCTTGAATACTTTATCTTTCCAAGCTTATTTAATGCTTGGAAAACCCCAAAATATTTTACCAAATGAAAGGAACTTTTGTATCCATAATACTAATCCTATGTACTTATGCAAATGTCTTAGCACAAGAACCTACCATTGCTACTTGTGATTCAGATCAGGATATTTGTCTTACGGAAGATAGCTATGATTTATGTGTAGAAATTGAAGTCGAGGAAGCCTTTCCCTTTACCATCGATAGTTTTTTAATAGATTTTGATGATGGCTCACCGCTCGAATTTGTACCAGGAAGTAATAATCCTCCACAAGTACAACATCTGTATGATTTCTCTTCGTTCTTTAACACCAATGAATGTTCGGTAGAATACACTGTTCGACTTTCTGCATTTTACACTGAAAATGGGTCAGTAGTCGAATTAAATACTGCCACTTTTCCAGAGTTCTTTAATCCACCAACTGCTTCTTTTAGCATAAACCCACCTATTACTTGTGTAGGTGAACAGGTTGATTTTTCTAATAATTCTTTTCCAACTTGTTCGCTCACTTCTACATGGGACTATGGAGATGGCACCTCTGGAACTGATCCTTTTCACACTTATTCGGAAACAGGGACATTCACCGTTACCTTGACAGTGAATAATACTTGCGGCTCGTCATCTACTACAGAAACGGTGCAAATCATCAATCCAGCCGAAGCCATCATTGCAGTTGCTTCGAATAATATTGATATATCTACCACTCCTTTTATTTATTGTTTAGGTTCAGGAGATCTACTATTAAGTGGAGATTCCCTCTCAACCAACGAAGACTTTTACGAATGGCAATCCTTAAATGGAATCCCAGGTGCCTCGTGGGTACTACCTCCTGATGCCCCCAACCCCAACGATCCAACCCCTAATATTCCCGATATTGCCGTTTCTTTTTCGGATACTGGACTATACCAACTTATCCTCGAAGTAGACAACGCTTGTAATCAACCTGATTTTGATACGATTCTAGTTCAAGTGCTTTCGGCAGAATCGCTTTCGGATATCAACCAGCCTGATGCTTGCTTAGCGTTGAGTTACACCCCACAAGGTTTTAATCCAAACGCCACTTATACAATCAACGGAGATCTAGTATCCTCTTTTCCAGTCGATCTAGGAATTGGAAACTACGAGGTGATCGCCTCACTCACCAATGAGTGTGGTTCCCAAACTAGACAGGATAATTTTGAAGTTTTTGGACAAACAGACGTAACGATTTTATCTCCCTTTCCAGATACTACGCTTTGCTTGAATTCAGATTCCATCATGATCCTTTACGCTCCGCTGGGTGGAGATTGGTCGGGTGAACATTTAACCTTCTTTGGTGATTCCGTTTTTTTCAACCCCGTCGCTGTCGGAGCATTTATCCTCACTTACACACAGGGTCCCGGTACGGGTACAGAATGTACGGATTCAGAAAGTATTACCATTACCGTGATCGACTCAGGTATCGAAGTTTTTGATAACGTAGTTTGTTCTACTAGTCCTCCATTTCCAATGGGGGCTACTCCTCCAAATGGAATTTATACCAGTCTAGATTGTCCGGCCTGTATTCAAAATGACAGTTTTATCATAGCAGAAATGGCGGCATTGGGACTTAGTATGGTGACGATTGATTATAATGTAACCAACGCTACTGGCTGCGAGGGCAATAATTCGTTTACCGTAATAATCGACGATCCTAATGCACAGTTCATGGTCGCAGATAGTTTTTGTTTAGGCGAACTGGTAACGGTTAACACCGATAATATCAACGGTCTTCTTACCTGGAGGATTGACGGTCAAAATAGTTCACCTCCACCTTTTTCAAATTTAAGTGGTGGACCCCATACCATTACCTTATCTGCGGTTGCTGGCGATTGCCAAGAGGAACGAACCCAGGACATTTTTATCACTACTCCACCCACTGACATCAGCTTTACCGCAACTCCTTTGGAAGGCTGTGCTGATCTGGAAGTTGTTTTAAATAATACAACCTCCAGTTTTGATAATGAAGCTTATGAATGGTTTATCAATGGGGAATTATGGTCTACCCTCCCTCAACCCGGAACCATAACCCTTGGACAAGGACTTAACGACACGACTTACATCATCAGCTTGCTCGCAGGAAATAATTGTAGTGGAGCTACTTTTGAACAAACCATTACTGTATTTCCAAAACCAACCCCGCAGTTTGGTCCAATGCAAAATGTTTACTGCTCTGGTGATACCGTTAGGTTTGCTAATATCAGTTTTGGCGGGCCCATGTCTAGCTGGTTATGGGATTATGGAAATGGTCAAACCAGTACAGATTCTATTCCATTAGACATTTTATATTTTACAGATACCTTACCAACGATCTACACCATTACGTTAATGGCAACCAATGATTGTGGAATGGAAAGCTTTAGCTACGATCTGGAAGTTTTTCCCACGGACACCAGAGCCTTTTTTAATATTAATCCATTAGTAGGTTGTGTGGGTACTGAAATTTGCTTGAGCAATCTTTCTACCCTCGGTGCCAACGTGCTATGGGATTTTGGAGATGGAAACACGGCTACTACCCCAGATATTTGTCATACTTATCAGGAAGCAGGAACCTTTACGATCACCTTGAAGGCCTTTGGTTGTGGCTTTGATAGCATCCAACAGGAAGTAATCATACATCCTATCCCTCAACCAGATTTCACGAATAATTCCATCGCTTGTCCTGGAGATTCCATTATGTTTAATAATTTAACAACAGGTGCCTCCAATTTCGTTTGGAATTTTGGTGACGGCGATACCTCCACCTTAAACAACCCTATCCACCTTTACAACATCCCAGGAGACTATACCGTAAAACTAGTGGCTACTTCAACGGAAGGCTGTCAAGATAGCATTTCAAAAACCATAACTATTTTAACACCCCCCGTAGCTGATTTTACCATTTCAACAGATTCAATTTGCGTAGCAGAAAATATTAGTTTTATTAATTCTACCATGCCTATTCC
Source organism: uncultured Saprospiraceae bacterium (assembly GCA_937928405.1). Lineage (GTDB taxonomy): Bacteria > Bacteroidota > Bacteroidia > Chitinophagales > Saprospiraceae > JALZUU01. The sequence continues at coordinate 22,331 of CALFWZ010000097.1, forward strand.
ATTAGTTTGTTCGTGGGATTTTGGCGATGGTAATTCTTCTAATATTTGTGATCCCACTCATAGCTATTCCACTACTGGAAATTTTATAGTTACCCTAATTGTTGCTAATGAAAATAACTGTAAAGACACAACGCAACAATTAATTTATGTAGCTCCAGTTCCTGAACCTGCTTTTGATTTCACCCTTGAGCAAGATTGTTCTCCCACCATAATTACCTTTAATAATCTCAGTATATTGGCAGAAAGTTATCTTTGGGATTTTGGGGATGGAAGCGTTAGTAACTTAACTAATCCAACTCATACTTATCAACAAGGAGATAATTATACGGTTCAACTAACGGCTATCAATGGCGTATGCTCGGAAACTATTACGGAAGATATTACCGTTAACCCAACCCCCGAAGCTAGTATCATTACCCCACTTGGACAAATAGGATGTGCAGAATTTTTGGTACCATTTTCAAGTAACGCTACCGCAGGAAGCTTAAAATTCACTTGGGATTTTGGGGATGGCATCAAATCTTTTGCTGCTGATCCTACACATACTTATACCATTCCTGGACTTTACGAAGTTTCTTTAATCTTAGCAGATACATTAACGGGATGTGCGGATACTACACAAACAAGTATTGAGGTATTTGAACCGCTTAATGCTAACGCTGTCACTACCGATATTCTTTGTAATGGAGAACTTACTGGTGCGGTAAACATTTCGATTGATTCAGGTACTGCTCCCTTTGAGTATCTGTGGTCTAACGGAGAAGTCTCTCAGGATTTGCAAAACTTAGCGGCGGGAGTATATAGTTTATCCATCGTTGACAATAATAATTGCCGTTGGCTAGATACTTTAACGATCCTCCAGCCAACTCCCATTGATGTGACGGTCATTGATAGTACCATCGTTACCTGCTTTGGGGGAGATGATGGTGGAATTTGCATTGAACCATCTGGTGGAATTCCCGATTATATCATTAATTGGCAGGTGGGTGAACAAGAAGCTTGTCTAGAAAATGTAGCTGCCGGTGACTACGAATTAGCCGTTACCGATGGCAATGGATGTGTAGAAACTTTCATTTTTCCAGTATCCGAAAATCCTCAACTACAAATCATTGACAATATCGGAAACATTAGCTGCTTTGGTGCCAATGATGGATTTATTCGTCTTGACGCTATTCTTGGAGGAGCCTCTAATTTTTATAATAACACCCTTACTGGTCCTATAAATTTTGAGGGTGGAAATAATTTTCCAAATCTGGTCCCAGGGAATTACAGATTAGTCGTGCAAGATTTGGAAGGTTGCGTCTTAGCAACCAATTATTCTATAGGAGAACCTGATTCACTTTGGATCATGGTCCCACAAGATACCGTAATAGGATTAGGAGATAGTTTATGGATAGAGACGAGTCATAACGCAGCAGACCCTATCTTCACTTGGTCCCCAAGTATGACTTTGGATTGTAATGATTGTGAAGATCCAATTGCAAAACCAATAACCACCACCACTTATTTTGTCCATCTTTCTGATCTCAATGGTTGTCCAGCAAAAGATACCATTACTATTGGGGTAGATTCCAATCGGGAGTTTTATATCCCCAATACCTTTACCCCCAATGGAGATAGTAGAAATGATTTCTTTCGAATCCGTAGTCGGTTGCCCTCTATTCGACAGATAAATGTATTCAGAATTTTTAATCGATGGGGAGATATGGTGTTTGAAGCCAAAGATTTTAAACCACAAGAAGAAAATTTTGATCATGCTTGGGATGGACGCTTCCGAGGAAAGCCCTTAGCACCTGATCAGTTTACCTACTACGTAGAAGTTGAATATCTTGACAATGAAATAGAAATAGTACAAGGAACCGTATTCTTGGTACGTTAATTAAATTATTTTTGTTTTTAAACCATATAACATGAAAATCATCAAAATCCATTTAGTGCTGTGTCTATTCCAAATCATCCTTATCGGTACGATTACTGCTCAGGATTTACACTTTTCTAATTACGAAACATTTCTGCCAAAACTCAATCCCGCCATGACCGGATTTATTCCTGGGGATGATGACCTGAGAGCTGCCATTATTTACAGAAATCAGTGGCAAAATGTTTTAGGTAATTCCTCTTATCAAACCTATGGAGCTAGTTTTGATATGCGCAATTGTTTGATCAAAGACAATAGGAAACATTTTAATAATAAAAAAAGTAAATTTAAAAACGCTACCTGGGGACTTGGTCTTACTTTTTTACATGATAAATCTGGAACTGCTTCGATCAAAGATGCTGCTGCATTTCAACAATTTCCACTCAATCGTAACCAAGCTACGATTACCACTGCCCTACACAAACCCTTAAATGATCAAAATTTTTTAACCATTGGATTTCGAATCGGAGGCATTTCACAAAGTATTATAACAGATCATTTAACTTTTGATGAGCAATTCGATGGATTGGCTGGTTTTGATCCAACAGCTGAAGGGGAATTTAACAACTTAAATGAACTAAACAATATGTTCTTAGATTATGGAGCAGGTGTTTCTTTTATGCACTTAGGACGAAATCGAGGTATTATTATAGGAGGAGCGGTTGACCATATATGGATTCCTGGATCGTTTAATTTTATAGAAAATAATGATAATTTTGATTTGTCACGCCGTTTTACTGGACACTTAAAAGCATCCTTCACTTTTGCAGATAATATGAAAAAACCAATGGGTGTAAATATCAAAGGGATTTTCTTACAACAAAATACCTTACAGCAAATCGTCGGAGGACTGGATTTCTTTTACCAAGACACCTATAAGGAGAATAGAAATTTTACGTTAACTCTTGGAGGAGGTTTACGCAGCAGTCGTACCCCTGATGGAAGAAATGTGGATGCCATCATTGCCGCTTTTACGGTTAATTTAGATCATTATACTTTTGGGGTTAACTATGACATCAACGCCTCTAAACTCACTGCCGTTTCTAACGCTTATGGAGGTTGGGAGTTTTCAATGATTTACCGCTGGAAGAAAGGAAAAAGTGGTTGTCGCCCGCAAGCAATAGGTTGCCGAGATAAGGATACAGTACATGCGATATTTTTTTGATTTCACCTTCTGTGTATAGGGTGAAAATCCTAAGTGGCATTTTAATTTTGTCCTAAACTAAATTTACCTTAGTAAAAAAACTAGAGAAGACGTTGATGAAAATAATAAGGCGATGAATGAATTACAGAATAACGGTTCACCAGGTTTATTAATATTCAGAAATACCCAAAATTAAGAGCAACGAAAATATATTTTTAAAATCCAATCACCGCGGCCTAGCTATTTCGGGGGATATTGGCTTTTTGTTTTTGTAATCCCCATCTTTTTTATAACTTTAGGAAGACTTAACCTTAAGAAAATTTCCCAAATAAATTCTAATAACGATAACGATCTCCCATCTCGAAAAAAACTACCTAACTATGAACAAGCCCTATTGGTTGACCTTTAGGAAGTGGCGGTGTTTTATAGTCATGATATTTATGTTATGTCGCTTAGCAAGCTAAAAAATTGAGCTACAACACCATCAAAAAATCGGAATTGGGATGATGATTGATCTAGCACCAAAATTGGAAAAAAGAATTACAAACAATTCAATGACCAAGATAAAAACATTCTCTAGGTTACAGTCCTTTAATTTATGGTACTTCCCGCAGGATAGGCAATTAGAAATTTCACATTGATTATGAATTTTAAAATTATCTGCCCACCATCCACATCCCCCTTTTGTACCAAAAAAACACATACACCGAAAAAAACATATAAAATTTTCTCCAATATCCAATCCAATACCATTTAAATACTTATTTTGCTGGAGTCTAACATACTATAAAACGCTAATAAAATAACAATGAATCAAGCGGTACATAACAAACTAGTCTCTTTTATATGGTCGATCGCTGACGACTGCCTGAGAGACGTATACTCAAGAGGAAAATATCGAGACGTCATCCTGCCCATGATCGTGCTACGTCGTCTGGATGCCCTACTAGAAGGAACCAAGGAAAAAGTCATGGAAGAGGTAACCTTTCAAAAAGAAGAAGCCAAATTTACTGAGCTGGACGGAAGTGGGTTGAGAGATGCTTCTGGTTATGTTTTTTACAATACCAGCCAATGGACATTGCTTCGACTCAAGGAGACGGCGACCAATAACCAACAGATCCTCCAAGCTAATTTTGATGATTATCTCAATGGTTTTAGCCATAATGTAAAGGAAATCATTGATAAGTTTAATCTCAAAGCACAAGTGCGGCACATGGCTACCAAGGATATTTTATTGGATGTTTTGGAAAAGTTTACTTCACCTTCTATTAATTTGACCCCATACGAAAAGGAGGATCCGGATGGTAGAAAACTGCCCGGTCTGACGAATCTGGGAATGGGGTATGTTTTCGAAGAACTGATCCGGAAATTTAATGAGGAAAACAACGAGGAGGCTGGAGAACACTTCACCCCGCGAGAGGTGATTGAATTGATGACCCATATTATATTTGAACCGGTGGCTAAAAAACTTCCGCCCGTCATGACGATCTACGATCCGGCTTGCGGAAGTGGGGGTATGTTGACGGAGTCACAGAACTTTATCAAAGATCCTAAAGGGGCCATCAAAGCGACGGGTGATGTTTATTTGTTTGGTAAAGAGATCAACGACGAGACCTACGCAATCTGTAAATCGGATATGATGATCAAGGGGAATGACCCTGAGAATATCCGTGTAGGATCGACGCTTTCTACCGACGAATTTGCGGGGACCAAGTTTGATTTTATGTTGTCTAATCCTCCTTATGGTAAGTCTTGGTCGAGTGAATTGAAATATATCAAGGATGGTAAGGATGTGATCGATCCTCGTTTTAGAATTAAGCTTAAAGATTATTGGGGTGAGGAATTGGACGTAGATGCTACACCACGTTCTTCTGATGGACAGCTTTTGTTTTTGATGGAGATGGTGAATAAAATGAAATCGCTTAAGCAAAGTAAATTCGGTTCTCGGATTGCTTCGGTCCATAATGGGAGTAGTTTGTTTACGGGAGATGCGGGCGGTGGTGAAAGCAATATCCGTCGCTACGTGATTGAGAATGATTGGCTGGATGCGATTGTGCAAATGCCCAACAACCTTTTTTATAATACGGGGATCACGACTTATATCTGGATACTGACCAATAAAAAGGCTCCAAGCCGAAAAGGAAAAGTACAACTGATCGATGCTAGCTTATTATTTAAAAAGCTACGAAAAAACTTAGGTCAAAAGAACTGTGAATTTTCTCCTAAACATATCCGAGAGATTGTTTCGGTATATAAAAAGATGGAGGCGGTAGAACGTAAAATCACACCGGACACGGAAGAAGAAACGGGGATTGCTGCCAAGGTTTTTGACAATACAGATTTTGGTTATTATAAGGTGACCATCGAACGGCCAAAGCGACTAAAGGCGGCATTTAGTAAGGAAAGGATCGAGACCTTGCGCTTTGATCGATCTTTACGGGAACCCATGGAATGGGCCTATGAGACTTTTGGGGATAAGATATATACCGATTTGGATAAGCACGAAAAAGAGATCCTGGATTGGTGTGAGAAAAACGAACTCAATCTTTCTAGCAAAAATAGCAAAGCCCTAACGAACCAAGCTACTTGGAATAAATATTTGAAGTTGGTAGAAACTGCTACGACGCTGATGCAATCCATCGGTACCGATGAATACAACGACTTCAATATTTTTAAAGATAAAATAGACGCGGCCTTAAAAGCTAGTAAAACCAAATTATCCGGTTCCGAAAAGAAAGCCATTTTGAATGCGGTCAGCTGGTATGATGCAGAGGCAGAAAAGGTAGTCAAGACAACTGCCAAGCTAAGTGGTAACAAACTGACTACCTTATTGGCGCATCTGGATTGTAAAGAAAATGAACTTTCCCACTACGGCTATTTTCCGACCAATAAAAAAGGCGAATATCTTGTCTACGAAACAGAGAGCGATCTCCGCGATACCGAAAATGTGCCGCTGAAAGAAAACATTTACGATTACTTCCTACGCGAGGTACAGCCGCACGTAGCCGAGGCGTGGATTAATCTGGATGCCACCAAAATCGGCTACGAGATTAGTTTTAATAAATACTTTTATCGTCATAAACCTTTACGGAGTATCGAAGCGGTAAGTACCGATATTTTAAAGCTGGAGGAAGAGAGTGATGGATTGATTCGTGAAATTTTAAATTTAATATGATGGAGGTAGTAAAGGATGTTAAGATAGAAAAGTATGGAGAGTATAAGTATTCGGGGGAAGAATGGATTGATAATATTCCTGTAGGCTGGGATATTGTCAAACTAAAATGGGTTTTTCAAGAAAAGAAAAAATCTACAAATGTAGATTTGCCTTGTGGATCAATTAGCTTTGGAAAAGTTGTTTACAAAGATGATGAAAAGATTCCTGAATCGACAAAAAAGTCTTATCAAGTTTTATCTGAGGGAGATTACTTATTGAACCCTTTAAATTTAAATTATGACCTCAAAAGTTTAAGAATTGCCTTGTCAGATAAAAATGTTGTGGTCAGTTCAGGTTATATTATTTTGAAACCTATTGTTGATATAGATAGGAATTATTACAAGTGGCTATTGCATATCTACGATGTAGCGTTTATGAAAACACTTGGATCTGGTGTAAGGCAAACAATCAGTTTTGCACACATAAAAGATAGTTTATTGGTATGGCCCCCACTAAAAGAACAAACCGCCATAGCCGAGTTCCTCGACCGAAAAACCGCTTTAATTGACCAGGCCATTGGGATCAAAGAAAAACAAATCGAGCTGCTGAAAGAGCGACGACAGATTGTGATTCATCGGGCGGTGACGAGTGGGCTTGATCCGAAAGTGAAGATGAAGGATAGTGGGGTGGAATGGATTGGGGAGGTGCCGGAGCATTGGGAGATTAAGCGAGGAAAGTATCTATTTGATGAAATTGACGAGCGTTCAGAAAATGGTGTAGAAGAATTATTGTCAGTTTCACATATGACAGGTGTAACACCTCGTTCCGAGAAAACTGTAAGTATGTTTTTAGCGGAGGATTATTCAGGTTCAAAATTATGTAAAGAAGGAGACTTGATTTATAATATCATGTGGGCTTGGATGGGAGCACTAGGTGTATCAGATAGAACTGGTATAGTAAGCCCTTCTTATTCAATATACAGACAGAAGAATCCAAATACTTTTAATTCATGGTATTTAGAGCAATTGTTAAGAAACAAAGATTATGTAGCACATTATAATCGTGTATCAACTGGGTTACATTCTTCGAGACTTCGATTTTATTCTAGAATGTTTTTTGATATGGAAATAGGATTTCCTTCAAGAGAAGAGCAAGATAAGATTATAAAATATTTAAAATCAATATCTATAAAAATTCAAAAATCAATTTCTTTAAAAGAAAGAGAAATTGAAAGGCTCAAAGAGTACAAATCGACCTTGATTAATAGTGCGGTGACGGGGAAGATAAAAGTAGGATAAAACTGTAAATATCGTTAGAATTTAATTGCATTAAACGCAAGGCCTTTTACGGAATAACATACTAAGATTGAGAAACTATATAGATTAAACATTGAAATATTTCTTTTAAATAAAATCATATATAATGAAATCTAATAGTTCTAATCAACATTTTTTTGATAAACAAACACCATCATCAAGAATAAAAGCTAATATAGTAGCTTCTTATTTTTACCCATATTGTAAAATAATTGACCGATATGATCAACAGGAGGAAATCAGATATATTGATTTATTCTCTGGTCCGGGCCTTTATAAAGATGGGAATCCATCTACACCACTTATAATTGCCGATCAAATTGCGGCAAACGCTAAATTATCGAAGAAAGTGAAATTTTTATTCAATGATAATAAATACTCGAATGAAATAGAGGCAAACTTTAAAAAACGTTATGCTACAAATGCCTTCGCTAAAGAACCTGTGTTTGGTAATAAAACAGTAGGTGAGGATGATCGAATAGATAGATATCTAACGAAAGATCATAAAAATGAATCAGGAAAAAATAAATATCCATCTCTGCTATTTATTGATCCTTTTGGTTACAAGGGAATTAATCCTAAAGTTTTATCTAAATTCATGGAAGGATGGGGAAATGAAATATTTCTATTTGTAAATATAAAAAGAATTCATGCTGCGATAGAGAACCAAAAATTTGATGAGTTAATGCAAATTCTTTTTCCGAATAATATAGAAGCAATTAGAATAGAGCGTAGATATACAGCAAAACCCTACGAGCGATTAAATTTAATAATGGAAAAACTTGGTGATGAATTCAAATCTTTGTTAGGAAGAGAATTGCATATAACCTCTTTTAAATTTCAAGAAGAAGATAGTGTTGCTACTAGTCACTACTTAATGCATTTAACTAAACACGCGAAAGGGTTTGAATTGATAAAGCAAACTTTCAATGATTTTGACAATATAGGCGCTTCTCTAGAAAAAGAGGGAACATATGCTTTTGATGCAAAAAAAATGGACATTCCTTCTGGTATGATTCAGTTTGAAGATCAAAATGTTGAAAATTTGAGCAAGGATCTCATTCAGGATTTTAGTGGCAAATCTTGTTCTGTTAATAGTCTCTTCAAAATGCATCATCCTACTAGTAACTATTGTGGAACTCATTATGTTAAGGCACTAAGGAAGTTAGTTGAAGAAGGAAAAATTACTGCTTGGTTTACAGATGATGTCGGTCACAAAAAATCTGTATTATTGACAGAATCTTGTCAAGTAAAATTTAAATAAATTATGGCTGTAAGTACGATTGAATGGACTGAAATGACCTGGAACCCTACAACGGGATGCTCAAAAGTTTCACAAGGATGCAAGTTTTGTTACGCAGAAATTATGACTCGTCGTCTAAAAGCAATGGGTCAGCTAAAATACCAAAAAGGTTTTAATACAATAGTAGAACACCCGAAAACTTTACAAGAACCCTATAAGTGGAAGGGAAGTAAAACTGTTTTTGTAAATTCAATGAGTGATTTGTTTCATGAAGATGTTTCTCTGAGTTTTATAAAGAAGGTTTTCAAAGCTATGAATGATAATCCTCAACATAACTTTCAACTTTTGACTAAAAGAAGTGAAAGATTAAAAAAACTAAATAAACACCTGACTTGGTCAGCAAATATTTGGATGGGAGTATCTGTAGAAGATGCTGCTGTAAAATTCAGGATTAAAGATTTACAAAGTACAAGTGCACATATTAAATTCCTTTCTCTTGAACCACTAATCGGACCGTTAAAAAGAATTGCATTAAAAAATATTGATTGGGTGATCGTTGGAGGAGAGAGTGGATTTAGACCAAGAGAAATGAAGGAGGAATGGGTTCAAAATATTTTAAAGCAATGTAATGACAAAAGTGTTCCATTCTTTTTTAAGCAATGGGGAGGAAAAAATAAAAAGGCAGCTGGTAGAACCTTAAATGGTAGGACCTATGATGAAATGCCTATAATAGGTAAAAAAGAGAAAGATGAAAATTATTGATAGCATCAGAATTCGATACTTTCGGTCAATATTAACAACTACAAGAGGAAATCAATCCTTTACGAAAACTAATGATTTAAATATCATTGTAGGAAGTAATGATGCAGGAAAGTCAAATTATTTAAAAGCCTTAAATCTATTTTTCAATAATCAGAGTGATCCAAACTTACCTTTTAATTTTTGGAATGAGTTCTCTCAACAGAGACACGGAGTAAGAAAAGAAAAAAATAGAATAGAAATTGAATTAATAATTAACCCTCCCAAGAGACAAAATATCAAACATTACGGCCAAGTAAGATGGCAAAAAATATGGAAGCATGGGTCAGATATTCCACACGAGAGTATAGAATATATTAATGGACATCCTTTTACCAGAAATAGAAGAAGTGCCTTTTATAAGTGGTTAAAGAAAATAAGATTTAGGTATGTTCCTGCTATTAAAAGTAAAAAATATTTTGATGATTTAATGTATGTACTTTATGACGTTTTACAGAAAGATACATTAGCTTTAGAAAAAGAATTTAATACGCAAGTAGGGGAAAAGACTAATTTAATATCAAAGGAAATTAATAACAGACTTAATATCGACAGCGTTTTACAGTTTAAAGGAAGTTTCCGAGATCTATTTTTAAATCTAGAATTTGGATCAAAAGATGGAAGGTTTATGCTTTCTCAAAGAGGTGACGGAGTTAAAGTTAGACATATTCCGATAATTCTTCAAAATATTGCAGAGGCTGAACTAAAAGAAGAAAGAAGAAGGGAACCAATAGCAAGTACTATTTGGGGTTTTGAAGAACCTGAGAACAATCTTGAATTTGCATCTGCTCGAAAACTTGCCCTATCCTTTCTTGAATACATTAAGAGTACAAATTTTGAAAATAATGAAAAGTCGGTAAATGATGAAGGAATTCAAATATTTTTAACAACTCATTCTCCTATATTTTATACACTATCAAGTTTAGGTGATGAGAGAATAAGTGCATTTTTGGTAAATAAGAATAAAGATGAAAGTTCATCAATTAGAAACATCTCGTCAGGGGATTCTATTGTTATTGAAAATGAAATGAAATTACTTCCTTTAATTGAACTATCAAAACATTGGAAAAATGTCAATCTTAAAATTAGTTCATTAGAGCAAAGTAAAGTTGAATTAGAGAAACAACTAGATTCATTCTCTGACCAAGAGGATATTATTTTCTTAACAGAAGATAAGAATATGGATTTAATCAGAATTCTACTGACTTCAAATGGGTTTAATTTGGACAATATTGATCTGAGAAGTTATGGTGGATGTACAAATATCGGTTCGGCAGAAATATTACAGAAATACCTTGAAGATAAATTTAAAGATAGGTGTCCTATAATAATGGTTCATAGAGATAAAGATTACTTAACAGATAAAGAAGTGAAATCTGAAATAAGAAAATACGCAAAAAAGAAAATAAAACTTTTCATTACGAAGGGTACAGATATCGAATCTTATTTTACAAATTATGAACACCTGTCATTTTGCAATCCTGAAATTGATCAAGCCGAGATTATAGAAATTACTGAGTCATCAAAGAGGGAGAAAGTCCAAAAAGCTATCGACCTTATCAGGATTAAAGAATTTGGAAATAGGCATAAAAATAAAGACAGTCATTTTGATGACTATCTTTTAGAGTATTATAATAAGAACGAAGATAAGTTTTTCCATGGAAAGGAAGTTCTAAAAACTATACGAGGAAAATTTCAGGAAAAGTATAAAAGAAATATTCAAATACGAAAGGTAAGTGAATATTTATTCGATTCAAATTTATCAGCACTGGATTTATTATGATTAATTTTAATCGACAGTTCGCCTGTTTCACACAATAGATTACTACAAAATATAAAACCCATGCCCAGCAAAACAAACGAACAAGCCCTCGAATCAGCCATCGAAAAGCACCTGACCGGAACCTGCCTCGAAGAGCTAAAAGCAGAAGGTATACCCGTTAGTATGGTACACGAGCGAAAGCCGATCTATCCAAGTGGCAATGGTTATTATATCGGTACTCCCGACGACTTCAATGCCCAACGAGCCATTGACGAACGTCGGTTCTGGGATTTTCTTCAGCAGACACAGGAAAAAGAACTAGCGAAAATCCAACGGCAAAGCGACTGGAAATTAAAGATCCTAGAACGGTTAGACCGGATGATCAAAAAGCATGGTGTCTTAAAAATATTTCGGAAAGGACTCGATGTGGACGATGCCCATTTTACACTATTATATCCATTGCCATTGGCGAGTAGCAGCGATACCGTTGCCAGAAACTTTGCCAGCAATGCCTTTAGTGTGACCCGTCAGTTGCGCTATTCTCTGGACAACAAGCTGGAAGAAATAGATATGGTGATGTTTGTCAACGGCCTTCCCTTTGCCACGATGGAATTAAAAAACCACTGGACTGGACAAAATGCCAAGCTACACGGACAAAACCAATACAAGTATAAAAGAGATATCAAACAGCCACTATTAAATTTTGGCCGTTGTCTCGTACACCTGACCGTAGATACGGATGAAGCGTATATGACCACCAGACTGAATGGAAAAAACACTTTTTTTCTACCTTTCAATTTAGGAAATAATTTTGGTAAAGGAAATCCACCCAATCCGTTTGGACATAAAACAGCCTATCTCTGGGAAGAAGTTTTTACCCGCGAAAGCATTGCCAATATCATTCAGCACTTTGTTCGCTTTGATGGAAAAGAAACGGACCCGTTAAATAAAAAGACCTTGTTCTTTCCACGGTATCATCAGATGGATGTAGTGAGAAAGTTGATTGCTGATTGTAGCAAAAAAGGCGTTGGTCAGATGTATCTGATTCAGCATTCGGCAGGTTCGGGAAAATCAAATTCTATTACCTGGTTGTCTTACCAACTGATTGAGACCTATCCTGAACGAGACGGAATTCCCGGAAGTAAAGGCGTTGACCATCCCTTGTTTGATTCCGTTATTGTGGTGACGGATAGACGGTTACTCGACAAACAGATCCGTAGAAATATCAAGGAATTTTCTGAAGTGAAAAATATTGTAGCTCCTGCTTTATCGTCACAGCAGTTAAGAGAGAGTTTAGAGTCTGGTAAGAAAATTATTATAACAACAATTCAAAAATTCCCTTATATCGTTGAGGGGATTTCGGATCTAAGCGATAAACGTTTTGCCGTCGTCATTGACGAAGCGCACAGTAGCCAAAGCGGACAGACCGCTGGAAAGATGAATCAGGCGATGGGTAATACAGAAATTGAAGAAGAAGATGGTGAAGATAAACAAGATATAATCATAGCTGCCATGAAAAAGCGTAAGATGCGAAACAACGCTTCTTATTTTGCATTTACGGCTACGCCAAAAAACAACACCTTAGAAAGATTTGGAACCAAGCAAGCCGACGGAAAATACAAACCATTCCATTTGTATTCGATGAAGCAAGCCATCGAAGAAGGATTTATTTTAGACGTGTTGGCCAATTATACCACGATCCGCAGCTACTACGAAATTGAAAAATCTATTGCAGACAATCCATTGTTTGATTCGGTCAAAGCACAAAAAAAGCTAAGAGCCTTTGTAGAGCGAGACAAGAATACCATCGCTGTCAAAGCCGAAATAATCTTAGATCACTTCCTAACCAATATTGTCAATAAAAAGCGGTTAAAAGGCAAAGCAAAAGCCATGGTAGCCACCCAGAGTATTGAGTCGGCCATAAAGTATTATCAAGCTCTAAATAATCTACTCGATAAAAAAGGGAATCCATTTAGAATTGCCATTGCCTTTTCCGGAACCAAAAAGATAAAAGGAATTGAGTATAAAGAATCAACCATCAATACTTTTCCGGCAGACCTCGATACCGCAAAGCCAACCGAGCAAAATTATATCAGTGATAAAATTGCTCGATACTTTGATATGGATGAATATCGAATTTTGGTCGTAGCCAATAAATACCTTACCGGATTTGATCAGCCCAAGCTGACCGCCATGTACGTAGATAAAAAACTACAAGGCGTGTTGGCCGTACAAGCCCTGTCTCGATTAAATCGTTCTGCCAATAAACTAGGCAAGCGAACCGAAGATTTATTTGTCCTAGATTTTTTCAATTCTATCGAAGAAATCAAAAATTCCTTTGATCCATTCTACACCGCCACTTCCTTAAATAGTGCGACGGATATTAACGTCCTACACGAACTAAAAGGCACGCTAGATGAATCAGGAATCTACGAATGGCACGAAGTAGAAGATTTTGTAGAAAAGTATTTTGCTGGTGTTGATGCTCAGGAACTAAGTCCCATCATTGATATAGCTGCAGAACGATTTAATCACGAACTAGATTTAGAAGACAAAGAAAAGGCAGATTATAAAATCAAGGCCAAGCAGTTTGTAAAAATATATGGGCAGATGGCTTCCTTGATGCCCTATGAAATGGTCAAATGGGAAAATCTATTTTGGTTTTTAAAATTCCTGATCCCAAAATTAGTGATTGTCGATCCCAACGTCGATTCATTGGATGACCTACTCAATTCCGTAGATCTATCTTCCTATGGTTTGGAAAGAGTGAAACTAAACGTCTCTATTGGTCTCGATGCTTCCGAAACAGAAGTAGACCCACAGAATCCAAATCCACGAAGCGCCCACGGAGGAGACACGGAAGAAGATCCATTAGACCTAATCATCAAAAGTTTTAACGAACGCTGGTACCAAGGCTGGGAAGCCACTCCAGAAGAACAACGTGTAAAATTCATAAGCCTTGCACAGAAAATGAAGGAGCATCCAGATTTTAAAGAAAAATTTGAAGATAATACAGACGAGCAAAACAGAGAGATCGCTTTCAAAAGAATATTCGAAGAAGTGATGAGCACTCAACGAAGAAACGAATTGGACCTTTATCGTTTGTTATCCCAGGATGAAGGATTTAAGACGGCGATGCAGGATACGTTGAAGCGGATGTTGCGGGCGTAGGAAATCCTCGAAAAATCGAACAAAACCAAATTCGGTCAACACAATCCCTTATGTTGACCGAATAAAACATATCACTATTTATCAATTAACGCAAAACAGTGAACAATTCTCTTTGATAAATTTCTGTTCCTTTTAAGACCATAAAATAAGATCCATTAGGAATGGAAGAAAGATTCAGGTCGATTGCTGATTCCGTACCTGACAGTTTTTGATCCATTATTTTTCTACCGTCCATACTGTAAACAGATATTAAGTTGACATCTTTGGTATTTTCTAAATGTAAAATATCTTGCGCAGGATTTGGATAGAGGATGGTGTTATTGGTGAATTCAATATCGTTGGTACCCACTAAACTAGTTCCATAAAATTCTATTTCTCCGATGGCACTCCAAATACTTACTCGCGTATCTCCGGCAGTGTTATATCTTCCGTACCCCATTAATTTCACATACCGGGCTTCTGCTGGAGTCATCAGCTCGTATTGATTAAAATCTGTGGTGTTGACGGCGGTAAATAGTAGGTCTCCGGTCGTTGGTAGGATCATGGAAAAATCGGCGTCTTCCGTTCCGGTAGTGGACACCCAAACTTGAAATCCAAAAGCATCTGCTTTATTGGTAGTTGTATACTGAATGAGATCAAGCGAGTGAATATCGGTTAAATCAAAAATAATAAATTCGCCATCACCTCGATAATCTCCTGGCAGAATATCTCCGTCATCGGCCGCCCAAACGGTCCCATTGTCTTTATCCAACGTGTTAGCAGCATAATTGAATTTATCAACGCCATTGACTTCTTCTCTTGAAAAAGAATGAATCGTTACTAGATCAGTTGGTTGCCCAGTACCGACATTAATCAGCTGATATAAATCTGTGATATTTTCTTTTGCTTGGGTAACCGTTAACATCACCACAAGATCGTCACCGCCGGCATCCTCGGTAAAGGTGATGGTCCCTACTCTATCGTCTCCTTCTGTATTTTCCGTAACAGAGACGGAAACGGTGGCATTTCCATTGCCGGAATTAACGTCCATCATTATCCAATCATCCGTAGTCGCTGCCGTCCAACCTATATTAGCCGTCACGGTAACATCCGCACTAGCTGCTGGCGCAGAAAATGGAGACAATCCGCTAATTTCCAATTGACTTTGGGAAAAAGCTGGACTTGAAAAAAGCAATAAAATTAATGCTGCTAAGAACATTTGAAATTTTAATAAGTAAATTTTTTTCATAAAAAATATTTTAAAGGTTATAAAAAATAATAAGTATTGATTATGGTTTAATATTTTATTAATTCAATCATCTTAGTCTCAACATTCAGCTATATCCTGACTAATTTTGACAACCAGTTTTTAATCAACTTTAACTGGCAAAATTATGCGTACCACCCTAGGGTATTTTCTTTTTAGGAGCCTATTTTCACCTTTCAAATTGATATAAAATATTTATCGAATATAAATATACGGAATTAACGCAAGAAATTAAATTTAAGAGAGCTAATTAAAATGGGTAAGGTTATTTTTAGAGGGATTTCTTTTTAGCTTATTTTATTACCGTATCTTGAGATTTTTGTTCCAAAACCTATCGCCTTTTTTAATTTTTTCTAAAAAAAGGCATATCAATGGTTGGCATAGCTGAAATGTATTTATGGTAATTACGTAACTATTCAGCATCCAAACATTTTTGCCACTAAGACACAAAGAACACTAAGTTTTTCTTCGGACGTAATTATAAATTTATATTATCCTTTGTGATCTTAGCGCCTTAGTGGCCTTACTTTTCATTACAAAGGGGAAGAATATAAAATTAGTGGTGAATAGTTACGAAATTACTTAAGAGTACTTGAGACACTTCCGTACCCTACTTTAAGTATTCATTAGGATTCTTTCCGAATCTTTGTCTGAAACTTTTAGCAAAATATTTAGGTGACTTAAATCCGACAGAATAACAGACCTCTTTAACAGATCCCATTTCTTTTTTTTCTAAGATGTCGAATGCTTTTTTTAGGCGGGTTTCCGAGATATATTTGCTTGCGGTAAGACCAATCATGGCTTTCATTTTTCTATTTAAATGGACTTCTGACAATCCCATATATTGGGCTACTTCATGGGCGGTCAGATTAAAATCACCTAAGGAATTGCAAACAAACGCTTCTATTTTAGCTAACCAAATTTGGTTATTTTCGTTTAATAGCATCCTTTTTTGCGCCAAAAGAAGTTCTCGATCCTTGATAAGTTTAAAGAGGTATTCAATCCTGGCAACCAGCTTGATATTTTCAAATGGCTTAATGATATAGTCATCTATGTTTAGATCTAGTTCATCCATAATATCGGCTAGATCATTTCTTGCGGTTAGAACTAAAATAGGAATTTGATTAAGATGGATATTATTTTTGATTACCTTAATCATAGATATTCCGTCCATCTGAGGCATCATCACATCGGTGATAATAAGATCTGGAACCAATGAATTTTCGAGATAAGATAAAGCTTCTTTTCCATTTGATCTAAAGACCAAATTGTATTTATCCTTCAGTAAGTTTTGTAAGTAAAACCAAATATCCCTGTTGTCTTCTACAATGAGTATTGATTTTAACCGTTTGGAGATAAAAACATTATCTGGAATAATGGATTGAGCAATAAAATCACCAGTAAGCGGTTTAAAGAAATCTTTGTTTAAAGGCACAACCGTCCCTTCTAATTTGATAGGTATTTTAAGCGAAAATACACTTCCTTTATTTAGCATACTTTGCACGTCTAATTGTCCTTTTATCAATCTGGAATAATCTTTACAAATAGCCAATCCTAGTCCAACACCTGCTGATTTTTGTTCTAAATTATCAGCTGAGTAAGTTTTGTGAAAACGCTTAAATATGTTTGGCAGCTCTTCCTCTGATATTCCTATTCCGTTGTCTTCTATATCAATGGCAAGTTGTTGACCTTCTAATCGGCAATTGACCGAAACGCTTCCTTCCATCCTAGAAAATTTTATAGCATTAGAAAGTAAGTTAACAATGATGTTTTTTAACTTATAAGCATCGGTAATTAATACTAGTTCTTGGGTTTCATTATAGTTAATATCTATTTTAAGCTTTTTTGCTTCCGCTAATACTTTGTACTTTTCAATAATAGGGTTTAATAATTCGTATAGGTAAAACTTGTTAATATTTAGTTCGAAGGTCCAATCTGTACTTTTAGCGACTTCTAAGATTTGAGTGGTCAAATTCGATAAGTCATTACTATTTCTAGAAATAGCCTCAAGCGTTTGTATGCCTTTCAGCGAAATACCATCCTCTTTAATCAAATTACTAGCTTGGCCACGAATAATGGTCAAGGGGGTTTGGAATTCATGAGCCACATTTGTAATAAAATCAGTCTTTAATTTTTCTTGTTTTCGCAACTCTGCTTCCTGTTTTTCAATCAACTCAATATTCGCAATATTTTCTTTTAGAATATTATTTTTTTCTTTCAATAATCTACCTTTCTTTTTCTCTGAAAAATAAATCCAAGTTAGTACAATGGCGGTAAATATTGATCCTGCTAATAAAAGTAAAATAATTGTTTTATTTTTTTGCTGTCTTTCTTGGTTTAATTTTAAGGAGAGTACATCTTGTTCGAGGATGGCTTTTTTCTCTTTATACTCCCACTCTACTTCTAGCTTTGCCAACTTTTGGATAGCTTTCTCATTGTTGATAGAATTATTTATGGCCGTAACTATTTTTTGCCAATTAAAACTATTTTTCCAGTCAGCTCTTTTTTCGCTAACCTCAACTAAGCAGTTGGCGCAAAGTTTTTTTCCATATAAATGCTTGCTTTTTTCACAAAGCCTGAATCCTTTTTCACATGCCTCATAAGCAGTTTTAAAGGACTTATTAACCAATTTAAATTTCCCATAGGAGTAATAGTAGTAAGCGATCGCTTCATAATCTGTTACCTCGTCAACCATTGCTTCTAGATTAGAGAAAATTTCTTGGGCTTTATGGTTTTGGTTTTGTTTTATATAAATATTGGCTACTTCTGTTTGATTATCAAGAATGAGCGCTTCTTTTCCATACTTTCTGGCTAAATCTGTGGACTTTTGATAATACTCAAGGGCCTTATCATAGTTATGATGTTTAACATTTATTTTGGCAATGTTGGCTAATTTAATGATGGTTTGACTTTCTTTACCACAACTATTATGGGATTCTATAGAACATTCATAATACTCTAGGGCAATCTCAATTTTTTTTAAGACATAATGAATATTACCCATATTGGTGTAATAAATCGCCTTTTTGCATTCTACATTATCAAACGCCTGAATAATTTCCAAATATTTTTGATAACTATCGATGGCTTTAAAATAATCTCCTTTTCTGTAATAAATGATCCCAATTTCATTTTGTACATATGCTAAGGTTTCTTTCGACACATTGGGTTGCTCTTGAATACTTTTACAAAGTTTTAGTGACTCTTCACTACGCCCAATCTTGTGGAGACTATTAACTTTACAGATTAAAATAGTTTCTAGTTGATCTTGAGAAAAATCTAGAGATGGATTATTTAAGGATTTATTTACTAAATCCAGTAGTTCATAATAATTTTCAGCTAGAGAGGTGATACTAATTCTAATGACTAGGGTACTCTTGGTAAATTCGTCTAATCCTTCTTGCTTTGCATAATTATACTGAGCAAGAGCTAAAGCAGCACAAGAATCAGGATTGGATAGACAGAATTCTGTGTCTGTCCATAATTCATGGAATGCCTCTATCTTTTCTATGGAAACTTCGTGAGGAGTATGCAAGATAGCAAGGAGGCTATCTACATTTTGAGCATTTACCGTATGAATGATAAAAGTGCAAGAGAAGATTAGTAAAATTCCAAATTTTATTAAAATATTATACATTCGCAAAAATAGAAAAATCAGAATTAGAAAATTACAATTTCACCTACTCAATTGAAGCTAATTGTGTTTAATTAAAACCGGTGCTTGACTACAACAACATTCATCATCTTGACAATCGATGGCTCCATCAAAATCATCATCTATTCCGTTATTACATATTTCCACAATCGCGATAATCAAACTATTCGAGCAGGTGTTTGTAAGACTAGTTTCCGTCGGGATCGGATTTTGAGCAGTAGGGCCAAGGTTGGTAACACTAGGAAAAACCGTCCCATTTTGAGTATCAAAAAACTGCCCAAATGGAGGAGTTGAACTGTCAAATATGTTGAGCCCCTTCCCGTCATTTCCTATATTACCCGAATTATTTAACGTCGTATTTTCGGTAATCCAAAAATCTCCATTCCCTTCTACCACTCCATTCAACTCTAAATTATTACAGACTACATCGCCATTATTAGTGAGGATAGATGAATTATTTAAATAAATATTACCATCACCAGAGACCGTATATAAAAGTCCGTTGTTTTGTAAGTTTTCATTTAAAATAATATTATTTGCAGCACTAAAAGTACAATTATTTATTACCGTAGAACTAGTATTGATATTGATATCTCCTCCTCGAGAGATCACTTGACCATTATTGATGGTTGTTCCATTTAATTCTGTAGTAAAGGATCCGGCTAGAAGGAGTACATGGTTATTGGTCAATTTTGTTCCATTGGTTATATTTAAATTTCCTACTACATTCATTTCATCAAAATTCACCAGAATAGAATTATTATTTAATGAAAAATTGGAATTAAAGTTCATAATCCCTCCTTCCTTATTTAGGAATTGAGCAGCCCCATTGCTGTTAACATTTCCATTAAAATTCCACACCCCATTATTTTCAAAAATGGTCCCTATATTGAGGGAGATACCTCCAAGATTAGTGGTACCACAATTGATAACCGTCCCACGTATTTCTCCACCGATATCTGGAGAGAAATCAACGCCAGCAGCCACATATACTAGTGCTCCATTGTTAATGGTAACCGTACAATTATAATCCGCATTGATACATAAAGTGTCACCAGCATTAAGCGTATAGTCTATACAACTTCCAATGGTGCTATGAGTAACATTGCAATTAGGTACCGCACAAGGCACGTTATAAACGCTTTCAGTCGTTATTTCTAAAGCCCAACCATTTAAGGTTCCTCCATCTAAATCAGCCCTATCTTCCATGATAAGGGTCCAAACTCCTACTGGATTTTCATTATTGAAATGAGATAAAAGTTCCGTCGGTGCGTACGCTTGGTTATCGGTAGGAGGACAAGGAATAGAGAAGGCGGCTCCCCCACTGTCATCAAAATCTAACTGAATATCATCATGAAAACTACATAAACCGCTAACCAAGTTAATCTCCGTTCCCTGAGGGCTACGCAATTTAATAGTCAAGTCATCTACGAAAGAATGGGAAATATCTAGACCCACCAAATTGATATCTGAAAGAATGCCAATGCCAGCGGAAGGAACAAGTATAGTTGAAGTAGTAGTATTGCTCCCCGAGCTACTTATCATTTTTGGGACGTCGCTACTAGTGTAAATGTTTGTTGTTATTGTCGTGTTCGCTCCCGCTAGCTGTTTAGATTTAAGTTGGCATTTATTGATATTTTTTGGGGTTGCGGCATTCATAAAATTACTGATACCGAATATGATAATAATAAGTAGAGGTGTTTTCAAGTCTTAATTGATTTTCAGGTAACTAAGGGTAATAAATTACCTGCAAATTTTAAGCACTAATTAAAGGCATTAAATCCAATTATTCTTGATCTTTTCCTCCGATCACTCAGAAATGATAACTTTATGGGCATAAATGATAGTTTTAGACACCTATCTCTATTCAACTACCATATCAAAAAGCGTGGTCCCCTTCCTCTCGTTTTTTATTTGCCCTCCCCAATTTGAAAGGTTTGAATCAATCCCCAGCCACCATAAACGACCGTTCTATCCTCTGATGTCCAATTCTTATCTTTGCGAAGTAAATCCCTGGAGGATAATGAGCAACATCAATGGGTAGAATCTGGCGATTTCCATCTGAGTATAAAATTATATTTGTCCAATTTCGGCCAACTCTATCTACAATTTTTATCGTCACCAGATCGGAAGCTACCGTATTTAATTCTAGGTGAAAGGAATGACCGAAGGTTGGATTTGGGAAAAAACTAATCTCCTCTTTTTCCAAGTTAGAAAAATCGATTTGGATGATCGGTGAAAAAGTATTGGTCCCGTCAAAATCAACCATTCGCAACCGATAGTAATTTTCACTTAAATTCGGTTTTCTATGTAAAAACTCATAAAAGTTTTTTTGATCAAAATGTGCGACAAAGCCAATAGAATCCCATTGAGAGATTCCCCTATTGGGCGCATATCTAGCATGTTCTATTTCATAACCAAATACATTTTCAGGATTGTCAATTTCCCAGTTTAAGATGGCGGACCGTCTAGAGGCATAGCCACTAAATTTAACCAGATCGACGGGTAAGGTATTATCTAGATTGACTCGAAATATAATTTGAGCAGTATCCGCGT
Organism: uncultured Saprospiraceae bacterium; assembly: GCA_937928405.1. Lineage (GTDB taxonomy): Bacteria > Bacteroidota > Bacteroidia > Chitinophagales > Saprospiraceae > JALZUU01. The sequence continues at coordinate 44,294 of CALFWZ010000097.1, forward strand.
AATTATCAATCGTCCCCAATTCATTGGCAATAACATAAACGGTATCCGTTCCGGTCCACTGTTGATCAATGATCTTTGGACATAAAATGTCCTCGTCTTCTGTTACAGAAATAAAACCAGCTTCCATTTCAAATGGATTGCTAATAGAACCAATCGTTTGTTGAGAAATAAATTTAATGGAATCATCCACTGCGAAAATGATGGTCTGTTCAGCATCATAATATTTAAAATAAATGGAGTCCGGCGATTCATTTGAATATATCGTCAAAAAGTAGATCCACTCCCCTGTAGAATTCGTTGGGGACGCTACCCCACATAAACCATTTTTATTAAAAGCAGCTAATTTATGATGGGTGGCATCTGGATAGATTCCTCTCACCTTTACTTTAGCGATCAGATTAGTCTGATAAGAAAAGGAAGGAGGATCAATCTGCCAATTTTGGGTGGCATTATTTGATAATGTCTGAGGAAAATAATAAGACCAAACTACTTCATCACCATTTGGTTCATTTACATAAGCATCTAAATCTATTTTTGGGAAAGTCCCTCCTTGAAAAATTATCTGATCTGGAATGTTGGCAATTTCGGGTGCTTGATTAGGTTGACTAATCGCAAAAATTACGGCTTGTTCGGCATATAGTCCAAGTCCAGTTTGATCAGTCGCTCTAAAAGTAATGACTTCTTCTCCTATCCAATTTGGATCGACCGGAGTTACCTCAATCACGTTTTGTGGATTGCTACTTACTTGCAAATTATTGGCTCCCGTAGCCGTCCAATTTATGGGATCATTATCGTATTCTGTTAAATAATTATTTAGATCAAAGGCATCAAAAGGAGTTCCTATCTCAACGTATTGATTAGGAATATTATTAACTTCCGGGGCATACTCATTGACCACCGTAAAAAGAGCGGAACTGACATCAAAATTAATGGTGGGTTGATAACCATCTGCTGCGATAAAAGAAATTTCTTGTTGCCCCACCCATCCCGTTGCTTCAATGCCAATCACGACATTTCCATTCGCGTCGATCGCTGCCTTCAGAGGAGCCGTATTCATCCATAAAGGAGCACCTGGCGTTCCAATATTTGCATTGGATTGAAAAATTTCAGTGTGGTGAATAGGATATAATTGATCAAATTGATTATCAAAAAATTGAAAGGTAACTACTTTGTTATTTGTATTAGAATAAATATTTAAAAAATACAAATACTCATTTCCCAAAGGAGTTGGAACCGCCACCCCTGCCAAACTTCCATCTATAAAGGCCAATAATTTACTTCCACTAGCATGTTGTAGACTATTACCATGATGTATTTTGGCAATTAAGGTTTGGTTATATTGAAAATTCCCAGAATTGACAGACCATCCTTGATCAATGGCCGTGCCAGTTGTTTGTGGCATAAAATAATCAAAAATCAAATTGTCTCCAGGATAGGGAGCTAGAACATCGTTTAGGTTAAACCCTTCAAAACTTTGATTTAAACCAATCGTTTGATCGTCGACTACGCCTAAATCAGGCGGACCATAATCTGGAATAACCGTGTAGACAATCGTTTGAGAAGCTGCATAGGCGTTAGGCGTTTGTTCGGTAGCCGTAATCGTAATCGAATCTGTTCCAGTCCAATTACTATCATAAGGAATGACATTTAGAATGCTATCCGTGATCGTAACATTCAAATTGCCGCTAGCGCTAGAAGTCCACACCACCTCATCTTCATCATATTGAATCAATGAATCTGGCAGATTAATGGTTTGAAACGGATAGCCTTGTATTTGGGTTTCAGGTAAAAATGGTTCTAAACTAATGGGCTGGTCGGAAGTTAGAATTGTATTTAATGCAATGATTCCTGTTGGAATATTATTGAACACCAACGTTTCAGCAATATCATAGACTTGATCATCTGCCGCAATATAGACTTTAAAAGTCAGTTCATCTAGACCGCTATTACTTTGGGCCGTCATATAAAAATAAGAAGGAGCGCCTATTTCGCCTGATACTCCTCGTATTTCTCCATTGACAAAAGCACCAATGATGTTTCCGCTGCCAGTGGCTGGTGCGTCATTTACATACAACTGCAGAAACATATTTTGGGATAGACTATAGTTTCCTGTCACATTCCAATCAGGGGGTCCCGCTGCGTATGCTTTATTTTTTGAAAAAAGAAATAATCCAATTAGGAAAATAAATACAACTTGCTTTATAATTGGTCTCATAAATATTTTTTGCATTTGGTTGTTTAGAGATTAAAATGCCACTGATTCGTCTATAACTTCTTTTATTGCCACTAAAGCGCTAAGAACCCTAAGTTTTTTTTTGATATACTTTTCTTCGTGGCCTTCGTGACTGTCGAACCGAGTTCAGGACACGTGTCATGGTCTTTTCTTTCTGTTAAAAAAATACTACAAGTGAAGTCAATCCGTTCTGATAAAACAGGTTGACTTGCACTTGAGTATTCTAAAGGGGAATAATATGTAATACTTTGTAAGCGTTGGTGCCATCTTATAAGCCAAGTAATTGGTTATCATTATCTTCGGCTCTGCTCATTATCGCACTAACAATACTTTCTCACTCACCTTGCCAAATTGGCCTTCAATGCTTATATAATAAGTACCGTTAGCCAAAGGAGCATCCTCATCATTGACAGATAATAACTCGATCATGTGTTCTCCTGCGGTTAAGACTTTCGTATCTTTTTTAACCACGTTGCCTAATATATCTAATACATTGATCGTAATCTCATCGGCTTGCGGCAAAACAAAATTCAAATTGGTCTTATCTGAAAATGGATTCGGTTGCACACTCAAACTAACCTTGTCGGCTATTGCGGTAGTTGAAGTCGTAAATTCTAAGGTGAAAATTTCTGGTTCTCCCACTGTTCCCACACTTCCATTTGCAACAAAGGTCAGCTGTTCTTGAATCTCGTAAATCGATTCAGCAGCGGCATCATAATATTTAAATTCCATCTCTTCTGTTAGGTCATTTGAGTATACCGTTAAGAATAACAAGTGAATATCTAATTGCTCGATATAAAGACTTGTAGCAGCCCCACGAACTTCTCCATCCACAAACGCGGCTACTTCATCTTCTGATTTAAGCATATTTTCTCCACTCGCTTCTACGACCCCAACGATCGTCATACTGTGCTCAAATTCACTAGGGTTGACATTCCAAATACTTGATCGTGTCGTGGCCATCGGAGGAGTCGTACCGACACTTGCTATCTGCGGTGTTTCAATCGTTACGGGATCAGTTATTTGTTTTAGAATACCAGGGGTACTGGCCTTTAATAAATAACCATTCGGTGCTTCCATATATGACAAGCTTCCAATCCATCCTATTCCGGAAACATATTGCGCAAACTCATACTGGTTTTTGACAATATCACCATCTAAAGGAGTCAATGCACTCAATGCATGGTCTACCGAGGCGCCTTGTTGAGGTAAATAACCAATCCAGTTCCATCCGGCATAAATTGGAATATCAACCGTGTCCGGATCAATCGGATGTCCTAGTAAAGTAATCGTATCATTTTGAGTTCCTTTAAATTGATACATACTGGTGTAGCCCATATGCTGAAGCGAACCGGCCCAAATATCAAGAGCATTGAAATACTGACTAAACGAAACTTGATCCTTGACTAAGACATCTTCTGGATAATCTAAACTTTCTAAAACTGCTCCGATACTTTTGTCTGGCATATCGAGGTTAAATGAAATCCAATTCCAACCTTCGTGCACCGGAATTTCTTTCAAAACAATGTTTTGCGTATGTAAAGTATCCGGGTTGTCTGGGGTTCCATAAAGACCATCGTTCGTAAAGTCATACGTCTCTACCACTGATCCATATAGCAAACAATCAGAAGCATCCCAAATTCTGAAGCTTAGTTCTTCTCCATCAATTTGATTGCTATAGACCGTTAGGAACGCTAGATAGCTATCCAAAGAAGGTACGTATTCAACGATCGCTGTTCCACGAAGATCGTCTCCGACATAGGCCGCTACTTGATCAAACTCATCTTCTGACACCTCCCCTTCAATATTTAAAGAAAGTGTAAAAGTCATGTTGTAATCATATGCAGATGGTGTTACTTCCCAGATAGGAGGACGACAAAGTGCTCCTAAGTCTACCACCAACGGTTCATCTCCCATGTTGTTGTGAAGTTGGATGGTGTCTTGATAATGACCACTCGCAATTTGATCAGGCACCGTAAAAACAATCACTGCCGAGGCACCTGGAGCAATTTCTCCAGCAGTCGTAGATATATTTAACCAGTCAGGAATATTTTCTAGAGTAAAGGCTTCTGTTTGCCCGCCAGTATTTCGGATGGAACGAGTAACCAACCAACTATCGTCATCATATTTGACATCTATGATATCGCCTTCCACCCATTTAAGTGGATTACGATCAACGTAGAACTCCCAAGTAATTGGCTCCTCAATGGTATTACCGATAAAATCTTTAATGCCTCTAACTTCGGCTCGTAATAATTGATTTTCAATATCACCATTCGCAATTACAGGATCAAGGTAGATTCGATTTTCGTTACAAGAAATATCGAAATTTATGGCTTCATTAGTCTGAGCCCAGAATAGGCCAACATAATTTTCCAATGCACCGGTTAAGGAAGTCAAGTTGCTACAATCGATATTTTCAGTAAACTCAATATAAATCTGATCGGAAGCATGAAGGATTCCATCAGCAGGAGAAGGAGTTCCTAGCAGTTCTGGTGGTTGTCGTTCTAGACGACCTGGAATTATGGTAGAACTACTCGCTAGTAAACCTCCCTGACATTGCGAGGTTGCTCGTAGTTCAAAAGGTCCGTCCGAATAAGGGGTGACATCCCATTGGACAATGTGGAAATCAGCCTCAATAGAATCTACAGGAATATCAGCAATATTTACCCAAGCCCCATTTCCTCCAATTCTACGAAATTGTACTTTAACCATTTGGAGGTCGAGGTCTAAGGTATCAAATCCATTGATGGTAATAGACATCGTATCTCCGGTAGCTGGCGTGATGACCCAATCAATATTAGGAGATCCAATTTCAACTGCAGAACAAGAAGGAATAAAATGAGCATTGAAAAACATATGCTTTTCAAAGAGAGAATCGGTAGGTTCATCTACATTATAATCAAGCGAACGTTCTCTTTCACATTGAGCATAATAGATTAACTCTAGATTTTCATAATCATCATGATCCGGTCCTTTTTCAACCGTAACCGTAATTGGAATACTTTCGCCAAATGGTACTTCAAACTCTAGAGGATCTGTTGTCGGTTGTCCATTAATATTTACAATGGCACCTAGTGGATTAGAATCAGCATTGAATTCTAAAAGATAGACCCTGCCCTCTCCTGCTTGCGATTGATTGCCAAGATTAAAATTAAAAACGGCAGGTTCTGTCTCAGGTACATTTGATATGACGGATTGTTCAACCGTAATCGTTGGTTCATCTTTAGGAGTGGTACCAGGTTCATGTGGACAAGAAGAAATTCCAGCCTTAAGATCGAAAACTGGCGTACCAAATACTCGATCTTCCCGAACATCAATTGAAAAAGCGTCACCGATGTCATTATCTTCTAGATGATAACCGACCTCAGTCGTAGATGTTTGAGTTGTTTGAGTAGATCCTCCCCAGGAAGTTTCCATTCTTATTGATCGTTCAAAACCCGAACCTATCCCCCCAGCAGTAAAGCCAATTTCAAGTGCCTGTTCATCAGCAATGGTCATATTCCAAGAATAAGTACTAGACTCCGTTGCCTCTGTTTCTTTGGTATATTCATAAACGACTCCAGCATCAAAAGATAGATTTTCTTCAAATACTGATGCCATTTTTGTAGATTCATTTTTAGCTACAACCTGTTCCCACATAGCGGCAGATTCTAGGCTATCATGACTAATTAGCGTTGGAATGAGGGTATTTTTTATGTGATCTTCTGTATACATGTACATGGTTTCAAATCCACCATTTCTTACAAAAGGTTCTTCACTTAATTCATACCCACAAGAATCATTATAAGATAATACATCCGTTACTCCAACGATAAGATTCATAGCAGCACCGACGAATACATCTCCTCCCATCTCACTTCCAACCACGACTTCACCGTTATTGGTTTGTAGATCGGTCGTTGCCGTAATACAAACTTCTTGTTCGCTTTCTGTTACATAAGTTGCAGATCTTTCTAACCCACTTGAAATATCTAAGGTAGCATCAAAAGTAGTGGCTGCAGTGACAAATCCACTTCCTATCCCAATTTCTACTTCAGGACCTAAGGAAACATTTAACATTTCTGTTTCATCCTGTGTGTTTTCCATGTTAATAGACATGTATTGACAGATTTGGTCACCACTTTTTAGGTAACTATAACTCTGATCACCTGGAGGATCTCGGAGAATCGTAATGGGTAATTCGGGAGAGGTTGTCGTGAAATTAGCCACTCGGTCAGATCGTCCGATAATCACCATTTGAGTGTTTTCACTTGTCGTACGTTCATCAAAAGGATCCGTGGCCGTAACCGTAATCGATTTGGTAAAAGGGCTAGAAATATTTGGTGTTCCTGCATAAAAATTATGCGTCAATTTTCCACCAGCAAAAGAAGTATCTATCGTAATACCTGCCACATTATTAGTAATGTTTAGATCGACCGTATCTAGTAAACAATGTTGGCCAAAATAATTTTCATAAACAGAAATTTTTACATCATAGGGTTTAAATTTTTCTACCATCTGGTCACCTAAACAATTCGTGGCCAGTGGTTCTATATCGATAGAAATTGGTTCTCGATAAATAAAGGCAATACTGGTATCTCGATCAGATAAATCAATCGCTGTACCTTGAGCGAGTAGCGCCTCTTTTATATTTGATATCGGATGATCAATGACAGCTACCGTATATGGAATAGGCGGTACGTTATTGAATTTAAAACTCCCTCCACTTCCTTCATCTATCTCAATGGTTTGATTAAAACATTCATTCGCGGATAGTAGATTGATTTTTACTTTTCCACCTGCTGGAATAATGGAATATTCACATAAACCGCCGGCTACAATACCTTCAACATCGCGCGTAGTTTGATCATTAAAAACGATTCCTGCTTTAGGAACTATAATGTTCGTAATATCCCAAAAAGCTGGAATAAAATGATGTTCTTCAAAACTCGGAGATAGCCTAAAAGAAGCGCCTGGTTCAAAATCAGCAACAAAATAACCATCCTCATTGGTAAAAATTGGTGGAGAATGCGACCGTCCGTTGACCAAAATTTCGGTCTGCTCCGCAAAACATTGTGTTCCAGCATACCGAACAAAACCAGACACACTGACCGTAGAAATATCTTGGAAATCAACATTGTCTATTCCCGTACTAGAAGGATTTAAAGTAACAATTCTAGACACTGGACTAAACTCATGGGGTACGGTTTCTGGTCGAGCAGTTACGTTGGTCCAAGAGGCACCATAAATGATTCCTTGTCCAGTATTGTTAGGACTTTGATCCGTAAAACTAGTACCTACACTTTCGTTTAAAGAAAAGAAAGCCAACAAATCTAAATCTGTTATTTGCACCCCAATGGTATCGCCTACCGTGGCAGCGTCTAATTGTATTTCAGCCTGTGTTCTGGCCGTATTATAAAAAGCAATTTCATCTACTAACCCCGTATAATAATTGGCTCCGGAAGTGTTGCGACCAATAACCCATTGATCTGCCCAATTGGAAATTGAATTACCAGATAATGATTGAGGGTTTTGTCCATTGATATAAGTCACTAGATTGGGCGCACCGCCTTCCGTATAAGTAATCGCGATATGGGTATAAGAAGGTTCTGAGATGGTTCCAATCGATTGAGCTGATCCGCTGCCCCAAGATAGATCAATGGAATTACCATTTAGACTTAAGTCAAAAACAGCACCATTGGCTAGGATCGTCTGCGAACCAGTTAAACTAGAAGGCTTAAACCACAGCTCAATCGTCCCTGTATCTTTAGGAATCAAATAACTGGATATTCCCGCCGTATCGGATAGAAACAAGCTATCGATGGTCGCATAGTTAAAAGCGGTCTTATTAAATTCTAAGGCATTATTAAATTCAAAATCTTTGGATGGTCGAGCGGTAAAATTTTGTCCCCCACCATAATTGATTCCATCAATCAAGTAATATCCTGATTCATCCGTAATACCTGCATTGAGTACATTCGGACGATCATTAGAAAAGGTTGCGCCGGTAATAAAACCATCTAATTGATTTTCGGCAAGGTCAAAAACTTTTTCACCAATTCCTTCATCCAATTTCCAATAAGCAACTAAACCATCAGCGGTGGAAGGTACCGTAGCATTCATGGTACGTACGATTTCGGTTTGAGAAAGTTGACGATTATAAATTCTTACATCATCAATGTTTCCATCAAAACCTCTACCTAAGGTCAAAGGCAAATCGGCCATGTCCATTGCTGCGGCTTGCGTACCTTGTAGTACACCATCAATGTACATATTTAAATCCGAGCCATTATAGGTAAAAGCTAGGTGATGCCATCCATCAGGATCAGCCCCAAATTCAAAACTCTCTTCTACAAATCTAGCCCCACTTTCTCCAATTCCGAAGGTGACTCCTTTGTTGTTTGTATCGGTATCATTGGTTAGAATATACCAATTCTGCGTGGCTTGTTTTCCAAGATCGACAATGCCGCTGTGGACATTATTATCTCCTATTTTCACCCAAGTAGAAACGGTTAATTCGTTGTTGGTATATCCAGCGTGGTAAGGCAATTCAACCACCGCAGTACCATTTTCGAATGCCAAAGATTTACCAATGGTTGGCTCTAAAGTAACCTGAACATCTGCTACAGGATTTCCATTGATAGATGTTACTTGGCCGGTGACAGAACCATTAGGATTCACAAATCCTACCGCTTGAGCTGGGTAACCATCACCAAAGATATTGACCCCACGAACTTCATAATTATAAAAATTACCGGGGATGACATTAAAGTCGATAAACTCTAAGGTACTAGGATCAAGGCTGGCTAAAAAAGCACCATCTCGAAAGATTTTAAACCCTAAATCCGAGGCAGGACTCAGTGGATCTACGCCCCATTCTAATAAAATTCGATCGGAATAATCTCCTTCAGAGGCTACTAAAAGTGGTGCTGCGGGTGCTACTAAAAACCTGGACCAAAATCCAAGTGCTCCTTGATAATCGGTTCCAAAATAAGAGCCTACCACGGGCTGTCCAATGGTAAAACTGGAAAAATAATACTGGCTAACTCCACCAGTCGCACTTCCATAGTTGAAAAATACTTCACCACTTGCTGCTTCATTTTGAGCATTCGTAGTCGTGTTGACTAGAGCACAAAAGAAAAGTGTGGCCAGAAGATATATATATAATTTTCTCAAAATCATGACGAATTTTTTCGATTTATTAATGAATGGTGTTAAAGATTTAATCATCTTTTTAATCGGTGAATTTAGTTTTAAAAAAGGGGTCTGGACATGACCATCATTATTTATGTCCAGTCATTTCGAGATTTTGTGAAAGGGATTCGACTTTAGCACTGAGCAATTTTAAAATATCATCCGTCCTTGTGGCATTAGATTTCAATTGGGCATTTTCTTTTTTGAGAGCATCGAGGCTGGCTTCCAGTACTTCCACTTTTCGAGCGAGTTCTTGAGTGGCGGAGACGTTGAGGGTAAAGACGCGGTCGTAGTCGACCACATGGAAATCATTTATCTTTTTACCAAAAATAAAGACCTCTTTTGTGTTTTCACTTTCCTCCCAGTTTTCGACTTTAAAAGACTTGGCATTGTCTATTGCTGAAACGGTATAGTATTTATCTCCATCTTCTAAAATAATTTTTAGCTCATCTCCAACGATTAGGTTATGTGCCATGGACATTTTAATAGTAGCTGTTCCCTCCTTCAAGTCGATGGCTTCTGGAAAAGAATAAATGTTTGGAATTTCTCCTTCTGTTAACCTAACCCCTTCTGGAAAAACGGATTTTACTTGTTGAGCAATTAGACCCTTTTTATAATCAGTCCCTTCTTTGACAACATCTTTATGTTTATAGTCTGTCACTTCAATCTTCATAAGTGTTTCAATATCCTTGGTGCCATTGCTTAATCTCAAATTCTTTTTAATCCGTCGATCAGAATCAGCAAAATATTGGCTCGCTCTAATTCCTGTTCTAACAAAAAGTCCAATATTACCTGTAGTATTAGCTCCAAAAAGTCTTTGTCCAGATTCATCATAAATACGATATATAGCTGTGTTACCGCCAGGTCCAATGGTTTCATTTTTACTACCATTAATATATACTTGATTATGAAACATCATTCTTGCGCTGGCAGCATGTTCATTATAAAAATGTAAATCCGTAGACCCAGCTAGGAATCCTAAATATGCTTTTCGCCCTGCAGATTCTCCTGAAGGATAAAGTCCCACGAAACTAGAATTTGTACCTAGCAATTTTAATGTTTCTCCATTCTTACTTATTTTGGTTTCTCCATTAATAACCGCATATCCTTCAATAGTAGCAGTACCATTGGTAGTAGTCAGTTCAATATTACTTCCTCCAATGTGTGTTTCCCAAATTGAATTCGACAATTTCAAATCATCCCCATTGGCAGCATCAAAGCCTAAAGTTGCACTACCGGATGTTTTCGTAAAAACTATGTTGGCATTATCCGTTCCTTCGACTTTGACTTGTTCATTGTCGCCTACAACGTGTAAAGTATGCTGAGGATCGCTTACCCCTACTCCTAATTGACCAGCAATATTTACCTTGCCATCTTTTTTGATGCGCATGACTTCGGTTACTTCACCCGCAAAATAATACCCATTGGTGGCGCCTTCTGTGGAGAATTCTAAACCATCTGCTTTGGAAGTGATGGTAGCGGTATTGGTCGCGCCTACTTCTGCGTCCAAGCCAAGTACAGCGTCTTCTCTAGCTACGGTTAATTTACTTGGCGGAGAGGAAGAACCAACTCCGACATTTCCAGAATTGGGAAAAATATTATCATCCCCAATCAAAGAAAGTGCGTAAGGAGAAGAAGTCAAGCGGGCTCTAGGAATCAGTTCGGTTCCTCCTTCCACTGCTACTCCTAAAAAATAGGTTCTATCAAAAGGGGCAGATAAATTTTTATGCGATCCTAGGATCACGGTGTAAATACCGCCTTCTATATCTACGTTATTGATGGTATCTCCCCAGATTTTTGTACCACCTTCCAAGGCATCATAAAGATTAAAGGCAAGGGTATATTGACCGTTTTCTACCGCCGTACCATTGGCGTTACGGACAACTCCTTGCACACTCAAAAAAGAGTTTTGTGCAAAACTTGTTTGTAGAGAAAAGACCAAGAAAAAAAGGCTGATCATTTTTAAAAATTGTTTCATAATATGAGGTATTTAGGATTCCTACCTTAGGAATCGGGTTGTTAGTAGACTTTATTCTTAATTAGTTTAGTATGGCTATTTTAGAATAAGGTCTATTGAATTAATCAATAAAATCAGGCTTAGTATTTTCGAAAGGTTGGTTGGTTAGCTTAAACTCAGAAGCAAAAAATAGGATTAGGGCATAGCTGTGTCATGGCTACTCTCGTACAAATTACGTTAGAGCCACCTACAATCAATGGCTTATTTCGGCCCCGTCATTTCGAGGTTTTACAATAAGGCATTCATTCTTGCGGTAAAATTTTTAAAATGCTATTCGTTTGGGTAATAGTATAGCTGAGATGTACATTTACTCTTTCAAGTGCTTCGATAGGTCTACATGAAAGATAAGACTGGAAGCTGTTTAAATAAGTTTTAATACTTATGAATCAATTTTTGATTATAAATCAACAATCGATATACAGATGAAAGTGCTAATTCTGTTCCGAAAGGAAGACTTTTTTTTAGGAAGGTAAGAAAAGGCACCAGATGTGAGGGTTATGACACAGAATGTGAACAAATGACACATAAAGTGGGTGATTTGACACAATATTTTAGTATTTTTCTTGCAGGGATATTGTATTTTGTGGGCTTATATGTCACAAGATTATCTGACTAACATCCTATTAGTTGAAATATCTTTGATTTCTATTACCTGATAATAAACACAAATTTCTTTTTAAATAAGACATTATTTTATTGTAAATGCTTTCAGGCCATTTGCAGGTAGACGGCTTTGCCAAAACATGAGGATAGTTTACATCTAATCCTTCTGCTTTTCCACAACCCTATTTGAACACTTCTTCTCAGAATCAACAGTTAATGAGTACAACAATCATCAAAAGGCTTAGCATCATTTTTTGCTATTTTATCTATGTTCCATTCCTAACAGCACAAACGGGGTCTGCGATCATTGATAGTCTGGAAAACCAGGTAGAACTTTCCAGGAAAAATGGTGAGGGATTAGCCGAGGCTTTACTCAGGCTAGGCAATCAAAATATCATGACTGATAAATTTTCAGCTGCGATTCCCATTCTAGAAGAGGCTTTCGAGGTGGGCCAATCCACTGGAGATACCGTGACCTGGGTGACGGCGCTGGGCAGCCGGGGATATGCACATAATATGCGGGGTGAAACCCAACGGGCCTTTCAGTATTTTTTAAAAGGAATGAATGCTGCCGACTCTTTAAATATGGAGGCAGTACAAGCCCGATTTCTCTTTTTTATTGGAGATTATTTTAGATTGCAAAAACAATTCGATCCTGCCAGAGAATATCTTAACCAAGCGGGAGCATTGTACGAAAAATTAGGTATGAAAGATAATTGGTGTAGAAACTATCTTTTTTCCTTATCTTCCCTTTATCATCAATTGCTGACCAAAGAGGGAGATCAAAAAGCGAGGGAAATCTATCAATTAATGTTATCCGATGAATGCAAAATGGCGATTAACGAAAGCGAGGAAGCCAGGATATATAACAACCTTGGAGATCTTTACACCATCGCGAAAGAGTACGATACTGCGGAAACCTATATCTTAAAAGCATTAAAACAATTTCGACAAGATAATACACCGAGCACCATCATTAATGCCCTCGCCAATCTGGCGATCCTGAATAAAGATCAAGGAAAATTTGAAAAGGCTAACCGCTACATTGAGGAAGCTTATGATATAGCAAAAAAAGGGGAAGATATTTTTGCGCTTTTTAATGCCGCACAATATTCCGGATTGATCAACTATGAATTGGGGAATCATAAAAAAGCCGCCGAAGATCTGGTCGTCACCCATAATTTACGGGATTCGGTAGAAGTACTCAAACGAGTTGGTGTCATCGCAGAATTGGAATTACAATATAAAACCGCACAAAAGGATAAGGAATTAGCCAATCAGGAGCTACTATTAAAAAATCAGGAACTGGCCCTAGAAGTTCAGCGAAATCGTTTTCAAAGTTTGTTCGGATGGGGCTCTTTTATTTTATCTTTATTGGGAGGATATTTTATCTGGAATCGAAATAAATTAAAGAACAAAGAGTTAGAAGCCAAAAATTTAAAGGAATTAGATCAATTAAAAACACGATATTTTACGAATATTTCCCACGAGCTTCGAACGCCCCTGAGTTTGATCATCGACCCGCTGAAACGTTTAGATGCGATCAACAAAAATCCGGAAGAAGCACCATTCATCCATACCGCCAACATAAATGCACATCGCATGCTTCAGCTGGTCAATCAAATGCTGGAATTAAGTAAACTGGACGCGGGAAAGCAAACGCTAAAAGTAAGCTTTGGAAATATCAATTTAGCCTTAAAGGGTATGCTGGATTCTTTTAAATCAGAAGCAGCACAAAGAAAAATAACCCTCGATTTTGATACTAATAAAGCGGAGATCAACCTTTATTACGACGAAGATAAGTTAGAAAAAATCATTTTTAATCTGCTTGGTAATGCTTTTAAATTTACACCGGACGGAGGTGTCATTTCCATAAAATCTATCCAGCAGAATCACCAGGTTGAAATCACCGTGAAAGATTCTGGCCCGGGCATTCCAAATGATAAACTACCCTACATATTTGATCGGTTTTATCAGGTCGATGATTCTGAAACCCGTGCTTTTCAAGGTTCCGGAATTGGTCTGACCTTAGCCAAAGAGCTGGTAGAATTGCATAAGGGGCAAATAAACGTAAAAAGTACAGAAGGATTAGGAACGAGTATGGCCATTGAGCTTCCTCTGGGTCGTGCCCACCTCGATCCCGCCGAAATAGTTGGTGCATCAACAAAAACCGTTTCCGCCATTCCAGCACAAAAATCAATTCATAAAATCGGTGATGCGATTACGACTCCATCCCACATGGACTCCTCCGTCCAGGAAACTGACGAAGCAGCGGAAAAACCCATCATTCTAATCATGGAGGATCATCCCGACTTACGAAAATATATTGTTCAACAATTACAAGAAACCTATCAAATCCTAGAAGCTGAGAATGGCTTGGATGGACTGGAGATGGCGCTTAAACATATTCCTGATCTTATCATCAGTGATATTATGATGCCTGAAATGGATGGCTATGACGTCTGCCAAGCCTTAAAAAAAGATGAACGAAGTTCACACATTCCCATCATCTTATTAACCGCAAAATCTACGTCTGACGACAAACTTAAAGGGCTAGCATATCAAGCAGATGATTTCCTCACCAAACCCTTCGACAGTCAAGAACTCCAAGCACGAATTAAGAATTTGATTGAACAAAGAAAAACACTAAAAGCTAAATTCTCTTCCAACTTACTAAAAATCCCTAACAACGTCACGGTCAATTCTATCGATCAAAAATTTATGGAAGCCATAAAGAACGTCATTGAAGCCAACCTAAGTGATGAGAACTTTGGGGTAGAAGAATTAAGTAAAACGATTGGCATGAGCCGAAGCCAATTACACCGTAAACTCAAAGCCCTAACTGGACTATCGACCAGTATTTTTCTCCGCAGTTTCCGTCTGCAAAGAGCCTATCAGTTGCTAGAACAATCAGCTGGCAACGCCACCGAAATTGCATTTCAAGTAGGTTTTAGTAATTCCAATTATTTCTTTAAATGCTTTAAAGAAGAATTTTCTATTACGCCAGGGCAGGTGTTGAAGGGAGAAAAGGAGGGGGAGGATTAGGGGATTTTTTATATTTCAGGAGACAGGTTGTTTGGAAGGAGTGAGTGTTGTTGTTTTTGGTAAAATCAAGGGGCTATACCAAATTCTAATTTTTTTTCTAAAAAAAAAAGTACTTTTAAAAATTCAGAAAGATTTCTCAATCAAAATTTACGTTCCTTTTCCTAGCATAATTTTTTTACCGGTATAATCCATAATCATCATTTTTGATATTTTATATAGGCGATTCACTTTTAAACTAGTTAAATGCTTAAATTCCTCTTCGGAGAGTAATCTCTTTTTATTTTTTATCGCTCTGATTATTTCGACACCTGCCTTGTAATCAAATCCACGTAAATACTTTAAAGACATATCCGTTCTATTCTGTTCTTTCACTATTTCAATGTACGCCTCTCTGTTAAGCTTCTTCCCTATGATATCCCAAATTGTTAATTTTTCTTCTTCAGCAACTATACTTTCTTTTATTCCATTCATCATAAAATAATCATTACGATTGTAAGTAAGCAATCCCTGAGAGGTCTCTGAAAATCTAATTAGCTTTTCATGAGATTTTATTTTATATTCTATTTTTGAATTTCCTACTAAATCGTGAATCAACATACAATAGGAAATAACTCCTGAATCATTATCAAGGGAAATAAAAATTTTATTGTCGATAGCTGTCAACTTTCGATCAAAATGCCCTGTGATAATAAAGTCAGTATTCAGATCAAAGAGCCACGTACGTCTTTTTAATTCTGCATGAGCTACAACAATATCAATTTTTTGTTGATTGTGTTGTAGTATCTCCTTTAATTCAGTTTTTAGCCGTGATTTATCGAAAGATATTCCCAGAATTTTAATCCCTCTACATTCGACAAGTTTATTGGAAATGTCTTGTGAATTTTCTAGATCCTCAGCGAAACCAACTAATTCTTCGTAATAATCATCTTCGTCGTGATTTCCACTGATCATAAAAGTTTGAATTCCTCTTCGGTCCAAAAGTTTCAATAAAATTTTCATGGCATTTTGATAACCATGCCCACAAGAACCATCGCCAGTAATATCTCCAGCAAAAAAAACTACATCCGGATTTTCATCAATAATTAGTGAAAAATATCGATCGACTCCATAATATTTTTTCCTTTTCAAATCTTTCTCTCCGAAGCGTGCAACGACTGTATTCTTAATATTACCAAGAGGCCTAGACCAACAAAGATCACTAATTGTTAAAATTCTCATTTGACTATTTATTTTAATACTTAAAATAAATATACTAGCTTAGATTAAAAAATGTTTCATTAAAAAATGTAAATATTTTGTTTGAAAATATTAAAATTCTATCAGACCATTATTTAAATTTCTAAACCATAAAAAAACTATAATGCTGGTCTATACATCCTCACCGATATAACGATACAACTAGGAACGTCACCTTTAGTTTTAGACGTCCTCATACAGATACGAAACTAGAGCCTCTAAAAATCAGGGACCTCTTTTAAAATTACTATTAAAGCCCACTCTCAAATCCTCATGCAAATCATCCCACACAAAAAAAAAAAACAGCCACCCAGAAGTCCCCCTCCTAAGCAGCCATTTTATATCATTTCCATTATGCTAAAAGCCTATCTAAAAATTAAACAAGCTCAAAATCTCAAAGATCAATTCACATAAAACTTAATCGTCTGTATTTCATTTTTACGATTGATTATTTTAAGAAAGTACAAGCCATTCGGTAGATCGGAAACATCTTTTTGTATAAATGAATTTTCATCGGTAGCAGCAATATGGCTAACGATTTGTCCCATGGTATTGACGATCTCCATTTGAACAATTTCGCTGGTCACAGATCGCCAATCGATATGGAGGATATCAGTCGCAGGATTGGGGTAAATGGAAACTTGATCATTATCCAAGCTGGCATTGGGAGCGGGCTGTTTATCCAACTCCATTCCGTTAATCTTTGAGGCATTATCAACAGCAGGTTCTTTTACATAAATGCTTACGGGGTTGCTAGGCGATCTTAGCCTACTACCGTTAGCGGCATCCGCCGTAATGATGACGGCATCAATGAAGATTTGATCATTATTGCCAGAGGCATCACATTGAAAACGGAATCGGGCATTGCTCGCAAAATTATAATTGCTATTATCGATGGATACATTTGCGGTATAAAAAACATTATTATTAAAATCAGTTCCTCTCACAAAAGTAGCAATGGTTTGCCAACTGCTGCCATCGTAATATCTCAACCAGAAGTCTTCATTATTTTCCATACTCCGTGGATAGAAACTAAAATCAATATCCACCGTAGTATAGCTACTCAGATCAAACGTAGGCGAAGTCATAGCAGAAGCCGTTCCAGAATTATCTCTAATTCGAATGGAATAATTTCCTTCTGAAGCCTCGGAACCGGATCTTCTCGCACAATCCGAACCACCATCTTGCCAGCCATCCCAACCTGACTCGAAATAGCCTTCGTGTAATACCGTGGCAGCAGAGGGACTTAAAGTCGTCACATCTATGGTATTGCTGGCAGCAGATTCATTGCCAGCAGCATCATAGGCGGTTACAAAAAAGGTATAGGTAGTCCCCGCAGTTAATCCAACCATATTTGAATTCGTCGTCGTAGCGCTACCGACAAATACATCGTCTTGATAAATATAATATCCAACCACGCCAACATTATCCGTGGAAGCATTCCAGCTCAAGTCAGTGGTTGTTTCTGTCGTATTATTTGCCGTTAAACTTGACGGAGCGGTGGGTGCGGTTGTGTCTGAAAAGGGCGTGGTTACATTGATGGTATTACTGGCATTAGATTCATTACCAGCAGCGTCATAAGCAGTTACAAAAAAAGAATACGTGGTATTACTGGTTAAGCCAGAAACCGTCGCGGTGGTACCAGTTCCGTTGGTGGTTAGCACATTGACACCATTTCGATAAACTTTATATCCTACTACGTCAACATTATCCGTGGAGCCATTCCAACTTAAATTAGTGGTTGTCTCCGTTGTATTATTTGCCGTTAAATTAGATGGATTGGTAGGGGCTTGGGTATCACCGCCTCCATTACAATTATTCCAAATTAAGGCGACATATTCCGGATGATCAATAAATGGATTTCTATTTCCTTGGATACCAAAAATGGCTTCATTTCGATCAATTTCTTTTTGATCTACCGGGTCATTATTATGCCAGCTAATCAACATATCTATCATCCATTGTTCAAATACTGGATAAGCCGTTCCGTCCAATACAGCATCGGATTCCGTATTACTATTTTCCCAACCAGCTATTTGATTTTCATAGCGGGTAGCCATATAAAAATAACCGCGCGCTAAATCACCTTTATAAGCATCAATCGGCTCAAAGACGGCACCGGAATATCCTGGAATGCTAATCGAAGAAGCTCCTAAAGCACTACCATTGTTCGTAATTCTAGTTTCGGTTCCACTTTGAATTTCTCCATAAGGATTATTACTTCTTATCCCATTGATCCAACCATCCACTGGTAAAACGGTAAATAAATCTGTGTATTGAGGAACAGAGGTGGCACCACCCCACCATGATCGTGGAAAGGTATGTTCTCTATTATAACAGTCTCCTTCTCCTTGAAAAGAACCACATTGTTCTGAAACAAACGTAAATTCGTTTTCAGATCCAGTTGGGTTATCAGAATAAACATCCCAAACAATGACCTCTGATCCGGAATCATTAAGATGGTCATCTGTCGTTTGGTAATACGTCCATAAACTATTATAACTAACGGTGGTATGGCCATCTATCAAATTAAATAAAGCGGTTTTTAAACTCGCACATGTCTCATTTCCAATACTGCTATAATAGGTAGAATTTCCATTTCCCATCGTGGTAGCGGCCCCTGTCAAAGCGTTGGTATTAAGATAATCAGGTCCACCGGAACAATTATCATTGGCAGCGAAAATAGAAAAATAGTAGGTCGTATTATTTTGTAGCGCTAAGGAATTAATGGAAGTGCTATTACTATATTGTAGAACTTCACCATTCCCTAAGGAATTTCCTACTGAATAAATAACGCCATCTGTCGGAGTAGCACCGAGTGTAGGACTGGTACTTTGGACAACCAAAAATTTATCTGCCGAACTAGCTGTAAAATTTGCCTGAATGGAATTGGAGGAAATTGTTCCAAAGTTCAGATTGGTAGGTGGAGCAGTTGGCTGCAAACAAGTATTAGATGATCCAGCTGCCATAATAATGATATCATCCAAAGCAAGTTCATCCCGACTTCCACTTCCACCATTATCACCTCCTGCCCATCTTAGATAAAAAACAGCAGAAGGATCAATACTAAGATTAGTAAGCTGAATACTCCTATTATGTGTTACCCAAGCAGTGCTACCCGAACCTTGCGTAGAGGCAAAATTTGCGGCGGCCACATTTGTATAACTGGAATTATCTGCAGAATAGGAAAAATTAAAAGAGGAGGATCTACCTTGATCATTGCGTTCATAGATCGTGTAATCAATCGTCATATCATTAATGACAGCGGAGGAGTTATTTACAATTTTCAAGGTCATGGTACCGGGCGTCCAATCGCCACCGGTCGGTTGAATTCCTAAAGCACGATTGCCTCCTCCTAGATCAAAACCATATAAACCTCCCGTAGAAACGCCCCCATTGCTGCTGCCTCTCGCGTGGTCACCAGATGTGTTAGCAGTACCAAAATTTTTACTTCCATCGCTAAATCCAGTCGTCGCCCAAGCATCTGCATCTAATTGACCTCCACTTGGAGTATTCGTAAAACCGGCACCTGTAAAACTGCCTGCATTAACGCCAGATACCGAAGCATCGAAATCTATGGTGTAAGTGGAAATCCCGTTTTGCAAGGAAAGTTGGCCGTAAGCATTTCCAAAAAATAAGCATACGAATATCGCAATTGTACATAAATGTTTCATATAGGTGTGTTGTTTAGTGTTAAAAAAAAAGTAAAATAGCGTTCTTTCAACGTCTCGACCAATGTACTAGTTATCATAAAGTAAGTAGCATTTTCAACCCTATTTTTTTTTAAGATTAAGTGGTTTGTCTAAGTGAGACTTGTCACAAATACTTTTGAAATTCTCTGGCATCTCCTTTCATTGTTTTAGTTCTTAGATTAACACCCCCTTCATCGTCCTCTACTTATTTAAATTATCTATGTCACTTATTCTAGGCTTTTCAATCGTAAATTATCAGATGATGATTACCTATTAGACCATTTCTGAACTTTCCTTTGTAGAAAATCTTAGAATTCCTACCTCAAAAGGACAAGGATTTTTTTGGTCTTAGGTTTACCGAATAGAAGTTATAGTTCCTGCTTTGATCTTTGATTTCTCTTAGCTTTTAGGTAGCTTTGACAACCACCTAGTGAGACAATAGGACAATGCCATTAACAAACAGAAACTAATAAAATGAACCCGGAAATAATATCATTCGTAAAAGACCATTTTACAGAATTATCAGAACCTAGCTTGCAAGAAGGAATAGCCAGTGCAGGAGTTATCCGAGAATTTAAGGAAGGAGAAGTGATCATGAATTTTGGCAGTTTCGTGAAGGGGGTGCCGCTGGTCGTAAAGGGTTCTATTAAGGTGGTTCGAGAAGACGAAGAGGACAACAGGGAAGTCCTACTCTATTTTTTAAAAGCTGGTGAGACTTGTTCGATGTCTTTTTCTTGCTGTATGATGGAAAAGCGCAGTGATATCCGTACCACCGCTGAAGATGATTCCAAGATTATTATCATTCCGATAAAATATGCTAACGATTGGATGTCTACATATCCTAGCTGGAGGAATTTTGTGATGCGCTCCTACGATAGTCGAATGCAGGAATTGGTCAAAACCTTAGATAGTATCGCCTTTAAAAAAATGGATGAACGACTATGGGATTATTTGATGAAGCGCAGTAAGGCACATAACGCTAAAAGCATTCATTCTACCCACCAGGAAATTGCCAATGATCTAAATGCTTCGAGAGAGGCTATTTCGAGATTACTCAAACAATTAGAGAAAAAAGGATCGATTGCGCTAGAACGAAATAAGATCGTTCTCCTGTAATCTTCCATTTCATTAATAAGATATCCTACTGTTTATTTATTCGCGTTAAGATGGCTCCCCTTCCGTTGAAGTCAACCTTCCCTTTTGAGTTGCAGCTCAAGCTAAATGCTCGTGTTTGACACAAAAAATCATCAATAAATTTATTTGAATGTGATTTAAATCACCGATCCTATCTAGACTTACCGCTATCTTTGTACAAGAAAACACCTTTTAAGTATTTTCCATAAAATTCATCTCTATGAAATTCTCTTTTAGTGCCATGTGGAATAATAAATGTCCGCGTTGTCGAAAAGGCGATATGTATAAAAAACCTTTACAACTATCTAAACCGCTGGACATGCATAAGCAGTGTGAAAACTGTAATTTGGATTTTGAACCAGAGCCTGGATTTTATTTTGGAGCATTCATTATCTCTTATGGGATCACTGCTTGGATGCTACTCGTTCCAGCCTTGACCTTAGTATTCTATTTTAAATGGTCTGCTAATCAAGCAATGGCACTGACCATCTTTATAGCAGCGCTTACTTATCTAAAGGCCTTGCGCGGATCACGGTCCTTATACCTACATCTGATGGCACGTTATGTTGAGAGCACCTGGAAAGATGATAACTCCTCCTCAAAATATGATCGAACTATTTTTTAGTTGAAATAAATTAAAAACAATGATGTCAGAAAAAAAATTAATCCTTCGAGATTGGTTAGCAGTCGAGCGAACTATGTTAGCGAACGAAAGAACGTTTCTATCTTATTTTAGAACGGCTTTAGTTTTGTTTGGAACGGGTTTAAGTATCTTAAAAATTGACTATTTTTTATCGATCAGATATATTGGATTTCTCCTGTTGATCGCTTCAGGTATCGTCTTAGTTTTCGGAGTCATCAGACTCTTGCGTGTACGAAAAGGAATTAAAAAATATTATAGATAATTAGGAAACAGTATCAAGCTTTAAAAATATATTCATTTGGTTTTTGGGGTTATAAAGAGTTGGGCGATCTGCCTGACTCTTTTTTCTTATCAAAATCATTTAAAATAAATAATAAAACGTCCTCTGTGATCCATATTACAAACTATCTCTTTACTATTCCATAACTTTGTCAGTAATTGAATAAAACCTTTAGAATGAAAGTAGAACAAATCTATACAGGATGTTTGGCACAAGGTGCCTACTACATCGAGAGCAATGGCGAGGCCGTTATCATTGATCCTATTCGAGAGACCAAGCCGTATATGGACAAATTAGAAAAGGAAGGTGTAAAGTTGAAATATATTTTCGAAACACATTTCCATGCTGATTTCGTATCCGGACATGTAGATTTGGCAAAAAAAACTGGAGCAACCATTGTCTATGGGCCGATGGCAGATACCACCTATGATATTTATGCCGCTAAAGATGGGGAAGAATTAACCGTAGGAAATCTTATTTTTAAAGTATTGCATACGCCTGGGCATACGATGGAAAGCAGTGTTTATCTTTTAAAAGATGAGACCGGAAAGGACTATGCTCTATTTTCTGGTGACACTTTATTTTTGGGAGATGTAGGACGACCGGACTTAGCCATCAAACAAGGCACCGTCACTAAAGAAGATTTAGCAGGATTCCTTTTCGACAGTCTTCGCAATAAAATTATGCCTTTAGCGGATGACGTAATTGTTTACCCAGCACACGGTGCAGGTTCAGCTTGTGGAAAAAATCTGAGTAAAGAAACTTGGGGTTATTTGGGTGACCAAAAGAAAACCAATTATGCCTTGAGAGCAGATATGTCAAAGGAAGAATTCATCCGCGAAGTAACCGCTGGCTTGACACCACCACCACAATATTTTGCCAAAAATGCGATGATGAATAAAGCAGGTTATGAGAGCTTTGATCGAGTATTAGAAAAAGGTGCCGTACCCCTAGCTCCAAAAATGTTTGAAAATATAGTAGAAATTGAAGAAGCTTTGATGCTAGATACTCGTCCTGCGGCGGCTTATGCAGCGGGGCATATTCCTAACTCCATTAATATCGGTATTGACGGTGGATTTGCTCCGTGGGTGGGCGCATTAATTACTGATATAAAACAACCTATTGTACTGATTACAGAGGAAGGACGTGCGGAAGAAGTGGTCACTCGATTGGCTAGAGTTGGTTATGATAATACCCTTGGATTTTTAGCAGGAGGGATCGAGGCTTGGAAAGCAGTCGGTAAAGAAACTGATACGATCGAATCCATCACGCCGCAAGCATTTGAAAAAAGAATAAATGCTGGAGAAGTAGCAACCATTTTAGATGCTCGAAAACCATCTGAGTATTTAGCACATCATATTACGGTGGCAGAAAACTTTCCACTCGATTTTATCAATCAAGGTATGAAGCGATTAGATAAACATAAGACCTACTATATTCATTGTGCGGGTGGATATCGTTCGATGATTACCGCTTCTATTCTTCAAGCTAGAGGTTATAGAAATATCGTTGATGTAAAAGAAGGTTTTGCAGGGATTGAGAAAACAGGTATTAAGTTGACCGAGTACGTTTGTCCGAGTACGTTATCGCAAGCCGATTTAGATCAAGCCGTGGCAGCTGTCCTCTAATTTTTTTTTAAACATAAAACAAAAACAGCATGAGTCTTATAGAATTTTTAAGCCAACCGTGGCACTGGTCCATCTCAGGTGCCGCTATTGTTTTGGTGATGTTTTTACTACTTTTATTTGGTGGAGAATTTGGGGTATCCTCCAATTTGAGAACCATCCTCGCTATGGGCGGTGCAGGAAACCACTGTAGCTTTTTTGAGTATGACTGGAAAAAGCAACTATGGAATTTGGTCTTTATTAGCGGAGCTGTGGTAGGTGGTTATATTGCTGTCACGATCTTAGCCAGCCCCGAACCCGTACAAATTTCTATGGCCACCCAAACGCACTTATCGAGTATTGGGATACAGGTACCTCAGACCATTGCCGAAGGCAGAGGATTCGTTCCTGCAGAAATTTTTAGCCCTGAAAACATGTGGTCTTTCAAAAATATACTCCTCTTAATTGGGGGTGGATTCCTTGTTGGATTTGGAACTCGGTATGCAGGTGGCTGTACTTCTGGACACGCGATTAGTGGACTTTCTAATCTACAAATTCCCTCTTTAATTGCGGTAATCGGATTCTTTATCGGCGGATTATTAATGGCTTGGATCCTGCTTCCTGCTTTACTTAAATTCTAAAAAACTACTTGATGAAATTATTAAAATATTTTATGATTGGGATTTTATTTGGAATAATCATGACCAAATCAGAAGCCGTTTCTTGGTTTCGAATTCAGGAAATGTTTCGATTTGAAAGTTTCCACATGTACGGGATTATTGGAACAGCAGTCATCTTGGGAGCAATCCTCTTTACGATCCTAAAAAGAACCCAAACCAAAACCATCGAAGGAGCCCCCCTCAAAATCCAAGCAAAGGATATGAGTATCCCACGTTATCTAATCGGAGGAACTATTTTCGGATTAGGTTGGGCGATGACTGGTGCTTGTCCAGGTCCTATGTTTACATTATTGGGACAAGGTGTATGGGCCATCCTGCTGGTCATCGGAAGCGCCATCTTAGGCACGTATGTCTATGGATTGGTAAGAGAGCGGTTGCCTCATTAGATAAAAAATTTATTGTCTTATTAAAGTCATGAGAAAAGTTCTGGTCCGGTTGGGCTAGGGCTTTTTCTGTTTGTGGGGAGGTAAAGAGATTGTTTCAAATTCGGTATTTTTCAAACTCAACTTCAACTTCAAAACCTGACCGCTGGCAGGGCAACCTCAAAAATCTATCCTCAGAAGAGTTTCAAATTTATTTTGACACACTCGTATATTTAATGAATAGTTCCTAAAAATCAAAGAAGTGTTCATCCCTCCTACTGACAAAAATCATCTCCCTCACTGACAATCCTCATCTTTTAAACTAGTACATCCTCATAACTTTGCTTTAAAAAAAGTCACACCTTCTTCTTCCTCCCCAGGATAGACATTGACAAAGTCGGCTAACTTAGCTCTGATGAGGTCCATTTTTTTCGAAAAATCTGGATTCTTTTCCTTTGATGTCACGGTATGGACATGAATGACTTCCACTTTAGCACCTATATCTTTGGCCAAGGCTCGTGCATATAAATAGGCATTGTGCGAAGTGTTAGAGAAATCAACGGGTACTATTATTTTCTTTTTCTTATTCATAACCTTGCGTTTTATAGTTAATGATGGTTGCAAGATGCAAGGTTTTATTTCTTGAGATACTGACCATCGTCATTTTTTCTGGTGATTTTTGTCAATGTGCTCCTTCTCTAACGAGCAACCATATCAATCGTTAGGGTTTTAGTAAAATGTCTAAACGATTTTCAATTTCTGCTAATTTCATAGAAATATTAATTATTTTTTAGAACCAACCAGCTAAATTAAGTAACTACACTTTCCACCTTAATAATGCCACCTGAAATCTTAGTAGACTTCCCCACCGTATTATAAATCGTTCCGTGTCTTTCAATATTTTTTAACACTAATTAGAATCATATTATTTAGCTATATCATTCTAATTGACTTTGTTTTTTTGCTATTTGCATTTTTTCAAATAGATATGGAATTTGTTTAAGCCATCACCGCTCAAATCGAGTAGGAGAAACGAGCGATGCCTTTCATCGGTCGTTTCGTCCTCTCACACCACCGAGCGTACTCTCGTACTCGGCGGTTTCTTTAAGATCTGGACAAGAGATAGTTTTCTAGCAAACTAAAAAGACCTTGTTCTT
>CALFWZ010000098.1 GCA_937928405.1 uncultured Saprospiraceae bacterium
AAGATGTAACCATGGATAAGAAGAGCAATCAAATTATGATTGCGACGAATCATTGGACGCTAAAATATGGGTATAATGAGCATTCCTTATTGTCAAGAAAAGTTCTAGTTGATAAACGTTCTACTTTCGTTCATATAGATGATGATCAACAAGTCTGGTCAGGCACCACTAAAGGGCTTTTTTGTCATTCTATTAATGATAGTGATGGTAAAGAAAAAAGTATTGGAGAAGACCCTATTTCTTGTATTAATCATTTTGGAAAAACGATTCTGGCAGGCACCAAAGGAAAAGGACTTTTGATCATTAATGGAGATTCTATCACCAATATTTCTACTAAACAAGGATTACCCAGTAATTTGATCCGGTCTATTCAAGTGTTTGATGATGAAAATATTTGGGTGTCTACCAATGAAGGTTTATGTAAAATTAATAACCTTCAGGATACTAGTTTTTCTATTCAAGTCATCAATGAAGAAAATGGTCTTATTAGTAATAATGTCATAGATTGTGGAATTGTGGATAGTCTATTATATGTATTGTCAGCAAATGGGCTTTCTGTTTTGAACGTGTCAGAAATAGAAGACAATCCATTACCACCAAAAATTAATTTAGAACAAATGTTGGTGAATGAAAAAAATATGCCTTTTGACGCTCTAAAAGAACTGAGATCGAAACAAAATAATATTTCCTTCCTTTTTTCTGGTATTCATTTTGGAAATCGGAATAATTTGGTCTACCTATATAAATTAGATGGTTATCACGTTAATTGGCAAAAAACTAGAAATGAAAACTTGGTTTTTGAACATCTTCCGCCAGGGAAATATACCTTTGAAATTTATGCTTCCGTAAATGGGATTAGAAGTAGTAATACGGAAAAAATAAATTTTGAGATCATTCCTGCTTTTCACCAACGGTTGGAGGTTCGACTCTTAGCAATTGCCATTTTTCCGTTTGGTTTATTCCTATTTATCCGAATGCTTATTGCGAGGGAAAAAGAAAAAAATAAAATTGAAAAAAGGTTATTGCAACTAGAACAATTGGCCCTGCAATCTCAGATGAATCCTCATTTTATTAAAAATTCCTTGGGCGCGATTCAATACCTTATGATTAAAAAAGATGTTAGAACTGCTAATAAATATCTTACTGTTTTTGGAGAGTTGATTACTAAACTACTCATGCAATCTGATCAGTCTCAAATTAAAGTTCAGGATGAAATAGAAATTCTTGAACTTTATTTAAGTATTGAAAAATTACGTTTTGATAATAATTTTGAATATCGCATTGTCTATAATTTAAAAGAAATTTTCGATGAAAAAATTCCTTCCATGATGATCCAGCCTTTAGTTGAAAATGCGATCATTCATGGCTTTAGAGATACTTCAGCTGGGAGAAAGAATAAATTAAATATTAAACTCGAGCTCCAAAATGAGTACCTTGCTTGTACGGTAGAAGACAATGGGTCAGGAATAAAAAAAATAGCAGATGGTGCTTCTTCAATTTCAAAAAGAAGAGGGATTGCCTTAAAAAATATTAAAGAAAGAATATCTTTGTTGGCACTTAAAAAGCCAGCAACTACATTTGAAATCGTATCGACTAACTCCAACGGAACTTTTATCAAATTATGTTTGCCACTAAGTCGTTAAAATACCCGAACTCAATTAAAGCAAAACTATGATTAGAACCATTATTATCGAAGATGAATTTGGATCAAGAGAATCGCTCAAAGCGATTCTTAATGCCTACATAACGGACTTAGTAGTGGTGGCAGAGGCCACGGATATTAAATCAGGTATTCAAGCCTTAGAAAAAAATAATCCTGATCTTGTTTTTATGGATATTCGATTGCCTGATGGCGAAAGCTTTGAAATACTTGACCATTTTCCAAACCCCAATTTTGAAATTATTTTCATTACTGCTTATTCAGATTATCTCCAAAAAGCATTTGACTATTTTTCTTTCCAATACTTAACGAAACCTGTTGATATTGAAAAATTAGAAAAAACCATTGAAAGATATCGTTCTTCTAAGATTCCAGCTTTTTCGAAAGATAAGCTTCAGGGATTAAAAGAGATGCTAATAGATAAACCAAAGATTTTAACTATTCCGCATAGTGATGGGATTAGAATTTTATCGATTGCTGACATTGTAAGATTGGAAGCAGATGGTAGTTACACCAAAATTTTTCTTAAATGTGGTGAAAGTTTGATCTCTACCAAAGGAATTGGCCATTACCAGAAAATATTAGGAAGCCATTCTTTTTTTAGAACCCATAAAAGCCATCTGATTAACATTAATATGATTATCAATATTTCCTACTCAGAAGGAATTTTACTCAAAAACAAAGATACCGTCCCATTGGCTCAGAGGAATAAAAAAGAATTTATTGAATTCATTGGGCAAATGGGAGAATAATTTTGAAGTTATTCTGTTCCTTGAATTTCAGTTGGTAGAACACCAAAATGATCTTTAAAACATTTACTGAAATAGGATGGAGAAGAGAATCCTACCGTGTAACAAATTTCGGAAATATTTCGGTTGCCAGTAGAAAGCATTTTTCTAGATTCTTCTAAGCGAATTTTGCGAATAAAAGCATTGACACTCAACCCCGTCAATGCTTTCGTTTTTCGATAGAGCTGACTACGACTCAAAAATACTTCGGCAGCGAGTGTTTCCACATTCAAGTGAGTATCTCCGATTCTTGCATGGATAAGTTTAAGCATTTTTTGGATGAAATCTCGGTCCAGTTCGGTGGTGTTTTTACTAATTCTAGACTCACTGATTCCATTAAAATATTTATTGAAAATTATTTGACGACTAGTTAATAATTGGTTTAATTTCGATTTTAATAAAACCATATCAAATGGTTTTCCCATGTAGGCATCCGCTCCCGAATCAATTCCCGTAATTTCATTATAATCGCCGCGCTTTGCCGTGAGCATTAAGACCGGAATATGACAAGTACGTAAGTCCAACTTGATTTTTTTGCACAATTCAAAACCATCCATTTTGGGCATCATAACGTCAGAAATGATAAGATCAGGTAGGGTGTTAATAGCCATTTGCAATCCTTCTTTTCCGTCCGCTGCCGTTCGAATCTGGTAGATTTTCTTTAATTCAGATTTTAGATAATTTCTTAACTCAAGGTTATCCTCGACAATCAAAAGTGTTTTAGATTTTTTCTCTGTTATTGGTTTTTCTTCGGTACTAATGGGGGCTAGCACTTCCTTGGGGAGTTGCTGATTAATTTTGGTTGCTTCTTCCGTTGTTTCAATAGTTGGAAAAAATTGCTGTCCGATTGGTAAATAAAAGGTGAAAATGGTACCTTTTTTTAATTCACTTACCACTTCGATTTTACCTTGATGAAGCTTGATAAAATTATTTACCACCTCAAGTCCAATTCCAGTACCTCCATAGTAGGCTTTGTTTAAATTTTCTACCTGAAAAAATCGGTCAAAGATTTTTTTGACATGCTCAGGAGACAGTCCCGGTCCCGTATCCGATACGGCAATAGAAATGGAAGGTTGTGGTGTGGTTTTATCTATTTCCTCTAGAATAGTCTCTGTTACTGCAATGCTGATTTCAATTTTTCCACCAGCGTTTGTAACCTTAAAGGCATTGGATAATAAATTAAACAATACTTTTTCAATCAATCCCGGGTCCAGCCAGACGGGTTGCTTTTCAACCGTTGAAGTCACTTTTAGATCGATACTAGCATCCATGGCTTCTCCTTGGAAATAGTCTGCTACGGAATGCACAAACCCTACTACTTCGGTCCGATGAGCTCGAACTTTCATTTTATTAAAACTAAGTTTACGGAAGTCTAATAATTCGTTGATCATCCGCTGAAGTCTTTTGGAGTTTTTATGAATGATAAGATGTTTAGTATGTATTTCGTCTGGAAAGTCCGAGGATTTTTCTTTAAGAAGATCTTCTAACGGATTAATTATCAAGGTTAATGGTGTACGGAATTCGTGTGATATATTGGTGAAAAATTGGAATTTTTTGTCATTTAATTCTTT
Source organism: uncultured Saprospiraceae bacterium (assembly GCA_937928405.1). GTDB lineage: Bacteria > Bacteroidota > Bacteroidia > Chitinophagales > Saprospiraceae > JALZUU01. The sequence continues at coordinate 4,020 of CALFWZ010000098.1, forward strand.
TTCTTGGCGGCGCCTAATTTGTTCATTTTCGCGCTCTTCTTTAGCAATTAAACGCATTCGCATCATCCGGAAAAATAAATACAAACTAGCAAGAAAAAGTAATAAGTAAATTACAAAACCAGTCTTTGATCTCCACCAAGGGGGCAATACTTTGATCTTTAAAGTCTTTTCTTGATTACTCCAAAGCCCATCGTTATTGGCAGCTTTTAAATGAAAGACATAATCGCCACTCTTTAAAGAAGTATAGGTGGCACTGCGTTTATTTCCGACATAATTCCAGTCGTTTTCCAATCCTTCCAAATAATAAGCGAATTGATTTTTTTCAGAATGAGTTAGACTGATTCCGGTATATTCAATGGTAAAAACTGACTGAAGATAATTTAGCGTTATTTCTTTTGTTTCCCCAATAACAGATGTCAAAGGACCCTCTTTCTCTCCAGGAAGGACTGTTTTATTAAACAATTTTAACTCGGTTAGATACACTCGAATATCCTCATTATTATTTGGAATAAGACCTGGTTTAAAATAATTAACGCCACCACCAACGTTCCCAAAATAAATGACGCCACTACTGTCTATGGCCACCGAATTATTATTGAAATCATTTGAGATAAGTCCATCTTTTTTTGAATAATTTTTGATGTTTCCAATACTGGTAGGATCAAGGACCGAAATTCCATTTCGACCACTCACCCAAATTTGGCCAGATGATTCTTCTATGATGGCAGCCACCGTTTCTTGCTCTAGTCCCGTTGTTCTGTTATAGAGTATCAGACTGTCGTTAGCAATTGAATAGCGAAGCAATCCTGCACCATCCGTTCCCACCCAGATATCATTATTTTTAGATTGATAAATAGTAAGAATATTAGATAAACTATTGTGTGTTTTTTCAATAGTAGCCCACTTCTTTCGGAAGGATACAATTGCTTTTATTTCTTGTTTTGCATCGAGTGTTAGAAGATATAATCCGTTGGTGGAGCCAACCCAAAGTTGGTTGTTCTGGTCAATGATTACTTTCCTAATATCACTCGTTAGAAGATTATGACTTACAAGTAGATGATTATTTTTATGGGAAAAAAAATCCTGCTTAGGATCATAACTATGTAAGCCTTTTCCAAAGGTACCAATCCAAATGGTACCGAAACGATCTTCACAGATACTTAGAATTCTGTTAGAAGCAAGTTGTCCGCCTGTGTTTTCTATCGTGTAGTTTATAAATTGCTGACTTCCTTTTTTTAGTAAAAAAATACCTTCATCCCAACTTCCAGCCCATACGTTTTCTTTGCTATCAATAAAAATAGTTTGGATGGCAGCTGGCACATCGTAAAGATAATCCGATCCTCTTTCATGAAGAAATGGTATGAATTCATTTTTTGCTTTATCATAATAATTGAGACCTCCGCCATCTTGACCAAACCATATATTATCTTTATCATCCACCACAATACCTGTAAGCGAAGCCGGGCTAATTGAATTTGGACGATTAGATTGATGGATAATCTGATTAAATTTGCGATAATTAGGATCATAAAGATCGACTCCTTCGTTATAATATCCTAACCAAAGCCTGTTGTGTTGGTCAAAATATATTTCCCAAACAGAATTGGATTTTATTCCTCCCCATTCGCTTTTATCTTTCTGAAGGATTTTTTCTAATTTTCCCTTATTGTCTAGAATAATTAATCCATCATTTTCGGTTCCACAAAAAATATTTCCCTTTTTATCTGCTCCGATGGATAATATTCTTTTACTAGAAATGGGGAAATTTTCTAGGTATTTTAAGCTAGGATTTTTGGCATTCAAACAGGAGGTTTTATACATCCCATTTTGTTGACTACCTATCCACAAATTATTCATTTTATCAACTAATAATTGTGTGATGGGTTCTTTGATTTCTAGAATTCCTTGTTCGGTATGAACCTCAGCTGTTCTAAAAGTGTTTTTTTCTGGGTCATAAATCTTCAAGCCTAAGTTCGTAGCTGCATAGATATTCCCAGAAGCACTAACTGCGAAGTTTAAAATATTTAAGGGAAATTCTTTAGTGACCGATTTCGCTATCTTTTCTCCTGGTGGAATGACAAATAGTCCATATGTATTACTTCCAATCAGAATGCTACCATTGGCATCTTGAATAATAGAAACAATATCCAACTTATCTGGTTGGTTTTCGATAGATTTTTCAATGGGAATAGTAGAAAAAGTTCCAAGAGATTGATTATAAATATTTAGACCGATATTTGTTCCAATTAAAATGTTATTTTTTTGATCTAAATAAACGGTATTAATGGTATTACTGTTGATGGAGGTGCTATCTTGCCAATTATAACGAAAAGAAGTATAACTAATTCCATCATATCTGTACAGACCAGCACCATAAGTACCAATCCAAATAAAACCTTGGTGGTCTTCTATAATGGCCGTAATACCTCTTTTAGGAAAATTTTCGTCTATAGAGATAAATTCAAAATCAGGTAATACCTTTTGCCCGAAACCAAGATGGAGTTCCAAAATCAAAAAAAATAATAAGGTAAATAATTTTCTCAATGACATTGGCTGATTTAAATGATCTCAACTTTATGATTAAACCCTATTTTTTTTGTAGGAAAAATTTAAGGATTAATAAAATACAGAAACAACTTCGTATAAATAATTCAAAGATAATAATTTACGGAGTGTAAGAATATCTTTGTATGATTCTTTTCTTACCAAGGTTTACAATGATAATTATCCCTTTTATATTGGGAAAGCTGATATCCACTTCATATAAAATTTCTTTTTGATTATTTTCATAAATTAGTTGTCCATTAAAATCTCTAATTTCTAGACCATCTAATTCTTGCAATCCTGCTTCCTTAATAGATAATTTGTTTTGAGCATGGGAAATAATCAATTTTTCTGGGGCTAAGATTGCTGGATTTTCAAGCTCTGTACTGATCCAACTTTGATAATTAATATCTTCAAAAAAATTAGCATTATCGGTCAACCAAGGACTGGTCTTAATTTCTTCTTCCCATTCCGCTTTTACGAGAGGACTAGCTTGTACCCGTGAATCTCCCCATCCTTGACCATTCCACATAGGCTGACTATCCCAATCAACATTTATGTAGGCTAGGGCCTTAATTTTATTATTTGCGTAAATGCTATTGAATAACGGTTGAAACCAATTATCCCAATGCATTTGTCCATTACCATCTCCCAGATCGACCCTAGGCGTTGCTTCCGCAATCATTATTGGCTTATTCCGTTGGTTTGCAAAGTTTCGAATACTCAGTCCAGGATTAGGTCCATCAAAATGGGAATAGCCTACCCAATTGACATACTCATCTCCTGGATACCAATTAATAATATTATTGTAGTTAAGACCGGCAGATTGCCAAACATAAGCGACATTACGTACTTCCAGTTCGTCGAATTTTGCTACAATATATCGCCAAGCATTTTTAAATTGAGTGGGATCATAATTATTCCAAGGCCCTTCAAATTCGTAGCCAATACGTAGGAAAATGGGTCGATCCTGTCCTCTTATCCAGTTACCCAGATTTTGAATATTATTATCTAAATTTCCATTAGTAATATTGGTCAATGAACCTACCATATATAATCCGATGGCTATACTGGTATTATTAAATGCTGGATCATTTACGTAAGCTTGCGCTCGGACATCACCAGATCCCCAATTGGCTAGAGCGGTCAATCCATCTAAGGAGGCAATATTGGTGTAGCTAGTTACGCCAGGAGGATATGGACAATCAATATTGTCAAGATAGCCGTTGGTGTAGTTTACCAATCCACCAACGGCACCTAAGTCTTGACCAATGATCAACATCTTTTTTCCATCTTCAGGAGCAAACTTAGCAGCACCAAAATTAGCACTTTCCTGACTATGTAAATTAAATATGAAAAGGGTAGAAAAAAGAAGAATCAACTTTTTCATCGATTAAATATATTGGTTTAAAATATTCTCTAATAATTCTTGACGTCCACTTTGAAGCTTGGGTTCTCCACCTTTATGACCAATTTTTGCCAAGTCCGTCAATGATAATTTTCCAGCTTCAAATTTAGCACCTTTCCCTTTATCAAAAGAGGCATACCGATTTTTACGGATCGGAAGGTAATCTGAATTTTTCATTATTTTATCAGCCACCAATAAAGCACGCGCAAAAGTATCCATTCCACCAATATGTGCGTAAAATAAATCTACTAGGTCCGTTGAATTTCGACGGGTCTTGGCATCAAAATTAACGCCACCTCCTAAGAATCCATTCGCTGGCAGCATCACTAGGAGCGACTCCACTAATTCAAGTACATTATTTGGAAATTGATCCGTGTCCCAACCATTTTGATAATCTCCTCGGTTAGCATCAATACTACCAAGCATGTTATTATCAACCGCCACTTGTAATTCGTGTTGGAAAGTATGTTGGGCTAGGGTAGCGTGGTTAACTTCCAGATTTAATTTAAAATCCTCTTCTAGTCCATGTTCTTTTAAAAATCCAATGACGGTAGCCGCGTCAAAATCATATTGGTGCTTACTAGGTTCCATCGGTTTTGGTTCAATAAAGAACATGCCTTTAAATCCTTGTGCCCGCGCATAATCTTTGGCCATGTGTAAGAACGTAGCCATATGATCCAATTCTCTTTTCATGTCCGTATTTAGTAGGCTCATATAACCTTCTCGACCGCCCCAGAAAACATAATTTTCTCCTCCCAGCTTGATGGTGGCATCTAAGGCATTTTTTACTTGAGCGGCAGCGTAAGCTACCACTTTGAAATCAGGATTGGTGGCCGCACCATTCATATAACGGGGATTAGAAAATAGATTAGCGGTTCCCCATAGTAGTTTTACGCCAGAAGCTTTTTGCTTTTTTAATGCATAATCGCTGATGAAGTTTATTCTTTTGGTTGTTTCTGATAGTGTATCTCCTTCTTCGATCAAATCTATGTCATGGAAGCAATAATAAGGCGCTCCAATTTTTGTGATGAATTCAAAGGCGGCATCCATTTTATCGGTTGCTCTTTTATAAGGAGTACTTGCTTTGGACCACGGAAAGGTTTTAGTGCCAGCACCAAATGGATCGCCACCGGTTCCGCAGAAGCTATGCCAGTAAGCTACGGCAAAACGAAAGTGATCCTCCATCGTTTTTCCACCTACTTTTCGATCGGCTTTATACCATTTAAAGGCTAAAGGATTTTTTGATTTTGGCCCTTCGTATTTAATTTTTGGAATTCCTTTAAAATATTCTTTCTTTCCTTTTAGAATTTTTGCTGATTTAGCCATTAATTTTTTTTTTGAAAAATGGAGATAGTTTAAACATAAACTACCTCCATCTTATTAATTTTATTTAATGAAATTTTAGAGTTTGTTGACTGCTTTAGTTAGCCCTGTGTCTGACTTAACCCAGTAAGTACCAGTAGGTAAACTTGAAAGGTCGAGTTGGTGCGTAAGACCTGCAGCTTGACTTGTTTTTACTACTTGTCCTAATTGATTATAAATCATATATAGACTGTTTTCCTCCTTAGCAATAATCGTCAATATATCTGTCACCGGATTTGGAGATAAGGTGAAATACTTAGTAGAAAATTCAAGATCACTTGTGTTTACTGCGTCCGTAATTTCCACTAAATTACCCGTATTATTGTATCCTAAATCCATTCCGGCTAAGGTAACTTTTCCTGCCCAAGTATAGGTGCCAAGAGCAGCACCCATCGGAATTTCATAGGTGAATGAGTTATTAGTTGGGGTTGCCGCCTCCGTAATATCATAAGAAGCATACGCGGCATTGGTGCCACTCCAGTCTGGAGAACCATCTGCCATCGCAGGCAGTAATTGCCATTCTACCGTACCGTCTTCCGTAGCAGTATAATCAAAAGAAAAAGTCAAGTCGGTTGTTCCAGGAACTACTTCTGCATCATAACTTAAGTTGCTTAATCCTCCGGCGGTTATAGGACCTCCACCGCCTTCGGTTACGTCTACTAAATTCCCAGCGTTGTTATAACCTAAGTCCATGCCAGCTAAAGTAACTTTACCTGCCCAAGTATAGGTCCCAACCGGTCCATTCCCTACGTCATAGGTAAAGGAAGCGGTAGTAGCATCGGCTGCTGCGTCTACGTTTATCACCATATAAACAACATTGGGTTGTCCCCAATTCGGTGTACCATCAGGAAGTGCGGTAATTAATTGCCATTCTACCGTACCAGCTTCGCTAGCAGTATAATCAAACGTAAAAGTCAGATTCGTCTGTCCTTGTTCAACGGTCGTATCAAATACAAGATTGGACAGGGTACCATCTTGGGCATTGATAGATAGACAAACGGTAGATAAAAATAATAGAACGGGTAAAATTTTTTTCATAATTTTTTATTTAATGATTGTAAAAAAATAGAATAGATTATTGTAATCCTTCTAAGAATCCAGTATGAGATTTTTTAATATTAAATTGGTCATCGTACATCAGCGGCCAGTCAATATGCCCCCAGAAATTTTGTAACCAGGATTCATTATCTTTCAAACCCCAGACCGTTAAGGCGAATTTACTATCCGTTGGAATAGCGTTATAAACTTCGACGACTTCTTTGTATTTCTGTTGTTGTTCGATGGCTCGTGTCTCGGTCAGCATGGTCATATTATTATCCGGATTGGCACGAACATCTAGTTCAGAAAAATGCAGTAATAAATTTCGGTCTGTGACATCTTTAGCTGCATTGGCGATTTGAGACTTGGAAGGTCCGTTATAGGAAATATGCATTTGAAAACCGAAACCATCAATTAGATCTTCTGGAATAAGCTGATCAACTACTGCCAAGGCCGCATTTCTTTTGGTATTGCTAGACACCATATTATAGTCGTTATAAAAAATCAAAACATTTGGATCTGCTTCTCTAACCCATTGGTGACATTTTTTGATATAATCTGTTCCCATTCTTTGTAGAAAAACGGAATTTCTCAATTGACCATTTCCATCTTCGATGGCTTCGTTCACTACATCCCAAGATCTTACTTTGCCAATGTATCGGGTAACAGTCGTCTTGATATAGTCTTCCACCATGTCCTCAAACTCTTGGTCCGTACCGCTAAAATTTTCTACCCATGATGGAGTAGCCGCATGCCAGATCAATGCGTGACCATGAACGTGCATCCCATTTTCTTGGGCATAGTCAACAATGGCATCTGCGCGGGTAAAATCGTAATTGCCTTGAGAAGGATACATGATGTTCATTTTCATTTCATATTCCGCCGTTAAACTGTTAAATTCTCTTTTATAAATGGCATCATACTGTCCGCTTAGATTATTAACTCGGACAGCCATTCCAACCGCAAAGGTGGTGGCTTCATCTTTAAGGGCGTTTGTAGGTTCAGCACCAGCAGCGCCAAGTGTTGTTCCATTTACGGTAGTAGAAAAAGCTGATTTTTCTCCGTCGATAATGGTTCGTATCCGGACATAATAAGTGGTGGAGGTGTCTAACGATATGACATTAATCCCTGTTCCATTTTCACGTAGATCAACGTAAGGCTGCACTAAATCGGTAAAGCTATCGTCTCGGGCGACCGTAGCTTCGTATCCTTCTGCTCCAGAAACACTAGTCCAATCTACTCTGAAAGCGTTGTCACTAATGTTTGAAATAGCAACAGAAGAGGGAGGTATTAAATCGCTTGTATTTGGTTCTATTTTCTCTTTGTCTCCGCAAGAAAAAAGGACTAGTAAAAAAGAAAATAAAAAGACCAATCGAGTTGAAGATGTTTGAATTGTCATCATGTATTTTAATTCATTAAGAAAAATTGCTTGACAAATCTATCCTTATAAAGCGGACAGATTTGTGCAAGTCAAAAAAATTAACCGAAAAAATATTTTATTCGCAGTATTTAATATTATCGATGTAGTAATTTCCATCTGTATTACCTTGAATCAGAATCCAAGGGTAATTGGTGCCAGCAGAAGTTTGACCTTCTAGATCGAATCGAAGATTTACCCATTCCCCAGCAGGAACATCTAGGAAGTATCCAGTAGCGAAATCTTCTTCAATCTGTAGTTTTAAAGATCCAGCTACCTCGAAATAAACGTCAACGGTAACAGCTTTTGCATTTTCAGTAATGACTGGAATACTGCGGTTGGCATTTTCTCCAAAAGCAGCAGACTGTGTCATTTTTAATACTTTAGTGGAAGCGTTTACTGGGGAAGACACAGGGTTATCAGCAACAGACACTTGCTGTCCCCAGGCGTTCCAGTCACCTACTTCTCCATCTTCAAAGTCTCCTAATAAATCACAAGGCTCCACACTAATGTCGGATGCACAATATTTGATATTATCAATGTAATAATTGCCCGGTGTATTACCTTGAATCAAGACCCAAGGGTAGTCTCCACCTGCGGATACTTCTCCTTCCAGCGGGTATTCTAAAGTAACCCATTCACCAGCAGGTACGTCTAGGAAATAACCAGTGGCAAAATCACCTTCAATTTGAAGTTTGAGTGATCCCGCTACATCGAAGTAAACATCGACGGTCATTTTAATCGCATTAGGAGTGACGATGGGGCCAGTTAGATTTGCACTCTGAGAAAAAGGATCTGATTGTGTCATTTTCAATACCTTATTAGAGGAGTTGACGGCTGAGAGGCTGGGATTGTCTTCTACCGAAACAGCTTGACCCCAAGCGTTCCATCCACCAACTTCCCCATCTTCAAAATCACCTAGCACCAAACAGTTATCGCCACCAGGCTCTGGTAAGTCAACATCTCGTTGATCAATAATAACGGTCGTTTTAACGGAGTCATATCCGGCATCATTACCAACAAGTAGCGTTATTTCATAGGAGCCCATTTCTGGGTAATAACTAGTGTCAGGTGCTTCCGTCATATCTCTTTGGAAGCTACCTCCTGCCCGGTATCTCCAGGCCGAGAAAAGACCTTCTCCCGTACTGGTATTATTTAAAACAATATAATTTGGATTTGCTAATGGTGTAGCAGTAAAACTTACCGAAGGAATAGTTGTTTCAATTTCACCACGATAGAGTTCTTCTTTGCTGCAAGAAAATAAGCAACCTAGTAGGATCAGGCCGCAAAGGAATAATAAATTAGTAGAGAATTTCATATTTTTTATTTTAAGGAATTTAACTTACCTACCTGTTCGTAGATTTCTAAAGCATCATTGTTATTTGAAATAAGGAGTAATTCTTTATTCGCTGTTTTCAGTGGTTTAATATTTTTTACATCTTTGTTCAGTCGTAATCCTGATTGTTGGGAAGGGATGGGCTTGAATTGTCCGGATGGACCTCCCAATAACACTTGACCGATCCCAGCATCGTTCCTTTTGGTTTCTACTTCCGAAGAAAAAAGGTTGCCTGCCAATAGTAAATCCTCATAGCCATCTTGGTCAAAATCTTTAACTAGAATACTATTGATGGAAGACGTTTGACAAATTGCAGGCAAGTTTGTCTTTTGATAACCACCTTCCTTATTACTTAACCAAACTTGACTAGCAAATGAACTGACCGATAAATGTACTTCAGCATTTTTTAGTGCTTCTTCGCTATAAATCGTGGAAAGATTGGCAGCAGCAAATTCATTATAAGTTTTAAATTTTTCTTTAATGTTAGGCATTTGCTCAGAAGAACATTGTCGGCCTCTGACTGGAAATTTTTCACCATCATAGTGATAACTTAAGACAATATCTCTTTGTTGGTTTTTATCAAAATCATTCACATAAAGCTCGAATGGAGCCTCAGGACTTGCTTGGTATTTATAATTCAAACCAAGATTGCCAAGTATAAAATCTGACAATCCATCTTGATTGAAATCTGAAGAAGCAATACTAAACCACCATCCGCGGCTAGCTTCATTTTTGTTTACTTCTTTAAAGGTTCCTTGCTCATTTTGAAAAAATCTAATGGGCATCCATTCTCCCACAAAAACCAAATCTGTGTAATCATCTTGATTAAAATCTACCCACAGAAAATCAGTGACCATTCCTAGTTGCTCTCCTTCTGGAAAATATTCTTTTGTGCCATCTCGGAATTTAAATTCTCCGTTTTCTTGTTCATTGATCAATAAAAAAGATTTGGCAGGCTGGCCATAATGATGGGGGACTAAACGTCCACTCACCAACAAATCTAGATCACCGTCCTTGTCAAAATCGCAAGCTTTTACTTTCGATCCAGAGCTATTTATTTTTGGTAGAAACTGGTTGGATTTGATCAGTTTTCCATTTTTATTCAGATAAAATCGGTCTTCATAATAAGCGGAATTTGGAGCCTCTTCATTTCCACCACTTACAATATATAAATCATCTAATCCGTCTCCATTCGCATCAAAAAATAGTGCATCAAGATCTTCGTGAAACTGGTCTGCTGCTAAGAGCGATACTTGTTGTGAGGAAAATTTTCCTTGTCGATCTTGGATAAATAAACCGCCCGCTTGACCTTTAGCTCCTCCGATGTAAACATCCTCTAATCCATCCTGATTGATATCGCCAATAGCTAGACCCGGGCCATAGCGGGAATTTGAATGGGGGAGTAGTCGTTCTTTTTCAAAATCAATATCCTTGTTTTCTTGATGGTGGAATTTGATGGCTGGCAATTCGTTTTTAGTGAAAAGTGTGGTTGGTTCAGAAAATTTTACTTCGGGTACAACGGCGTTTTTATATTCGATGACCAAAGTTTGATTCACACTGACATTTTCTAATATTTCTATTTTTCCATCAAACCAAGTAACTTTGATTTGATCAATATTTTTTGTTTTTCCCAACCCAAAATGTAAGATAGGTTCTGAGGAGGATTGGAAACCACGGGTAGTTTTATTTTCTCCAAATAATACATTGGAGCCATACACCACTTCTACTTTTGTATCTAAACCAAATTGATTTCCTGTTGGACCATTAAATTTTAGGCGTAGCCAGTTATGGGGAAAAGGATGGTTGTTTTGAAAAATGGACGCAGGGTCATCTATATTGTTGGTGACTAAGTCGAGGTCTCCGTCATTATCCAAATCTCCGTAAGCAGAACCATTAGAAAATCCTGCAAAATTTAGTCCCCAGACATTGCTGTTTTCTGTGAAGTTTAGATTTCCGTTATTCTTAAAAAAATAATTCGGAATTCTTTTAGAAGGAATGCCTAGGGACTTTTGTAAATCAGAGAGATTATTTTTACTTTTTATTTTATGGAAATAATCTTTATTGTTAATGTCTCTTCTAGTACCATTGGTAATATGTAAATCTTTCCAACCATCATTGTCAAAGTCGGCTAATAATGGTGACCAACTCCAATCAGTGAGTGCTGTTTGAGTCATTCTGGAGATATCTCCAAAGTAGGGAGTTCCGCTCTGATCGGTTCCTTGGTGGAGCTGCATGGTGTTTTCCATATATTGATAATGCAGTCCTAGGTCAATCATTTCCCAAAAGCCTTGAGGATTCATACCTGACATATTGGCCTTAGATCGAAAATTGTCAGCAGGCGTCATGTCCGCTTGAAAAATGTCTATCAATCCATCATTGTTGATATCTGCTACATCTGTTCCCATTCCATAAAAAGCGGTATGACCAGTAGCTGAAGATATTACATTCTCAAAGTGTTGACCTTGTTGATTTAAATATAAAAAATCGGGTGCGGCAAAATCGTTTGAGACATAAATATCCGGCCATCCGTCTTGGTTGAAATCTGCGGTACTGATATTTAATCCTAAGCCAAAATTTAAAACGCCCATTGTTTCGGTAACATCCGTAAAACGGTTGTTATCGTTTCGATACAGTCGATCGGTCGTTTGGTACTTTGGGGTTTTACTATTTTGACTATAAACAAAATTAGGAGCTTTAAAATCTAGCGGAGGATAATTAACGATATACACATCCAGATCACCATCTCGATCATAGTCAAAAAATGCCGCTTGGGTACTATGTCCATTATCGTCTAATCCGAAAGATGCTCCTTGTTCTGAAAAAGTGAGATCGCCATTATTTATGAAAAGTTGATTTTTAGTGGAATTCCATTTCCCAGATACGGAAACATAAATATCCAACCAGCCATCTGCGTTTACATCTGCCATAACCACCCCCGTATCCCATCGATCATCGCCTTGTATCCCAGCGGTATGTGTTATGTCTTTGAACTTAAGTTCTTGGCCATTTGATTGATTTAGATATAATTTATTTTCACCCATATTGGAAGTGAAATAGATATCCTGCAAGCCATCTTGATTTATATCTCCAATAGCTACGCCCCCGCCCATATACAGGTAAGGATAAGAGAAATAATTTACAAGGTCAGTTTCTTTGATTTCATTATTAAAATAAATGCCAGTATCAGATGGTTTTAGGTTCATGAAAAAAAACACATCCTTATCCTCATGACAGGAACAAAGCCCTGACAAAAGAATAAGGAGTATCATTAGTATGAAATTACACTTAAGCATTATTTGAAGAATTTAGAACCCAGGATTTTGATCTGCCTCGGTAATATTTTCATTGGTATTGATTTCTCTAAAAGGAATTGGAAAACGTTCATGGACTCCTTTACGGAATCCAAATTGAGATAATTCTTGGTCCGCTATATCCCAGCGAATTAAATCCTGAAAACGTACTTGCTCCCCAGCCAATTCTACTTTACGCTCGTGTACAATTGCTTCAAATATTTCCTGCTTATTGCCAACAGGGTAGATCGCATTCATTTCAGGTGTACCGTAATTAGGCATACCTACGCGATCTCTAACTTGGTTCAGTAATGCAATGGCTGCGGAAGAATTACCTAGCTCATTTTCTGCCTCTGCGTGCATTAATAAAACATCTGCATATCGAAGAAATCGACAGTTAATTCCAGAGGCCTGATTTTCGTTTGGCTGCTTGTAATACAATTGGTATTTTTTCCAAGCTACCATTCGATCCAATGGTAATTCTACGGTCTGCGTTCCATTGTTGAATAGATCACCGTTTACATAAAAATTATCCGCAAAACGTGGATCATTATCTTCGTATTCATCTACTAAATCTTGACTAGGGTAGGAGTTAAACCAGTCATTCCAACCCATATCTTGACCTCTAAAAGAAAATTCGTGAATGCCTGAACCTGTACCAACTCCGCTCCAATCTGTGGTAGCCTCTTCTGCCAGGGTAAAATTAATTTCGATCACAGATTCGAGATTGTATTCTGTTTCTTCAATGAAATTATCATTATAATCATCCGTTAGTGCATAACCACTCATAGACGAAAACGCATCTGCGGCAGCTCTCCACTGTTCAGTGTGTAAGTACATTTTTCCTAATAAACCTAGTGCTGAACCAGCTGAAGGACGACCTCCATCTGTGTTTGCCTTACTACTAAGGCGAGTAGCTGCGTCTTCCAGATCAGTAATGATTTGTGCGTATACTTCTTCTTCTGTGGCTCTTGGTTGCCCTTCTCCAGTTGGGTCGATATAGAGGGGCACACCTCCAAACCGTTGAACTAAAAGAGAGTAGTAAAATGCGCGTAAAAATTTAGCTTCTCCAATCGAGGATCTAATCATTTCCTCAGGAACATTTTCGAAAGCTGACTCATTTTGAATAACAAAATTAGCTTTGTTAATTCCACGAAAACAATTGTCCCAGTACTGAAAAATGTAAGCGTCGTCTGCGTTGTAATTGAAGTCAAAATAAACTCTTTTGTTCGCCTCGTGCTGCGGATTGGTTTCTACTTCGTGCGACATATTGTCGTACATATAGTACCATACTCTAGAAAATAAGGCTTCGGTCTGAAGGTTCGCGTAGATGGCATCTACCGCTGATTGTAACTGTTCCGGTCTTTTAAAATAGGTTTCTTCCGAAAGTTCATTCGGATTTGTTAATTCTAAATCATCTTTACAGGATACAGATAGTGTCAGAATTAATCCGACTATAAGACTTGTTTTAATTATTAAGTTCATGTTGTTAAAATTTAATTTGAATTCCACCAATATAGGTTTTTGAAATAGGGTAGTTACCACGGTCTAAACCAACTTGAGAAGCGTTGTTACCTACTACAGAAGAAGAACCTACTTCAGGATCTAAACCAGAATAATCTGTAATGGTGATAAGGTTTTGTCCACTTACGTAAAAACGAATGGAGGAGTTAGCATTTTTACCAAGGTTATTTAAAGTATATCCTAAGGTTATATTTTTCAATCTAGTAAAAGAACCATCTTCTATGAATCGATCAGATGCTTGTAGGTTTTGTGGATCTGTTGTAATGCGTGGAATGTCAGTATCTCTATTATCTGGTGTCCAAGCATCTAGTGCTTTAGGACTAGCATTGAAGAATCGACGACCACCTTCCAGATCCCAGATATTGGTATTGTAAATTTCATTACCGTGCATACCATTGATAAAGATACTAGCATCAAAGTTTTTATAATTGGCACCCAAAGAAATACCGTAAATGATATCTGGAATTGGATTTCCAAGATTGGTCTTGTCAAAATCATCAATGACTCCATCAGGAACACCGTTTTCACCAGAAATATCTCTAAATTTAATATCTCCTGGTTTAGCATCTTCTTGGAGAGGAGAAGTTAAGATCTCTTCTTCTGTTTGAAAGATACCGTCTGTAATGAGTCCAAAAAAGTGATTAATAGGTTGTCCTTCCACACTTCTTAAAATATTCGTACCCTCAAAATTTCCGTTTCCTAATACTTCACCATTTAAATTCTGCACCACATTATTGGTCGTACTAAGGTTGAAATTAGCATTCCATTTGAAAGGTCCTTGTGCGTCGTTATATCCCAGATTGAAATCAAAACCATCCACTTTAACCGATCCTACGTTTCGAGGACCATTTCCGTTGTGACCACCTAGAGAAGGAGTCAGTTGTACGTTGATTAATAGATCGTCACTTACATTCCGGTAGTATTCTGCGGCGAAAGAAATTTGATTATCAAAAAGATATACATCCATTCCAATATTCGTCATTGTAGTAGTTTCCCACTTTAAATCAGGAGTTGCTACGTTACCGGCAGTTGTCCCAGCAGCTAGGTAATGTGAACCGGTCAGAACATCAATAAAAGAAGAATTATAAGATCCAGTATTGATCGAAGCTGCATAACGGTATTCACCGATTTTATCATTTCCTACAGTACCTAAACTACCTCTTAGCTTTAGACTAGAAATGGCACCTACTTTTGGAAAGAAATTCTCTTTGCTGATTACCCAGCCACCAGCTACAGAATAGAACCCAGCCCATCTGTTATCTGATCCAAATCGAGAAGAAGCATCACGACGATAAGAACCTGCTAAGATATATTTTCCAGCGTAGTCATAATTTAATCGTCCCAACATCCCGATACGTGTATATTCAAAACCAAAAGATCCAATTTGGGCATCAACATTGGTTAAGTTGTTAATTTCATCGGTAATAGCATTGGTACTACTGGCACCTTCTCTAGTGTCAAAAGAATTATTCCTTTCCCCAAGAATAAGTGCATCAAAATTATGATTGCCAAAACTCTTAGTATAATTAAACTGAGCAAAAGCAGTAATTTGACGATGCGTACCGTTTCCGCGTCCAATCACGGCAAAAGGTCTTGCGGTAGGTTCTCCTGAAAAAGAGGGAGTGAAATTATTATTATTAAAGGTCCACCAGTCTAATCCACCTTGCACACGGAATTTAAGTTCCGGAAGTATTTCATATTCTGCATAAAGATTACCCAATAAATTTGTTCGTTTTGATAAATTCTGTGGGTGCATTAATACTCTAACTGGATTTTCTGCATCTTGTGCATCCAGTGAATTATTTACCCCTTGATATCCTCCGATATTTTCTGGATTAAATACTGAAAAATAAGGAGGCATCTTAATAGCGTGCTCAATCGCAGAACGTCCACCCGCATTGTTCTCAGGAGTTCTTTCAACTAAAGAAACGGAAAGATTTTCACCAACGGTTAGTTTACCTTTTGTGAAATTACTATTTGCCCGGAAGGTATAACGGTTTGTTCCTGTATTTAGCATGACCCCGTCTTGATCGATATAACCACCACCGATTCTGAAATTGCTATTATCGTTTCCACCAGAAACAGATACATTATAACTTTGCATGACGCCATTCTGGAAAATCTCATCTTGCCAGTCGGTATCATTGTTAATTAAATCAGCATATTGAGGATCTTCAATACGACCTTGTGCTACCCCCCAGTTTGAGGCATGCTGTAGGTATTGTTCACGGTTCATCACCTCAAACCGTTTGGCAACCTGTTGTACACCTGCGTAAGCATTGAGCTCAATTTTAGTCTCTCCAGAAACACCATTTTTGGTAGTTACCATGATGACTCCGTTAGATCCTTGCGCACCAAAAACTGCCGTAGTAGAAGCATCCTTTAAGATGGTCATCGATTCTATATCGTAAGGATTAAGATCACCTAAACCTTGAACGACTACACCATCCACTACAATCAACGGACTATTGTCTCCAGTGGTACCAAGTCCACGGATTCGCACAATAGGATCTGCTCCAGGCGATCCATTATTGATAACGGTTACCCCAGATGCTTTACCTTGTAAGGCTTGATCGGCTGTAAAAACAGGTACTTCTGTAATTTCTGCAGATTTGATGGTAGAGACAGCACCGGTTACTTTAGCCCGATCTTGGCTACCATATCCTACTACCACAATTTCGTCGAGTTTTTGTACATCTGATGCCATGCTCAGATCGATTCGGGTTTGATTTCCAACGGTAATTTCTTGGGTGACATATCCAGTATATGAGAAAATTAACACGGCGGATTCGTCGGGGACCTTAAGTGAGTAGGTTCCGTCGATGTCTGTTACGGTACCGGTTTGTTGTCCCTTTACTATAATGGTAACCCCAGGTAAAGGCTCGTTTTCGTCCGCATCCATAATAGTACCACTTACCTGAATTTCTTCAAAAGGTAGTGCATAGGCTGGATGTAGCGTGGAAATAAATAGACAAAAAATACCTAAGATTTTTGCCCACTTTAAGATAGGAGGTAAATGATTTTTCATGTAAGTTTTATTGATTGATTTTTTAAGTAGATATTCCATTACTATACATCTAGGATTATCGTTCTAAATACCCCAGAAGAATAAAGAGAAAAAGTATGATCGAAATACTAAGCACAATTAACTCTTTAGCATAGGACCCTGGTTGAGCATTTTTCTTTATCATCGACAAATTAGTTTTCTGATGTAAATGTAGACTATGGGGGTATTTTTGGGATAGTAGATTTGGCCCATTTTCTAATAAATTTGATGCATCATCAAAATAATAGCTAGATAAATTGAATTTTAAGCGAATAAAATTCTAAATATCATAAGGATTGATCGTGTCAATGGTTCCGTCTTCCTGATGGTGGAGTTCTGTCATTTTCATAGATCTCAAATGAGTAACGCCACCGGACAAAATGGAATCATGATAGAAGAGGTACCACCGCTCTTTGAAAGCACAAATAGAATGATGTGAGGTCCAACCAATGACCGGATTGAGTATTTTTCCACGATAGGTAAAAGGACCATAAGGATTATTTCCAGTAGCATAGCAAATAAAATGGGTGTTACCGGTAGAATAAGAGAAATAATAGGTATCCTTATGTTTATGAACCCAGGCAGCCTCAAAAAAACGACGATTGTGATCTCCGGCGAGCAGCGGATTCCCATCGCTATCCAAAATTTCTATTGGTCGTGGATTTTCACAAAACTCCGTCAGATCATCTGTCAACTTAGCCATGATGGGATTTAGTGCTGGCTTTTTGGGAGATGGTTCTTCATGTGATTCTTTATAAATATTGTTTCTGTATTTTTGCAATTGACCACCCCAGATTCCTCCAAAATACATATAATAACTTCCATCGGAATCCGCAAAAACGGCAGGGTCTATGGAGTAGCTGCCTTTAATAGCTTCTGGTTGTGCTGTAAAAGGTCCGTGAGGATGATCTCCAATGGCTACCCCAATTTTAAAAATTCCAGTCTTGGTCTTTGCTGGAAAATAGAGGTAGTACTTTCCATCCTTCTCTGCCGCGTCTGGTGCCCACATCTGGCGTTCTGCCCAAGGAACATTTGCTACGTGTAAGGCGGGACCATGATCCACCACAGGCGCCGTAGGGTCTTCCATTGAAAAAACATGATAATCCTCCATTCCAAAATGATCTCCATTGTCGTTGAAAGGTATTCCGGCGTCGATATCATGAGAAGGATAAATGTAAAATTTTCCCTCGAAAACATGAGCGGAAGGATCGGCCGTATACAGATGCGTTACCAAGGGGGCAGAAATCGCTTTTTCTTTTAATTTTTCTAAATCTTCCGTAATTTTATCTTCTGGCATTTTAATGTTTTTTTGAGGTTATACTTGTTCTCTTCTTGACAATAATTCTTCTTCTATCTGGTTTTCCATTTGTTTATTTATCTCATAAAAGAATAGGGAAGCCGCACCAATCAGAAACGGAATGGCGGCATAGATGCTTACGGAAAGTTTAATGCCATTGATAGCAGAAGGTAATTGAGCGGATAGGTTGGCATCGTATTCATAGCTTGCTAGCAATGATGCCACTAATGCTCCTCCAATACTTAATCCTATTTTTAATCCAAAAATCATGGCTGAAAAAATAATGGCGGTGGCTCTTCGGTGATTTTTCCATTCAGAATAATCGGCTACATCGGCTATCATCGCCCATAGCAATGGAATGGTGATTCCATAAAAGAAGCCATGAAAGATTTGAGTAATAAAAACAATTCCAATGGAATCTGAAGGATAGAAATAAAATAGAATGATGAAAATGGTAGAAATAAATAATCCTATTCCAAACACATTTCTTTTACCAAACCGATCTGCTAATGATTTTGAAAAGAAAATTCCAAAAATCATAAAAATAATTCCACCAGCATTAAATAGACTGAAAGCAGAAGTTGGAGCATCTTCGGGCCACTTGAATTCTGTGAGTCCCATACTGGTCAGTCCTTGATTCAAGCCATTAATAAATCCATTGAATCCTATATTTTCTAAAAAATTAGCCAAAGCTGGTTCACTCAAGTAATCTTTGAAATAGTAAATATACATGCCTCCTTTGAGTGCTAAAGTGACAAAAACCAAAATGGTTAAGAGCAACATAACGATCCAAGGACGGTTTTTTGATAGATCTTTTAGATCTTCACGGACCGTTGATTTCTCTTCTGGTCGGGGAATTACCCTTTCTTTAGTGGTCCAAAAAGTTATCAATAGAAATACAGTTCCAATGACGGCGAATAAACCCATAGTTGTTTTAAAGCCAACCGCTTTATCCCCGTCTCCCAATATCAACACTAAAGGCAATAACAATACTTGAATTATAAATTGTGCTATCATTACTGCCACGAAGCGATAACTTGATAGGCTGTTACGCTCTGACATATCTCCCGTCAGTACGCCACTTAAAGCAGAATAAGGCAGGTTATTGGCAGAATAGATAATTACTAGTAAAAAATAAGTAACTAAGGCGTAAATTACTTTTCCATTTTCACTAAAATCGGGTGTGCTAAAAGCCAATAGTGAAATAGCACCAAAAGGGATGGCCGTCCATAAAATCCAAGGTCGAAATTTACCCCATCTCGTATGGGTCCGATCGGCAATTGCACCCATAATCACATTAAAGAAAGCGCCAAAGAAACCCCCAACAAAGATGATCGTGGCTGCCGTTGCAGCTGGAATTTGATAAACATCCGTGTAAAAGAAAGCCAAAAAGGTCATCAGGGTTTGAAAAATAAGATTCGCAGCGAGATCTCCGAGACTATAGCCAATTTTTTCTTTGACTGAAAGTTTATGACCTGCAATAGATATTGATGGATTATTTGTCATTGGTTAAATTAATTTTTCGGTTGATTCAAATTCATCACTTTATGATAAGCGGGTTTAGGGAGATAGTTCCGATCAAAAAAGAGCGGGTGGTTGGTTCTGTTTTCTATAGGCCAGTTATTGAGCCAAGAGCCTCCATCGTTCACGCCCCAGAATGTTACTCGACTGATTTTATCTTGGTGCTTTAAAAAAAGATTAAATATATCGCTGTAACGTTCGGCTAATTTTACTTGCATAGAATCTGGCAATCCATCTGGATATGGGTCCATAAATGGGCTGCCCTCAAAATTTTGACTTACTTCTGCTCCTTCTAATTCCCAAGGGTTGGGTAAGGCGGTTACGTCCAATTCTGTGAACATAACTTTTACGCCTAATTCAGCATAGGCAAGAATACTATTTTCGACATCTTTGAGATCTGGCCCAATCAAACTCCAATGTGCCTGCATGCCAACTCCGTCAATTTTGATTCCCTTCTCTTGTAAGTTTTTTACTAGTTTAACTGCTCCCGCTCTTTTTTCTGGCTTCCACATATTATAATCGTTATAAATCAAAGTGGCAGTAGGATCTACTTCTGCGGCCGTCCGAAAAGCTTGCTCTAAATAGGAGGGGCCCATTACTTTGAAGAAATTAGATTCGCGGAAGGTTCCATCCTCATTTAACGCTTCGTTGACAACATCCCAAGTGTCTATTTTGCCTTTATAATGTCCAGCTACTTTACGAATATGTTGGTCTATATAACTGGCCATCAAAGCACTATCTTTTACTTCATTCATATATTCCGCAATTTGACTATGCCACAATAAGGCATGACCCACTATATGCATGTTGTTTTTTCTTCCAAACTCAACATATTGATCACAAATAGAAAAATTAAAAGAATCTAAGGTTGGATGGATATACATCCACTTCATATTATTTTCAGGGGTGATCGTATTGAATTCCTTTTTTATCAAGCTTGCTCCAACCTGATCTGTTTCCAAAATTTGTGCTTCATTCAGGGCTGCCCCTATAGTGAAAGCATTGGTGAAATTGGTTTTTAATCTTGGAATGGTATCCGTAGGTACAAGAGGCGTGTCGGCATTCGTTTCTCCACAATTTGTAAAAAATAAACTAGTAAGAATTATTCCTAAAAGATGAAAGTAGAATCTCATTGCTATGTTTTAAATTAAAATAATTAGCTTAATACAAGCCATACTGACAAAAGAGATGGTGAATTATTTGCCCGTTACTTGTTTTAGCATGTTGAAAAAGTCAATTTTTCTTTTTGAATTGATGCGCCAGTCTACTGGTACACTTTGAAAGCCATTTTCAAAAGCTTCTCCATCTCTTCTAAAATCGAAGTAGCCCCAAGAAGCATAAGCGGAGATAGCGGATTTAAAATGATTAACTTCCTCCTCAAAATCATAATGGTCATCTTCATTAAAAAGAATAGGTTTGTTAGTATATCCAGGCACCATCTTGGTCTGCTTCACCATTTTTGCCAATTGGGTAGGATCTTCTACACCATTTCCGTGCAAAAGCAGATAGTCCGCTAATTGAACTACGTTGGCTGTTGGAATTTTACCACCAGAGAAGCTGGTGCTTACTAACAGGCGATGATCAGAACTGCCAGCGGTTTGTATTCTATGAATTAGTTGATGAATATTTGGTGCTTTTAAAATTTCATGATCGTAAAAAATATCGCATTCATTATTCACCTCTACCAAAATATTTCGATACCCTTTTTTTAGAATCCAATCTGTCATTTGATCTACCGCATTAATTACAGATGCTTCGTTTTCTAAATGTTGGTCTTGGCCAAAGTAGAAATAGCCAAGAATGACAATCATCCCCAACTCGTCTGCTTTATCCAGAATTTTTCTTAAACGTTGCATATATTCAGGACGTAATTCTCCCGTTGGGGTAAAGGTTGAATTCACCCAATTTTTATTGCCATAGCCTAAAGGACTGCCACCTTGTAGATTCAAGGTGAAGGCCAGCATCCCATGTTCATACCAAGAAGGCATGGCTGCGATAAATTCTTTTGTATTGCGATTGGGGTCCCATATTTTAGTATCGGGATAAGCAAATCCATTTCTAGAGGTAGGATTGAGGTCATCAAAAATTCCTTGGACCAATCTGGCATTAAATAAGAGGCCTTCAATTTTTTGATTTTTATAATATTGACCGTGATAGGTCAAGGTATCATTGATATAAAATTGATTCCCTTTAATACTCAGATTGGTAGTTCGAATAGGATGAAATGGGGCAGGGGGATTACTCAGCTGCGTGGCTTTCACCTCTTGTAAGCTATCGGTGTGAAATAAAACCATTCGATCTATCTGACAAAAAGAAGATCGGGCATTAAGAATAATTTGGTAAGTACCAGGACGATCAAATTCTGCATACAAAATATGTCCATCATGATCGCTAGTGGCTGCTTGCCAGACAAAATTGAAATCTTGACCGTAAACTTTAAAAAAACCGTTTCGAGAATTACCATTAGGACAATCAACACCGTTTTTCGGGGATTTTTCACACAATGGCCTTGGATAAACTTGGTGTCCACCCTCTTTTTGTCCATAAAAGCGATCAGCAGTAATTTTTAGCCAGGTGTCGTTGTGGTCGGTAACGTCTGCTCCTTTTCCGACTGACATCCGCCAAGTGAACTGATATTTACCTGGATTTTGAATATAAATAGGGTATACTAGTTGCCCAACTCCGGTTGAATCTAAGTATTGTTCTCCCTTCCAACTTAAATACCCTGATCCAGTAAACCCAGGAGTATTTGCATCTAATTGCCAATCTTCATGGATGATCGGCAAATCTTCCATTTCAATCATTATCAGGCCACCTTGTTCATGAAATAACGAAGCATTAGTGCCTTGGGCATCTAGTCTTTCTGTTATATTCAATAATATTCCGAGAATTAAGTAGCATTTAAAATAGAGGAGTACTTTCATGCAATGGTTATAGGTCTAAAAATTCCAGACACTAATAAAAGAACTAAATTCTGAAGTGGTCAACCTCGCCATTTTTTAATTTGAAAATGCATCAAATATGATAGTGAATGCATCATTTTTAGGATGGGTAGAATGGTAAAGATTCGGGTTGATACAAGTTTACCATTGCCTTCTCCACCCTAAATAATGGTATTTTTGTTCATTATTTTGTCCAATTGTTGATTGACAGGCATTTGTGAATATCTTCTTATGAATGTATGAGAATGTATGAGATCCTATCATTAGCATCAAATTCTACCTTGTGTCAAAGAAAATTTATCTCCTGCCTGGTTTTGCCTTAGATCCTGCCATTTTTAATAAACTAGCATTAACGGGAGAGCTTGTTTTTATGTCTTGGTTAGAACCAAAACAAAATGAACATTTAGTGGATTATGCGCATCGAATGATCGCTTCGTATCAGATTGTATCGAGTCCCGATACGGTTTTGATTGGGCATTCTTTTGGTGGAATGGTGGTGCAGACAATGGCTTCCCTTGTGGAGGTAGGAACGGTTATTTTAATTGCTTCTGTTAAATCCGCAGCAGAAAAACCATTAAGTTTTAAAATGATTCCAGTTTTACCTTACCATCGCTGGTTTAGTAAAGCAATGGTAACCCAATCAGTTGGGTTTTGGGGACGCTTTCATGGTTATAATACCCCAGAAAAAATTGCTGCCTTCCAAGAGATGGTCAATAACAAAAGTGATTATTATATGCAGTGGTCTTTGCAGCAAATTTTGGAATGGGAAGCACCTGCCTTTTCCGCTGGTTTGGTACATATTCATGGAGATCAAGACAAAACCTTTTTTATCAATCGTATAAAGGATCCAATTATTATTCCGGGAGGACATCATATGTTGCCACTCCAAAAACCAGGCGAAGTGAGTGCTATTATTCAAGAAATTTTAAAAACTTAGCCGGAAAAGAATATTGGTTTGTTCTCAGAACTATTTTAGTACCAACAAAAAAGCAGGTTCCAATACGGAACCTGCTCTTTTAATTATTCACTCTCTGTATCTCTATCGAAGATGTCAAAATCTTCATCGAAATCATCTAGTTCATCAAGCCATTGTTTGTTTTTATATTTAGGCTTTTTCATGGGTTTTTTTCTACGAGAATCCATGTTTTCCTCGTTTGAAATGGAAGGTTTTGCCGGTGTTTTTTTACCACCTGGCACATTCTTACGTGGCATGCTAATTAGCGTTAGAATAACAGATGCATAAGCAAATCTGTCACTGAATACTTGGACAAAAATATCTAAGTAATGGTTTTTATTTGTCGCAAGATACTCGTGTTAATAAATTAGCCTCAAGGAAAAAATGCCCTAAAGGCCGTTCTTAAATGAGAATATTTCACTAAAATTCCCCCTAAAAAAGGGTTCCTAAGTTAAATTTCCAAAAAGTGCTTCTATCATTCCAAAAAATGGCCATGAGCCCTACCTGCAAGGTGATAATTACCTGAATTTGCAGCTCTTTTGAGCGTATAGGAACAACTTCTATAACAAATATAAAATCCTCTTACTATAATGCCAAATTTTTTGAGAATTTTTGTCTACGATTTATCTAATTTTTTTCTAATTAAAATAGATAACCTATTGTCTACAAACACATCCCGCCTTCATAAAACTTCTCGTATTTGGATAAAAAGGGTAAGCATTTCCACTTCCTTCCATTTCCCAATAGAATTTAGTTCTTTCTTTCACGTCTTTACCAACTTTATTCATGGTTTCCGCATCATATAAATGTCCATTGGCCATAGTGTATTTTACAGATTCTGAATTTCGAATATCTTCCATTGGATCTTTGTCAAGCACAATTAAATCGGCCAATTTTCCCGCTTCTAGAGAACCAATTTCTTTACTCATTCCCAAATACGTAGCGCCATGAATCGTCGCCGCACGCAGTGCTTCAAAATTGGTCATCCCTCCTTGCACAAACATCCACAGTTCCCAATGTGCTCCTAGTCCTTGTAGTTGTCCATGTGATCCTAAATGAATCGGTACTCCGGCATCCAGTAATTTTTTACAAGATTTAGCAGTCAGGATATGCCCGTTTTCATATTCCTTTTCAGGAATCATCACCCGGTGACGGGAACGACTATCCACGATGGGACGAGGGGTAAAACTCAGTAGTCGATCTTTCTCCCAAACATTGGTATTCTGGTACCAATAAAACTCACCATTGACACCACCATAGTTGACAATCAAAGTTGGGGTGTTGCCCGTATTGGTCGCACTCCAAAATTTTAACACATCATCATAGAGTGGAGCAACTGGAATGTTATGTTCTACGCCCGTATGGCCATCAGCGACCATCGTCATGTTGTGAAAAAAAGTAGAACCACCTTCCGGATACACATTGATACCCAACTCGCGAGCGGCTTGTATCACTTGTTGTCGTTGTTCTCTACGGGGTTGGTTATAGGATTTGACAGAGAAAGCACCAAAAGCTTTTGTACGTCGCAACGCAGAACGTGCATCTTCTAAATTATTGATGACTGCCTTGAAATCTCCATCGGCTCCATAAAGAATGGTCCCGGTAGAAAAGATTCTCGGTCCTGTCATAATGCCGGCTTTAACCATTTCACTTTGGGCAAAAGTCATTTCTGAATTTGCAGAAGGATCGTGGGTCGTGGTTACTCCATAGGCTAGATTAGCAAAATATTGCCAATGTTTTTGCGGACTTAATCCATAACGAAAGGCTCCTAAATGCGCATGTACATCCACCATACCTGGCATAATGGTCTTTCCAGTGACGTTGATTACGTTCACATTGTCTTCCCGTGGGATGGCTACTTCATCAGCTTTACCAACAGAAATAATTTTATTTCCTTCTACCACAATAACACCATCCTCGATGATCTCTTTACCTTTCATCGTGATAATTTTCGCTCCTTTCAAAACGGTGATACCTTCGGGCTGATCAAATTTTTGGGTAATCGAAATTTTTACGCCCGCTGTATCCAACGGCGGAATACTATCTACGGCACCTTCTAAAAATAAAAACCGTTCTGTAAGCGCACTGGAAAAATATTCGTTGCCTAAAGTCCAATGTACTTTTTTACTATCATTAGACCAATGGAGATTAATGCCCGCATCTCGTGCTACCTGTGCCACCGGAAAAGCTTTCGTATCTGCTGATAGTCCAATGGCCTGACCCGGAGCGGGCATCGGAGCAATGTATACTTTAAATAGTTCTGTAAATGCAATCCATTTATTGTCAGGACTTGGTACAAAGGTGTTGGTATATTTTGTATTAAAAATAGTTCGCTCTCTGGTTTTATCGAGATTGATTTGTTTTAAACTCTTTTTTAAACTACCAAATAAATAACCGCCTGTTTGATAAAATATGGATTTCCCGTCCGCTGCAAAATAAGGTTGTTCCCCGTTTGGTGTCAAGAGCGTAGGGTCACTACCATTCGCATCGATTAGATAAATTCCCGGTTCTTTGGTATGAACAAAACCTTGGTTCGTATTTCCACCTTCTTTGCGATAAACTATTTTTTTACCATCAGGACTAAAGCGAGGAGTTCGGTAGATACCTTTGGTTTTACTTAATATGGAACTCGTTTTACTGGCCAGGTTCATCTTCATTAATTGCCCCAATTCTTCGTCATCCCAAGTTACATAAACAATGGATTGTCCATCCGGAGAAAAGCTGGGCTCAAAAGCTAGTACGCCTTCTTTAGTGATCCGACTTGGTTTGCCATTCGGGACATTGCTCTGCCAGAGACTTCCGAGGGCGTTAAAAACGACGGTTTTTCCATTGGGGGCAGTGACTAGTTGTCGAATTACTTTTATATCAAATTCTTTGGGGGCCACCTCTTGTTCAAATAATACGGTTTCGGCAAACTTATGATTAGCCGTTACTTGGAAAGGAATGGCGGTGGCTTTTTTGGTGTCTGTATGAACACGCCAGATTTTCCCTTTCCCCCAAATGACAATTTCTTTACCATTAGGCATCCAGTCAAAACCAGTATACGCACCGAAGATGGCCCAAGCTTCTTGTTGATCTTTGCTTAGTCCATCAAACAACGGATAATCGTGCCCCGTCTCCAGATCGTGGATAAACAAAACCGTTTTTTCTCGTACTCTACGGATATAGGCCATGCGGTTCCCATCAGGAGCAATTTGGGGACGACAGGCGCCACCAGGACCACCTAGTATTTTCTTTGTTTCACCCGTTTCCCGATCGTATCGAAAAATCACATAAATCTGTGTGTTGGGATCTTTATTGTATTGAAAAAATCCACCGGGATACATATCTTCACTATAATAAACATAACGACCATCGGGAGATACAGCTGGTTCGTTGACGTCTTGTTGGTCATTTTTTCTTTTGGTCAATTGAATACCGTCGCCACCAGACTTATGATACATCCACATTTCGCCAGCGCCCAAAGAACGTTGGCTGGTAAAGTGCTTTCGAGCCACAAAATAATCTGTCTTAGGAATCCAATCTGCATTATTGAGCAATCGGAATTTTTCTTTGGTAATTTGTTTGGCTTTGGAACCATCTGATTTCATGGACCAGATATTATCGCCACCACCCGCATCGGAAGTGAATAAAATATGTTTTCCGTCAGGACTAAAACGAGGTTGCACTTCCCAAGCTAAGCCAGATCTCAGCGCCGTCGCTTTTCCACCACTAATCGGCATTTTATAAATATCACCCAATAGATCAAAAATGATATGCTGTCCATCTGGACTAACATCCAAATTCATCCAAGTTCCTTCCGTTAGGTTAAAACTAGCCTCTTTATACGTTCCAGGAGGTTGGTTCACATCCCACTTTTCGGTTTTGTCTTGAGCGGATAAAAAGGTCACAATAAAGCTGAAGATCAGCAAGCATAATTTTCTCATCATTTTTGGTTTAATTTGAAATTCAATACAATCAAAGTTATAAAAATAATTGATTTTACTAACTAGAAAAGGGACTAAGTGAAAATTATTTCTTGGCCTCCTCTCATTTGTGCTAATTGGTTTATCCCAGCTTCTGTAACAACTAAAACTCGGGGATATCCACCCGTAGTTTGGGCATCGCGCATTAAAACGATCAATTGACCAGCAGGGGTGAGTTGGACCACACCAGGGACGACAGGGGAGGTAAGGAGAGATAAGGAATGTTTGAGTATCTCTATCTTTGGCAATAACGGATAGGCCATGCGAGTGGCAATGGATGAAATAATAAAATTAGTGTTTTTTAAAATGGTTTGCTGCTCCGGTGAAAGTAAATCGAACTCCGGCCCAGGAATTGTTTTTATAGTATTATCTCTAAGAATTAAAGATGTTTTTAATCGAGCATTCGTTACTGGAAGTGGAGCGGTTGGTTCAAAAAAAAGCAAATCTCCTTTTTCAAAACGCATAGCAGGACCAAGTCCAGCTACAGGACTTACCGAACCGAACAATGTTTTGTTTTGGAAACCATTTTTAATACTAATATAAGTTCTAAACCCATCTTTAATGCTCCCAAACTTTAAGAGATCACCTGCTTGAAAATTAATAAGTCTGGGTTCTGCTAGCTTTTTTTTATTTTTGAAAATGGGGATTGGGGCACCAGCTAAAGCCAATTGTCCTTCGGCATGACAAAAAAGAGTTGGGCCGATTCCCGTAATTTCCAAGACTGGTAAATCCGGTGGATTGTTAAGTATTAAATTAGCACGTCGAGCAGATAACCGATCCATAGCACCGCCTTCTGGAATACCCCAATTACGGCCAATAATCCTTCCTTGATCTTGCAAAGAGGTAAATAAACCGGGTTGAATGAATTCAAGTTTATGCATCCGCCTCTTTGGTTTTTAAGATGGGAAGATGCGTGGCTGTCTTAAATTCTTCTAAAGTAATGGCCTTAAATTTTAAATAATCTCCAGGCTGAAAAGGAGTAGGAGGTATTTGGTTTGGATGGAATAATTCCACTTTGGTTTGTCCAATCAACTGCCAACCTCCAGGACTCGCTTGCGGATAAATGCCAGTTTGTTGTCCTGCAATTCCGACGGCTCCTTTTGGGACTTTTGTGCGGGGGGTCTCTTTACGCGGAATAAATAATTGTTTGTCGAGACCACCGAGGTATAAAAAACCTGGTAAAAATCCTATAAAGTAAATGCGATAAAAAGGCTTGGTATGCAATTCGATCAATGTTTCCAAAGTCAAGGAAGTTCGATGGGCACATTCCAATAAATCAGGGCCTAATTTCCGATGATAGCAGACGGGTATTTCCCAATATTTTTTAGTTTCAACAATATTAACATCAAAATTAAGGTAAGCATCCAGTAATAATTTTTTTAATTCAGCAAATGATATTTTGTTATTATAACGAATGCATAAACTGACATAAGCAGGATTAGTAGCCAAAATAAATTTACTCAAATTATGGGTAATGAATTTTTCAAAGGCCAATAACTCTTCTGATAGTTCAACTGAGATGTTGGCTGGCCAGGAAAGAAGTAAAAATTCCGCTCCTAATGATGCTATGGAAATTTTATATTTGCCCATCTTCGTATTGCTCCCGTAAGTAGTTTAATATTTCAAGTACCTTGGGATTATCGCCATGTATGCAAAGCGTATCAATCTTTAATGGCAATTTCATTCCTGAAATGGTTTTTATACTACCAGTTTGAATGATTTGTTGTACGTTTTTAAAGGCTAAGGTAGGATCTGTAATCAAGGCACTTGGTTCTATTCTAGAAAGTAACTGACCATTATCATGATAATTTCTATCAAGAAATCCTTCGCCCCAAATGGTATAGCCAGCATGTTTTCCTGTTATTGCTAGTGTTGAATCTGGTGGGCAAAAAATCACCCATTCTTTGCTATAGTTTTTTATGACGGAAATGAAAATTCTGGATAATCCCTCATCGTAAGCTATATCGTGATACAGTGCTCCATGTAATTTGATGTGGTGAATATTTGCTTTCAGTCCTTGTGCGATTCGCATAAAGTTACTGATCTGTGCCGCTAAAGTATCCCAAAGGTCAAGGGTGGATATATCCATTGTTTTTCTACCAAAATTTTCTCGATCCGGATAGCCAGGATGTAGACCAATTAACACACCATGTTTTTTTGCTAGTTGAATACAATTGGTCATGGTCTCGTTATCTCCAGCATGTCCTCCGCAGGCAATATTTGCCGCTCCAATCAATGGCATAATTTCCGGAGCAATATTAAATCCTTCGCCGAGGTCACAGTTTATGTTAAATGGTAGTTTCATTTTTTATGAATTCTTTTTTTTGTTGAATGGTTGAATGGTTGAATGGTTGAAAAATGATATTCCAAAATTTTAATTTTTAATTCCATGTATAATGATTTGTTGGGACTGTCCTGTCAAAATAAATTCTAAACCTGTTGGCAAACAGGTTTTTGAGATTGAACTAAATAACTCAAAGTATAAAATATTCACAATTGGGTTGTTCAAAGAAAATAAAATAATTTTTATTCAACGATTCAACGATTCAACGATTCAACGATTCAACGATTCAACGATTCAACCAAACACCTTCCAAATTCCCTTGGCTCCTAAAAAACAGGCAAAAAGAAAAACGCTTCCTCCGAGCAAATTTTGCCAAAAGGTATTTTTATATTTTCCCAATAAATTTTCTTGATTCATTACCCATAATAAGATACCGGCGATCAAAGGCAATAACAATCCATTAGCTATTTGTGCAAATTGAATTATTTCTAGTGGTTTGATTTTTAAAAAAGAAGACGCTACGCCTAATAATAATACCAACGCCCAAACCATTCGAAACTTAGCATTATCCATTGAATTACTCCAACCAAAACATCCTGCTGCCACGTAACTCGCTGCCAGTGGTGCTGTAATGGCAGAAGTCAATCCAGCTGCAAAAAGTCCAATTCCTAAAAAGTTTCGGGCATAGGAACCGAGCAATGGTTCAAGTCCACGAGCCAAGTCACCGGCATTATTTAAGGTGGATCCAGCTAAAGGAATGGCACACAATAAAACGGCCATACTTACCAATCCTCCCAATAAAATAGCCGTGGCCGTATCAAATTTTACCGCAGGTAGATCAGCGGGAGAAGACCATTTTTTTTGAACAATGGATGCGTGTAAAAATAAATTATAAGGGACCACCGTAGTCCCTACCAATCCTAATACTAGCCACAAACTTCCTTCTGGACGTTGGAAAGTAAATAATCCGGTAAGAATAGCACCCCAATCTGGGCCACTAGCTATGGCGGTAATCAAAAAGGAAAGGCTCATGACAAGAACTAGCAGGACAAGGACACGTTCTAAAAATTTATAATTGCCAATGTAGAGAATGATGGCAGCCATTAGCCCCAGGACAAGTAACCAAATTTCTCTGCCCACCGTTTCTTCTGGAATAATAGTCTGTAATCCCAAGACACCTCCGGTTAAATTCCCAGCTTCGTAGGCAGCATTTCCAATCACGATGGCCGAGAAAATAATGCCCAGCATCAATTTTCTAAACCAAGGATTAGGCAAGGCTGCTCGAATTAATGCTGCTAATCCTTTTCGGGTAACCAGTCCGGCTCTTGCAGCCATTTCTTGTAAAACTATCGTAGCAATAGTCGAGATAGCCAATGCCCATAAGAGCGCGTAGCCAAATTTTGCACCTGCAAACGAACAAGCGGTAACGGTCCCAGGACCAATAAAGGCGGCCGCCACTAGTACGCCTGGTCCAATATTTTTTAAGCGATTTAGCATAGGGCTAAGGTAGTAATTTTAGATAAGTATTTAGATGACCAGTGGTAACTAAAATTATTTTAGGTTTACACAAAAAAATGACCCATTGAAGCAGGAGAGTATTGAAGTTGTTTAAGAATGTTCACAAAAGGCGAGGATAAGTGCTTGGATGTCAAGACGATGCAAATTTTGAGGTTCGTAGCCAAAGCTACGGTGCCGATAAATTTGTGAAGTATTGGCATTCAATGACTTAGCCGCAGCCATTGTGCTTCATTTTTAAACAACTTCATTAACTAAAAAATTTGTAAAAAGCATATCTCTGTTGTTTCATTATAAAATTCTGGATTATTGCTATATCTTTAGCGGAAAATCAACTAAATATACTTATGAAGAATGGTAAAATATTTGCTTGGTCCATCACGGTGGCGCTTGCTGGGTTTTTATTTGGTTTCGATACCGTGGTTATTTCTGGGGCAGATCTTGAATTGCAAAAACTCTGGCCCAGAGGGGATTGGTTTCATGGATTTGTGGTCATGTCTTCTGCTTTGTGGGGTACTGTAATTGGAGCCATTTTTGGTGGAATTCCCACTGAAAAAATTGGACGAAAGAAAACCCTGATCGCAATTGGTTTGCTTTATAGTATTTCAGCGATTGGTGCTGCTGTTGTCTCAGATCCCTATTTATTTGCTTTCTTTCGATTCATTGGAGGACTAGGAGTTGGGGCATCCACCATCGCAGCTCCAGCTTATATTTCAGAAATAGCACCAGCCGAAAATAGAGGTAAATTGGTAGGAACTTACCAGTTCAATATCGTTTTTGGAATATTGGTTGCGTTTCTTTCCAATTATCTAATTAGTGAAGCTATTGACCAAGAAGCTTGGCGATACATGATCGGCGTGGAAGCTATTCCGGCAATTATTTATACCCTAATGGTTATAAGAATCCCAGAGAGTCCACGTTGGTTGATTACAGCTAAAAATGACACGGCGGAGGCGACTAAAATTCTTTCAGAAATTTATCCTGCTGAGGAAGTTCCGGCGGCGATTGAATTGATTAAAAGCAATAGTGAAGAAGCGGATTCAAGCGATAGTATTTTTATGGGGAAATATCGAGTTCCGCTGACCTTGGCTTTTTTGATTGCCTTCTTTAACCAATTTTCTGGAATCAATGCATTTTTATATTATGCGCCACGGATTTTTGAAGGAGCTGGACTTGGTGCACAGACCGCCTTATTGAGTAGTATTGGAATTGGTGTCGTAAATTTGATCTTCACATTGATTGGTATGTCTCTAATTGATAAGTTTGGTCGTAAGCAGCTAATGTACGCAGGATCAATTGGTTATATTATTTCCTTGGGGCTAGTAGGTTATGCCTTTTCCTCTGGAATGTCGGGTATGGCGGTACCCATCTTCTTATTTTTATTTATTGCTTCGCATGCCGTTGGACAAGGCGCGGTGATCTGGGTTTTTATTTCAGAAATATTTCCCAATCATTTGCGTTCGAGCGGACAAGCCTTCGGCAGTAGTGTACATTGGGTATTGGCAGCGATTATTCCGGCCTTGGTGCCTGTTTTATTTACCCAAATTGGGGAAGGACCCGTATTTTACTTTTTCGCATTTATGATGGTTTTACAATTATTGTTTGTTTATAAAATAATGCCTGAAACCAAAGGAGTCGTGCTAGAAGATATGCAGGATTCTGTGTTGAAAGAAAGCCTTTAACTTTAGTTGTAGCCCTTAAAGTATTTGTTTAAAATTAATTATCATGTATCAGAGAAATATTTTATTTTTTGTATCTATATTGTTTTTAATGCTTAGTTGCCAAGAAAAAATGGAAGATAAGTCATCAAATAAAACTGACTTGGAAGCGCAAAGATCAGACAATTATTATAATGAACCTCATCGTCCTCAATACCATTTTTCTCCACCAGCTAACTGGATGAATGATCCGAATGGAATGGTTTATTATGATGGAGAATACCACCTTTTCTATCAATACTATCCGGACAGTACCGTTTGGGGACCGATGCACTGGGGACATGCGATCTCCACCGATTTAGTACATTGGGAAAATTTACCGATCGCGTTATATCCAGATTCTTTGGGCTATATTTTTTCGGGTAGTGCAGTGATTGATTGGAATAATACTAGTGGATTTGGAAAGGAAGGACAACCTCCAATGATAACGATTTTCACCCATCATTTAATAGAAGGAGAACGTGCGGGTACCAAAGATTTTCAATACCAAAGTATTGCCTATAGCCTCGATAAAGGTCGTACTTGGACAAAGTATAAACACAACCCGGTAATTCCCAATACTAATAAGATCAAGGATTTTCGTGATCCAAAAGTAATCTGGGATCAACCTTCTAACCAATGGTTGATGGTTTTTGCTGCTGCCGATCAGGTGATGTTTTGGGGTTCTCCAGATTTAAAAGACTGGAAGCATTTAAGCAGTTGGGGGAAAGACATCGGTGCGCACGGAGGTGTTTGGGAATGCCCAGATATATTTCCGATGAAAGTGAAAGGAACAGACGAAGTAAAATACGTTTTACTGCAAAGTATTAATCCAGGTGCTCCAAATGGTGGTTCTGGAACGCAGTATTTTGTAGGTGATTTTAATGGAAAAGAATTTACGCTCGATCCAAATTTCAAAAAATCATTGACTAAGGAAGATGGGATTTGGCTGGATTATGGTCGTGATAATTATGCTGGCGTCACTTGGTCGGATATCCCCAAGGATGATGGCCGACGGTTATTTATGGGATGGATGTCTAATTGGGATTATGCGCAAGTTGTACCTTCTGAAAAATGGCGATCTGCGATGACGTTGCCTCGATCATTGGAGTTAGTAAAAAAGGGATTGAACTACCGGCTACTTTCTAAGCCTGTTGCGGAACTAGAAAAAAATCGACAATCAACCATGGGGGTAAGTCCCACTACGGTAAAGGATAAGTATGCTTTACCTATGGCAAATGGTCTCAATCCTACCCAATGTGAATTGGAATTTAGCGTAAGCTTGGCCACGAGTACTGCCGATGAATTTGGTTTAACATTATTAAATGAAAAAGGAGAAATGTATCGCTTTGGGTACCGAAAATCAAGTAAACAATTTTTCTGCAAACGAGCAACTACCAAAGGCAATTTATTTTCACCGAAATTTGCCCACGATCAAGAAATGGCGCTACGAAAAGATAAAGATCCAATCATTGAATTTAGGATTTTTATTGATCGCTCTTCTATTGAAGTCTTTACAGATGATGGGGAAGTAGTATTAACTGAAATATTCTTCCCATCAGAACCGTTCACTGAAATTGAATTGTTCAGTAACGGTGGAGAAGCAGTTTTTACTAATTTTAAGGCTTATGGGGTAGAGAAAATTTGGTAGGTTTTTGCAGTGGGAATTCTTAATGCGAATCAGGATTTAAGAATAATTTTAATAAGCAAAACAACAGCATATATTTCAGGAGTTATATTTGTTTTTTGCTTCTTGCTAGGGTGTTCATTTTGGGAAAAATTCCGACCTTGAGCTTTTTTCCATTCGGGACATTAATAAAATGTCTTAAGACGAATACTGTATGAGCTAAACAACTGCTAAGTAGAAATTAAATGATTGATATTCAATACTTTAAAAGATAAAAACAAAACTCCAAAGCGAGTTTATTCGGCTTGATATTTTATTAGAAGTGCTGAATTCGAAAAATGCGACAGGCGGCAGATTTTTTGTTTCGTTTTTTTTCTGCAAAAAAATGAACAATAAAGATGTAATTAAATGTAAAATTTAAAGATTTTATAAACTACTTTTTTTAAGGAAAATCCAGCAATTTTTTCTGCTAATTGAAGACCTTAGATTCTCGCTTCATACCCTCCTACCTACGAGTTAGGTAAGCTTCAATTGCGATTGAGGGAAGCTGGCAAGTGCATTTATTTACCGTACATTTTTCATCAATAAATAGGTTTTAAGTTGAGCTTCAACTCCTGATTCGAATTCTTAATTATTTCCCAAAAATCTCTCTAGCTTTTAGCATATTTTTTTCTGGAATTTGTTCTGGATTTGCATAATTTTTTAATGCTTTCGTAATACTATCTTCTCTTAGAATCTGGATGATTGGATAGGGAGAGCGATTGGTTTTATTGGTAACATCATCCGAGGTAGTACCTGCAAATTGGTAGAATGGATGAAAACTAGCCAGTTGATAAATGCCTTCATAATCATGATCTATCAATAAATCTTCCGCATCTGCCAGTAAATCTAGATAGTCATAAAAATCTTCAACACTGTCTGGAAAAATTAAAAGAGTAGTCTCTGGATCAGACGATTGATCTAAAGCGTTAAGTTCCTTTAAAAAATGATCTGGAAATCGGCCTAAATCTGGTTTGATAATAATTTGATAGCCAATATTTTGGGCAAAATAGGGACGTGCCGCAAAGGGACAAAATTGGTGTTTGATGACTATTTTTTCAATCCATTGATTGGTCTCATCAATCACATTTTTGTATGCTGGAGGTAAATTATTCATAGATCTTTTACCATTTTAAAATGAGGGATTTCTACTTCCATGAATTCTTTTCCACTCGTTTTGTATTTTTGCTTTTTATAGAAAGGAACGGCATTTTTTCGAGCGTGCAACACCATTTTTTTGAATCCTAACGTTCGACTAATTGCTTCGCTGGCAGCGACCATTAGTTGACCAATTCCTTTATTTTGTAGATCTGCTCGAACAGCCACTTGTCGCATTTTTATGGCTCCTTGGGGTAGTGGTTTTAATACTAGACAAGCAACTAGATCACCATTTGCATGATAGCCTGCTAAATGAAGCTGGTCATATTCTTGCGATAAATCTTTTACATAAAATTCCAACCCTAATGGAATCCGCAAAATATCTCTTCGCAATCGCACCGTCTCATCGTACGCTGGAGTTCCAAAATCAACTAAATTAAAATCATATAATGTATCCAAGTATTTAAATTTTTAAACAACGGCTTATACTTCGTGTTGTGGAAATACGTTCATGGCCATGGCCATAGATTTTCCGAAGGCACCTCGGTTTAATCCAAGATCTAATTGTAATTCATCAAAATAATAAAGCATATTTTCTGTTGCCATATTACCCGTTAGCTCGTCTTTGGCCATCGGGCAGCCTCCATATCCACGCAAGGCACCATCAAATCTACGACAACCATTTTCGTAAGCGGTCTGCACCTTTTCTCGCCAGTTATGACTTTGTGTATGTAAGTGGGCGCCAAATACGGTCTCAGGATAACGAGGGATCAAATTGCCAAATAAATAAGCGATACTATCTGGCGAAGAAACGCCAATGGTATCGGAAAGAGAAAAGATTCGAATATCTAACTCCAGTAATCGGTCAATCCATTTCTGCACAATTTCTACATTCCATTCGTCTCCATAAGGATTCCCAAATCCCATCGAAATATAAACAACCATCTGCTTGCCAGATTGTACACAAATATCCTGAATTTGTTTGACTCGTTCTAGCGACTCTTCGATGGTCGCATTGGTATTTCTTAATTGAAAAGTTTCTGATATGGAGAAAGGATACCCTAAATAGTTTATTTCTGGAAATTTAGCAGCATCGTCGGCACCTCTACGGTTGGCTACAATCGCTAGCAATTCGGTATTGGTGGAAGCTAAGTCTAGTCCTGCCAATACCGCTGCGGTATCCCTCATTTGTGGAATGGCCTTTGGAGAGACAAAACTCCCAAAGTCCAAGGTATGGAAACCAACTTGCAAAAGCTGATTCATATAGGCTATTTTTTCTTCGGTCGGAATAAAGGTTTTTAAACCTTGCATCGCATCCCGAGGACATTCTACGATGTGAACCATCTGATTTGATTTTGAGAAGTTATGGCCATCTGCAGAAAGGCAGATTTTAGCAATTAAGCTATCAACTTCCGGTTTAATTTGGTGGTACGAAGATAACTTCTTTTGTAACTTTACGAAAATTTTACTCAAAAAACCATTTCCTTTCTCAAGTGTTTGTAATTTTGGGCATTCTTTCGCGAAATATTCGTCTATTATTTTTAAAAATACCCTTATTTATGAATAAACCTATCGTTACTTTTATCGGATTTTTTCTCCTGATTTTTGGGATGCTCAATCTCACACTGGTTTTGGTAGGAGTGAAATTGGCTCCTTTCGTTTTTTTGGACTTTGCAGGAAGGGGTATTGGGTTTTTGATAAAACTATTAATGGTGATTTTTGGAATTGTCATCATCGTCGTTTCACGCTCTACTTTTGATGGAGGAACCATGCCCGAGCAATAGACTTTATTCCAAAATTATTTGTATGCTCCCAAATGATCTTTTTAATCATCTTTTCAGCTTTTTTTTCGTCCATAGAGCGGCTATGCGCTCAAAAAAGAGCATCAATCTGACCAAAAATCTCTATTTGGTTTCTTTACAAAACATTTCAGAATAAAGTCTAATAATGGAAAAACTATCCGCCTTGTTTCGCAACAAAAAAGTTTTAATTGTTGGAGACGTTATGATCGATCGTTATCTCATGGGCGAAGTCAATCGTATGTCACCAGAAGCGCCTGTCCCGGTAGTTGATTTTAGAGCAGAAGATAATCGACTAGGAGGGGCTGCAAATGTGGCGCTTAATATTGCTGCTTTGGGAGCAACGCCAGTGCTCTTGAGCATAGTTGGAGCAGATGAAGAAGGGAAAATATGTAAGCAATTATTAAAAAAACATCGACTAACCAAAAAAGGAATCTTAACGATAAAGAAACGACCCACTACTTTAAAAACTAGAGTAATGGCGACGAATCAACATTTACTTCGTATTGATCGAGAAACAAAAAAAGCGATTAATAAATCAGTGGAAGTATTAATCCTCAGAAAGGCGCAAAAAATAGTAGCAGAAGAAAAAATTTCCGTCGTTTTATTCCAGGATTACAACAAAGGTGTTCTAACCAAAAAAGTTATCCGTACGATATCAAAATTAGCTAGGAAGAATAATATCCCAACGGTAGTTGATCCGAAGTTTGACCATTTTTTTGATTATAAAAAAGTTACCCTCTTTAAACCCAATCTTAAAGAAGTTCGACAAGTCGTACCGTTTCCGGTTTTAATAAATATTAAAAGCTTGACAGCAGCGGCTAATTTTCTTGAAAAAAAATTAAATCATTCTATTACCATGATTACGCTTTCCGAGCATGGAATTTTTATTAAAAAAGATAACCTCACAAAGATAATACCTACGGCTCCTCGTACCATTGCTGATGTCTGTGGTGCTGGTGATGCTGTAATCAGTGTAGCCGCCTTAGGAGTGGCGGTAGATTTACCAATATCGTTGATTGCTGAGATTTCAAATGATGCGGGGGGAAAAGTTTGTGAAAAGGTTGGGGTAGTGCCAATCTCAATTCAAGATTTGGTCTCTTAATTTATCATTTAGGTTTTTTGAATCATCCATGAAAAAAGGTCAACTACTATCTAGTTGACCTTTTTAAGAATTTATAGAGAAGGGATTTAATTTCGTCCAAGTACTTACTCTTTCAAAAATGATTTAATTTGATCACCTGTTAAATTGGTTTGTAAACTTAGCGCTTGATTTCGATCCTGAAAGGTATTGACAATAATATGGTAATAATTACCGACTGTTTTTATCGAGGTTTGTGCATAGCCCATTCCTACTAATCTGCCTTGTTTCTTTTCAGCATTTTCGTAATTGGCATATACACCAGCGATAACTGTGTAATTACCTAAATTCGAATCACTACTTTCTGTGCTAGAAGAATTACTAGAGCCACTACCTGTCGCAAAACTAGCCTTGTCAACATATTCTGGAGGGGAAGTATCATTGACAAATTGGATGTTGATTTCATTATTCATCCGTAAGATTTTAACTTCCGTTCGTCGATTATACTGATGTTCATCTTCGGTACATTCTTTTCCATTCGTACAATGATTTCGGATCGCATCTTCCCCATATCCTACCGCTACCAGTCGGTCAGCAGGAAGCCCTTCTCTGATTAAGTAAGCAACCGCATTTTCTGCTCGCTTCTGACTCAATCGCTTATTGTAACGACTTCCTCCACGTGAATCTGTGTGCGAAGATAATTCGATCTCGACATCTGGGTATTGACTCAAAAAGCCAGCAAGCGCGTCTAAGTCAACCTTTGCATCTGGTCGAATGGAAGCATCATTGAAATTGTAATAAATATTAGGTAATTGAAATACACTTCCTTCTCGGATGGTATTCGAAAAACCTCCAGTACTACCGTTACTACCATTGCTAACGTTACTTCCATCAATCCCTGGCGAATTGGTGCCATCGGTAAAACCAGTTCCATCGGTGCCAGTCGAAGGGCTACCTGAACTACCATTCGTTGTATTATCTCCATTCAAACCCGCATCGGCAACAACGACTTCTTTATCTAAGCTAATAAAAATTTCTTCCGTAGAATTTTCTGTATCAACTAAAATCTGTCTGGATTGATAACCAGGTTTTTCGATGACAAATGCGTAATTACCGGTAGATAACGCTACTGGAAATTTACCCAGGAAATCCGTTACTCCGTTCATGCCCATTTCTTCCATTGGCACACGTAACAAGAGATCGGTATTTTCGTCTTCAGGAACTTGAAGTTCGGGATTTGAACCTCCAGAAATGGCTTTCGTAATACTTAAATTATCAAGATTGGTATAAGTAATCATAGCTCCTTCAATCATTTCAGAACTGATATTATCAGATATCATTAGAGTGAAGTCACGAACTACTTTAGGTCTGACATCTTCGTCGAATAATTCGTCTAAGTTGCCACTGACATAAAAACTATAAATATCATCTGCACCATATCCTCCGCTCCGACTGGAAGAGAAATATCCGTTCTTTTTGTCACGGTCAATAATAAAACCAAAATCATCATTCTCGCTATTAAATGGAGCACCTAGATTAGTAGCAGGCGTCCATTCACCACCTGGTCGACTAAAAAATAGATCTAGTCCACCAAAACCAATATGTCCATTTGACGCAAAATATAGCGTTCCGTCAGCGTGTACAAACGGGAAAATTTCGTCTGATTCTGTATTAATAGAAGGACCTAGATTACGAGGCTCAGACCAGTCGTCTCCAATTTTTTGAACACTCCAGATATCCATTCCACCTGCACCACCTTCTCGGTTGCTAGAGAAATAAAGGACATCTCCTTCGACCGAAATAGAAGGGTGGACGGTATTATACTCTCGGTCATTGAAAGGCAGACTTGTGATATTTACCCATTTTCCGGCAACGTTTTCAGCTTGAAAAATTGACATTTTTGTAATCCCGTCTTTTGCCTTGATTTTTTTTCCATTCTTAGTATTATTCCTAGTAAAAAAGATGGTCTCTCCGGTACGGTCAAAAGTCAGCGGACCTTCGTGTACGGTACTTAATAATTCAATGGAAAATGGTTTAGGAGGAAGTAATAATCCATTTTCTTCTCTTTTACTTTGAAAAATAGACATTACGTTTTTGCCGATCCGTTTGTCTTTCATTTTAAAGCGCTTATTTGACACTTTAGTAGAAATGAATACAATACCATCTTCGTAAAAGGCAGGACTGTATTCTAGTTTATCGGAATTAATAGTGGCTTCGTTATTGATAAATACTTTTTTTTCTTCTTCAGTTTCCTGTGCGGAAACGGAAAGTGCCAATATGGCAAAAATGAAAGTTGAAAAAAAGTGTTGAAAAATATTCATATTCAATCTTTTAAAATGCTAAGAATTTAGTTCTTACTGATCGCGTTTATTAGTCTAGAAGAAAAATCTTGGATTCGCAATATCATTGCGTTCCTTAAGGAAATCATAACGTACAAGGGCTTCGAAACTTCCATTATTATAATTGCTCAATTCTCCTAAACCGTAATCATAGGATATACCAAATCCGAAACTGTTATATTGAAGCATTACTAAGGCGTCAATTGACTCACCAGCTCCATCTCCACCGAGTCTATAACTAATCCCTGCGGTAATTCTCTTATCGTAAACGAAACTCAAATTGAAATCGAGGTCCAAAGGAGCATTTTTAACACGTTTTAACAAAACGGCAGGTTTTAGATCTACTTTACTGCTGATGGGAACCAAGGTTCCTGCCATGGCGTAAAGGTGTGGTACTTCTTCTGCTGTTTCTCGACTTGTTGGATTGATACCAATTTCGTTAGGGTAAATAGAAGGTACACTGATGCCAAAATACATCTGTTTGTGGCTCAAATAGATACCAGCTCCAAAATTCCCAGTGTATTTGTTTTGGGCATCATCTGCGGTGACGGAAGGGTCATTATTTTGTTGTACCCGAACCGAAGGATCAGAGAAGTCAATATTGAAGTTTCTGATATTTCCCTGAATTCCAAAACGGAAGGAAGTCTCCTTGTTAATCTTTACATTATAAGCATAAGCCATAGAACCATTCCAAACGTTGTGGATCCCATGCGTATGATTAGCCACACTAATACCCAAACCTACCCGGTCTCCAAACAAGGGTGTATTAAATGAGAGCAGTTTACTGGTAGGTGCTTTTTCAAATCCCAGCCATTGGCCGCGATATAAGGCTTGAAAAGAGGTAAGTCCCCGAGCTCCGGCATAGGCAGGATTTAAAACCAGTTGGTTGTACATAAACTGGGTGTATTGATTTTCTTGCTGACCATAGGAAGTCAAGGTACAGCAGACGATCAGGAGAATTAACAATTTTTTCATTATTTAAAATTTTTATCAAGAAGACCATAAAGTGGCTTCTTTTCTTTAGTTAATTTTTAAACTTATACGGACATTAATTTTAGGACCTTAACGGTGAACCGTTATGTACCCACGATTGACAGAACCGCCCGTTTCTTTTGTAAATAAATAGTAGAAAGTTCCATCAGTGACGGGTTCTCCGTCATAGGTGCCGTCCCACCAAATTCCATTTCCGTAAGGTTTGCGACGATAAACTTCATCTCCCCATTGGTTGTAAATAATCATTTCGGCATTTGGAAAATCTTCTCCTCGTAAACAGTTGATGACCAATTCATCATTAAATCCATCGGCGTTTGGTGTAATTAGTGAAGGTACTAGACAGCTAGTATCTTGTAATTCAATGGATACAATGGCTTGACTACATAAATCATTGCCATCACATTCATAGCAAATTTCGTATTGGAATTGATTAAGATCTACAAAACTTTCGTTTACATCAAAAATGAAAGTTGAATTGGATTCATCAAAGGTTATGACCCCATCATTTGGTTGGGTAACTGCACGAACACTTGGAATTATATTACCTGTAAGCTCATCGTTACCTAAAATATCAATACCAATTTGAGTCGTTCCACTATTGATAGCAACAAAATCATCATTAGCTACAGGGCTGCCGATTACGTTGATCGTAAACATCGCAGTATCAGAAGTACAACCATCTTTGGACAACCAATACATGATGACACAACTTCCCGGATCAACAGGAGTGATACTGGCTATATTATCATCAACATTTATATTGATGGTACAACCGTCCTCTGCCATCCAATTAAATTCTAGAGAAGCGTCAGTAGTGGAGGTTCCAATCAAATTACAATTGTCTCCTACACAAATACCATTGTCTCCGCAATCAGAGAAAATACTTACATCGGGGATATTAACGGTAGAAAGCATAACAGTATCTGAAGAATTACAGTTGTTGTTATAAGCGGTAATGATATAACTACCAGATACAGGATTATCTAAAATTGGTTCTGTTATAGAAGAAGTATAACCATTGGGTCCATTCCATCTTACACTATCTGGATTTGGAGAGGTAGGGTCAAAAGCGACCAGTAACTGAACACTGGCGTTACATCCTTCACCACTAGCACTAGCTTCAAAAGTAGGAGCATCTTGGATATTATTAATTGTAATAGTAGCCGTTGAAGCACAATTATCAGCTAATCGGCACACGACTGTATAATCTCCAATATTTACACCTGGGGTGATATCGGTTACCAATAAGGTGCTTCCACTAACGGTGTTTCCTAAAGGAAGTGTCCACTCGTAGGTTGCGCCAGGAATTGAATCTACACTAAGTGTAAAACTTTCTCCTGTACAATATTCTCCAGTTCCTCCTGAGATATTTATATTGCTGAGTGGATTAACCGTAACGTTGAATCGACAAGTATCACTAACATTGACACCATCAGATAGAATAAAACCAAAGTTGGTGGCCATTCCGATTGGAACCAAGGTACCATTCATTGGACCTTCGATTTGCGTTGGCATACCAATTGGGCAGTTATCTGCTCCTTCGGGAAGGTTGAACGTTAAGAATACACTATCACAACTATTGTTAGCAACAATGCTGCTCACTATGCCATCAGTTCCGCTAACCAGC
This sequence comes from uncultured Saprospiraceae bacterium, assembly GCA_937928405.1. GTDB lineage: Bacteria > Bacteroidota > Bacteroidia > Chitinophagales > Saprospiraceae > JALZUU01. The sequence continues at coordinate 47,764 of CALFWZ010000098.1, forward strand.
ATTCCATCTAAATTCATTACGATATCATCTGGGCAAGTGATAGTGGGAACAACTTGATCTTCCACAATAACATTAAATAAACAGGTGCTTTCGTTTCCGCTATTATCTATTGCTGTACAAGTTACCGTAGTAGTTCCTACGTTGAAGAAACTACCTGGGTTCTGGCTACAAACAACCGCAACGTTATCCGTACAATTATCAAATGCCAATGGAATATTAAAAGAGGTTACATTCGTACCACATAGTTCTGGATCCGTAGCAAAAGCTAAAACGGTGGAAGAACAAAATAGCGTAGGTGGTGTGGTATCTCGTACCGTAACCGTAAAATTACACGTTGCTTGATTTCCTTGAGCATCAAAACCCAAGTATCCCACGGTCGTTTCTCCTAAGGCAAAAGTATCACCAGGCATAAAGGTAGGACTGTTAATAAAGGCTTCTGAACAAACATCTGTAATGGTAGGTTCTTGCCAAGTATAGACGGCACCACACATGGAAGATGAAGCAATAATTACCGTATCGGTTGGACAGTTCAAGATAATCGGTGGATCTGTATCTGAGTTATCCACTTCTACTATGAATGAACAAAAAGAATTATTTCCTTGGTCATCTGTGAAAGTATAAACTACAGTGGTTGTAATGAAAAAGGTGTCACCAGGACTATGTGAATTTTCAATATTTACATTCCCACAATTATCCGTAGCGTTAGGAATTGTCCAAGTAGCAACTGCTCCACAAACTTCATTTAAAGGCGTTACAGCTAAATCTCCAGGAGGACAATCTGTAACTACTGGGGCAATGGTGTCTCTTACTTCCACTTGAAAGATGCAAAAGCCTTGATTGCCAGCGCTATCTAGTGCGGCGTAGGTTACGGTAGTAATTCCTGGTTCGAAGATGTCACCTGGATTATGCGTTGGGATTAACGTCTCAAGACCACAATCATCGATAATGACCGGAATGTCCCAAGTAACAGCAGTTTCACAGCTATTTGCATCCGCAAAAACCAAAATAGGACCTGGACAACTAATTGTAGTTGGACCAACACTATCAACGGTAACTACAAAACTACAGATGTCGGTAGTTCCTAAACCCGTAGCATTATAGGTAACTAGGGTAGTACCAGTCATAAATGTTTCTCCACTGGCAGATCCGTTTCCTCCTGTGATCGTTCCTTCGTGATCGAGTGAATACGTAACGGTTACGTCATTTTCGTTCGCCAAATAGATTGGATCAATACCCGTAACGATTGGCGTACAAGAGAACATATCTTGCGGACATTCAATCAAGTCCTCTGGACCTGCTTGAATTACTGTAACTGTAAATGTACAACTCGCATCATCATTTGAATCATTTACCGTTCCAGTGACCGTGGTTTCTCCTATTGGAAAATCAACGCCAATCGATGTGGTAACAGGGAAAGATATCCCTTCGATCGTATAAGTATAAGTCAAATCATCACTACAATTATCTAATCCCACGGGGACATTTAAAGAGACGGTTGCAGAAATGTCACTTGGAGGAATGGTTACCTCAATATCTTCAGGACAGGTGATTCCAGGTGTTTCTGTATCACCGACTTCAATGATGATTTCACAGGTAGTACTATTTCCAGCAGCATCACTAACTGTATAAGTAATGAAAGATTGTCCAACTGGAAAAGTCTGAGGTTGAACAAGGCCAATTCCGGTAGCAGTTACCTCTCCGGTTATATTGTATCTTACTTCATCTACTGCACAATTATCTGAGAAAGAAGTAGGTTGTAAACTAAAGTCTACGAAAGCACTACATGCACCAGGATCATTAGGAATTACATCCGTAGAAGGACAAACTAAATCCGGTGCTTGCGCATCCTTGACAACCACATCTAGCCCGCAATTAGATTCATTACCACTGCCATCATAAGCACGGAATCGCACCACGGTAGTTCCAACAGGAAAGTCCGCGTTAAAACTAGTAGCGCCAGCAGGAAAGCGAGTGACAACTCCGTTTATTTCGTAAGTTATAGAATCAATACCAGAGCAAAAATCTTGTGCTTCTGGAGCTGGAATGTCTAAATTTGCACCACAAACATCGTCGTCATTATCAACAACTAATTCTAAACATCCACTCAAAAAGCTAGGACCTTGTGTATCGACTGTTTGTGTACCTGTTTCTGGAAGAAAGACAACATCATTGTCAATATCTACTGTTCCATTACTATCTTCCACCATAATGAGCAATCCAGGACCAATATCTTCGATTAAGGTTAAAGGAAAATTCACTTCACCAACTAAGGCAAATTTTATAGTAAGTAGTTTGGTGCCGTTTGGAAGCGTAACTGGGCTTGGTCTACTCCAAGCGTACCATATATGATCTGGAGAAAGGCTAGGATTCGGAGCACCACCGGCACCAGGAACTTCTTTGGTAGCACTAATAAATTCTAGTGCCGTATTATCATACCTAATACCCATTTGCATTTGGGTAATCTCATTAAAATTATTGGTGAATAAGCAGTAAGTAACGGTGTCCGTTGCACAATCAACTGTGATAGAAGGCTCAAATTCTAAATCTTCTGGAACGTTCAATTGATTGACGGTTACTGTAAATGAACAATTACTTTCATTTCCTGCGGCATCGGTAATAAGATATGTTACGGTAGTTACTCCGATAGGAAAACTCAAACCGCTAGCGTCATCATTACCACTATCCCCATTATCAGTTGTATAGGTTATAGATTCTCCTGGACAATTTTCGGTAAATCCCAATGGGGCGATATTATTAACAATCGCACTGGTTTGGCCAGCTGCGGCATCGACCATGACATTAAGTGGGCATGATATACCTGGGAGTTCATTATCTTCAATAGTAACCGTAAACATGCAGTCGGTTGTATTACCATTGCCATCGTAAGCAGTGATCGTTACGGTTGTTGTACCTAGATCAAAGTTTTGAGAAAATTCAGTCGCTCCAGCATCTATCAGCGTCGTTACCCCGTTGATCGTGTAAGTAAGCGAATCTACACCAGAACATTCATCTGTTGCTACTGGAGTTGGTATGACGAGTCTTGCGCCACAATCTCCAAGATCAGCATCGGTTGTAATATTTTCACAGGCTCCTGTCAGGGTAGGACCAACTTGGTCAACAATGGTAACTACATCGGGAAGGAGCACATAATCAACATCTCTAGTTAGAGGAGTAGCCATTCCCTCCATACTTACCTGAACAGGCGTAATTGGAGAAAAATCGTCGATAATAATTAAAGGAGAAACTAAATCACCAACAATATTAAAATTAACAGTTAAAATTTTTGAGCTATCCGGTAAGGTAGTACTCACTGGATCATTTGGTCCAGCTACTGGATGCGCCCATGTATAAAAGGCAGCATTTGGGAAAATATTAGGATTGAAGGTTCCTGTTCCTGTTAAGTCTCGGTTGAAACTAACATATTCTAAAGCTGAGGTATCGTAAAAAATACCCATTTGGTGAGAAGTAATACTATCAAAATTATTAACAATCAAACACATCACTGCCGTATTATTATTACAATCAAAACTGATCGTTGGAATATACTCAAGTGTACCTCCGGTAGGAGGAGGGGTGGTACCATCAACTGTTACGTCGAATGAACAGTCTACAGCATTATTACTGGCATCTGTGGCAGTGTATGTTACCGTGGTGGTTCCAGGATTGAAAAAAGTACCACTTACGTCTCCTGTTCCGCTACCAATCATAATACCTCCAGTTTCTAATATGTAGGTGGTTGTAAAAGAACTACAGTCATCTGTAACCATTGGAGCCAAATTTCCAACAATAGTTCCACCACCAGTGATCGTGGTATCATTAGGACAGGTAATTTCTGGAGCGGTAATATCTGAAATAGAAACGGTACCATTATTAAATTCTGAAGGAACATTTTGTAAAAGTTGTCCATTTCTAAAGCCAGAAACCTCAATAATTCCACCTGCGATTAGTGGTGGGATAAACTCAATATCTGAAGTTCCTCCACCATTAGGGGTAAAACATAATTCAATAATAGAAGTTCCATCATTTAAATCAATAGAACCATTAGAGCCTCCCCAAAGAAATCCAAGTCTACCTTCTGCCGTTTGGCTTGGATTAAAAAAATCTTGTGGAGGAAGATTGGAGGACCAAGAATTAATCTGCATGATGGCCGTATCCCATTGCATGGCGAATTGCATATTGATGATGGAATCAAAATCGGCGACGTCGATGGTCACACAAAATTCGTTAGTCGCACAACTAAAAGTCCCTCCGTTCGCAGTAAAAGTGGTGGTTTGGGCATTCGTTGAGAAACAACAAAGAAGCAGGAAGCAGGCTATGCTGGTAATAATATTACGCATAATTATTTTTTTTATAAAGCGGAAAAGCAGTGATAAACCACATAGGATTTATACTGCCATCAATGACATTGCTGAATAGAATGATAAGATTGA
>CALFWZ010000099.1 GCA_937928405.1 uncultured Saprospiraceae bacterium
TCTCTCAAAAAATGCCTCATCTGATTATTAAAATATCAATCACAAATCAGGAACTTATTCATTGGCTGTTACTTAGGGTGAAATTTAAACACATCAAGAGAAGATCAACTTATCCATTTTCTTCTTTTCTTTTTATATTGAAATAAGTCTCAATTTGGGATCGAACCGGAATTGATTGATTATTAACGACATAATGATTGTTCTGTTTAGCATTAATCACCCTCGCTTTTACATTATCCTGTAATTGTAATTTTACAAAATCAAGAACTTCTTTTCTCAATTCGGGATCATAAATTGGGAAGGTTGTTTCAATTCGATGACTTAAATTTCTAACCATCCAATCGGCACTCGATAGGTAAATATCCTCTTTCCCATTATTATGGAAAATGAAAATTCTAGAATGTTCTAAAAACCGATCTACGATACTCACTGCTTCGATATTTTCACTGACTCCCTTTACACCTGGAATTAACGAACAAATACCTCTGATGATTAATTTGATTTTTACTCCCGCTTGACTAGCCTCGTAGAGTTTTATAATCATATTTTTATCTTGCAAACTATTAAGCTTCAGAATTATTTTGGCTGGTTTTCCTTTTTTTGCATTTTGAATTTCACGGTCAATTTTTGCGACTAATTTGATCCGTAGATTAAATTGACCGACGAGCAAATGCTGGAATTTTTGTTTAGGAACTTTTACCGTTTCTAAAAAAGAAAATACCCTGCCTACTTCCCGCGTCAATCGTGTATCGGCCGTAAATAATCCAAAGTCACTATATATCTTTGCTGTTCCTTCGTGGAAGTTACCCGTACTTAAATAACTGTATAATTGAATTTGGTCATTTTCTCGACGGGCGATTAGGGCAATTTTAGAATGCACTTTTAACCCTGGAAAACTATAACGGACGCTAACACCTGCCTTTTCTAACTTTTCTCCCCATTCGAGGTTGGCCTCTTCATCAAATCTTGCCTTTACTTCTACAAAGACACTCACTTGTTTACCCGATTTAACCGCATCCATCAAAGCATTCATGATCTGCGATTTTCTGGCCACTCGATATTGGACCACCTTAATATGTGTTACATCTGGATCAGCTGCAGCCTTTTTAAAAAACCTCACCACCGAATCATAGGAGTGATAGGGTACATGAATTAGATGGTCGCGTTTTTTGATAGATTTAAAAATATCATTTGACTTTTCCAGCACTTTATAAGGGATGGGTGGTAGGGGATTATTTTTTAGATGATCATACCCGAAATCTGGAAAAGAGAAAAAGTCAAAATTATTATGATAACGACCCTCTGGTAGTAAGTCTAATTTATCTAAATCAAACGTTTCACACAATATAGAAAGTAATTTCGCCGGCATAGAGCGGTCATAAACCAGCCTTGATGGAGGCCCGACATTTCTTTTAATGAGACTCTTCCTAATTTTTTGAACTAGATCACCAGAGAATTCATCTTCAATATAAAGTTCGGCATCACGAGTCAATTTGATAGAGAAAGCATCAATGATTTCATACCCTGGAAAAACAAACCCCGCCGTGAAACGAATGATATCATCAATCATAATCAGATCATGACAGCCTTCCGAAGAAGGTAGGTCAATAAAGCGTGGCAGGTGATCGGAAGGAATTTTCAAAACAGCAAACCGATCCTTGGTGCTATCCTTCAAGGATTCCTTCATTTGAAGGGTGAGGTATAAGGCTGCATTATTAAGGAAGGGTTTGATTTTTTTGGGAACCAATAATACAGGTTGTACGAATGGTAAAAGATTTTCCTCAAAATAATCCAAGAGGAATTCCGCCTGCTCGTTGGATAAATCCATTCGACGGATCATATTGATATTATACTGTGCTAATTCAGGGACTATTTCATTTTCAAAAATTTCCCCAAATTCTGCCTGCTGTTTATTAACTATTTTTAGCAATCGAGTCAGTACCATCTTTGGGTCAAAACCAAGTTGCGCTTTTGTTTTTTTACCAACCCGCACCAGATTACGGATCCCGGCAATTCTTACTCGAAAAAATTCATCTAGATTAGAAGAATAAATGGCAAGGAATTTCAATCGTTCTAATAGCGGAACCGTTGGGTCTTTGGCTTCTTGTAGAACACGATAATTGAAAGACAACCAACTGATGTCTCGATGGATATAGGGAACAGATTTTTCTTTCATTGCTATTAAAAGTGCCTTGATACGGAATAGGGATACCGATTATTATACGAATTAAAACAATCCAAGTTGCCCACCATCTTCAAAAATTGGAAGGGTAGGGCCACGAAGACTAGCCTCGGGTATCCTTTCTTTAATTTTCTGGGTCAAATATAAGGTAATTTCTGGGGCTAATATATTATCTGGTTCATGAGGAAAAAAATAAATTTCATGGATGCCCTTAGCAATCCAACTTTCTAACCGCTCTACCCATTCGTCTAACCTAGCATAATCACTGTCAATGAGACCATTACCCACCCAACGGACCATGGCAAAATGAGTAGTTACTCCTTGGTGCAGCACATCTCTGCGTCCTGCCACATCTGTAATAACCGCCCCTACATGATAGGCGCGGAGTAAAGCAAGTAATTTTTCTATTTCTACAGGTGATTCAAACCAGCTGGGATGACGAACTTCAACGGCCAATCGAATATCTGCTGGCCAGTTTTTTAGAAAGGTGTCCAATTGAGCATAACGATCAGCGCCCCAATAAGGTGGCATTTGCATAAAACAAGGGCCCAGTTGCTCCTTAAGTGGGCGTACACTTTCACAAAAATCAGTGAGCAATCCGCTACCAATGCCAAGATCACGGGCATGACTGACCCTTTGTACTATTTTGGGACAAAATCGAAAATCTTTAGGGGTCGATTGTTTCCAATTTTCAATGGTTGCTGGGGTAGGAATGCGGTAATGGGTCGTATTCAACTCGATGGTATTGAATTGCTTTCCGTAGTATTTTAGATACTCCTTGGATTTGGTTTTTTGGGGATAAACATTTCCAACCCACTCTTTCATGGACCAACCTGTGCAGCCCACATAAATTTTAGCAGGCCCTTTTCGTTGTGGTAAATTAGTCAGGGTAGACTGTGTAATGTCAGGATCTGGGGCTAGCTGGAATGTTATTTTTTCGGGATGTTCTACTTTGCCAAATTTCATGGTGTGTTTTTAGTGGTATTATTTTGCTGTCTCTTATAGCTAATAATAGTGCGGTAACTTTTAGAAAAATAGATCTAGTATCCATTTTTTGCTTGTTGGCTGGTTTGCCTGTTAGCTAGTTAGCTTCCCTCTATCGTATTTTACGGTAAAGGGAAGCTAACTAGCCAACCAGCAAACAGGCCAACTAGATGCATTTTTAGATTATCACACAGAAATTAAAAAGTTACCGCACCATTAAT
>CALFWZ010000100.1 GCA_937928405.1 uncultured Saprospiraceae bacterium
GATTTTTGAAAAAATCGTAACTACCTTTTCGCTCTGCACGACTACTACTTACCTTATTCATTACACAGCTTTGACCTAGTTCTAACTGCTTTTTAATCTTATCATATCTGGCCTTTAGCCGAGAATCTGAAAACTTGTTTAACATTCCTGATTCCGCTTCTATTATGAGGTCGAACATAACTAATTTATTTTGAACACTAAGTTAGTACATTTGTGTGTGAACGGTAGCTGTAGGCAGGCAGGTTGTTGATTAATAAAATAACATGAGTCATCCCGAATTTTAAAAGAACCCATTTTTTGCTTGTTAGCCAGTTGGCTTTTAGCTAGTTGGCCCTCTTTTTACGTAAAAAGAGGGCCAACAGGCAAAACCAGCTAACAAGCCAACAGGCAATTTATTTCTAAACAAATAATTCGGGATGACTCATGTTTAGATTAAAAACTATCCTATTCTGATTTTATAAATCGTTCAGTGAAGGTCCTTTCTCCGATCACTACTTTTAGTAAATATACGCCCTGGGATAATTTATCCACTGGAAGATTTATGGAAGTAATTCCATCCGTGGTTTCTTGAACGCTGGTGCTTAACAACTGCCCATTTGTATTGTAAACATAAACTTCCATTATGTCTGCAAATCCAGATACTTGAAATGCCAAGATATCTGCGCTTATAGGGTTGGGTTGAATTCGGATATGCTTCTCCTCCGCTCGATTAATAACAACGATATCTCCTACGAACTCACTGGTTCCATCAAAATCAGTTTGCAGCAAACGATAGTAGCTCGTTCCCCGTAATGGATTTTTATCTAAAAATTCATAATCGATCGTACCAGTGGTTGTTCCATTTCCTGCGATCTTAGTTAGTTCGGAAAAATTCCGTCCATCTGAAGACCGCTCCAAAGTAAAGAAATCATTATTTAATTCAGAAACCGTCTGCCAGTCCAATTGAACATGTGGTTCAATAAGTTTTGCTGAGAATGTAGTCAAACTAACGGGTAAAGCAGCTTGCACAGTTACCAGGACCGTATTACCACTAAAAGCTCCGCAGGTAGTTCCATTACTAACATCAGTTTGTAGACCAGCAAAGCTAGTTCCAGGATAAGCACTAAAATCTGTTCCTCCCGGGCTTACCAACCCATGAATCGTATAAGTACCTTGAGGATACAAGGCCGCGGCAGAAAGATCCGCATCCGTAGCTATATCCACTATATTGCCCGAATCGTCTACCATTACAAAATAAACTTCAAATCCTGTTGGGACTACATTACTAATTTCGAACACCGTCCCTGGTCCAGAAAAAGTATTATTATAAGTTCCAAACTGACCATCATTCGTACCATGATTAATCAAAACATACACTTGATTGGTTACCAAAGAACTTGTTATGCTTGGGTTAACGAAACTATCTTCCCAACTAGAAGTCACCCAATCGATGCATCCTTGGAAAGGCGCATAACTATTTTCATAAAGCGTGATGACATTGTTGTAACCAGAGGCCGTTTCACTGATCGTATAAGAACCCGCTACATCCACCATAAAGGACCGCTGTTCAAAAACCGGATCATTACTAAAATTACCACAAGATCCACCACTGATAATTGCTATATTCGTTGTAGGATCGGTATTATCCAATGTACCTGATACCATCGTAATCGGAAGACCTGGTAATAAATCCAAATCAAGGCTAGGATCGCCTGCAGCTGCGGTTACGGGATCATCATTGACAATATCAACGGAAGTGGCAGGACAGCCAGAGATGATTGCAATATTTACATTATTAATATCAAAAAAGATATTCGTTTGTCCTGTACAAACAATTTTTAGTCTTCCTAATGAAGTTTCACCAGCAGGGACCGTAATATCTTGACTTCCGTCGTTGGGGACATTACTCGCGAGCGTTGTTGGGAAAGTCATACCTCCATCCGTAGACCATAAGATATCGACATTAGGACAAGTAAAGGCAACAGCGTCCGTTCCGGCTACATCCCATGAAATATTTTCAGTGGTGCCAGCACTCCAAGCCGTGGCTGAGTTCTGAGTCGTGATTTCAAAAGGTCCAGTAGCTGCCACATTCAAGGTTATTTCATCACAAGCAATCCCGCCATTTCCAGCTTCGTTATCTCGGACGGTGAGTCGCCAAGTTAAAACCCTGGCAACGGTCGGCAAGGTTTCTCCTCCAGTACCAGCAGGACTATTCGCTAGTATGGTGGAAAGCTGTGGAACCGTTCTGCTATCACTGGTAGAAGGTGGAAAGGTTCTAAAAAGTGCGGCGGTAGGATTACTACCTGTATTAGCAGGTATATCCGAATTCAAATCCGTATCGTATTGTTCCCAATTGAAGGTCAAACTACCATTGCCATCGGCATCTGTTCCGGTCCCATTTAATTCAAAAGGTGTTCCGTTAGGTATCGTTAAGCCATCGATTCCATTCGCATTCGCATCTGAAACAGGAATATTATTGGTTGTCGCAGTAATGGTTGGACAATTTGACCAATCACTATACGTAAATGGAGCACAACCAGCACCGCTATTGGCTACTGTTCCAGAAGTCATATACGTTACAATGGATTGTAAACTTCCAATCCCAAAATAACCTGTTCTGACATCGTAATTATCAGCAGCAGTACAACCCGGGCTGGTAGACATAATAGAAGTTCCTTGTCCCGGTTCATATCTTCCACAACCACTAGACCCACAACCGTAATTGGAGTGTTGACAGCTAAACATATGTCCAAATTCATGTAATTGAACAATGGTAGAGGAAGGAATATCGTTTCGCAAATAGGTATAACCTCTAAATTTGGAAGCATTGGTTCTACAAACCACTCCAACTCCAGCACGACCGGCCCAACCACCAGCGGTTATTTCATGAAAACCATGACCTAAATCAGGATTAGCTCCTCCAAGGTTGGCTGCGATGTGATCAGAACTTTCTTGCAGAGAAGTGGTCGTGTTCGTGGGATTAGAAAAAGGATCAGTTGCCGCATCTGTATTCACTAAAAGTAGAGATGCCACAAAGGTTACGGACAATTCCAATTCGTAAACCAAGCTAATTTGCTGTAATCGAAATATCAAAGCCGCTTCTGCACCTGCTACCGTTCCACCATTTAAGTCGTGAAATTCTCCCGTACAAGTTAAGGCTACTTCGTATTCTCGAAGCTCGTCTCCTAATGCAAAACAAGAGTTTGTATTTAAATTTGGTAGAGAAGCTCCCGGCGCTGACGAAGGATCGTGTAGATCTTGGCTCGTGCATTGGTAAGGTTCATCAGCGATAATATCGTGATCATAAAACGAGATATATTCTGTATTAGATAAATTGGCCTCTTGTGCCCGAATTTGGGTGATTCCATCGACACTTCTAATAATTGCGGATAAGCCCGAAGGGGTAATGGAGAATCGAACAACTGCGGTAGGATCATCAATTCCTTGACCTAAATAAGATTTAATATAAGGTCGGTCTGCTGCTAATTCAGGTGTCATTAGAGAACTTTCGTGAATGCGAAACCGTGCAAAATCTCCATTGGGCATGGGAAGTTCTACCTCTGTGAAAGCAGCAGTATTGTCCAATTGGATACCAACTGAGCCTAGCGTTGACACTTCCCGTTCTAATTGACGGACATCTAAATCTGCCTCGTGATAAGATTTTAATTTCGACAGATAATTATCAGTGTATTGTGCTTTGGTAAGTAAAGGGATTAATAAAAGAGTAAAGAGGAATGAGAGGAATGTCTTGTGTTTTTTCATTTGTTCAAAGTTTTGGTTAAAAAAATATCCCACTTAAGTTAAATAAGTAAGATGACCCATCTTGGAAGATATTTATTAATTGTGAAATAAATAAAAGTGGATCGTATGATTGATAAAAAATTCTAAAAGGTAAATTCTGAGGTTAGATGATTCCTTGCCTAGAAAAAGGCTTTTTTTAGGACTGCTAAGGAATTTTTTATAAAGATACGTCTAAAATCAATAAATCACCATTTTTTATCTAAGTTGTTTAATAATGGATTGCAATGGTTCAGGATCATTCGATCATTTCACAACCGTCAACCGACGTTCTCCTCGATCTTCCGAAAGTAAAATACCATCCACTTCGACATATCCTTTCCAAGGCATTTCAAATTGGGGATTTTGGTCCTTGGCTTTGCTGAAAAAATCCCATTGTGAAACTAGTCTGGAATTTTTATCAACGTAAACATGGTATTTATTTCCGGGGGTAGTTCCAGTATTAAAAAAAGTAAGTTCTAATTTATCCGCCAGTTGATCTTCTTTGGTTTTCGCCTCTCCCAGATATTTAAGTTTGACACCAGTATCCTTAAGTTTAAAGGGCATTACCAACCAATAGCTATCATTGATCCAAATGTTCATGGCTTTTTCCATATTTATTTGTAAAGTATCTTGATTATGGACTTCCCATGTCCCATATTTCGCACTACCTCTTCCCGTAAAGAGATTAACATTTAGAACAGAGTTTTCTTTAGGGTTCATAATGGTAACATTTCCAGACTTTTTACTCCATACCAAATCTCGATATCCCAAGAAATTCCAAGCAAGCGTATCCACCGCATCCCAAGCAGCTCGCCCACCCATTGCCAGCATTACTTCATCAGCAATTTTTATGGCTTCTGGGTCGGATTCAGCTATGAGAAATCCTGGTGCAGGGGGATTTACTTCTTTAGAAGATTGGGCATTTTTTTCGGCAGATTGGCAAGAGAAAAATAAGGTGATCGACAGTAGTAAAAATAATTTGTTCATAATTTTAATTAAAGGGTATTTGAAAATTCTTTCAATGATACATTTCTTTTTTGAATTCTAACGCTATCCCCTTTTTTAATTTCCCCTAATTTTCTGGGAATAAGATAAATACCAAAATTAGTGGAAGCATTTTCTTTTTTATAGGTAGAGAGGGTTCGTAAAGGTTCCTGCCTTGGGTGCATTTGGGTCGTTTCGGGGTCAATGGTAATAAAATTGCACCTAGGGGTTTTTACTGCTGTTTCAAAAATACAATTTCCAATGGCTATTTTTTTCCAGTTTTCCTCTTCATAGGGAAGACTTCCTTCGACCACCAAATTAGGGCGAAAACGCTCCATGGTAAAAGGTTGTTTGAAACGAGTATTTAAGTCTGCCAACGAAGATGTTGAAATTAAATGCAGTGGAGCAGCATCGCAAAAAGGGATAATATCCTGCTCTTGTGCGTTATATTTAGCTTTCATTTTCCTGGGAGCATTTACATCAATTTTTACCAATCTAACTGGTTGTTGCAGGATCTTAGACATCCAATCATTGACTGGGTCTTGGATCCGAATAGCGGAAGTGAAATCTTTGAAAATCCCAACAGTTATAACGTCGTGTGGAGGGATTTTCTCTAGATGTAATCGAATGGAATCCTTGTCTTTGGTAGATAATTCTAAAACATTATTATTAATATTGGTGGCAATATTCAACAATCGAGGATTTTCTCTAGCAGTAATTATTTTATTATTTAAATCGATCACGCCAAAATTTCGATCATAAGGTAACCCAAGATTGCTGACAGCGGAATTGTCTAAAGAAATTCCTTTAGTTGATTTTATAGGATAAACTGAAATTTGTGTTAGTTTTATCATTTAAATTTTTAATGTTTTACAATTCCGCACTACCCTATTTTCTTTTCGCTTATCACTTCATCGAATATACGTTTTACTTGGAAATCACCAAATCCATAAATGGATTCTTGTTGACAAAACGCTTTAAAAACTGGTGGAAATTTATCTGTCTTTAAGGTCTTCATAATTTGATAAATGGCTGCTTTGGGTCTACTGGGATCAGACAAACGATCTTGCTGAGCTGAGATAGCGGGTATTAAAAATGGAAATTTATTTTTTACTTTTTGAGCCAAGTTCAATAATTCGGATAGTTTGTTTTTCTGATATAAGTTCCAAAATGCTTGCAAAATTTCAAGATCTTCTGAGGTTATGCTTAATTTATCATGATAGGCTTTCACCAATGCTTCTTCGCTCATTCCACCAAATGCATATTCAGAATGCTTATGGGGTCGCACTAAATTCAGTTTAAAATTTTTATTATTTTTTGAAATAAAATACAACATAAACCATAGATTAACTTGGCAAAAAAGATCGTCTTCAAACCATAAATTAATAGTGGAATGCTCTGGAATATTTTTTAGTCCTTGAATCTCTAAAACGACCATATTTAGGTAATCTTCTGGTGCATATTCCGGAAAACTTTCACTAATGAAGGCAGCCCGTATCTTAAATAATTCCTCATCGGTCTCTGCAGCAACCGGACCATCAACTAGACATAGTCTTGCTACTACTTTTTCACCAAGAATATCCGAAGGGAATTGTTCTTTTAAAGCATCGCCGTTTAAAATATGAAAGGTTTTGTTCACCATTTTTTTTGAAATTTTGGAAATTTCTAATTAACGTAATAATTCAACTCCTTGATCTTCCGTCCAAACTTTTATTGGCTGCTGCCAAAGCATATTATGCAAATTACCGCAAGATATTTCTTCTCGATTTTCCCGGTAAGTTTTTATGTTCAATGTTATCAAATAACATCTTTCTCTATCAGAAACCAATAAACTATCATTATTCCAATAGGCCGCTTCCACATCACTAACGAAGATTTGGTTACCGTTAAAAATACATTTTGATCGATGAGATTCCATATACCGAATCGTAAAATTTTTATTTATCCTTTCAGCATTGATATCTCTAATAAAATCAGGCAATTCATAAAAATAAAAGAGACATCCAAATATTACCGAAAGCACTATTAATGATTTTGAAAAACATCCTTTTTCAGTTTCTTTAACTCGTTCTGTCTTCTGATCCATTTCATTTCTACCTAAAAATTTAGAAGAATTCTCCTGCTCCAGCAAATTTCCAATATTTATTGTAAATTTATAGGTAAAGTGCTTCCCTACGCAATATTAATCCAATAAAATTTCGTTTCTACCTCTGAATAAACCGATTTCTTATGAAATATCTTTTAACCATTACCCTCACGCTGATCACTTTTGCTCTTGTGGCCCAATCAGGTACCACCCTCGACGAGTACCGCTATCTTTCAAAAGGATATGCTTATCAGGTTGAAATGGGATTGGATCCGACCAAAAATGGCTATGAGATTCGTAAAAATTACACGGCAAAAGATGGGACCATCATTATTGGTTTATATCGAAACAATACGAAAATACTACAAGGGCTTTTATTCGTAGCTACAGACTCGAATGGCAAAGCTTATTATCAAGCACTTCCCAATCCTAAATCGACTGATAATGTCTTGGCGTTGTTTCGACAAGATCAGGCTCCTCCATTGCCTAAAACAGTCCTAGATAGAATTACAGCAGCTAAAGACCAGTATCTCTTCAAAATGATGGCACCTACTACGGGAGAAGAGGTGGTTCAAGTCGCTGAAATTTCCAGTCAACCCACTGAATATGCTCAAAATTCAAGATCCAAATCTCCAAAATCTTACAAAAGAAACAACCCAACAACTCAAGACGATGATCAGCTGACTGCAAAAGGCGGTAGTTTAATTATTTCAGAGGCTCAATCAGTTGACATCGCCAATTCTGAAAATACGCAGAAATCAAAACTAGGTGGTCACACCATTACGGGCCAGTTGAATACTGAACTAACTAGAGCCATTCAAGTTCCCGCTCAGGCTCAAAATGCTACTAAGGCCAAAGGTAAAGTGATGATTAAATTTTGTGCTGATTCAGAAGGAAAGGTAACCTATGCAAAGTTTACACAACGGGGTTCTACGACCCTAAATTCCCAACTAAAAGGCTTTGCTTTAGCAGCCGTTCGCAAAATGCGTCTTGCACCATCCGCCACTATCGAAGACTGTGGAACGGTAGGTTTTGACTTCTAAACATCGACTCAGACAACCTTCTGACAGGCTAAATTGTATTCTTATTGTAAGCAATTCATGGGATAGCCTAGATATTGACTTCTCATGCAATAAATTAAACTTGGATACTACCCTATTTAACGCGTAAAATTTATTATTTTGCCGTTCAAGTTTAAATTTATATTAAACAGAATTTATCAATTACTTAAGAAATGAACAAAGATTTAAAGACCATTTTTGGCACACAACACGGTTTGGATGATAAAACCGTCAATTTCCTAACAAACGCGCTTGAAAAAAGTAACCTTCCTGGTTTCGATTACCTCGAATTTAAGCAGGCACTTTCCGCGCTTGGGAAAATGGATATGGACGAACCTACGGCTTTTAAATCCGCCTTTGCCGCCGCTGCTACCATGGGCCTCACTAAGGAGAAACTCATCAAAACAGCCAACCACTATAAAGTAGTCCTCAATAAAGAACATCAACAGTTTGGTATTGCACTTCAAAATCAGACAAAAACCCGGGTAAACGGAAAATTGCAAGAAGTTGAACATTTAAAACAACAAATCGTAAAACACCAAGAGAAGATTGCACAATTGGAAGAGCAGATTAAAAAATTCCAAGCGACTATCGACAATGCTGATAATGATGTTCAGGAAGCGAAAAGTAGAATTGAAGGGACTAAGGAGAATTTCTTACTAACTTATCAGAGTATTATGAATGAGATAGATAAAGATATTGAAAATATTAACTTATTTTTATAAAAAAATAATAGGTCAGCCAATGACCACCTCATTGAATCACTAACATACCAGCCGCTAAAACTGGTGAACTAATTAAAAAAGAATGGCAGATTTTAATTCAATCGATCCTGACAACTATAAAAAGAAAGGATTTTTCTCTCGCCCTGAAGGAGTCACTGGGGCTATTTTCCTTGGTGTTCTTGGACTAGGGGTAGGATACGCAGCTATCACGCTGGGTCCTTTAATCCTACAAGGTCTTTTATCTGTATTACAATTATCAATCGTTCTAGGAGTATTAGGAGTTATTCTGTTTACAGTTCTCAATCCAAAGACTAGAAATTTAATGTGGTACATGTACAAAAGTGCCATGCGAAAAATCACAGGATTGTTTGTCCAGCTTGATCCAATTGGAATTTTAAAGTCTTATGTAGATGATCTCGAAGACAATCTAAAAAAGATGAGTAAGCAAATTGGTGCACTCCGTGGTCAGATGCGAAAGCTATCCACCATCATGCAGGAGAATACCAAAGAGATGGAAAACAATATGAAGCTAGCGAGTATGGCCAAAAAGAAAGGCAATCAACAACAACTGATGCTAGCTACCCGGAAAGCAGCTCGATTAAAAGAGTCTAATGCAAAATATAATGCTTTGCATAAGAAGATCAATATCATGCACAAAATCTTGACTAAGATGTACGGTAACTCCGAAATCCTTTTGGAAGATACCCGCGATCAGGTAAAGATGAAAGAACAGGAACGTAAGGCCATCCGTGCTTCTCACTCTGCCATGAAATCCGCGATGAGCGTCATTAGTGGTGATCCAGATAAGCGAGCGATGTTTGATCAAGCTATGGAGGCCACTGCGGATGATGTAGCCAATAAGGTAGGTGAAATGGAACGAATGATGGAAATGTCTGCCAGCTTTATGGATTCTGTAGATCTGCAAAATGGGGTTTTCGAAGAAGAAGGACTCAAGATGTTAGAAAAATTTGAAAAAGAAAGTACCTTGTTATTAATGGGTGATATGAAAGGAACGGAGTTTGATTTATCTTCTGAAGAAGGTACCCTTGATCTAAATACTCCCATCCAACGACCTCAAAAACAAGCTCGTAATACCGACGAAGGAAATTATGATAACTTGTTTGAATAGAGACAAATAATTTCTTTTGTAAAAACGTAGAAATTCATCTTGGTGGGTTTCTACGTTTTTGTTTGTTGAATGGTTTCTAACGTTTGTATTTTTTCAAAAAAATCATCTTTAATCAAATACAAAAGAAGAGACATTTTTCATTAAATGATTTTTCATTATTATATTCTTTCCTAATCCTCTGCTCATTTATTTCATGGTAATAAAAATGATCGACGAACTACGTTCTAAACTTGGAAAAAATAAAGTCTTGACAGGTCAAGATGTGCAAGAGCGGTATTCGCATATTTGGACGATGGATCAGCCCTTAGCAGCCAAAGCAGTTATTCTACCACATAGTACGGAGGACGTTTCTATGGCACTAAAAATCTGTCATGCGCATCAGCAACCCGTGGTAGTGCACGGCGGCCTAACCAACTTAGTTGGTGGTACCAAAACTCTGAGACATGAAATAGTTATCGCTCTTGAAAAAATGGATCGAATCGAAGAAATTGATCCTCAGAGTCGAACCATGACGGTACAATCTGGTGTCATTCTCGAAAATATTCATCAAACTGCTGAATCGGAAAATTTATTATTTCCATTGAGTTTTGGAGCGAAAGGTTCCGCCCAAATTGGCGGAGTTATTTCAGCCAATGCTGGCGGCTTGCGCGTCTTTCGATATGGCGTTACTCGACAGCTAGTTTTAGGAATAGAAGCAGTCTTGGCGGATGGAACCGTGATTAATTCTCTAAAAAAAATCATCAAAGATAATTCCGCTTACGACCTTAAACAACTCTTTATCGGCTCCGAGGGAACCTTAGGCATCATCACTCGTGCCGTGCTCAAACTGGTAGAAGCTCCACGCAGTCGTACCAGTGCCTATGTAGGGATCAACGATTATACGCAAGTCATTTCTTTTTTGAAATTCATGGATAAAAGCCTAGCAGGGACGCTCAGTGCTTTTGAATTAATTTGGAAAAAAACCTATCATAAAATGACCACCGCTGGGGAATCCAATCCTCCTCTACCCTATGATTACGAATACTATGTTTTGGTGGAAACCTTAGGGCAAAATCAAACCACCGATCAACATCAATTAATTGCTTTATTAGAAAAGGCGATCGACCAAAAAATGATTCTCGATGCTGTTCCAGCTCAATCGAAAAGCGACCTAGATTGGTTTTGGAAAATTAGAGAGGATGTTCGAGTAATCTCCGCATCTTGTACGGTTGATCAGCATTTTGATGTAAGTCTTCCCATTCCATTGATTGGTGACTATGCAGCCAATACTATCGCTACCCTAGAAAAAATGAACGGCGTAAATCATTGTTATACTTTTGGACATATGGCGGATGGAAACATTCATCTGGTCATAGACAAGGTTGATCATTCCGACCAACTCCGGATGGCGATTGACCAAGTTGTTTATTCGCCACTCCAAGCAATGGGTGGTTCTATCTCAGCAGAACATGGCATTGGAGAACATAAAAAAGCCTACTTAAAACTGAGTCGCTCCCCTGAAGAAATTGCGTTGATGCGTAGGATGAAAAAAATGATGGACCCGCTGGGAATTTTGAATATGGGGAAGGTTTTGTGATGGAAGGTTAAATAAATTAATGCTCTTTTTTAAAAATTTTCATTTTTATTTATGGAATTTCAAAGGATCAAGTATCCTAGTATAGACCAGTAGTCACTGAACCTATTTATTCAGTGGCAGCAAAGACGTTTGTAAAAAAATATTGGTTGTCTTCTCTAGGCGGTCGTGTTCTGCGGCCGGGACTGGATGGCCACTGCTTTGCCGCTTCTCAAGGCAATGGCTAGGAGCGAGACTTTGGGTCTCGGCAGTTACCGCCGGGAGGGTGGGAAAACAAGTCCCGCTATTCAGCGGGATTTGTCTATGTCTTCTTTACTCGTTTTGTCATTTTTCTTGTACTTTTCAACATTCCATCTTCGTCAATAATCGATTCATACTTCCAGACATTTATTATTCGCAGATCAATGCAAATTCCTCCCTTCACCTCCTCCTTTCCGTAGAAAACATGACTATATTTGCGGAAAAAATAATAGATGGAAAGTATAGAAGATCTCATAAAATTGCTTACGCTGGAAGAACTAGATCCTTGTCTTTATCGAGGACAATCATTTATGACTCCTTGGGGTCGTGTTTTTGGTGGACAAGTGCTAGGACAAGCGATGTATGCTGCTTATCAGACGGTGCCTGAGGATCGGTTGGCTCATTCTATGCACGCCTATTTCGTGTTAGGAGGAGATTGTAATTTCCCGATTATTTATCATGTAGATACGATTCGAGATGGCGGTAGTTATACTACGCGAAGAGTGACGGCCCGACAAAAGGGTAAAACAATTTTTGTGATGTCCGTTTCTTTTCAAAAGAAAGAAAAAGGCTTTGATCATCAGATTACCGCACCTAAAGTTTTACCACCAGAAGAATTGCTCACAGATATTGAGCAGCTTAAATTCTTAGAAAGAATCGACCCTATTCTTTACCGTAGAATGAAAGGGATTCATCCCCGTGCGATTGAATTTCGCCCAGTAGAGAAACCAGATCCACTTAATCCAAACCCAGCACCTCCTTTCCGCAATATCTGGCTGCGCGCCAAAGAAAAACTGGAAGCCTCCATCCCTTTACAACACCAACTCTTAGCATACGCCTCCGACTATAATTTACTATTGACCGCGGTAAATCCGCACCAAGCAAAATCAAATCGAGGAAATTTATTTCTGGCTAGCCTAGATCATGCGATGTGGTTTCACCGAGATTTTAATATGAGTGATTGGTTGCTCTATGCCCTCGATAGTCCCAGTGCTTCCAATGGTCGCGGATTTTCTAGAGGAAATATTTTTGATCAAGAAGGAAAGTTAGTGGCTTCCGTTGTTCAAGAAGGAGTGATCCGAAAAGGTAAGTGACCGACTGAACCCGACAAAATGAACGACCGATCCCAAAGGGTGGCGTATGGCAATACGCCAAGGAAGTGAACCGCGTAAGCGGGCGGGAGGGTAAGAAAGTACGTTGAAGGCGCGCACCGCGATAGCGAACTAAAGCGGACGGGATGGCCTATCCGATATACGATTTTTTTGATTCATTGGTGAATGATCTCAAACAAACTAGTTAACTCAAACCTTCCTTTTGATCCCTTCTCTCTTTAATCGAATATCTTGGTAGTTTCGTAGAAAATAAAGTACAAGCCCCTGCTAAATTCATTAACTTAAGAATACACCAAATCGTTTTCTTATGGGATTGCCAGGGCATTTTAAAATAACAGGCCATTCGGGTACCGAGTTCAAACATCGGAAAGCTTTTGAAAAAATAAAGGCTTACAAAGAACAAGCAAAGCATGCAAAAAACGCTTTTAATGAAGATAGTTTTAAGCTTCCCATTACGTCATCCGTCCCCACCAATTATCAAGAAGCGTATAAGCAGGAACGAAGAATTAAATTGTTTTTTAAGTTACCTATTTTTATAATTGCAATAATAGTGATCAGTTTTGTGTCTGTAAATTTTTCCAATCATTATGTGGACGCACTAAATGCTAGGAATTATCAAAAACAATTAAGCTATAGGACAGAAAAAGAAATTAAAAAATTAGAAAATTTTACTTTTTTTTATAACTCAGGAAATTATCATTTACAAAAAAATGAATTGAATGCGGCTCAATTGGAATTCACACAAGTTTTGTATTTAGATAAATACAATATCGATGCCCGTATTGGATTAACCGAAACCTTAGTTGCTCGTTGTCAACAATATCATGAACTCTGTGATGAAGCACAAATACAACTGGATTTTCTTGATGATATGGATTTTCTAACAAAAAGCAGAATTAGAGATTTATATCATCAACTGAGATTCGTGAACCAAGAATAAATCTCATTGTAATCAAACAATCCCCATCCTCCCTAAATCCAACGGTATCTTTTTACCACCTTCTCGAATGGAACGATAGATAGCTTCTACAATGATCATATCTCGTTTTCCCATTTCACCGGGTACTCGATTGATGGTGCCTTTTAGAATATGCAACGCAAAATCATCCATTTGTAGTTTCTGTTGTGATTCATGAGGGAATTTGATCTCAGCGCCGTCGGATCGTCGGCCGCTCAATGGTCCATAACTATTCGCTGGGTGAAGTTCAAACCAGCCTTTTTCAGCACTTACATATAATCTATTGGTATTCACATTATGAGAGGTAAAAATATTTCCAACCACTCCATTTGGAAACTCAAATTGAGCAGAAATGGTTTCGTCTGTTCCTTTGAAATATTCAGGGCGTGTGCTAAATTCCTGAGCAGAAACGGAGATAGGGTTTGTACCCGTTCCATAAATAGCAGATTGGATCGAATAGACACCCATATTGACCAAGGCACCTCCACCAGAAAGTGTTTTATCTAACCGCCATTGATTTGGATGGCTGCCAGAATAATAACCAGCTTCAGCATTTACAAAACGTATCGCACCAAAAGTTTTCTCTCGTACCATCCGCTGAACCTCTTGGGTATATGGTTCAGAATGTAGCCGATAACCAACACTCAACTTAACCTTCGCTTTTTTACAAGCCGCAATGATCACATCACATTCTTCTACGTTCATCGCCATTGGTTTTTCACAAATAACATGCTTCCCTGCCCTTGCGGCTCGAATACAAAAATCAGCGTGCATACTGTTTGGCAAGACCACGTAAACAATATCTATTGTATCATTTTTTATGATTTCATCAAAATTTTCATAATTATAAATACTTTCCTTTGGGAGATTATACTTCTCAGACCAGATCTTTTCTTTTTCCAGAGTACCCGTTACAATTCCAGCAAGATAGCAATGCTTTGTTTCCAATAAGGCGGGCCCCAATTGATAAGTACTATAAGATCCTAATCCAACGAGCGCTACGCCTAATTTTTCACCAACCGGTAAGCCATTGCCAGCAGCACAGGCTGTTGGGATGGTAGCAGCTACGGAGGCTACGCCAACTCCTTTTAAGAACGATTCGTTAAATTTTCTTCTGGATATTTTTTTCATTTGAAATTATTTTGATCAAATGTACAGAAAATATTCAGCAAAAAAAAAGTCCATTTTATCTATAACAGTATAAAATGGACCACTGAAAATTGACCTAAAGCGTTAATAATATTTTCTTTAAATTTTAATTACAACAAGGCTCGACTTGATATAGAGCAGCAACCTCGATCGAGGTCAAAGCTCGATCATAAATAATGATATCATCAATTTTACCCGTATATTTTTTTCCAATAAAAAAGTCGCCAATATCTTGAGCCAACTGCAAATTATTACAACCTGCATTTCCAGTCACAGATTCGTTTAAAATCCCATTAAAATAAATTTGAAAGGTATCGTTTTCTTTTACCCCAACGACATGATGCCAATTATCCGTCAAAGCATTCACCTCCGCTTGGCAGTCAATCGGATTTATGGTGAGGTTCGCCCAAACGCTGTTATTATGACCAAATACTGCTCGCCGACAATCGTATAATCCTACGGACCATTCCCCATTTCGATTTGGACAACTGGAGCCGTCTCCTCTACTGACTAAGACCTCAAAATCTCCACCACCTCTAGAAGCATCCATTGGTTGATACCATAAAGCAATCGAAAAAGCGTCTAGGTTGTCTAAAAAAGTAGAGGTAGTTGTTGTAAGAAATTCTTCTGTTATTTGAGAATTATCAAATAAATACGCACAATCAGCATTACCATTTCTGTCGGTGGTAGTGACCGCGGCAGTAGGATTGACCAAGTCATTATTACCAGCAGATTCATCAAATAAGCTTCCTCCATTAAAAGGATAAAAAGCGATCACGCCATTTTGTAAATTACTAGGCAAACAATCAATATTGACTTCTTCATCATTATTACAACCGACTAGAAAAGATAGGAATAGTAATCCAAAAATAATTTTAGTAAGCTTCATACTTCAATTTTTACGACGATAAAAAATACAACTAAGCATGTACCATTACAATTTTGGTAATCCTTAGTTTAAAACCAATTTTATTAACGTGTTTGATCAAAGTAGATACCCAAAGATTTGAGTAAGTGATGGTTTTAAAACGGAAGAAATAAGGAAGTTATTTTACCAAATCATTAATAAAGTAAAGATATTTTAACAGCGTAAACTTCATTTTCAAATTTAAATCTATCAATTTTATTCTACCATTAATATACTTTTCTTGTCGCTTATTTAGTAAAAAAACGGAGCTTTCCCCGAATCGAAATTTCTCATTTTCTCCATCCAACAATTGTTTATATCCGGCGACATTTTGTTGCATAAGATTGACCTGATCCCTTAGGATGGCCTGTTGTTGGAGATTACTTTCTATTTTGTTGAGTAATTCGTTTTGTTTATTTTGAATATCTAGCGCTCCCTCCTGAATTTTTATTTCGCCCATTTTAACACCCGCTCTTTCTGTTCTTAAAAACAAAGGCATGGAAAACTCAAATCCCAATTTAAAGTCAGCGGCATTATAACTTGGAAGTATATTATTCGCATTGGTCGCCACTAAAGGGTTGACTTTAGCCTTTAATTTCGGTTTTAGTTTTTCTTTTTTTAATCTTAAATCCAATTCATATAACGATTGCTTATTTATTTTTTCTAAAATTAAAGGATTCGTATTTGCCAATTCAGTAAGATTTCTAACATCATTAATCACAAAAATTTCACGCTGATAATCTGCTGGTTTGGTGGTATTTTGAAGCGCTAAAGGCACCTCGTTAAACCATAGGAAGTTCTCCAGCATTTGTCGAGCGTTTTGAAGTTCGACCTGGTTATAATTCGTTAGAGAAATAGCATCTTGTCGTAAAATAAAAGCTTCTAAAGTATCCATAGCCGTCTTTTCTCCACCCAAAAAAGACTGTTTGGTATTTTCAAAATATTCCGCAGCCAAGACTTCATTTTCTAATAATACAGACTCGATAAAAAAATATTTTTGCCACTCCAGATAAGCACTTGAAGCTGCAAAAACTAATTCATTGAGGATAATTGCTTGCTGATTCAAAGCAATTTCTTGCATCACCTTTGCTTGTTCAAGAGCCGTTTGACGTTCGTTGACTAGTAACCCTTGGAGCAGATTGATTTCTACGCCAATATTCCATAAACCAAATTCATCTGTTTTATTTTCAGGATTAAGAAAAACACCTTGGGTATTTTCATAACCAGCCACAAAATCTATCCCAAACTTAGTTGGAACCTTTAATCGGTTATTAAAGATTCGATAATATCGCTGGTCATCAAACGTCTTTTGGTCCCAGCCAGCATCAATAGTCGGATCTAAATTTCCTTTGGCGGATAACCATTCCAAATCAGCCAATTTTAACTTTAGTTCTGCTTGTTTAGCAATGGGATGATATTTGAGTATATTGACTAAGTAATCTTCATAAGACAGAATCGTAGAGTCTGCTTGTGCACTCCCACAGAGACAAGAAAATAAAAACCCAATCGTTAAAATATTTCGCCACCTAATTTCTTGCAACATCTTATTTTATCGTTTTGACAGATTTAAATTAGCGAGGGTTTTTCCGTGGGGTTTTGATTTTCCATTTTCGTCTACCAATACAAAAACAATATTTTCAATTTTAATAATGGTTTGTTTTGTAAAAACGTTGCGCACTTCGCATGAAAAACTGATAGATGTCCGACCTACTTTTTTAAATCCTAGACCAATTTCGATAACATCTCCTTGCTGAGCAGAATTGACAAAGTTTATCTCAGACATATACTTTGTTACCACATTTTTAGAACCCAACTTAGTCATGGCATAGATTCCCGCTTCTTCATCGATCCAACGCAAAAGTGCTCCTCCAAATAAGGTGTTTCGCGCATTTAAATTTTCCGGTTTGATTAATTTTCTAGAATAAAAATTCATATTATTTAATTGATTTTGCTGGTGCTTTACGTTTAACTTCTTGTTTCTCATCATCTTTTTCTTTATAGAAATCAGCAGGAAATCCGTTTAATTGTCGCCAGATTTCATACCAAATAGGCACATCATTCAACAAGATAAACGAATTCGTACCGGTGCCTACTCTCAGAATCTTCGGCCACGGTTTCTCTACGTTATTGGGACTGATCATAATTCGATAAAAGCCATTTTCACTAATAAACCGATCAATCGCCACAATATTTCCCGAAAAAATACCCGTCGAAGCTTCGGGCCATCCACTAATTACAATAGCCGGCCAACCATCAAAACGAAGTCTTACCTCATCCCCATGGCGAATTAAGGGAAGGTCCTGTGGAGGCAAGTACATTTCTACGGCCAAGTCATAGACATCTGGCATAATCGTCACAATATCAGTACCTTCTTTCACGATTTCACCAATTCCTTTTTTAATGGCTTTTGTTACATAACCATCTTGCGGTGCCGTAATAAAATAAAATTGTTGTCGCTGATTATAATTGCTTAATTGATTTTGAAGTTTCGAGGTAGCAGCCATTGTTTCTAACTTAGCAGAGAGGGCAGATTGTTGGTCTGATTGTGATTTTGACAGCTTATCTGCGTACTCATTTTCAGTGGCTCCCAGCTCTATGATTAAGTTCGTCAGATTGTTTTTCTGGTTTAATAATTTATTTTCCTGTGCGGTTACTTTAGCTTTAGTCTGTTGCAGCTTAAGCTCTTTTTCTTGCAATTCAGAAAGGGATTTTAGACCTTTATCAAATAATTGTTGCGTTCGTTCAAATTGATTTTCAGCAATTTTTAAATTCATCTTGTATGCGTCAAGATCAATACTATCTATTTTTATTTTATTTCGCCCTTGTAAAATCTTATTTTCTGTTTGTTCCATCTTTAGAACCAAGGATTGTTGGAGGGCCTTATATTGATTTTCTAATGCTTTTACTTTCGCATCATAGGAAGAAATACTTTGGCTTTTAGCATCCACTTGCTCAGAGGTTCTAGCAATTAGGTCTGGATCAAAATACTCACTCTTTACTTCGGACAGATGTACAATGGTATCCCCTGCCTTTACAAAGTCTCCCTCCCGAACAAACCAATTTTCTAACCGACCAGATATGACGGATTGGATGGCTTGAGGACGCTGTTCTGGCAGCAAAGTAGTAACATAACCTTTTGCTTGTATATTTTGTGTCCATGGAAGAAACATAGAGATAATTAAACCCAACAGTAGGGCTAAGAAAAGAAATAAGGGAAGTTTTTTAATTCTCGACTTCTTCAAGAGACCAAAAGATTTATAGTCTCCTAAGTTGATGTAAGGGTTGATACTATTTTCAGAAATATTGAGCATAACTTAGATTAATGGTGTTAAATTAATGGTAGCCGTGGTCCGCTCTTTCCAATAATAATAATCCGCGACGACCACTACTGTCCAACCCCTCTCTGGGCTCATGATATAATCAATTATCGCTTTTTTATTTTCCTCCTCTACAAATTGTAAAGGATCTTCTAATAAGATTAATTTTGGTTTGGCTACTAAAATTCGAGCAATTAAAAGTTTTTGGATAATACTTCTTGGCAATCTTCTTCCGCCACTATCTACTAGACTATCAACACCTTGTGGCTGTGTCCCCAAATATTTATTGAGTGATAAAATTTTAATAACCGCTCGTAAATCCTTTTCAGACACCTCCCGTCCCATTAAAATATTTTCTCTAAAACTCCCTTCAAAGACTTGATTAGTTGGAAAAGCAATACCAATTTTTGAATATAAATTATCTCGATTATAATTGACCAAAGGAATATCATCTATATAAATTTCTCCATCTTCAATCTGATGAATACCAGCGATGATTTGTAATAATAATGTTTTTCCACTTCCAGATTTTCCAGTAATGGCCACCTTAGCGTTGGATGGAATTTCAAAAGATAATCCATCAAAAATATTCCGTTTTTCATCTGGAAAACCAAACTGAATATCAACAGCTTTTACACTTAAAGCATGATTAATATCTACTTCGGCAGTTCCTTTATTTTTATCTAGTTTTAAATCAGTAACATAACCAATTTTCTCTAAGGCAGTCAAGACATCATAAATGGTGTCAATAATTCTTAATACTTTTTCTACAGAATTAATAATCAAAATAATCACAATTTCAGCCGCAACAAACTGGCCTAAATTCATAGATTCATTGAAAACTAAAAACCCGCCTAGGATCAATAATCCAGCAGCTAGAAATACCTTGAAGCCAATAAAAAGTCGAAACTGATTAATCAAGACTTGGAAATGTTTCTCTCGACCAGCTAAATAACTTACCACAATATCATCTGCCTTTTCAAGATGAAACTTACTATATCCATTCAATTTAAAACTACGATTGACTCGTGCGATCTCCTCCAGCCAATGTGCCAATTTGTATTTATACTTACTTTCTTTGAGACTCGTTTCTAATCCTCGTGGCCCCGTAATTTTAAATATTAAAAAAAGAATAAAGACCAATGAAAATCCCAAAATAATAAAGTATGGACTGTAGATGGTCAATAAAATCAATCCGAAGGTAATCTGAAAGATGGCTAGCGAAAAATCAATCAAAATCTTTGGTAAGCCTTTCTGAATCGTCAGCGTATCAAAAAAACGATTAGCCAATTCAGGCGCATGGATTCTATCTAATTGAAAAAAGGTGATTTTCGGAATCCGATAAGCAAACTCAAAGGCAGAACGGGCAAAAAGATCTTGTTGAATATTCTCTACAATTCGCAACTGGACCACTTGTAAAGTTCCAGTGACTGCAATCCCAATTAAAACAAACCCCACTAAAACGATCCACGAAGAGGTGATTTGGCCAGTTTGTATATAATTGATAATCGCCTGAATACCCAATGGTAACGTTAGATTTACGATACCAATAAAAACAGCGTAAATATAAATCTGTCTAATCTCATATTTGTATTGGTATAATAAGTTCCAAAATCTTTTGATCGGTGATAATATCATTTCCATTCGCGACTTGCTTTCTTATTCTTGTTAGTAATTGTGCGGTAACTTTTAGAAAAATAGATCTAGTACCCATTTTTTGCTTGTTGGCTGGTTTGCCTGTTAGCTAGTTAGCTTCCCTCTATCGTATTTTACGGTAAAGGGAAGCTAACTAGCCAACCAGCAAACAGCCTGCCTGCCGACAAAGGCAAAGGCAGGGCCAAATAACAGCATTTTTAGCTTATCATACATCAATTAAAAAATTACCGAACCATTAATTAAAAACTATTGAATCAATTTTACTTAAAAAACTAACTAATGTTCAAAAATCTAGCTTAAATCATCTAAGCCCATTAAATTTTGTGCAAATTTACAGTAAAAATATCTAAAATGAAAGTAATACTGTCATTTTGATACAAAAAAATATTTTACCTACCCTTAAACCTCGAAAAATCTGAAAAGTTCAATACAAGGGAATTAATTTATAAGTAACGCAAATCAGGGGTTGGAAATAAATTTATGAATCAAAGAAGCATCACCTTTGCATGGAGTTTACGATATGATTGCTGGTTGATGCTCGCTATTTACTGAGATTTTTTTTATCCTTAAGCAAGAATTCAACCTCTGATTCGCATAAGGATTAAAAACATAAAAATTAGACAATTATTCAGAAGAAAAAGAAGCAGCTGGAAGACCTGCACCATTAAATAATTTACCAGCAAAGTAATCTTTCCAACCGTAGCGTACATAACGAGGATCGGCGATTCCTGAGGCCGATACTTCCAAATGGTCGTCTACCACCTTGGCTTGGGCAGATACAAATTTTCTATCTAGACTGGCAATTTCAAACCCACCAGATTCTCTTAATTCCAAACCTTCTGAAAAATCAAAATGAACAATGGCCTTATTTCCCTTTATTTCAACCGTTTTAAACAAAGGACCGGAAGCCACCATTGTTTTTTTATAATCATTGACCAAAGCCAACCTAGCCAGGCGGTTTCCTACCGCTTGCTTATTGCCCGGATGAATGCGAATCGAATCTCCAATATCCAACGTAATGGCCATGCCGGTTTGAGGTAGTCGCAAGCTTTTGCGTTGGGCATCCCGTAAATTTTGGGAAACCTGACCACCATAATGAAAAGGGGCTATCTGGACGAAGTAAAATGGAAATTCATTGTCCCATTGATTCCGCCAATCCGTTATCAAAGCTGGAAAAAGTTTTTCATACTCTTCCGCTCTACCAACATTAGATTCCCCTTGATACCAAATAGCACCGGCAATTTCATAGGGTACCAACGGATGAATCATCGCATTATATAAAGAGGCTGGTAAACCATTGGGGTCACTCAATGCCATTAAGGGTCTTTGACTCAATTTTTCTTGCTGTTCCAATCCGTAAACTAATAAGGAACCATTGGCTAAATCTGCATAAAAAAGACCGGACCACTCCCCTGCCAAATCAATCTTCTCGCCAAGGTTAGTTGCCAATTCTATAGGTCCTGAAATATTAGAACCTCCACCTCCATCGTAGTGTTTGATGGTAATAATATTTTCTCCTTTCTTTACCAAAGACGGCTCAACTGGGTAGGAACGTTTGGCCTGCCAATTCCAAGTAGCACCAATTTTTTTCCCATTAAAAAACACCACATCTGCGTCGTCTATGGCACCAATCGTCAGGATATATGCTTGGTTTGGATCGTTTATTGTTATTTTTTTTCGATACCAAAAAAGACCATTTAATCGCTGAGATGCAACCTCGCCAGGAATAAAGTTTTCACTTCGACATTCCGAAGCAGGCAGTTGCATTTTTGTCCAATTTCTATCATCAAAATCAGTCGCAAGAATTTTTTTATCTCCGACATCCAATAGTTCCAGTTCTTCTAGACTTACTGGTCCAGATATTTTATCAAAGGCTGCAGCCCAATTATCCGTAGCGGTTTTATCGTACGCATCAATCGTTTTTGCATAATGCGGAAATTCAGAAAGACCAGATCTACTCGCCCATGCTTCCGCCACTGTCCCACCCCAACTTGTGTTAATAATCCCAATCGGTACGTTCAATACTTTATGTAGTTTTCTAGCAAAAAAATATCCCGTGGCACTAAAGTCTTTCGCCTGTTCTGGTGTACAAACTTGCCAATTTCCAATTAAGGTATCTTGAGGCACAGCATTTAAACTCCTTTCAACTTTAAACATTCGGATTCCTGGATAATTCGCATTGGCAATTTCAGTTTGAGCATTATCTATGGGTTCATTTGGTAAATAACCTGGCAGTGGCATCTCCATATTGGATTGGCCAGAGGCTAGCCAAACTTCACCAATCATCACATCCTTAAGTAAA
Organism: uncultured Saprospiraceae bacterium; assembly: GCA_937928405.1. GTDB lineage: Bacteria > Bacteroidota > Bacteroidia > Chitinophagales > Saprospiraceae > JALZUU01. The sequence continues at coordinate 22,959 of CALFWZ010000100.1, forward strand.
ATGGTAGAATCTGTGGTATTAACCCTCACTTCATATGGGCCACCTGCCGAAGGAGTAGGTAAATTCAACTGCCATTTTCCATCTTTGTTCGCCTTACCGGAAACTGACTCGCCCCATGTACCAGAGACCGTAATCGTACTGCCTGGCGTATATTTTCCCCAGATGGGCACGGGCTGCGCCTGTTGTAAAACCAAATGATCTGAAAAAAGTGTCATCATAGAAAGTGGTTGCGGATCGGTAGGTTGACATCCCGTAAATAAACCCACAAAACTAAATAGGAAAAAAGAAATAAGGTGACTTTTCATGTGAAATTTGGTTAGAAATAAATGGAGGCAATTTGGATAAAATTTACAATTTCGGCCGCTGTTAACGCTATTAAATCAATATACAACTTCAATATACAAATTTAGAGGTTGTTTTAAAAAGTAGAAATAAAAAAACTAATTTTCATTGTCGTTTGTTATATGCATGGTTGTATTTACCGATTTATATTAGAAGGTTATTTGAGAATAATTTTTTTTGCTACAAAATGATCTTTTATTCGTGCAAAAAACCATTCTTAGACAGTTTCAACCTTTATTTTTATCCTTAAAAAATTCAAATTATTTAAATCCCCTTTTTATGAAAAAAAAATTTAACCTATTTCTCTTTGCCTTATTATTTGTTAATTTCAATCTAACTGCCCAGGACCCAATCTTGGTAGCGGACTTAAATCCTGGCTCTGAAGATGGTTTCAACCTTGGAATTCGAGCTAAAACTGTTTCTAATAACAATACAACGTTATTTATCATCCGTACGGAAGAGACTGGACTTGAAATTGGCGTTTTAGAAAATGGGGAAGCGGAAGTATTATTAGATATTTATGAGGGAACTACCTCTTCTTTTCCTCGCGAACTAACGGTTTATAAAGATCATTTTTATTTTATTGCTAGGACTGCAACTACTGGATATAAACTTTGGAAGAGTGATGGTACAGCAGCAGGCACTCAAATTTTTGACAATGATGGGACAGATGTAAATGGCTTAACCATCTCAGAGAACAATTTTCTTTATTACTTTAATGGAAATACGATCTTTCGTACCGATGGAGAAAATATTGACTCCGTCTTTGCGGGAGTAAGTTTCAGTATTGCACCGATTCCAACTGATCGAAATATTTGTTCTTATAATGACGAAATTGCTTTTGCTACCAAGAACTCAAACAATGAGATTGATTTATATATCGTAGAGAATGGAACAGCCATGCTAAAAGCCTCTAGACCGGCAGGATCTAGCTTTCCAGAAATTTCTGGATTAAATCAAGTGGGAGAAGATCTTATGTTTATTGTAAGAGATCCATTTAATGCAGACCTGACTGGTTCTTTCATTTATAAAAACGAAACGGAAACTATTGAACCATATCAAATCAATGGTAGAAATTTTGTTAGAATGCATAACTTCACAGACAAATTAGCTCTTGCTCATGAATTCAATACTGGCTTTTATATTCTAAATGGTATACCGGGAGAAGAAGCCTTTTTAGTCAATGCAAGTAATGTGGCCTATACACAAGGTGCTGCCTTGCCTCGTGTAGTATACCAAGACAAAATGGTTTTTGCTACCAAACCTGAATTCTTTGGAGACTACCCTATTCAATTAACAGATGGTACGTTAGCAGGAACTGCTGATTTACATACCGGTAGTCGAACCCCTCCTGAATCTATTTTGCTAGAAGGAAGATTTGCCTTTTTTTTATATCGATATAGTTCTAACGATTACCGACTTAGTTATATCAATATGGGAGACGGTACAACGGGTACTATTTTTGATTTTATGGACCAAGAGTTTGGATTTGTAGGTTTTCCAGTGGCTGTCCAGAACGAAAAAATTTATTTTGCTGCGAACCTTAATCCAGATATTGGAATAGAATTATATTCACTTGATTTTGACTTAGATATTACTTCCACCTCAGAGCCAGAACCACTAAGCTATAAGGTCAATTTCACAGATCGTTCTTTTACCATTCATACGCAAGATCATTCGAGCGCCGAGGTAGAAATTTTCAGTACCTCTGGAGCACTTCTTGAGAAAATGAAAGTAAACATTAACACCCCGGTTTCTCTTTCACACCATCAAGGTTTTATTATTTTACATTTTAATGTTGATGGAGAAATTACTACTCGAAAATTTATCAGAAGATAATTCAAAAAAAGACAATGACTGATAAAGTCATTGCCTTTCCAAATAGTTAGTTAATCTGTAAACACAAATTTCACATAAAAAATAAATCAATTATCATTCATCAAAAACTAAAAACCATAAACAGCAGCTAACACAAAAGAGGCTAGCGATTTATTTAATTCTGTATCTTCTAAGAAGATAGGTTGAGAAGCAGCATCTAGTCTAAATTCTGGAATGATGGTCAAGTTACCGATCGTATAATTAGCAGAAAAAGTAAAGTCCATAATACTTTCCTCATCCCCTATGGCTCCAACTCCCATATCTGCAAAATATTCTCCACGAATCCCTAATTTTAAATTTTCTACTACTTCTGCTTGAGCATAAATGGCCACTCCAGCAAAGGCATCTTTTGCAATGGTAGCATTCAACCCTAGATAAATTTTTTCTGTTACATCGACTCCTCCCGTAATATCAAATTGGTAGAACTCATCTTCAAATATACTATTGAGGTATACGCTTCCTTTCCCAAAATCATAGCCTAATTGAGCGCCTCCAACGTATTTGTCACTAAAGTTATATTCTGTCTCATCTGTTCCATTAAAAATCCCAGCCATCAAAGAAAATCCATTTCCTAAGTCAATATCAAATTTCAACCCTGTATGGGAAAAAGGCCCATAGGAAAACATATAACTGGTGGAATAGTTAAAATTGGAAACAGGAGAAATTACTTCATACCCTAAAAAGGTATTGAAATTTCCAATGGTCGCCTTAAACTTATCTGAGATATTCCAGTAGGCATAGAGCTGATTAACAATACTGCTATTATTACTCAGACCATCCGTTGGATCTACCTTTCTAAGCACACCCGAAAGAAAGGTGGCGTCTTCTCCTCTTGGTCCAAAAACAAAATCTGCCATAAAACCAGCTTTGGGTCCATCTTTAGAGACCGTCAAATTCGCCATCCCCAAAGCAAAACCGGGTAAATTAGCAAAAGAAGTACCTGGAGCCACATCTGTGTCTCCATTGAGATTAGTTCGGAAATATGCATCCACAGATCCGCCAAATTTAAGAGCGCTTTCTGGAGCAACCGTATCTGGTGCCGCTTCTTCTACGGTCATCGTTTCAATCTCTGAAATAGGTTGGAAGCTATCTTGAGCAACCAAGGTTACTATTTCTAATAGGATAAAAATCGTAATAAATGTAAATTTTTTCATTGTTCTTATTTTTTAAATTAAGTAGTAGGTTTAAAAAATGGAACAAGGATTACCCTGTCAGAAAGGGACTAGATTGTAAAAAATATTTGTTCAATCTAATTTTTCTGATTAAATTTACTATCGCAGAGAATAATGGATAATCCGTTGTTCTTGAGATAGGCTTCTGTTACAGCAGAAGCCTTCTCGCTTTTAAAGATTAGAAATATTAAAATTTTGATTTTTTGAGGTACTTAATACACTGTGTATTTAAATATGCTGGTTGAGCAGATGTAAATTTCTGCTCAACCAGAATTAATAACGATTAATTAAAGGCATAGGCACTTAAATCGTGCTCTTCTACATCGAGTCCTTTCACTTCTTCTTCTGAACTTACTCGAATTCCAAAGGCTACTTTTAAGAGGTAAAAAAGGACAAATGAAAAGGTAAAGGTAAAAAGACCAATGGCACCGATACCAACCAATTGAGCGTATAAAGTCCCTACTCCTTCTCCATAATTTCCAAAAAGTGCTACGGCAATGGTTCCCCAAATACCACATACCAAATGAACAGAAGTAGCACCAACTGGATCGTCCAATTTCATTCGATCAAAAAAGGTAACAGACAATGGAATTAAAATACCTGCCACTAAACCGATGATAATACTACTCGGAATAGCTACGCCATCCGCACTGGCGGTAATTCCAACTAATCCGCCTAAAATTCCGTTTAAAACCATGGATAGATCGTAGGATTTAAACATTAGGTAAGAGACCACAAATGCTCCAAATGCTCCTGCTGCGGCTGCCAAAGAGGTCGTAACAAATACTAAAGATACAGAAGCAGGATCAGCGGACAAAACAGAGCCTCCATTAAATCCAAACCAACCAAACCAAAGTAAAAATACACCAATAGCTGCCAGCGGCATACTATGTCCAGGGATCGCTTTAATTCCTTTTTCAGAATATTTTCCTTTTCTTGCGCCCAGTAGAATGATCCCTGCTAAAGCCGCCCAGCCTCCAACAGAATGTACTATTGTTGAACCAGCAAAATCGTAAAAGCCTAGCGCATCTAACCATCCTGCCCCCCATTTCCACATACCAGTAATTGGGTAAGAAATTGTGACAAACATCGTACAGAACACAAGGAAAGGAACTAGCTTGATTCTTTCCGCTACTGCACCCGATACAATGGTACAACAAGTGGCAGCAAACATTCCTTGGAAAATAAAATCAGTATAATAGGTATAATTTCCATAGGCCGAAGTCAGACCTCCTTCGGGCGTAGTCAAACCAAATCCAGAGAATCCAAAAAATCCGCCAGCATTGATACCAGGATACATTAAACTAAATCCTACAAAATAGTAAGACAATAATCCAATCGAAACGATCATCACGTTTTTAAATAATATATTTACTACATTTTTCTTTTGTACAAATCCAGCCTCGAGGGTGGCAAAACCTAAATGCATGATAAATACCAAAACCGTGGCTACTAAGAGCCAAAGATTATTGGCAATAAATTTTGCCTCCGTCGCCGCCGCCAGTACTTCGTTAAGCATTTCTGGAGTTACTTGTGTTGCTTGTTCCATTCTTAAGTTTATTTAAAATTTTATTTAATTTATTTTTTACAAAAAAGTGATTAGCTATTGATGGCCTCACTTCCTTTTAATGAAGTTCTAATGTTGATGATTTCTTCCATACTACTTACGGTAATCAGTCCATCCCCTTTTTCACCAGTTTTAGCAGCATTTGAAATAGCCTCGATAGCATCCGCAACAAAAGGTTCAGAAAGGAGAATTTCTAGTTTTATTCTAGCGATGTATCCGACATCATAAATGGCCCCTCGATATGTATAGTTTTTACCCTTTTGGTGGCCATAACCTTTTACTTCATAAAAGGTGAAAAAATTAATGTCCTTTTTTCCAAGCGCTTCTTTGACATCCTCAAACTTTGAGGCTCGAACAATGGCTTCAATTTTTTTCATAAGCATTTCTTTTAGTTAGGTTTAGATTGGATTTCGATCAATTTATCATCCTCAAATAGTTTTTTGGGATGACTATTAATTTATTTTAAGCGCAAATTACGTGGCCATTTCACTTTTATTCTCCCGATTTTTCGTAAAATTGTGGTTTGTAAGCCTACCAAATTTTAGCCAAATTATTGATTGTCAACAGATTATCTCTTTTCATAAATTATGGCTATATCAAAAACAGATGACCTTTTTCGCTTAATTAGGTCATTAACCAAATCGGAAAAGCGCACCTTTCGGCTTTTTGCAGAACGCATCAAGCGAAGTGATGAATTGTTGTACATGAACTTATTCGACATTATGGATAAGCAAAAAAAACTGGACGAGGACAGCATCCGCTCCAAACTTGGTAATCCTTCTCCTGTTAAATATTCCAACGCCAAACGACATTTATACGAGCAAATTCTTACCAGTCTTAGGATGCTTAACAAGTCAAAACGGTCTAATATTCAGCTGCGGGAATACATTGATTTTGTTTATATACTTTACGGAAAAGGACTTCAATTACAGGCATTAAAGGTTTTGCAAAAAGCAAAAAAACTCGCCATTGCCCAACACCATGATTTTAGTTTGATAACGATTATTGAATTAGAAAAATTAATTCATTCCAGACATATTACCCGTACGGAAACTCGTCCCATCCAAGAACTCACTGAGCAGGCATCAGAAAAAATAGATACGCTTGCCAATCGGGTCAAACTCAGTAATTTAAAGATGTTGCTCCATCGATTTTATATCGTAAATGGTCATGTAAAAAATGAGCAGGAAGCACAAGAGGTCCGTCAGTTTTTCAATCAACAAATTCCAGCCATTGGAAATGAAGCCTTAGGACAAATGGAAAAAGTGTTATTATACCAATCTCATGTTTGGTATTATTATATCTTAAATGATTTTGAAAACTGTTACGAATACGCTTTAAAGTGGGTACAAGTTTTTCAAGAATACGACGAGTTACAGACCAGAGATATCAATCTATTTTTAAGAGGATATCATTATTTGTTGACTTGCTCTTATAATTTAAGAAAACAAGAAAGCTACGCGCAGTATCATGGAGAATTAGAAAAATTTCGGAAAACTAACTATCACCGATTCGATCGTAATACGCAAGTACTTTCATTTTTATACACGCATTCTGGCCGTTTAAATTTACACTTTTTAAATGGTAGTTTTGACGAAGGGGTGAAAAGTATCAAAACTACTTTAGCTCGCTTGGAGAGATATAAAGATATTCTTGACAAACACAAAGTCATGATTTTTTATTACAAAATCGCTTGGATGTATCTCGCCAATGGGCAACCAGGTAAGTCCATTAAATATTTGAATTATATTCTGGACATGACCAACGTTTCTCTCCGTACGGACATTCAGGCTTACGCTCGGTTAATGTTTCTAATGGTTCATTATGAATTAGAAAATTATAACCTACTCCCTTCTTTGATTAGAAACTATCATTCGTTTTTCACTAAAAAAGATTTAGATAATAAAGTTCAATCTTGTTTTCTCCAATTTTTTAAAGAAATCATTAACGCTCCTATTCTAGACAGAAAGCCAGTGATGAAAAAATTCCTGAATAAACTACAAGATTTGGAAAATAATAAATACGAGCAACGCGCATTTCTTTATTTAGACTCTATCACCTGGTTGCAGGCACAAGTAGAAAAACGTTCGATGGGAGCCATCATTAAAGAACGAAATGCAGAATGATATTAGGAAAAATTTAAGCAATTACTCTACGGCCTGTCCACTCCCGATTTTCATATTTGCCAACGATTCTTTGATGACCGTTTGGCCTTAACTCGAGAACATCAATATTAAGGGGTGTTAAAGAAATGATGGAAAAGAAATTTGAACCTAAAGTTGGATCATGAGATGAAACTAGGTCTTCCTCTAGCAAATCTGCCCCTGGCGGTAACGTAGTCTGATAATCGGTTTTCCTATGATCACTTAATTTACTCCACTCTCTTAGGCATAAGGCATCTTGGTGATGGATCTTTGCGGTAGCTTGTAGACGAATCTGTAATTTTTTATTCGGATCATAAAACAATAATCCTACCTGAGGCTGTTGTTTGATCTCTTGTACCTTTGGTGATCGATAGTCGGTGAATATTAGTATTTCATTCCCTGGAAGTATCCTTCGTATAATAATAGTTCGCTGAGCAGGAATATGGTCTACTTGCGTAGTAGCTAAATAACCATGACGGTAAGGATGTGTACGATCATCTGTAGCGAGTTCCAAATCCATAAAGAGGTCGCTAATAAGGCTATCAACGGTTTTTGTAAAGTCCATTCGTTTAGCTTAATTGTTGGCGTCTATTAATCTTAAAAATGGCAAAAATATTTAACCCTGTCAAAAGGACCGCAACGCCTAACCAAATATACATCCAAACGTTAACGGGAATAAAAACCAATAACTCAGCGTATTTTTCTAAATCAGAACGAGGTCCTACATTGAAATCTTGAATAATATATAGAATCGTGGCTAGTCCTAAAAACATCAGAATTTCTCGATGGAAATTGGTTTTGGTCGTCAAAAAATAAAGTACTGCGGAAAAAGCCAATAAAAACCCTGTCGTCCATAATGAATTAAACCACATGATGCCCGCAAAAACCATAAAGCCCATCAACACAAACAAAGTGGCTTTCGCAATTTTACCGCCATTCGCACCAATATAAAATAAGATATTTCCAAGCAACGCACTGCCAAGATACCCGCCCATTAAGATAATTCCCAGGTTTCCTCCGGACGTTTTGGTCCAACCACTACCATCTTCATTGACTTGTAAAGCCAACACATCGCCCCCCGTAATCAACGCACCTAAAGCATGTCCTAATTCGTGTAGAAAGGTAACCAATAAATGAATCGGATAAAGGATCATTTGCCCTACATTTCCTCCTAAAAAAACCAGCGCAAGATAAATCGCTAAGACTCCCAAAAAACGAACTAATAAATTATCAGACATTATTTTTTATTTTGGTTAATTAATAGACTTTGTTCTAATCTACTTTTTAGAACGTCTGCGGTGAATGTTTAGTTTTCTATCAAACAACCACCATCCGATTATCTAATCATGACCCCTTGTTCGTTTAAAAAAGGAATTAATGTAAAATTCATGGGATCAATACTACCTTTGACAAAAACATATTTTTTATCAAACATATAGTTATCATGGTTAAAACTCACCCAATATTCGTTGGTTAAGACCAATACTTCTTTGGTGATCGGCTCAATTTTATGCAATTGCAAAGGACCAATACTTGGAAAAAAATGACGCAATACCGTTGTCTGAACCGCTTCGTTATTGATACTTCCATACCCTTTGGAATTAATCAACACATTTTTAATAGGTTCATCCTTTAGGTTAATCACGTAAACGTCCCATAATTCTCCGTCACGCGGAACGACGGCAATGGCTAAATCCTGTACCTTCTTTTGTGGAATATCTTTTTTCATCAAAAAAAATTACAATTAACTAAATCTAATATACTTACCTGTTAGCTGGCCATACCTTCCGGTCAGCAGGCATTGTTTGGAGCAACCTCAACGATTCAACAACCTGCCTGCCGGCAAAAGCAGGTTTAACAAAATACTTAATCAGAACACATTGAAATTAAATATACGGCAAAAATGACCAAGAAGTTTTGCTTTTACCTCCTCAATATTGACGTTTTTACCCAATTCTGTGGACAAACTAGTCACCGATTTATCCGCATCATCAATTCCACAGGGCACAATATGATTAAAATAGTCCAAATCAGTATTGATATTAAAGGCAAATCCGTGTAGGGTAACCCATCGACTCATATGCACCCCAATGGCACAAATTTTCCGATTTGGGCTGCCTTCCAACCAAACCCCCGTAAACCCCTTAATGCGAGTAGCCACTACTCCATAATCTGCCAAGGTGGCAATGACCACCTCTTCTAAACTTCGCACATAACGATGTACATCTGTAAAGAATTGCTCTAAATCGAAAATCGGATAGGCAACAATTTGTCCTGGACCGTGATAGGTAATATCTCCACCCCGATTAATTTTAAAATATTCCACCTTTCGCTCCGCCATTTCTGCCTCACTCAATAAAAGATGATCCACGGAGCCACTTTTCCCCAACGTATACACGTGTGGATGCTGACAAAAGAGCAAGTAGTTTTTTAATTCGATCCGGTCCGCTTCGTCTGTTATCTTCCGATTATGACTGCGAGCAGCCACCCCTTCTTGTTGGAGCTTTTGCTGATAGGCCCATGCTTCGGCATAAGACATCACGCCTAAATGTTGAACCTCTACTAAAGGCAAGGAAGTATGATCTTTCTCTTTGGACATTGATTTATTTTTTTATTTCCCCTCAATTACTTTATCTCCTATTTGTAACACACAACCTGATTGAATGTTATACTGTCTCCTTAATGTTTTGAAATCCACTATATTAGCCACAATTTTACTACCTCCATATTCCGCTTTCTTTTGGTAAGCGGCGAAGCCTTGTTCACAATTGTCTAATATAACATGATGGATCAAGACGGTGGACAAATCTTTAGCAGCCACGCCAATTTTAGCACCTTTGACACTTAACCATTTGACCACCACATCTGTTTCTTCTCCAACACTCAATCCTTTATCGCCCGCATTTTCTACGGTGGTTTTTTCTATAATAATATTACTACCTGAGAAATCCATTCCATCATTATCAGTGGCTTTAAAACTACAATTCTGAATAATTCCTTTGCAAAAATCGGCATCAAATCCATCAAATGGCGTATTGAGGATAAGTGAATTTTTTAGTTCGAAATTAGAACGCACTATATTAAGACCATCTTCACAATGATTATTTCTAAATATACAATGATCAATATCTACCGGTGATTCATAAAAATTAACCGCCCCGGTCAATGTCCATCCATCGTAGTCTAAGGTATTAAAATTATCAAAAATCACATACTGCAATTTGGATAATCGTGGTCCTACTTGTAAAACAGAAAATCCATTGGCCGTTTTATCAGAAGAGGTAAATAAGATAGGAGTCTCTTTTTTTCCATACATCTCAACAGGCCCGTAACTAACCAATCCGGCACCTTTTATAAAATCTAAGGTAGTTCCCGCCCCCATCCGAAAAGTATAGTTAGCAGGAATAACCAAATGTTCGGTTACTTGATGATTACCGGGTAAAACATTGATAATATTTTCTTCTACTTGCAAAAAAGACAGGGAATCTAAATCAACTTTTTCTCGAATAGAGATGGTCGGAAAATTAGCAATCGGGGCAGGAATATTTTTTATGTTGGTTTGAAAAATAGAATCCATTCCCAAGGTCCGAAAACAAATATATTGGGCTGCTTCGGGAACCGTTAACGTCGTCATATTTTGCTGATTCAGTTGATCTAAATTCGTTGCTAATAATTTGGTCTTAGCTTCGCTGCTCAATGGTTGTTCTTTTCTAATGGGCTCGTTTAGTAATTTTCGGTGATGAAAGCCTTCTAAGAGCATTGGGTTAGCCATATTTTCAGAACAATCTCCACGAACCATACTGTAACCAACTACCTCAATAGGAAAAGAATGCATATTGATCAATCCTAAAATCCGTAATCCATTTTCTTTGGATTGGGTAAAACTACGAAGTGCCGTCTCATTAAAAGGATGAATCTTTGCATGTATTTTCCGCGAACGATAAATGAGGTTTTTTTCATCAAAAAAATAATTCGGTTCCTCTATTTGGATTAGTTTATTCAAGCGTTCAATGTCTGGTCTTACGCTGGCCAAAAATTTATTGATAAAAGTTAGATTACTATATTTTTCCAAATATTGTAAATAAAGTTTGGCAAATTTTGGAGATTTTAAAATGCGGTTTTCGATTTTATCTGCGTCTTGTAAGGCTGCGTTGAGCGCACCTTCTCCAACCAATCGATCACGGGTGGTTGGTCCGGTTCCAAAACCATCATAACCAATGGGTTCTAATTTTCCAGTAACAGGATTATAATAAAACCGCTGATTATTCCAATGCAAACAATGATAGGCTTGCATAATTTCCAAGACAGCATAATAACGGGCCATGCGATCAAGATCAAATACCTCGTCAGCGGCAAGCGCTCCAGTACGATAATTATCCAACAAGTTGTGCGCCAGTTCAAACTGCGCCCGCAGGTTAGGAGTAGCAATGGTTTTTTCCATTTGGAAAGATTCTACCGGAGCCGTAGCTAAATCTTTTCCAGGACCAGCCAACTCATCATTCCTTGGCAATCTGTATTCAATTTGCTTTTGATTGAATTGCCAAAATCCATCTTCCGCATACTTGACAATCGGTCCTTCTCGCCGTTTTTGATATTCCAATAAGATTTTATCAAAATGTTCCTCCAAAGCAAATACTCCTTTTGGTTCTTCGTTAATCGTCACGTTTAAAAAATCGTAACGAGTGGTAAGCACATCGGCCTGCTCCCAAAATTTATGCAAGACATACTCGTTTAGGTAAGAGCGAGATTTAGGATGGTGGATGGAAAAAACACGCATGCGTTCCCACGTATCTCCTTTTTTAATTTTGATCCGATATCCAGCCTTCTCTCCCAAATGATCGAGCCAATCTCCTTTGCGACGCATAGCTACCTTATTCATCGTCGTTCCGTCTTGGTGCTTAATTTTGGCATCCACCCAATCCTCATCGGTTGAAACCAAAATGCCTACTTGTAGTGCTTCTTTCTTTTTCTGATAAAGCTTGGCATTATTTTTTTCTGAAATCTCTAGATGCAAATTTTTAGGACTTAAATAGTTTTGATAGGCGATGGGCGTTATTTCTTCCACGATCAAATCGTCAAACCAAGCAGCCTCAACCGTCCCATCTGTCCCAACACTCACCTCTAACAAATCCACGCTTTCCGCTTCGGAGGGGGTAAAAAAATACAGTTCAATTTGATACCATCCACGCAAACGTTGGATGGGTAAATAAGCTTGGAAGGTTTTGTTAAATGTTTGGCCTTTTAATTCAGCTCTTAAATTAACGACTGGAACTATATGCGCGGTATTCACCCAAACGGTAGCGCGGTAATGTTTGTTGGGTATTGGATTGGGCTGCTGCCAAATAAATCCTCGGTGATCCCGAGCGGGGGTATTGCGAAAAATAGCAATACTATGATCTCCGTTAAAAGCTTTTCTTTTCGATTGTAGATGACTATTCCCAAATTGCTGATTGCCAGAAATAAACAGGCTGTCCTTTCGTTCTTCTGCATCAGCAAAAGCCAACACCTCTAAGGGTTTCGGTTTTTCGGGTTGGTTGGCGATCGTTTTTAGAAGGATAATAACCGTAGAACAAACGAACAGGGCACAAAGAAAGATCCCTAGTTGTCGAGGAAATTTCCGCATGGCAGGAGAATGATCTTTTAAAATCATATCATCAAGTCTGGTTGATCTACAATAGAAATTTGGGTTTCACTAGATAATTCTAATAGTCTTTTTTTCATTTTTCCGATTTGGGCAATCGAATCAGCTTTACAGATATAGGATAGGTCCATGCCCGGTTTTAGGCTATCCATCCGTTTTAATTCAACATATGAAAAAATACCGGTAAGGATATTGGTCAACTGCTCAAGGTCTTCTTGATCTGTAGAAATATTAATAAACATTTTATCTTCTTGGCGGAATTTGACTTTTCCACCCAAAGATCGATTAACATAAAGTAATAATAGAATAACCACGAAAGCTACGACGGCTAAAATGGGTTGATTAGCTCCTCCAGCTAAGCCAATTCCAATGGCGATAAAGAGAAATGATAGCTCTTCTGGATCTTTAATGGCTGCTCGAAAACGAACAATAGATAAGGCTCCTACCAAACCTAAGGAAAGAGCGAGTGAACTTTTAACAATTGTAATAATCAATAGCGTTCCCAGCGCAATTGGCATAAAATTACTGGCGAATTTTGCCCGATTCGCTACCGACCAGCCAAACCGGACATAGTACCATCGTAAAACGGATACTAACATGGCCACAACCAATATATTGAGTAGAAACTCATCCAAAGGGATATTGGCTGTAAACTCCTCAATGTATTTTTCCTGTAATTTCTCTAGCAGGTTCATCTATACTTTCTTTAAATGAAGTTGTTTAAAAACTTCTCAACAAAAGTACTTAATTATTAGAGTTTTAGGTTATAATTAAGTCTCCTATTTGTCGAAGTAAAAGAGCAATTAGGAGATTGCGGCGGATTGGTTTCTATAAAAGCTATTTCTTACGTATCTTCGCACCAAAATCTTGTCCAAATTCCCATTAAACATCTGGCAGATTTCGCTAGATTATGAAAATTTGGACAAACCCTAAATAGGAATTTCCCTCCTTAAAAATTAAAACATTAATGATGAAATTGAGTAAAATCTTACTTAACGGTCTATTACTTATCAGTTTTCTACTGATCAGCCATTTAGGCTACGCCCAGAACCCTGATTCTAATCACGGGAACAAATTTGAACAAATTGATAACCTGATGTGGCCTCCCAACAATTATCGTGGGGCAGATGGTGCACCAGGCCCTGATTATTGGCAACAAAAGGTAGATTATAAAATCAACTGTACTTTAGACACCAAAGAGAACAAACTAACGGGAAGCGAAACCATTACTTACCATAATAATTCTCCTAATTCCCTTCGATACTTTTGGTTACAATTAGATGAAAATCAACATGCCGCTGATGCTGACAACCATATCTTTAATGGCAGTAGCATGGGTAAAACCATGAGTGAGGGTGCGCTGACCAGACTAGAAAACAACAAGTATCTTGAAAAATTTGGTTGCAACATAACAAAAGTTACATCTGCCACAGGCAGCAAGTTAAAATATATTATCAACAAAACGATGATGCGAGTTGATCTACCTCAACCATTAAAGCCAGGCGAAAAATTTGTGTTCAATATCGACTGGAATTACTACTTGATCGACCGGATGAATACACCGAGTTGGGGACGTGGTGGATTCGAATATTTCGAAAAAGACAAAAACTATCTTTACACCATAACTCAATGGTTTCCAAGACTTTGTGTTTATAACGATGTAGAAGGGTGGCAAAATAAGCAGTTTACAGGACGTGGAGAATTTGCACTTCAGTTTGGGGACTATGATGTAAAAATGACCTTACCGGATGACTATGTAGTAGCTTCCACTGGTAGCTGTCAAAATTATGACGCGATGCTCAGTCCGTCACAAAGAAAACGACTGGCGGCTGCGAGAAAAGCAGATAAACCGGTACAGATCGTAACTTTAGAGGAAGCCCTAGCCGCTGAAAAAGCAACTCGGTCTACCAAGAACAAAACATGGCATTTTAAAGCAGAAAATGTGCGTGATTTTGCATGGGGAGCAAGTACTAAATTTGCTTGGGATGCTCAAAACTATACCAACAGCGAAGGAAAGGATGTACTTTGTATGAGTTATTACGGAAAGGAAGCTTATCCAATTTATAACCGTTATTCTACTAAGGCAGTAGCGCATACTTTAAAAGTTTATGACCGCTACACGCTCCCTTATCCTTACCCAGTAGCGATTTCGGTAGAAGCAGCCAACGGAATGGAATACCCCATGATTTCTTTTAATCCCGGTCGTGCAGAGGAAGATGGAACCTATACGGAGCGAGCCAAGCAGGCTTGTATTTCTGTGGTCATCCACGAAGTGGGACACAATTACTACCCGATGATTATCAATAGTGATGAAAGAAAATGGTCTTGGATGGACGAAGGGTTAAATACATTTGTGCAATTTATCGCTGAGCAAGAATTTGACAATAACTACAAATCTCGTCGTGGACCAGCAGAAGGTGCGATTAGCTATATGAAGCAAGACAAAAATCGCTTAGAACCTATCATGACGAATAGTGATAATATCATTGGCTTTGGTGCCAATGCTTATATGAAGCCAGCTACCGCACTAAATATTTTAAGAGAGACGATCATGGGCCGAGAGCTATTTGATTTTGCTTTCGCAGAATATGGACGACGTTGGGCGTTTAAACATCCAACGCCAACGGATTTTTTCCGTACGATGGAGGAAGCCAGTGGCGTTGATTTAGATTGGTTTTGGAAAGGATGGTTTTACGGAATTGACGCAGTAGATGTATCTTTAGATAGTATCAAGTGGTATAAAGCGGATTTAGTAAATGATCCTGAAAAGCGGGAAAGAGATTGGAGTAATCCAGTAAGAAAGCCTTTTGATCATATCTCTAAAAGGCGAAATAAAGAGGCAGGGATGAAATTTGAGGTAGAAAAAGATGCGGAGTTGGTGGATTATTATACCAATTATAAACCTTGGGAAACGGCGGATTCCATCACTACTGGTAAGACTTATCTCTACGATGAGACCTTTACAAAAGAGGAAAAGGAAAAAATGTTCGGTACAAAAAATTATTACGAGCTAAACTTCACCAACGTCGGAGGACTCGTAACGCCATTGATTATTGAATGGACTTTTAAAGATGGTACCAAAGAGGTCGATCGAATTCCGGCTGAGGTTTGGCGGAAAAACGAAAATAATCTGACAAAGGTTTTTGTAAAAGAGAAAGAAGCAACCGCCATCGTACTCGATCCTTATAAGGAAACTGCCGATGTCGATGAGTCAAATAATTTATGGCCGGTAAAAGAACTCCCTACTCGATTCCAAGTATTTAAGAAACATCGCCAAGAGAAGCGGCTTAATCCTATGCAAAAAGCGATTAAACGTGGAGAGATTATTAAGCCATAAAGCAAGTGATAGATCATTAGCTGATCGCTTTGGTTAGGTTTACGAATAAAATATCCGTTGTTCTTGATTTGAGAGCAACGGATATTTTTATTAATTTTCTAAACTCAAAAGAATAATTTTTGTTTCCTTACCAAATAAAAGTAAAATGAGCAGACCCGTTCAATACGATCACAAAGGAAGATCGACCACCCTACACCCTTATAATATCTTTTTGACCCTTTTTTTGGCAGGGATTACGATGTTATTTCTAGCCTTGTCGGCGTCCTATATCTATACACGGATTCAAATGAAAATTCCTCCGATTGAGCTACCGCCGCTCTTTATAGTGAATACCTTGATTTTGATCGCGAGTAGTTACACCATGAAGATGGCCAATGATGCCTATAAAGCCGATGATACCGATAAATATGTGCAATCCTTGGTATACACCATCGTGTTAAGTTTTGTATTTATGATCTCACAGGCAGTGGCTTGGAGTCTATTATTTAAAAACAATATCCCAATTGCACACAGTAATACAGCCTCTTATCTTTATGTCATTTCTTTTTTACATTTTGCACACGTGGTGGCAGGTATTCCTTTTTTAATCCTCTTTATTAGAGCAGCTAAAACCCGAATGAAAGACCCTGTCAGTGTGTTGGTTTATTTCTCAGATCCAGAGAAAAAATTAAAACTGAAGTTGCTAACGTTTTATTGGCATTTTCTAGATATTCTATGGATTTACTTAGTTATCTTCTTTTATCTGAACCATTTAATTAGTTAGATTTAATTAGAATTTTACTCATTCAGTTTGTCTGAGAATGCACATAGTTAGGTTAAACCATCAAAAAACGAGGCAAGCCTTTCAAAAAAGAGGGGTTTTCCTTATCTTTGTTGGTAAAATTCAACCTCATTATGAAAAATTCAAGTATACTTTTTTTCTTTCTAACCCTGGTTTTGACCGGTTGGAATTGTGGCGATGCTGCTACTTCCGTTAAGGCTCCTAGCGATGGAGCGGTTCTTCATGGCAAAATCTCAGATGCTGGAGATATGAAAATGTTTTTGGACGAATGGCATTTTGACAATACGACCAATGTGCTCGGATCGACTGAAATCAAGTCAGATGGTTCTTTTGAATTACCTTTAGACAAAGGTTTGCAAATGGGTATTTATCGGATGCGAATCGGTGCTAAAAAAGCATTTATGGCCTTTGATGGTACTGAAAAAAAGGTAGAAGTTACCGGAAACCTAGCAGAATTTGATAAATTCGGATTTGAGGTAAAAGGCTCGAATTCCGCCACTCAGTTGAACACACAATTACAAAAGGCGATTGCTGATCCTAGCGATGTTGAAGCTATTCGAGTGGCAGCTGAAAGTGCGGCCAATCCAGTAGTGGGTGGTTATTTGGCCATGGTTTTTTATCGTGAAAATGAGGCGTTGCTAAATAGCTATAAAGAAGTCAACGCCAAATTACAGAAGGCAAATAAAGGCTCTAAATATGCTCAGGATTTCAATAATTATGTTGCTGGCATCGAGCAAAGAATTGCTGTTCGAAAAGCCAACGCTTCCTTAGAAGTTGGAAAGGTAGCTCCAGATATTGACTTACCTAGCCCTGATGGAAAAAATTATAAACTCAGCGATCTAAAAGGTAAAGTGGTATTGCTTGATTTTTGGGCTAGTTGGTGTGGTCCTTGTCGAAAATCTAATCCGCACGTGGTAGAAACTTATAAAAAGTATAAAGACAAAGGATTTACCGTATTCAGCGTTTCGCTAGATGGTATCCACCCTAGAATGTTGCCTAGTCTTGGAAATGACCAAGCTAAAATTGATGCTCAAATGGAGTCTGCCAAGAAAAAATGGGTAGCCGCCATCGAAAGAGACCAATTGCTTTGGGATACGCACGTGAGTGACCTACAACATTGGAATTCTCCTGTTGCGAAAATGTACAACGTGAAAGGAATTCCTAATACTTATTTGATTGGAAGAGACGGAAAAATTGCCAAAGCCGGCATTAATCCACTCAGTCCAACCTTCAATTTGGAGGAAGAAATTAAAAAGTTATTATAAAAAAGACTTTTTACCCCTCCTAAAAGGCCCGAATCGATGAGATTCGGGCCTTTTTATTTTCCATTTCTTAAGGTAATTGAGGAGAATCGTTAAGATTTTATTAAACTATTCATAGAGCGGATTGAATATTGTACTTTTAGATTGATTCTTGCTAAATTTGTTTGGTTAGGTCTATTTATTACCAACATACTAAAAATCAACTGAGAACCGATTTAGACATGGAAAATTTAAAATAATAATGAACCGGCTAGGACTTTTACTACCTCTTACAATACTACTTTTAATTGGACTGTTTGGTTTCCGAACGTCCCCTGCCACTTCGTTGGTTCAACCCGTCACCGAGCAAACAATTACTTGGATGAGTTTTGAGGAAGCCATGGAGGCCGTAAAAACGGAAAAACGGAAAGTACTCATCAACATACACACGGAATGGTGCGGTTGGTGCAAACATATGGATCGGACGACCTTTCAAGATGCTAATATCGTTAAATTTATCAACGAAAAATTCTATCCCGTAAAACTCAACGCCGAACAAAAAGAAGATATCACCACACCAGAAAAAGTCTATAAATACGAAAAAAGAGAAGGGAAAGAACGTGGCTTTCACCAGCTCGCTATCGCCTTAACGATGGGCCGCCCACCAACTTTACCTAGCACCGTCTTTCTGGACGAAAATTTTCGTGTCCTGCAACCTATTCCAGGCTATAAAGAACCTAAGACTTTTGAAATGATGATGACCTACTATGGTGACGATCATTATAAAAGAACTCCGTGGACGGTTTATCAGAAAACTTATGTTCCGCTGAAAGAGTTGAAGCCTACCTTGATTTCTGAGTAAGTATTTTGATGAAAAGTTGAATGGTTGAATCGCTTTGGGGCGCCTTGCGGGTGGATTTTGTTGTAAGTAATACAAAAAGCAAATAAAACTTCTAATCGTTGCCTATGTGCCGCTGTGCCGCACATCATTTATGCTCACGTAATAGATTACAAACCAATGAAACGCACCTACACCTATCTAATCTTAATTTATTTCTTTTTGGCTTGTGGAACATGTGATCCAGATATTTTTTTCTGTGACCTTGAAATAGAAAAAGTCGAATATTTAGGCAATTATCCAAAAGAAAAGGCTGGGAATTGGACCCATAAATTGCAAGGTATTTCTTATAGTAATAATTATTGGTATCTAACCCAAGAGGAAACTTTATGGAAAGTTTCTATCAATACAAACTTAAATTATAGTAAAAATTTGTCATCGAGCAATTCTCCTGGATTGAAGAAAATAAGCATGCCCAAGAAATTAAAAGAAAAAGGATATAACCATTTTGGAGACCAAGATAATTTTGATGGATTCATCTTTATACCGATTGAAGGGTATCAAATTAAACCAAATCCAGTTCCGGGGAGACAGCCGGTAAAAGTAAATAATACCCCCATTATTGGTGTATTTAATGAAGTTGATTTGAGTTTTGTAGATCATTTTGAATTAAAAAAACAAACACATAGCGGTTGGTGTTCCGTAAATCCTATCACTAAAAACCTTTACACTTCTAATAATGTCATTGATAAAAATAACCCAATATTTGTTTACGAAATAGATTGGAATATTCTAAAGAATAATAAAAACTTAATACTAGATTATATACATGAATTTGCTTTATTAAATCTACCTTCCTCTTGGAATAAAAAAGTGAAAAAACATTTACAAGGTGGAGATTTCTCTAACGATGGTTGCTTCCTTGTTTTAATAAACGGGAAACTTAGATCTGACACTAAGGGAAGTGGTATTTCTGTATACCGTAATTTAAACCACAGGAGCGGTTCTTTTGATAGAAGTTCTACTCAAAAAGGAGTATTCAGATATCAATTTAATCCCAAATGGTCTAAGTATGAAGAGCCAGAGGGAATTACTTTCTCCCACACCCCTAAAGACTTTAACTTAGATATTCCGATAGGAAACTTGCATGCTATTCTTTTGGATAAAGATGCAGAAGATTTAATTGGTGGTGATAATGAAGTTTACATTAAACATTATAATTTTGAAATTGAGGAGTAGGTGATTTGCTAGTAGATTGATAAGAATACTCACCTCCAACATAAGGAAGTTGTTTAAAGATTCGAAAACAAAAAGCAGCCGAAGAAGGAGATTTATCAAAAGTAGACTATGCTTATCTATTTGATAGGATTAAAATAAACGAGGGCCTCCCTCAAAGGTATGGTTCCCAATTTGAAACGGTAAACAGAAAAAAAGGAATTGCTATACTTAGAGAAACGGAAGAAGTAATAAGTCTGGATGAGCGTAGAAAAGAAATGGGTATGATGCCTATTGAAAGTTATAAACGGTTTATATTAATATCATAAAATTCTATTTATAACAATAATTTTCGATTATAAGTAAATGTACTTTATGGTTACGTCCAAGGCGATTGTTTCAAAAATCACCGAAGATGAATTAGTTGTTTTAGCTGAAAATAGAGAATGGATTTTTAAGAAAATTAGGTAATTTATGACTTTGTAAAAATATAATTAGCGAAAAAAGCCTTTTCGTCCGTTAATTTTTCAACCATTTTAAAGTCCGTCTGTTCAATTAATCTTTCAATAATTTCATCGTTATATTTTCTTGAAATTTCAGTGGCTATTTTTTCACCTTCTTGAAATTCAAAAGCTTTATCTAAAGCTTGAACAAAAACTTTTTGCTTTTTAAGGCTTACCAAAAAGCTTTTAGCGATACCCTCTTTTTCGTCATATTCTGGTTGATGGCTAAATTGTTCAATATCAAATTCACCTCCTAATTCTTTATTTATTCTACTTAATAAATTTAGATTAAACGCTCGGGTAATACCTTGACGATCGTTATAAGCTGGCAATACAATCGAAGCGTCTTTTATTAAATCAACTCCTAATAAAAGTTTGTCGCCTGTATTTAAATTTGCTCCTAATTCATATATAAATTGAGCAGCTACTGCATCCGTCATGTTGCCAATATTTGAACCTAAGAACATAATTACCTTGGGATATTGCGACTTTTTTAGAGAAGCTAAGGTTTCAAAATAATCTCCCTGACGTTTTTGGATTCCAAGTGTAGGCAAATCTTCCTTTAAAGAAATCTCGAGTTTATCTAAGGCATTCTGAGAAATGTCTATTGGAAAATAGTCAAAATTAAACCCACGATTTTGCAAGCATTTTAAGAGTTCTTTTGTTTTCAATCCATCACCGGCGCCCAATTCTATTAATTCAAAATAATTATCTTTTTCTACTTGCAGGCTATCTATGATTTGGTTGGATTTTTTTGTAAAAATTTCCAGTTCAGATCTTGTCAAATAATACTCAGACGAGTGCATTATTTTCACAAAAAGTGCATCCCCAAGTTCATCATAAAAGTATTTGGAAGGAAGGGATTTCGGCGATTGACTCAAGCCTTCCGCTACCTCCGTTTTGAATTTATTCATTTGTTTTTTATTTCACTAATCGAATTCCTGTAAATTGCCAACGGGCATCAGGATGGAAAAAATTGCGGTAAGTCTTTCGGCTATGATTTGGTGAGGTAGCTGTAGACGCTCCTCTCAAAACCATTTGGTTGATCATAAATTTTCCATTATACTCACCGATGGCTCCTTCCGCTTTATTAAAATTTGGATAAGGCAAATAGGCACTATTGGTCCATTCCCAGCGTTTGCCCCAGTTTAAATTTTCGGCGGCTACTTCCCATTCAAATTCTGTTGGCAATCGCATTCCTTTCCATTCTGCCAACGCCGCTGCTTCATAAAAACTAATATGCTTGACGATAGACTTCGGCTCAATTTTCTGTAACCCTGCCAAAGTATAGTGATGCCACTCCCCTTTTATTTTATGCCAATAAAGCGGGGCATTAATGTTATTTGCTTGTACCCACGACCAGCCTTCGTCCAACCAAAGATTAAAATTGGTATAGCCACCATCTGCTATAAACTGGCAGTATTCCTCATTCGTTACCAACGCTTTATTTATTTCAAAATCATGGAGGTAGACTTTATGAACACCCAACTCATTATCATAAGAAAATCCTGTCCCCTGAAATCCAATTTCATAAACGCCTTCTTTTTGGAAATGAAAACCGGACTCCTCATTTTCTTCATTTTTCAATAAAGCACTTTGATGATAGACAGGAAATAGTGGATTATGCCCTAACATATATTTTATATCTGTCAGCAATAACTCCTGATGTTGTTGCTCATGATGAATACCTAACGTGATCAATTCTTTTAAGGATTCATTGCTATTGTTGCCGATCAATTCGAGCATCGCCTTATCCACATAGTTGCGGTAGTTATAAATTTCTTCGACGCCTGGTCGAGTCATATTTCCACGGTCGGCGCGAAAAACTCTATCACCAGCATTATTGTAATAACTATTGAAAAGAAAGTTAAAGTCCTTGTGAAATTCTTTAAATTGAGTGGCATAAACCTTCAGAATAAAGGTTTCGAAAAACCAAGTAGTATGCGCCAAGTGCCATTTTGCTGGGCTAGCAAAAATCGCAACTTGTACGACATGATCTTCAATAGTTAAGGGTTGACAAATAGCTTGGGTATGTTTTCTCGTAGCAAGAAAGTGTTTACTTAAATTCATGGCTCAAATTTAACCAAAATCTAAAACTTCGCATATCCAGCCATTATATTCTTGATAAAATATGTACCAGATTGTCTCACGTTCAACAGTTTTCAATTCCGAAAATATTTATAACTTAGTCCTTGCTAATTCCATACTAGATTAAGCACCTAGATTGTCAACCTACCTTAATTCTTTTAGTGAGCATTTATTGGGGGCCAATACAATTCAAGGAAAAAAATTACAAAATTAAGATTAGGCATTCAAATGAAAGCATTCGTTACTTCCTCCCTACTCTTCCTTTCCTCCACACTGATTGGACAAGATTTCCATACTGTTTTTGAATATACGGATTCCATTAATAAAGGGATCACGATAAGCAATAGTTATCCAAAAGGTGGACAAAGATATACAGATTCATGGAGCGGGCAAGAATATGCCTATGTCATATTTTGGACTTGCATTACGAATGAAACAGCATCAGATTTAGTCGTGGATATTACCTTTCCAAATACATTATCCCATCTTTCGTTTTCACCAATTACTATCTTTAATTTATATTTACCTGAGGAAGAAATGACATTAGAAAAAGAACCATTATTTGATTTTGGTTTAGATATTAAATCCTTTTTGGATGAAAATATAGCCCATGCTTCTCAATTAACTAAAAGCATTCCTCCCAATGCATCTTATCTTTTTTATGCTGTCGCTATTGCTAAACCAGGAAGTGGACCCGTCCGAGCTGGATTTGAATTGGAAGGAAAAGAACTAGTATACAAAATCAACGATTATCAAATCAATTGTGGAAGCATTCAAGTTGATAAATAGTCCACTTTATTTAAAAAAATGCTGGTAGAATAAGCTGATGAAATTGGTGGAATTTTTTTAAGCCTTTTTATATTTTTGAGCATTCTAAATATCCCTTACAATTTTATCTCTAAAATTAATAAACAAATTTTTATTCCTTCTTTTATATTTCCGAGTCTTATATTTTCATTAGGGCTATGCTGGTTGTTATCCATATAGACTGAATGCTAAGGAATCTTGACAAAATCAATTTTTAAACATACGCTAAGTAGGTCGAGTTGCCAGTTTATTATGTTTAGTTATTTCATTGATCATTCCTTTAAATACAATTCCATGAAAGGGTACTACTGAATACCAATAGAGTCTGCCTAATAAACCATGTGGTCTAAAAGTAGCTGTTTGGATTAAGGTGTCATCCTCAATTCGAAATTCCAACCATGCTTCTCCAGGTAGTTTCATTTCTGCGAATAATAATAGTTTCCCCTCCGATTTATTAACATATAAAACCCTCCAAAAATCTAGTGCATCTCCAACTTCTAAATGCTTCTCATTTGTTCTTCCTCGTCTTAAACCTACACCGCCAAATAGTTTATCAATAAAACCACGCAGCCTCCACAATACATTGGCACAATACCATCCATTGTCACCTCCAATACTCCATATTTTATTTACTACCTCTTCGCGCGATAAAAAATCTCTTTTCCTGATATCCTTAAAGCATCCAAAAACAGGAACGTCGACAAAATCAGAAATTTTTATTTTTTTAACACCACTTATTTGAGAATCTTTCCAACTAGAAACGATCTGATTACTTTCAATTTTTAGAAAGGCTCTTTCTATTGTTTTTTTATATGCTTCTGGGTGTACTTCTAATAGTTGATTAATTCTGTTATCTCTACAAACAACTTCAACCTTCATACTTTCAACTAGTGAGACGGCCAATTTATACGAAGTAGAGGTCACAAAATATAGCCAATAAGAGGATAGCCTTGGAGTCATAACCGGGACCGTATATATCCATCTTTTTAATCCTCTGACTTTCGCAAAATCAAGCAACATCTCTTTATAACTAAGAATATTTGGCCCCCCAATATCAAAGTTTTGATTAAATACGTTTTCGTTTAGAAGAGATTTCTCTAAAAATTTTATAACATCTCTAATCCCTATGGGTTGGCATTTTGTATTTAGCCATTTTGGGGTAATCATGACAGGAAGTTTCTCCACCAAATCCCTTATTATTTCAAAAGAAGCACTTCCTGATCCCATAATAATTCCTGCTCGTAAGGTCGTTAAGCTAAAAAGCCCTTTTCCTAAAATATCTTCTACATTCTTTCGTGATTTCAAATGTTTTGATAAATTATCTTCATTGACAATCCCACTTAAATAAATTACTTGTTTTGCAGTTGTATTACTCAAATAATTTTTAAAATTAGTTGCTGCAATTTCTTCAAGTTTATCATATTCCGTTGAGTTAGACATAGAATGAATTAAGTAGTAGGCAGCATCAATTTCTTTGGGAATATTTCTTAGTGAATCTTCATCTAAAAAATCTACTTTAATAATTTCTATAAATGGTTTAAGAGATGCTGGAGGATGATAGCGATTAAGGTCTCTTACACAACAAACCACCTGATGACCATTCTTAATCAAAACAGGTAGTAATCTTTTACCAATATATCCGGTAGCTCCGGTTAAAAGTATTTTCATTTTATTTTATTAAGTAACTACTGAGCATTATGCATTGCATCGAGCCAATGCGAATTATAAATTTTTACTGGGTACAGGACAAAAGTTCTGAAAAATCATTTTCGGGGCACAAAGGCACAAAGGCACAAAGAAAAGAAGATCTTTTCGCAGAAAAAATCCTTAGTGGCTTAATGGCATTTTTAATTTTATCCTGTATGTAGAAATTTTTATTAAATCACAGATTAACAAATTCCACCGCTAAAGCAATTTCTTAATTTTAACGATCGGTCCTGGACATAAAGACTGATGGCAAGTCATACAATTTTTCACTAAACTACCATACGCTTCCATCTGTTGAGAAGCATGGACTGTTTGGATATTTTTCAGTGCTTGCAAATAAGTAACTGCAAAGGCCTGATATGCTTCCGTAAAAACCTTTTCAGGTTGGGTTGCTTGTGCAGAAAGAATTTTTTCGTGATCTACTGATAATTTTATCGAATCTCCATTTTCTATGGCTTGCTTGATTGCTTGAACATCATCAAACATCTCTCGCATTAATAAAGTTAACGCACTATCCCCCTTTCGCGTCATTGTGGCTTGCATCTGATTTTTATCGTTGGATGATGCTTGATTTTCAATACCACAGGATACGCCAAAAATATATAGCAATAAAAGGCAGTTCACAAATTTCAATCTTGTAGTCATGCGTTTTTTATTTTTAAACCTGAGGAATGTTCATTACTGTAAACTTAAGAAAAAACATTGCTTATCGAAACAAATTTGAATCGGTGGCCTATTTTTTATTTTTGACAACTATAACCTTTTGGTTGATATATCTTAGTATCTGGGTGAAACGCCTTAAATTGATCTATTCCTTCTGGTTGGGTATCCAAATCAATTTCCAATATTTCTATTCCTTTTATAAACTTCATGGGCAGCATCTTACGAATAGGATTTAGGGAAAATCTCAAGACTTTTAGGTTAAAACATCTATTTAGTTTTTCAGGTAATTCTGTGATTTGATTACAGGTAATATTTAGTTCTTGCAGTGCGCTTAAATGTAGGTCTTCTGGTAGCTTGGTAATATTGGTCATGGGAAGTAAGAGATAAGCCAATTTACTAAGTTGATTAATAGCTGATGGGATTTCGTCGATGGGATTAACACCCAATTGCAATACAATTAGATTTTTAAAATTTAAAATCACTGGTGGAAATCTGGTAAAATTGTTGGTCCCAACCTCTAGCACCCTAAGGTTACTCATTTGCTTCATCGAAGCAGGCAATTCAGAGAGTTCATTATGTTGTAATTTCAATATTTCAAGGTTACGTAAATCTCCAAAATGCTCCGGAAGTTGATGAATCTTATTACCTCTAAGCACCAATCTATTTAGGCCAGTTAATTTGCAAATTGCATCAGGGAGTTTGGTTATTGGATTATCCCTAAAATTCAATACTTTTAAGGAAGTCCAATTTCCAATACATGCTGGGATATCCTTTATTTGGTTACCCACCAAACTAAGCACCTCTAGCTGATTTAAATCCGATAAAAAGCACGGAATTTCTTTGATACCGCCAAAGCTAACCGCTAGTCTTTTTAGGTTCGTAAGCAACCTTATCTCTTCTGGAATTTTTTGCAATTTGCAATCATATAAATACAGAACCTCCAATTGGGTCAGCTGACCAATGCCTTCCGGAAAGCTTGTTAGATCAACATTGGATAATTTTAAATTTCTCAGGTTGGAAAATTGGTCAATGGCGCCAAATAGTGCTTCCACATCCGGCTCGATCAAATCCAATTTATAGACTGAATCAGGTGTTACTAGGGCGGATGCTAAGCTGCGGTATACGCCATGCTGTTGCGCTTCCAAATGACTGCCAAAAGCCCGAAAAAATAAAAGAAGAAAGGCGGTTTTCAACATTAGGTTGCGTTTTGTATAAAATCAAAAGACTCAATGGTAAAACGTAATTCAACCTATTTTCGTTTAACAATTTTTGTAAAAATCCATTTCTGATGGAAGAATTAATTATTGTAGCCTTTACAAATAAATATATTGATCCGCATAAACTAACCCATTCTCACCCATATTGAAATTAGACACTTTCGGAAAAGGTAAGTTCATCTTAAAATTAGATAAACTTGGATGCTTTAAAGTAAGGGAGAAATTATAATCCTCTTTTAGATCAATCAGATTATTAGAAGTTATTTCCATCGCTTGCGTTCCATTTTCCAAGGTAGTTAAAATTGGCTCACCGAAGGAGGGATCATTTGTACTTGATAAAATCTCAAATTTCTGAGTCTCTATTTGTTCCCGGCCTATTAAATAATATCTCCAAAAAACCTTTCTACGATTAAATCTAATTTCATAACTACGAAAAACACCTTCAACCTCCAATTTAATGGTAATAATTCCTATGGTATTGACACCAATTCTACCCGAGTGATTTTCTATACTATCTAAATCATCTTCACTTACATATTCAGCATCATGTAGTAAAATAATTTCATTATTAACAATATCTTTATCTATGTTGTCAAATTTTAGTAAACGCCTACTATTAATCATACTTTGTAAATCTGTTTTTCCAAAAAATAAATTATCCTCCGTCTCTAAATAAAAAGTAAGTTTTACTGCTGAGGCACTATTTCTCAACAAGTCCAAAGTGGATTCGCTTGAGCCCAAAATGATTCCATGCTCATCCGTTTTTGAAAGTATATCCAATTGTTTCATGGTAAGTAATGCTTCTTCTGAAGGTCTTATTTTTGAGGATTTCAGATTTCCATCCGTAAAAAAATTATGTTTGCATTTTATGTTTAAAAAAGGGGTTATTTTCATTATCATTGGTTTAAAATAAAAAATTTATACATCACTTATAGTCAAAAAGGTAGGCTACCGAAATACGCGCTAGATTCCTTTTAAGATCAATTTTTAAAGCAGCTATGATTTAGCTAATTCTTGCTCTACTGTAACTACAATAAATTCAGCAGGATGACTTACTGCCAAGGCTAAGGATACTCTTAAATAACCATTTAATATATCTTCCGCAGTCATCGTTGAACCTAATCCTATCGATACACTAAATGCATCTTTGGGGACAGCACCTTGCAGCCCTCCTTCGCTCCAAATATTGGTTAGAAAATTTTCAAGCATACTTTTAATAGCTGCCCAGGTATTTGCAGTGTTGGGAGAAAAGACATAATCTCTAAGCGCTAGTTTAGCGGATTGCTCAATCATGGTAACGGTTCGTCTGATATTAATATATCTCCAATCCTGACTATTACCGTCTAAGGTTCTAGCTCCCCAGACTAATACGCCTTGTCCAGAAAAAAATCGAATCGCATTGATGGATTTTCCACTTATAGCATCCACGTTAAGGTTTTCCTGTTCTTCACTATCAATTCTTAAGGTAAGATCCGTCACTCCAACTGGAGAAACATTTGCCGGTGCCACCCAAACACCTTGAGTCGAATCAACCTGTGAATAAACGCCCGCCATGACACCACTCGGTGGAAGTGTATTTATTTTTTCTTGAATGATGGCTAAAATATGTTTATACGTCTTACTTGCCACGCTTAGCGCAGCACTAATCTGAGCAGGGGTTAAGGTACTTTCATTGATGCTGTTTAGGATTTTTTCTGCCTTTGGATTAGGAGCAGAAGCTGGGTTAAGAATAGGAACTAAGACACTGATATCTCCACCATTGATAATTTCATACGTGACCTCATTTATCGGGACTACCGTAGTTTTGAGATAAGGATAATAAGCAACACCAAATTTCAG
This sequence comes from uncultured Saprospiraceae bacterium, assembly GCA_937928405.1. Taxonomy (GTDB): domain Bacteria; phylum Bacteroidota; class Bacteroidia; order Chitinophagales; family Saprospiraceae; genus JALZUU01. The sequence goes on from CALFWZ010000100.1 coordinate 51,939, forward strand.
GGAATTATTCCCTGTATTATTTCTAAATTGCTGGATATCCGCTGGCCATAAAATCGGATCAGGTTCGCGGCCACCGATCACATCAAAAATAGCAACGGCTGTTTCCATTTTACCACATTGCAATAGCGTCGATTCCATTAGGGTACCATTCTCTGCTGAACTTAATAAAGTAGCTTCCGGATAAATGTATATCGTCACCTCCTCTATTGCTTCCAACACTTCAAGTCCTTTTTTCATATCTCCTAACAATACATTTGGATTGACAATCTGATCTCCTGGTTGAATTGGCGAACCACTCGGAGGACCATATCCTCCAATGGATACGATATACGCCTGACTACCTCCATTTTCAAAAAACATCAATAAGCTATGGTATAAATAATAGATCGTATTCGGATCAGGTTCAATGGTATACATGTCTCCGTTAATCGGATATGACTTTCCTTTAGATGGTTGCTCTTCCACTTTGGTCAGGAAGTAAGCCGGAGAATATTGTGCAGGAGTTTTATGCGTTTCAGGATCGGCCGGATACCCATAGATCGCTAAAAATTCAGCCATGGAGGTAATCCTGGTTGGTTTAAATAAATAGGACTTACCTTCATGGGTTCTCTGCGGCGTATAACCGATAAAGGCAGGTACTGCGGTGGCTACTTGTACGGCAGAATTTGGGAAGGCGTTTTGTTCATTGATGTAAACACCAGGGGTTTTTGGATTTTTTTTCATATTGGTTTTTTTTGAGGTTAATGATTGGTTTGGTTGGTTTTTAATTTATTCGACAAGATCTACTTTTCCATCGGAAAAATGTTTAATTAAACGATAACCTATGTTAGTAAATTCTGGTCGTTTGTAAAATGTTTGGTAACGATTGGTAAATACAACCACTGAAAGTTCAAGACTTGGAATTCTGATATAGTGATTTGTAAATCCTATAGAAGCGCCAGTATGTTCCGCTATTTTTATGTTTTCTGCATAATTTATTTGCCATCCATAACCGTAACCTTTTTTATCTGTTTTTCCATTTTCATCAAAACCATATAACCCTTCCTTAAAAAAAGATGGTGGTATAATTAAATCACTATACAATGCTTGATCCCAATGGTAAAAATCTGCAAGTGAGCTGTAGATACATCCATCACCTTTAACTGCTGACGTTGCATTTTGATCGGTTTTTCTTGCGTTGTTATCTTCTATGGTATAACCATAAGCTCTATTTGGTATTTCTTTGTCTTTTAAATAAAGGCTTGTGTTTTTCATACCAATAGGTTTAAAGATTTCATCGTGCATAAAATCTTCAAATTCTTTTGATGTAATTTTTTCGACAACTTGGGCCAACAAAGCATATCCTGAATTTCTATAAGCAAACTTTTCATTAGGGTACGAATTAATCGTATTTACGGACATTAAACCTTCTAAAACTTGTTCGTCCGACAATTGTTCCCCTTCAATGATAAATTCATCATAATTTATAATTCCTGAACGATGATTTAATAAATTTTCAATGGTAATACGATTGCCGTATTCTGGAAAATCTGGAAAAATTTCCGATAAGGTTGTTTGATAAGAAAGCTTATTTTGGTAAATAAGCTTTTGAATGGCGATAGCTGTAAATGGTTTTGAAATAGACGCAATTCGATAATTTGTTTTAGACGTCGCTTTAATTTTGTTTTCAACATCCGCATAGCCCATACTTTTCTCTAAAACTATTTCCCCTTTCTTAATCACCATATAACTTATGCCTGGATTTGGTGCTTTAAAAGACATTGTCAAACTATCTAATAACGTATTATTCTCATTAGGCTTTAATTGGTTGGTTGGTGTTTTACACCCGAATTCACAAAAAATTATTAATCCCAACAGGAAATAAAAAAGAAATCTCTTGGTTGTTTTTTTCATTTTATTGGTTAATTGGTCTATTGAAAGATACATAAACATACAACATTATTTTCAATCAAAATAGAATAAACAATCTCGAAACAGAACTATTTTCTTAACGGAAAGTACTCATTGCTTTTTCACCGTAAATTCATTTTCATATTTACAAACGAATCCCAAAACTGATTTGACTTTTATCATGCACACCCAGTATATTTTTGAATCTCCAATTTCTATGCTTCCTGGAATTTTATTTGGAATATCTGAAACATCGAAATTGAATGATATTTCATGACTTGGATTCTTTTTCGAGATCTCACTCGATTTGAATATATTTTCCACAATGGTTGTATCAGTGGTCCCTCTCCTATCAATTATTTCTTCTCGAACTTCATAAGCAACAGAAACTTCCTTAACGTATTTCCATTTTTTATCATTACTTAATTTAAAAATAAATTGATTGTTTTCCGAATTTTGATAATCTATGAATAGCTCACCTATGATTTGTTTTGCTACCACAAAGGAAGACAATATACTGAAAACGATTATTCCGATTACGATTGAAAATAAAGGTGGCATATCTTTTTGTAAAGCCGCAATTAGCATTATAAAAAATATAAAGCAACTAAAAATTATTATGGTATCATTATATAAAAATCGTACTTTTTCAGGCGAGGAATCAACAATGGAATAAACAGTTTTTTTTGAGTTAAAGGTGAGATAGATATTTTCGGTAAAATAGGTATTGTCTTTAAAAACATTGACAATCTTAGAAAGGATGGATGCGGAATTTTCGATGGTTGTTTTTCCATCTACTTTTATGAAAAATTCTAATCGAGTAATGAAGTTTGTATTCCTTCCTGTATATGCTGCTACCAAGTCATATTTGAAATTTATCTCAAAATTATATTCCTGGTCTTTAAAAAATTTATCATGCGTAACGAGATACTTAGTGAATACTACTTTTCTTGTTGTATTAATTTTCCCTCTCGCTTCTAATATAAAATGATATCCAAAATGTTCTATTTGCAAATCCTGATTAGGAATAATCTGTACATTCCCTGAGACAGGTTCACCTAGGAAAAATACATCTCCATGTAGATTACCAAAACTCGCGTTTAATTCACAGATTCTTTTCATAATCTTCTATCTGAAATGCATCATATAGATGATTCAAAATCGCTCTATAATCATCATGATAGGTTTTAATTAATTGCTCAATTTCATCCTCCTGAAGGTTAGTTTCCTTACTAAAATCATTACTGGCAATGCCTATTCTATTTTCAATGATTTTTTTAAGCAATACTGAATCTATACCTTTAAATCTAAAAATTTTAAATGGTTTTCCAGCTAGTCTATATTCCCATTTCCTACTAACATGAGTCGTTAATATTATTTTTTTATTCGTTTTGTAAAGACGGATTCTATCCATCAAATTTAGATGATGAATACTATCAATTAACAATATATTAGATTTTTTTTGAACAATGTCTTTTAGGTTGGATTTTTTATGAAGATAAAAAATGGAGCTATCTTCTAATAGTAAGTTTAGACATCTTAAGTGAAGCGTTTTTCCTCGACCTTTTTTGCCAACCAACTCAATCAGAATTTGGTCTTCAGAATTAATTAAATTAATAATTGAGTCAAGATCAACTTTAGGCACAATAACATTTAATATCTCAACATCCTCTAACCCTCCAAATGGATTGAAATTAAATCTTGATTTATTATAGGTTATTTTATTACTCATAGCTTATGAACCTACTTTCCACAAAAATATTTTCAAGAAAGGAAAAACCCCTACAAAGGAACCGTTGAATAAACACGATCAAAATAAATTTGAAACCAGCCGATCAATAACTTCAATGCCTAAAATTGATTGCTATTGAGGTTAAAAACTAAAGATCCACCAAACAAAAAACAACACTCCTTACATTACCCCACTCGACATTTTACCAATCCATTCCAGATCGATAACTTCTGCTCGATAACAAGGTTTTAACGTAGAAATATTATCAATTAAAATATTCCCATTATAACTAAAAAACAACCCATCGATAGATTGGGCTTCGATGATGATGTACTGAATATCAACGGTTGGTGCTATTCTAAAAAAATATCGTTTCCACGCGGTATGGGAGATCGCTTTGGAGGATGCTAGTAAAACATCTTTAGAGCAGCTTTTGGTACCGCCCCATATCTTAATTTTTAGTGGCTTATTATAATTAGCGTAGGTTTTGGAATGTGCCAAATCAATCCCGAATTCATAGCACTCATCTTTTTGAATGGCTTTGGAAAGTTTTTGTCCAACAGATTCCCAGCTTCCATCCTCACGGGTAATCAGTCCCATATACGTCTCGCCATCTGAAGGCTCGTTATACACGCCCCATGAACCAGGTAAAATATCGGGGGTACTCCCCTTTTCGCAGCCTTGCCAGCCCATCGGTACGATCGCATCCTGTGGTTCCCCCTCAAAACTGCCGTTATTAAGGGTAATCTGTCCAACCACAGAAGCAGTTGTCAACAAAAAAATTAGGGAAATAAAAATAGATGGTTTAATCATTCGTATCAAGTCTAGGGGCACAAAAGTACCGTATTTTACCAAAAAATAAGCCTCCTTTAGGGAACTTCTTTTTTAAACGATTAACCGTATTAGATTATTTGATGGGGCCAAGAAACCCTTCTTATCGATCGTAAGGGCGAATTTGATCCTTACTTCAGTGAACGAATCCTCCCGAACGGTGTAAGAAATGAAGGAAAATTGATTGAAAAATTGTAGATTTGCGACAAAATCACTTAACATGAGTAAAAAGAAAAAGAAAGTTGTTTCTACCAAAAAAACCGTATCGGTCACCCCGACCGTAGCACGACGTAGTGCGCTCATGGAAGAGTCTAATGCTACAGAATTGATCTTCAATCGGCAAAACTATATGCTGATGCTCCTCGGAGCGGTCTTGATCATTGTAGGAATGCTCCTCATGACAGGTGGTGCTCAACCAGACCCCAACACTTGGGATCCAGACATTATCTATAGCAAAAGAATTACCCTTCTTGGCCCTGTCGTCATCATCACTGGCCTTATTATTGAAATAGTTGCTATATTCAAAAGAACCTAGTAATTCAATTTCATGGAAGAAATTTTACGCGCCATTGTCCTAGGCATCGTTCAGGGTTTAACGGAGTTTTTACCCGTCAGTAGTAGTGGTCATATCGAGTTGGCAAAAGTCATTCTTGGAGATCAGAGTGTGGCCAAACAATCGATGCTCATGACCATTATGTTGCACGGCGCTACGGCACTCAGTACCATTATTATTTTTAGAAATGAAATAATAGAAATATTTAAAGGCCTTTTTCAATTCAAACGAAACGAAGCCAGTGAATTTTCTGCCAAGATCATCTTGTCTATGATTCCAGCAGCGGTTGTAGGATTGCTTTTTGAGGAACAAATGGAAGCGCTTTTTGAAAGACAAATTCTTTTGGTGGGTGCCATGCTCCTCATCACCGGATTATTACTACTGCTCGCCGATCGAGCTAAAAATACCGATAAAAAAGTAGGATTTGGACATGCGTTGATCATTGGAATTTCACAAGCCATTGCCATTCTTCCCGGCATCAGTCGATCTGGTGCGACGATCTCTACTTCTGTATTGTTAGGAATTGACAGAGAACGGGCAGCACGTTTTTCTTTTTTGATGGTCGTCCCACTTATTTTTGGTAAAATTGCCAAAGATTTAATGAGTGGCGACTTAACTTATTCAGATGGTCAGCTCGTTCCGATTTTGGCCGGATTTGCCGCGGCCTTTCTAACCGGTCTAGTCGCTTGTACGTGGATGATTCAATTAGTAAAAAGCAGTAAATTATCTTACTTCTCCATCTATTGTTTTATCGTCGGTGCGTTGGCGATTGCTTATAGTCTTTTTTATGTGTAAGAATTAGCCTGTTGGCTCGTTAACAGGCCAAACCAGCAAAAAAAATAAACAACATGCTCCCCGCAGACCCACAAGCGTTTTTGACCGGTCAAGTATTATTAATCAATAAGCCGCTGACTTGGACTTCTTTTGATGTCGTTAACAAAGTGCGGTACCAACTCAAACGGTTACTCAACATCAAAAAAATTAAGGTGGGTCATGCCGGTACACTTGATCCACTCGCTACCGGATTATTAATTATCTGTACCGGAAAAATGACCAAGCAGATTGATGGGTTCCAAGGTCAATCTAAAGTCTACACTGGAAAAATAATGCTGGGAAAAACCACGCCTTCTTTCGATGCAGAAACGGAAGTGGATCAAACCTTTCCAACCGATCATATTACCGCCGAATTAATGGAGACTGCTCGACAAAAATTTATGGGAAATATCACGCAGTTACCTCCCATGTATTCTGCCGTAAAAATGGAAGGAGTTCCGTTATATAAACTCGCCAGAGAAGGTAAAACCAGAGAACGAAAACCAAGACCTGTAGAGATTTTTGATTTTAATTTAACAACAGAAAACTTACCAGAAATTGGTTTCCAAGTCCACTGTAGCAAAGGCACTTATATCCGAACCTTAGCCAATGATTTTGGGCAAGCCGTGAATAGTGGTGCCTACCTCACCGAACTCTGCCGGACCGCCATCGGAGACTTTACATTGGAAAATGCTTGGGAATTACCGGAATTAATTACCGCCTTGGAACAATTACAAAAAGCTTAAAACAGTTTAATAGAAACGCTGGGATTGGTTAGCATGCACTCCGCACTAAGTCTAAAATATTTTGACCCCTCTCTGCTCATTAGCATGATCTCAAAAAGGTCGCAGTATTTATCATGTATAGTAAAATTATTTTTCTAAACAACCTTATTACGGTATTAAATCCTAATATACTTAATCACTTTCTGCTGCTGCAGTTCTTCCACTTCCATTTCTTCGATAGAAATATTCAATAATTTAAAGCAACGTTTTCCCACTTTAAAAAATTCACCATCTAAATCTACGGGTCCTTCGCAATTTTTAACCATTTTAAATTGGTTCGCTAATTCAGATTTACCACTACCCCCTTCGATTTCTACGAATACCTTACCACGGACTTGCAGCTCTTTATTTGGATCATCGGCTTGCTGCCATTCCCCCTGCATCCGTTGAAAATTATTGGTCATTTTATCAGGTCGAGAAATATCAGCCGGAGTGGCAACCGTACCAGGTTTCGGAGGAACTACTGTTGGCGCCGGTGCAGCGGTAGAACTAGCAGGAGCTGGCTTCGGTTCTGTTTGACAAGCCAGCAAAAAACAGCAGCATAACAGCATAAAAATTTGGTGTAAATTGATTTTCATTTTAGTAAATTTTGACTGATTAAAGAAAAAAAGTCCTTAGTGGCTTTTCTTTCTTAAAAAAAGGATAATTAAATTGCTATTCGTGGCATTCATCAAGCTTTAACCGCTTTTATTGCCACTAAGGCCCTAAGTACACTAAGCTTTTTTATTGATAATCATTTCTTATTCCTTTGTGACCTTCGTGACTTCGTGGCCTTTTATTTATTTAAAAAAAAGATAATTAAATTGCTATTCGTGGCATTCTTCAATCTTTAACTTCTTTTATTGACACTAAGACGCTAAGAACACTAAGCCTTTTTATTGATAATCATTTCTTATTCCTTTGTGACCTTCGTGACTTCGTGGCCTTTTATTTCTTTAAAAAAAAGATAATTAAATTGCTTCGTGCCATTCTTCAATCCTTAACTGCTTTTATTGCCAATAAGACGCTAAGTACACTAAGCTTTTTTATTGATAATCATTTCTTATTCCTTTGTGACCTTTGTGACTTCGTGGCCTTTTATTTATTTAAAAAAAGATAATTAAATTGCTTCGTGGCCTTTTAATTTTCCTACAATTAAAAGTTTCAATTAAAAAATAGGTATTATTTTAAGGCTTTGTAGAATATCCGCTTTCAAATCCTCCACATGTTCTAAACCAACCGAAACGCGAATCAGTCCGTCGGTAATCCCTACCTTTTGTCGATCTTCTGGGGTTAATCTATTGTGTGTTGTAGAAGCAGGATGCGTAACGATGGTCCGAGTGTCACCCAAGTTAGCACTTAGAGAGCAAAGCTGCAAATTATCTAAAAATTGTTTTCCTGCAACGAGGCCGCCCTCCATTTCAAAGGTCACTAAACCGCCTCCTTGACTCATTTGTTTTTTGGCAATCGCTGACCCAGGATGGCTTGCTAAAAATGGATAACGAACATTTTTCACCATGTCTAGCTCTTGCATCCAAGTAGCCAAGGCTAGTGCATTGGCAGAATGCCGATCCATGCGCACCGCTAAGGTTTCTAGACTTTTTGATAAAATCCAAGCATTGAAAGGAGACAGAGAAGGTCCCGTATTACGGAGAAAGCGTTGCACAGGTGCTAGATATTCTTCCGTTCCCGCTACCAAACCACCGACTACTCTACCCTGTCCATCGATAAACTTGGTCGCCGAATGTGTGACCAAGTGCGCTCCAAAATTCATTGGTCGTTGCAAATAAGGAGTAGCAAAACAATTGTCTACCACCATCAAAATTTCATTTGCTTTGCAAAAGTCTCCCACTTTTTCTAAATCAATAATATCCAGTCCTGGATTAGAAGGGGTTTCTAAAAAAAACATCTTGGTATTGGATTGGATGGCTGCCGCCCAAGTCTCCGTTTCAATTCCATTGACAAAACTCGTTTCAATTCCCCAGCGTGGTAGCCAGTTCTTTAAAACTTGATACGTAGAACCAAAGACCGCTCTAGAACAAAGTAGATGATCTCCGGCTTTCAAATGTCCCATTAAGGCACCAAAGATGGCCGACATTCCCGAAGCTAAAGCAACGGCATTTTCGGTCTCTTCCAAGCTCGCAATTTTAATTTCCAATTCCCGGCAATTAGGATTCGTAAATCGACTATAGATATTACCTGTTTCTTCGTCAGCAAATACGGCCCGCATTTGTTCCGCATTCTCAAAAGTAAAACTAGAGGTTGGAAAAATTGGGACACTATGTTCTCTTTCATCAGACTGTTTATTCTGCAATCGAATCGCTCTGGTTTCGAATTTTTTTTTCATGATTTAATTTTGTCCACCTACTTATCTATGAATTTTCTTTTTCTATCAATTTCCCATTAATAGAAAAATGATAATCAATTTCCACATTGTGATCTAGCATTTTCACAACAGAACAATATTTATCAAGAGACATGTCGATAGACTTTCTAACTTTTTCTTTGTTTAGGTCACCCTTAAAATGGTAATGAAAAGTGATTTTTTTAAATACGCCTGGAATGGTATCTACCCGTTCACCTTCCACTTCAATTTTTAAATCATCGACAGATTGGCGCATTTTTTTTAAAATCAGATGGATATCGATACTACTACATCCACCTGCCGCCATTAAGACCAATTGCATAGGACGAGCACCTTGGTCTTCTCCGTCACTGGTTGGCCCACCATCAATATCTACGGTATGGCCTTCTGCACTAGTGGCCCGAAAATGAACGGCCTGATTCATTCTTTCTAAAGTAATTTTCATATATTCAATATTTCTTTTCCAATATTTGTATTTAGTTTATTATTTTTTAAAACTTCTACGAATTTTAACTCGCAATATCCCGGTACCAATCCATTTGGAAGTGGATGATAAGGCTGAGCAGCTAATTGCTTGGTATTTCCAGTACTTGGATAAATTAACATCCCTTTATGAGCTGCAAAATACTGATTATAAATAAATATCTGTTTAAGATCTTCGATGGAAGGTTTTCCGTCGGACAAAACTTTCCATTTGGTATCTAAAATCAGTTGGTCTGTTTTTGTTTTAATAAAAATATCTGGTCTGATTTTTCGATTCAACCAAAATGGGCGATGAATTTGTCGATCAATTTCAATTTCTGGATCACGAATTTTTGCTAATTGTTTGTAAATGAAAATTTCGAACAGTTGATTCATATCGAAAAGAATGGCCAGCACATGGTGTCGTCCAGTTCGAATGTCCGGCTGAAAATTTCTAATAATCAAATAGGCCAATTCTAAGGCGGATCGATAATGCTTAAAACGCCGATTGTTGAGCAATTGACGAAAGGCATTTTCGGAGAAAGACCAACTAGGTAAATTGGGAAAGACAGCCTCCAACCCGGAAGCCTTATTTTTCAATACGGGATTATCCGTCAGTCGAGGTAAAATGCTTAATGCCTCATAAATAATCTGGTTGGCAGGATGTGTATAATCATAATGATCTCTTCGCACAAAAAACCGTTCCTGATGCGTAAGATTATGCTGTATTTGCTTTTGGAAATCCAATTGTCCCTTCCATGCCTTTTCATTGTGCAGCAGTTGTCGGTATCTACGAACCAATCCGCTATTCAATAAATTTCCAACCTTTTCTAAAAAATGATCAAAATAATAATCAAAGAAAAAGTTGGGTCGAATTCCTAAGGAAGTTGGAGCAGTCGATTCTATCTTTATCACCCCTGCCATACTTAACATTTCTAATAAAACCCGACGCCAAACTTCAGGAGCAGCGTTTTCGGTTTTTGGTAAAATCTCAATAGTTAAAGCCCCCACCTGTAGAACGCCCACAAAATGACTAAAACGAATACCGTCCGGTAAGATCTGATACCAATGGTGATTTCGATGGCTTTTATAACGCGCCAAAGCCTGATGGTGTCTGGATGTGAAGGTCTGCCCAGACCACTCCATTCCAATTCGGATGACTTGATGCTCAAATACACTAATCTGCATAAGCCGAAAGGTAAATATTTGATTGGAATTAGCTGCTATGGAAGGATCGATAATTTAACCCAAGCGGAAAAAAAACAAACACATCAAAACTTATTTTAATGTTTGTCGTACACATAGGCAAATATTTTATCTGACGAATCAAATTGAATGCTTTTAATTCATTTAATCTCTAAGATAAAATGCATAACCTAAATTATAACCTTAAGATATGAAACATCTTTTCACACTATTCATTTTTGTCTTTACCAATCTATATTTATCCAGTCAGGAAATTCATACACTCTATTCAATTCCTTCTGAAAAATTAGTTGAAGGTCTCAAAATCGATAACTTAAAGACCATCAATTCAAGTAAACTTGATTACTGTCCTATCCCATTTGGTGATGGTATTATCTTTACCAGTAATCGTACAGAGAATCTACCTTGGTACAAAAGAATCTTCTCAAAAGCTTACTCCAATCTGCTTTTTACTGCAAATACAGGAGGCAACAAGTATACAGAACCATTTAGTTTGCCTGGAGAAGTAAATGGAAAATTCAATGAAGGAGCTGCCAGTATAAGCACAGACGGAAAAACCATGTATTTTACCCGAAATGCTGTTAAAAAGAATAAAAATGGCCTATATGATCTAAATATTTATTCAGCAGAATTAGTGGAAAAAAAATGGCAAAATGTTAAAGAGATTAATCTAGGTGCTGGTGATTATACAAATTGTCATCCTGCTATTTCCAAAGATGGTCAAACGCTTTATTTCGCTTCTAATCGTCCCGGAGGATTGGGAGGAATGGATCTATATGCCTCTCATTTAGTGGAAGGTGAATGGCAAACGCCCATCAACTTAGGTCCTTCTGTCAATAGCGAAAAGACTGAATTGTTTCCTCAAATTGGACAAAAAGGAGAATTATATTTTTCTTCTGACTATGGTGATGGACTTGGACAATTAGACATTTGGGTAAGTCGAATCGATTCATCAGGTAAGGTAATGGCTAAGGAAAATATGGGTGTTCCGATCAATTCAAGCGAAGATGATTTTAGTTTTGTCGTTATGCCAAATGGTCGGTCTGGTTATCTTACTAGTAATCGTAAGAATGGAATGGGAGAAGATGATATTTACAGTTGGGAAGTAACCCTACCAATAGAGGTTGAGATGGAGGAACCTAAAATCGATGAAAATATATTTACAAGTATCGACATTAAAGATCATAACAATAATTTACTGTCAGAAGCACAACTTACCCTAATAGAAATCTCTTATAAACTGGTAGATGTTCCTAGCCTTAATCAACCTTTTTTTATTAGCAATAATTTGGACCAATCTTTAATTGATATGATTGGCAAAAAGGTACTTCCGATTGCTGGCGAAGCTACCAATATGCTATATGAAATAAACCCTTCAAAAGAATATTTCTTGGTAGCCGACCACTCTAATTTTAAGACCACTCAACTAGTGGTTTCTGGTGCCTCTTTAATTCAGGATAAATCTTACGCTTTGCAACTCACACCAATGAATGAAGCATATCTAGCATTGACTAATAGCACTCCTAGAGTTAATCCAATGGCTGGCCCTGTCTCACCAAATGTAAATACAGCAATTGCCGCAGACTTGCCAGCGGAAGTTAAAGAGGACACTCCCGTAATTCTCGTAGCAGCAGTTCCTCCAGCCTCCGATGAAGAGTTTACTAGTAAAGGTGGTGTAATATTGGAAACCGATAAAGCAGAAGTAACAGAAAAATCTTACTTCCCTTTATTTAGTAGTATCTACCACGCTTTCAATAAATATATTCTGAACAACGATACCAAACAAGAATTATCCGATGTAGTTAGTACGTTAAGATTAGAAATCAAAACAACCGTTTTAATCGAGTCACACACCGATAATCAAGGTACCGCTGAGTATAACAAAAAATTGTCTCAAAAACGCGCCAACGAAGTAAAGTCATACTTGATCGAACAAGGAATTGAGCCAAAAAGAATTACCGCCATTGGCTATGGCAACGAACGTCCTTTGATTGAATGTTTGGAACCAGAAGATTGTTCGGAAGAAATACACCAAAAAAATAGAAGAACAGAAATACTACTCACTAGACAAGGAGAATAATAAATCATCCACTTGTTAGTTTGTTTGACAATTAGCCCTCTTTTTTACGTAAAAAGAGGGCTAACTAGTTAAAAGCCAATTGGCAATTCAACCGATTAAATAATGATGGTAAAATTAGGACTGACTTTTCCTTTTATGTTTCCAACGCCGATGAGACCATAACCAAAATTGCGGTTCACGGATGATTAATCGTTCTAGACATCGTAGATGTCGATCGGTAATTTCGCCCGGAGCCAAACTTTGCGGATCATCTGTGACCAACTCCAATTCAACCTCATAATAACCCCGACGCTGTTTGAGTATTTGTACATAAACTACGGGTAAATTATATTTTACAGCATAGCGTTCAGCACCTGGAGCGGTCACCGTTTCTTGATTGAGAAAGGTCGTCCAATACAAGTTTTTATTTTTATTATAATTGGGTGATTGGTCGGCAATAAAACCCAACGCCACGGGTCTAGATCGTTCCTCTTCGTAATAAGTAGGCAAGCGATCTTTTAGAATCAATTCACTGCCATAACGGCTTCGAGACTCTGTAATCTTTCGAGTAAAATATGGATTTTTTAGTTTAGAAAAAATGGAAGCAATTTTGTGTTTCAATTGAGCAGGAAAACCAATGCTGGTAATTTCCCAATTTCCGTAATGACTTCCGACGATTACCACCTGCTTCCCCTGGTCAAAAAACTGATTCATTAGTTCGGGATTCCGAACCCGGAGCCGACGAACTGCCTCTGCTTCCGACATACTAAACATCCGAATGGACTCTACCACTAAATCACATAAATGCCGATAAAATAATTTGGCTATTCGATCAACCTCAGATTTCGTATAATCAGGAAAAGCATTCTGAATATTCTCCTCTACCACCTTTCGACGATAACCCAATAAATAATAAATGAGGTAATAAATACTAGAGGATAGTGGGTAAAGAACCGGTAAGGGTAAAAGGGAAAGTGGCTTAATGATACAATAATACAAAAATCGGTTCATGGGATAATGATAATAAAAAAAAGTAAGGACGCAAAAGTCGCGCCCTTAACCCCAAAAAACCAAATGAAAATTTTATTTAAACGGAATTGAATTAGTATCCGATTTGTGCTAATATAATAGATAAGATATGGTGCAAAGCTAAATTTGTTTGACCAATTTTTATAAAATTTAGTGAGAATAGGGGTAAAAATGGTGAAAAGCAGCAGTAAATGCGTTCTAGAAGACAATTCTACATAAAGAAAATCTAGTTTTCATGTCCTAAAGTCATTTAATAACATCCCGATTTTTCTCTGATCTTTTAATATCAGAAATCGTTATTTTTCTTGACAAGCCAAAGAGGATTCTCTCAAAAAAGACCTTATCTGATTATTAAAATATCAATCACAATTCAGGAACTTATTAATTGGCCGTTACTTAAAACAGCAAAATATAAGATTAAATACACTGTAACCTAAGTAAATTGATCTTTTGAGTTATAAGGTTACCTAGAACTATTCTCTACCTAATTTTGGGTAAAATTTGACAATTAATCCATTTTTTAGAACTATTTTATATTTTGTTCACATAAGAAGGTTATATTTGTGAACGTAAGCAGGTCTTTTTTGAGCCTTGTTGGCCCTTCTCCAGTGAATTTTCTCTTTAGAATTAGGTTTCCAATACCTAAGATGGAAAACACGGTACGAATTAATACTCACCACCATCCCTGATAACCAGTTTTAAAAAATTGCTTATTCCGTAAATTAGCTGGGGTGAGCATAGGAAAAATTCAAAATCAATTTTCTTAACCAAAAATTATTCATCAAAGATGAAAAAGCTATTTACTTTTTTATGCTTTTTATCAGCCTTCTCCATGAGTGCACAGGTTGATTTTAATGCAAAGGATTTTGTAAATCCCTACGACGGTGTTTTCCGTCCCGGTTCTAATCTGGATTATTATCCCAACTGGTCTACCATTCAATTGGGTGACCTTGCCGGAGGAAATCCAGCAGAGGGAATCATGGGGGTTGGTGCAAAAACGCTACGCCCAGTATTATCTGAGTCAGTCCTAGAAATATTTGGATACGATGTAGTGGTAGATGATTTTCAACATTTCCAGAGCTTAGGAATGGATGAATTTACGGCTGTACTTGCCTTCCCGGTAGAATGGCACAAGGATTTCACCGAATATTGCCCTGGTCGTCCATCAAATCTATTCGCTAACCTTCATACCCCGATCTGGGACGGAGGTGCGAACGGTACACCCTATAATGATGATAATTATTTCGCCGCTTATGTTTATAAAACGGTGACCACCTATGATGAGTACGTAAAATTCTGGGAAATATGGAACGAGCCAGGCTTTGATTACACAGGTAATACTGGATGGCGAGGACCTGGTGATCCTCAAGGAAACTGGTGGGACAATGATCCAAATCCTTGTGATTATATCCTTCAGGCACCAATCGAAAATTATGTTCGAACACTAAGAATTGCCTACGAAGTCATTAAGACCATTTCTCCAAACGATTATGTGGTTACCGCAGGATTTGGATACCAGAGTTTCCTAGATGCTGTTCTTAGAAATACAGATAATCCTAATGGTGGCGCTGTCACGCCAGAATATCCTGAAGGCGGTGGTGCTTACATTGATATCATGGGTTTACATAACTATCCGCACATTGATGGAACTACGCGCTTGAGTAATATTCAATTTTTTGAAAGACACTCTGATCGAGCAGCGGAAGGTCTTATTTATCGTCGTGATTTCTTCCAAGAAATTTTTGATAATTATGGTTATGATGGAGTAACTTATCCAAAAAAACTAACGCTTTGTACAGAGATGAATACACCGCGTGAATTTGACGGAAACGATGGTCGCTATTTTGCTGGAACCACCGCACAGCGTAATTATATTATGAAAACCTTCGTGACCGCTATTACCAATGATGTGATCAACTTCCACGTCTACTCTATTGGAGATAATCCTGGATCAGGATTAGGTTTTGATAAGATGGGCCTTTACGAAGATTTAAGTGCAGTAGATCCAGGTGAGGAAGTTTTAAACGAAGAAGGAATCGCCATGAAAACGACCTCTGATATGTTATGGGGAACCGTTTATGATGAAAGCCGATCCGCCGCTCTTAACGCTCCTGACGGTGTAGAGGCCCACGCCTTTTTGCGACCGGATGGACGTTATGTATATATGTTATGGGCTAGAACGACTATTGATAACTCAGAGTTTGCTAGTGAAACTTATAGCTTCCCTGGAAGTTTTGAATATGATAATTTAGAACGACGAAATTGGAATTATTCCATCACTAATGCCACTAGCCAAGAAAGTGCTTCTAATATTGATCTTGATGCTACTCCATTCTTTTTAATAGAACCAAGCACCAACAATGGTACTTTTGTAAGTATCAATTGCCCAACAGATATTAGTTTGGAAATTCCAGCTGGTCAAAATAATATTGAGATTACCTATGGCGATCCTACTACCTCTACTAACTGTCCTTCCAATGATGTCATGCTTACCCGAACTTCAGGTCCTTCTAGCGGCAGTAGTTTTGGCGTTGGCACCACCACCGTTACTTATCAAGCTACGAACGATTGTGGGCAATCAGCTTTCTGTTCTTTCACCGTAACTATTACCAACGGTGATCCGGAACCTCCAACGGGAACTTATTGTTCCGCTGCTTCTATGGAGCCTTGGCAGGAGTACATTACCAACGTGGCCTTTCAAGAAATAAATAATGCCTCTGGAAAATGTGATACAGATTGTGGGTATGGAGATTTTACAAATTTAACTGCCAACATTAGTGCTGGAGAATCTTATGGAATTACGTTAACCCCTGGACTTAGCTGGCCTGGTCAAGATGCAAATCTTTTCTGGCGCGTTTGGATCGACCTCAATGGTGATGGTGATTTTACGGATGCCAATGAGAAAGTGCTTGAAATCTACGGTGGCCGTGAAATAGTCAGTAGCACGATTAATATTCCAAGTAGTGCCCAAGAAGGTGCTACCCGCATGCGTATTGCTGCCAAAAAAGGAAGTTATGCCACTTCCTGTGAAATTTTCCTAAAAGGAGAAGTAGAAGACTATACCGTTAACATCGCAGAAGGCAATATGGGTTGTACCTTGACCGGACAGGCTTGTGACGACGGAAATGATTGTACCACCGGTGATGTTTATAATGGTGATTGTGATTGTGTGGGTACGTTCCAAGATAGTGACGGCGACGGCGTTTGCGATGCGGATGACGAATGTCCTGGTTTTGATGACAACGAAGATGATAATAATAATGGTATTCCTGATGGTTGTGAACCACTCGGCAATGACTATTGTGATGCCAGTTCAGATGAGCCATGGGAACAATATATCCGCCAAGTAGTAGTAGGAGATATTAACAATCTTAGTGGAAAATGTGATAACGGTTGTGGTTATAGTGACTTTACTAATATTTCCACGGAATTGGTAATTGGTGATCTTTATGATATCTCCTTGACGGCAAAATACAGTTTTGAAAATCATGATGAATACTGGAGTGCCTGGATTGATTTTGATGGTAATAATGTTTTCTCATCCGACGAATTAGTTCTTTCTCGCTTTACGGCAGATCTTGGATATGGAATCATTACACATACCGTGTCCAATGCATTTACGGTACCTGCCAACGCTCAACCTGGTTCGGTAAGAATGCGGGTAGCTTTAAGTCGGGAAGGGTTCCCTGCTCCATGTGGTGATTTCGCCTACGGAGAAGTAGAAGATTATACCATTAATCTTACGACTGGTAGTAGTACCAATGGAATTGATGCTAATATCAACGCTAACCTTAGAGAAGAGTCAACCATTGATTTTACAGACATGCGACTTTATCCAAATCCTGCTGTCAATACGATGACCATTGATCTGACCAGTTATGACCAGATGGAAGGTATCGTAAAAATTCAAGATCAAATGGGTCGAATTTTGGTAAGCTTCCCGCTGGAAAGCCTCACTGGAGCGCGAACAGAAATTGACTTGTCAGCAATTAACAATGGATTATATTTCTTAACTGTTCAACCTAGAAAAGGTAAACTAGTTAGTAAGCGATTTACAGTAATCAAAGAGCATTAATAAAGTACTTTAGCGAAAGCTAATATGATATATCAAGCGCCATTTCTTTAACGAAGTGGCGCTTTTTTTCTAAAATAATGTCTAAATTATTTGTACATTATTCATCTTATCCCTAACTTGTATCAAGCAAAGATTAGGCCCTTCAACATCTTCCCGACAGAAAATCTTTCTGTACGCACTTCACCAAAAATCGCTCTTAATATTGTAGTTGTTTTTATAGGCATGTGATTACTTCAGGTCATTACGTTCCGTCTATATTTCCACCAACTTCCAATTTATTTTGATGACCTAAATCACTGCCTATTATCCAACAAGGAATTTCGAAATACGCATACCTTTTGTATAAAAACCAATACCATTAAAAAAACATAAACATGAGTACATCCACCGCGCCAATTACAATGTCAAATCATCTCAAGACACTGGCACTGCTTAATCCCATTACTTTGAATAAAGTATGGTTGGTCCTATTGCTAACGATCGCATCTTGTCTTTTTTCATTTAACATGAATGCTCAACAATTATTGATCAATGAATTTATGGCTTCTAATGGTACCACCAATACAGACGAATTTGGAGATGCCGACGACTGGATTGAAATTTATAATCCAACTGGAAATGCTGTAAATATTGGAGGATATTATATCACTGATGATTTGGGAGAACTAAACCAATGGCAAATTCCTACCACCGATGCTGGACAAACTACTATCCCCGCTGGAGGATATCTGTTGTTGTGGGCAGACAAAGAACCTGAACAAGGAATTCTCCACGTTGATATAAAATTAGGTTCAGGTGGCGAAGATATCGCGCTCGTAAGACCAGATGGTATCACCATTGTGGATAGTTATACTTTTGGTGTTCAAGCGCAAGATGTTTCTGAAGGACGGTCTCCCAATGGAGGACCCGACTTTGACTTTTTTGCAGAACCCACGCCCAATGAACCAAATAATACCGACCCAGGATTAATACTAGTAGAACCAGTTATTTTTTCTGAAAGAGGTGGCATCTTTACTGCTACTAAAACCATTTCTTTATCCACTGTTACCGATGGGGCAGAAATTTATTATACCACAGATGGTTCGGAGCCGACTGAAAATGATTTAGCATATACAGGCCCCATAACTATCAGTACCAATACGCCGCTTCGTGCTCGGGCTTTTGCTCCACCGTTGATTGAAAGTAAGGTCAAAACCGAAACTTATTTGTTTAATATCTCGCATACTTTTCCCGTTGTTGCCTATACAGCTGCTCCTGATGATCTGTTCGATCCAGAAACGGGTATGTACACCAACTTTAGAGAAGATATTGAAATTCTGGCTAACGCCGAACTTTACGAAACCGATGGCACCCAAGGATTTAATATGTTATTTGAATCCGAATTACAAGGAACTGGAACGGTAGTTTATGCTCAAAAATCTTTGGCTTTAAAAGCTAAAAAAAGTATAGATGGAGCCGTAATTCCTTACGCGGTTTTTCCAGACGAAGACCTAGAAGAATACCGAAGTTTAGTGCTTAGAAACAATGGTCAAGATTGGAACATTACGCATTTTCGAGATGCGATGGTGACTGGTCTCGTTAGGAATATTGATGATGTCAGTAATACCATTGAAGAACCGATTATTTACGGACAAGCAGATCGCCCAAGTATCGTGTATCTCAATGGAGAATATTGGGGAATGTATAATCTCCGGGAACGAATGGATAAACGGTATATTAAAAATAGGTTTGACCAAGATGATGATGAAATTGATTTATTAGAAAATCTAGATGAAGCAAAAGAAGGAGATTTTAATGAATGGAATGCCTTTAGAGATTTTTTCACCAACAATGATCTTTCTGATGATACTAAATTTGCAGAATTAGCAGAACAAATTGATCCGGACCATTATCGGGATTATATTGTTTTTAATGTATTTGTAGATAATGCTGATTGGCCGGGTAACAACAATCGCTACTGGAAAAAAAGAAATAGTGACGAAAAATGGAGATGGATGACCTGGGATTTAGACCTTTCTTTTGGCATATTCGATTCAAATCGGCCAGCAGAATTTAACCTTGCCTATTTTCAGGGTAACTCGCTTGGAAGGTTATTAAATCCAACGGACTACCTCTGGCCAAATCCAAGATGGGCCACGGATTTATTTAACAATATGCTAGAAAATGATGAGTGGCGATACAGCCTCATTAATAGAATGGCAGATCAATTAAATGTTCTTTACACACCCGAACGTATGAATAGTCGGATCACAGCATATCGCAATGAATATGCACCCGAAATACAAGAACACCACGACCGTTGGAGCGGTGGTTTTCAAGAATGGGATCAGGATGTAGAAAAGCTTAGAACCTTTGCGAATGGCCGTCCCAATGTAGTTCGTCAGCATTTTGTAGACGCTTTTGACGACGTTTCTGGAACTACTAATATTACCGTCAATCTTAACCCATCCAATCTAGGAGCAGTTGAGTTTAGCACCATCAGTGTTGCCGATGCCAACGCACCTTTTGCTGGTACTTACTTCCGAGGCATTCCCATTCCAGTTCAAGCATTTCCCAATAGAGGCTATGTGCTTGATAGCTGGTCAGGAGCTTTAAATGGAGATAATCCAACCGAAACTTTAACCGTATTTGGTGGCAATAGTAATATTACTGCAAACTTTGTAAAAGGCTCAACCTCTACTCAACCCATTGTCATTAATGAAATAAATTATAATTCTCCTGATAGTCCAAATCCAGAAGATTGGGTAGAACTATATAATCCAAATAATATTGCGGTCGATATTTCTGGATGGTATTTTGAAGATGAAGGGGATAAGTTTTTTGGGTTACCCAAAAATACCATCATCCCTGCCGACGGATACCTCGTACTCGCTAACGACTTGACTAGTTTCCAATCCGTTTATCCAAACGTCACCAATGTTATTGGTAGCTTTGGTCAAGATCCAAGAGGTTTTGGACTCAGCGGAGGTGGTGAGTTAATTACCCTAAAAAATGCAGATGGTGTTTTAATTGACGAAGTGGAGTATGATGATAAAAGTCCCTGGCCAACCGCTCCGGATGGTGATGGCCCTACCCTACAATTGATCGAATCTAGTTTAGATAACGCGCTGGCTGCCAGCTGGAAAGGCACCCCTGCCACGCCTGGTGCCAACAACAATACCCCAATCGAACCACAAAACCAAACGATCAATTTCCAACCTATTAGTGATAAAGATATTAATGATGGTCCTTTCACCGTTAGTGCTACTGCCTCCTCAGGCTTACCAGTAAGTTTTGCGATTATCGCTGGACCAGCAACCATCAATGGCAATACGATTACGCTAAATGGGACAACCGGTTCCGTTCGAGTACGGGCCAGTCAACCAGGAAATGGTCAATGGAATCCTGCTCCATCAGTAGAACAAAATTTCAACATCACCAATAATCCAACCAATGGTGATTGCGATGATATTACTTGGACGACTACTGCTAATAGTGTTACGATTTCAGGGGTTAACGCTGGAAACTATATTGTAAAATTATTTGATGCGGATTATAACACCATTTACAATTGTACAAATTGTGAAATTCCGGTAACCATTGGTAATTTAGAAAATGAAATTCATCACTTAGATATCCAACTTTACACGGAGACTTGGCAAGCAATCTGTACGCTACAAGAGGATGTAATTTTGGGCGGAGGCCCAACGACAGATATCACCATCAATTGTCCAACTGATGTGACCATTCAGATTCCACAGGGAAGTTCAAATACTACGGTCGATTATACTTTACCAACGGTCAGTACTACTTGTCCAGCGAATGGATTGTCCCTTGTGCTTACGGATGGTCCAGCCAGCGGCAGTACCCTTAGTGCCAATACTTATATAGTAAATTATCAGGCGACCGATAATTGTGGCAACTCCAAAATTTGTTCTTTTAATCTTATTGTACAACCACCTAATACCAATCCACCAGGTGAATATTGTGCTTCTACCGCTAGCCAACCGTGGCAAGAATGGATTGCTGGCGTAACCCTTGGCGATATTGATAATGACTCTGGAAAATGTGGCCCAAGTGGTTGTGGGTATTCAGATTTTACCAATGTTTCTACTGATTTAAGTAAAGGGAATAGTCATAATATCAGATTGACTCCTGGATTGAGCTGGAGTGGTCAGCAAACCGACCTTCACTGGCGGGTATGGATTGATTTAAATGCAGATGGAGACTTTAGCGATGCAGACGAGCAAGTCTTAGAAGCGAACCCTGGTAACCAGACCTTTGACGGAAGTATCAATATTCCAAGCGGAGCGACCGACGGAACTACGCGTATGCGGGTAAGTGTAAAGAAAGGAAGCTACCCTACAACTTGTGAATCATTTGTCGAAGGGGAAGTAGAAGATTATACGATCAATATTACAGGAAGTGGTCCTATGCCTCCGAGAGATTATTGTGAAGCAGCATCGGATCAGCCGTGGCAAGAATGGATTAGTCAGGTTGCCTTTGGTTCTATCAGTAATGCTAGTGGTAAATGTGGGCCCTCAGATTGTGGTTATTCAGATTACACAGATGAATCCACCATTGTTGCTGCTGGTTCTAATCCAAACATTTCGCTTACCCCTGGATTGAGTTATGATGGTTATCAACCTGATCTTTACTGGCGAGTATGGATTGATTTAAATGCGGATGGTGATTTTACTGATAATGGTGAATTGGTTTTAGAAGAATTTAATAATAGTGGAACCATAGTAAGCGGAAATCTTACGATTCCATCCACCGCTAGCAATGGTAGCACCCGAATGCGTGTCATCTTAAGCAAAGATAATTATGTTGGACCTTGTGCAAGTTTTGACAAAGGAGAAGTAGAAGACTATACAGTCGTCATCACCGGTGGAAGTGGAGCCTCCGGGCTTTTCCTTGCGCCAGATCAAGAACTGTTGTACCTCCGAGGATCTTCTTCAGAAGACGGCACCCAATTAAACTGGACTACCAATACCGAATTTAAAAATGATTTTTTCGCGATTGGTCGATCTTTCGATGGTGTTAATTTTACTGCTATTGAACACAAGGATGCGCTAGGATTGTCAACTACGGATGCTCTTCAGTATCAAACCTATGATTACGAAAAACCATTTCCAGGAATGGTTTATTACCAAGTTAAAGTCATACACTTACATGGTGGTAGTAGTTATTCTAATATCATTGAAATTAATCATCAGCGATTAGAAGACGAATTGGTTATATTTCCTAATCCAGCTCAAGAGGAAGTGCGTTTAGACCTTTCCAATCATGTTGGTAAATCAGCGATCATTCAAATTCACAACGCCTTTGGTCAAGAGATGGCAATGAGAACAATAGAAGAATTGCCGATCCAACCGCTGCGTTTTGACGTAAGCAATTTGCCAGAAGGAACCTATTCCATATCGGCAAAAATTGGTCATCATCAACGCCTGAGTCGATTACTCTTAATTGTCAAAGAATAATTTTCTTGTTTCGAAAAAACAAAAACGTCCCTATTCATACAATAGGGACGTTTTTGTTTTTAAACTATACCCATCAGATCAACAATACATTTAAAAATAATTCCTTATCTTTCGCTTTTATAGAAGTTGTTTCTCCCCTTATGAAAGCAGTCAATATTACTGAAAGAATCCGACGGATCAAAGATCATATTGGCAGAGCCAGTCTAAAGACTGCCTTTGAAGATCTAGAAGATTTGATTCGTTCAATTGATGGGATGGAAATTGAAAATGAGGAGGAACGAGAGTTTATTAATCAGTTGATTACCATCAAAGCCCGGTACAATACTTTTAATGATTCCGTCATTACGGGTATCGGAGCACAACAAGAAGAGCTCAATCTAATTACCAATGCGCTCCTAACGCTGACCGACAGCGTACAAGAATTACTAGCGGCTAATCCTGATTTAATCGTTCCAGAAAAACCAGAAGAAATTACTGCTAATTTGGCCATTCCCACAGATACGGTCACCACTACGCATCCCTTACCTCCCTCTTCGGGAGCAGATAATAGTGGGTGTCTTTTTTCTTTTAGCAAATCTGCCGATCAAACTAACGTAAATGTCCAAGCCAACTGGTTAAAAATATTTGGTGGTTTAGCCTTGTTTGTTTTGGCACTCGCCCTAGGCTTTAAATTGATTTTTGGCATGAAAGGTTGTAATCAAGAACCTATAACAGCGGAAAATAAACAACCACCTGTTGTACAAATACCTCCACCACCGCTTGATCCTGAAAAAAATTCAGCAAATACTCCTATTATATCTCCAACTAACAGTAGTCAGGACATAGAAAAGATGGCGGAAATACTAGGAGAAGGAAAGACGAGTGGCCGCGGACAAGCCAGTTTTTCTAATATTTCATTTGGGAAGAATAGTATAACCTTAAATGCCAAAGCAAAGACCGAATTAGACCATATGGCCATGATTTTAAAACAGGTTCCAGATCAAAAAATCATGATTTCCGCCACAGTTGGACCCGATGAATCCATCAGCTATCGTGGCAACAAAGAAATCACCTTGGGAGACGTGAGAGCTAGAGAAATGTTTAATTATTTAAAATCTAAAGGTGTCCCAATTACGCAAATGGAATTTGAAGGTGGCGGAGTAAGTGATCCACAACGAGCGATGATTGGATTTTATTGATGGGTGGAAGATTACATTTTTTTAGATTTATAGCTCTATTTTTTTTTAAAACAAAGGGCTCTTAAAAAAAACCACGAATGAAAAAAGTCAGAATTCCTTTGATGATTCAAGACCTAAGAGTAGCCAACAAAAAAGAATTATCAAAAACCATAGAAGGATATGATGCTATTCAAGATTTTTTTCTTGATGGTCCAATTACCAAACAAGTAGCCGTATTGGATATTGACCCAGCAACTGGTCAACTGAATGATGGGGTAAA
Organism: uncultured Saprospiraceae bacterium; assembly: GCA_937928405.1. Taxonomy (GTDB): domain Bacteria; phylum Bacteroidota; class Bacteroidia; order Chitinophagales; family Saprospiraceae; genus JALZUU01. Next base: position 76,617 of record CALFWZ010000100.1, read on the forward strand.
GTTGAAAAAAACTGCCTCTGGAAAACTTTATTATGCGGATGCCCAAGGAAAAGATATTCGTAAATATACTGGTAAGGAAT
>CALFWZ010000101.1 GCA_937928405.1 uncultured Saprospiraceae bacterium
CAATAATTATTATAATGAATGTCCGATTGATTGTGAATTTGATCCGACAATGGCTGATTTTGAATTAGAGTTAGAATGGGCATCCTCTGGGCAAGGCGACTGGTGTAATTATAACACGCCGATTGTTGGTGACTTAGATGGTGATGGTATCCCAGAAGTCATTGGAAAACCATGTACTGGTACAGGACAGCCTTCTAGTGCTGCTTATCCAAATTTATTAATTGTTGATGGTGCAACAGGTGTGGTGGAAGATATTATTCAAACACCAGGATTAAAATATTTATGGGATGGACCTAGTATTGCAGATGTAGATCAGGACGGCTATCCGGAAATATTTTTTCAAGCTTCTGATCATATTTCTAATCAAAATTACCAATCAGGTGGTCCCATTATATCTGGAGATGTTCGACGAAGAATTCTTTGCTATAGTTTTAATGGGAGTACGTATGTTGAAAAATGGATGTCCGATGCGCCTGCTGGTTATAATACCTGGGAAGAAGGAAATACCGTTAGTATCACCGATTTTAACCAAGATGGAATCGCAGAATTATACGTACAAAATATGATTTTTAATGCCCTCGACGGAACCTTGTTAACGGCCGGAGGAGCACAAGCACATCGAGGTATGAAATTTTTTGGAGAGACGTTAATTCAAGCCTCGTCTTATTCAGTAGCCGTCGATGCCTTACCAGATAGTGCTTGTCCTAATTGTGCAGGTTTGGAATTAGTAGCAGGAGGAACGGTTTATTCCGTAAATATTGATAATGTTAACTCAACGATTTTTCCAGAACGAGTTTTGCCGGGTGCAGGCGATGGATGGACGAGTATTGCTGATGTAGATCAAGATGGAGATTTAGATGCGGTCATTGCGACCAATGTTTCCAATACCACAGAAGCCATCGTATATGTCTGGGATTTACAAACCACCACAGAATTATATCCACCCATTAGCTTACCAACTTCCTGGGCCTATATTGCCTTAGCCAATGTAGCAGATTTTGATGGAGAAAAAGGCGTTGAAATCGGCGTTTGTACTCGCTATATTTATCAAGTATTAAAACCCGTCAACGGTGTTTTGACCGTCTTGTGGAGAATTGATACCAATGATTTTTCTGGTCAGACGGGAACCACCGTTTTTGATTTTAATAATGATGGCGCCAATGAAGTAGTTTATCGGCAAGAGACAGAAATTCAAATATTAAATGGATCCGATGGAACCATACTAGCCACCGCCCCTTGTACCTCCGGAACGAGGGTCGAGTATCCCATCGTGGTGGATGTAGATGCGGATGGAGAAACAGAAATTTTATGTAGTTGTACCAATGAATTAAAATCTTTTGGTTCAGCGGGTACTCCCTGGGTAAGCACCCGTCAGGTATGGAATCAGCATGTCTATTTTAATGTCAATATTAACGATGATTTGACTATTCCAATTCAACAACAAGCACATCATATTGTCGGAGATAGTATTGTACTCAATAATTTTTTAACGCAGTATGGTGACAATCGATTTCCAGCCTTCGATATTAGTGTAGAAATTGCTGAAGTTTATTGTAAGGATATAGATGAAGATCCAAATGGTGAGTGGATGTTCCTCACTTATGAATTCTGTAATCAAGGTAGTCGAGCCATCATTGATGATGTCAGCTTTACCAGATATGCAGGAGATCCAACCCAAGGCGTCGTTGGTTCAACCACCTCCAACGCAAGCGACTATTGGAATAATGATCTTGCACCAGGAGCATGTGTACGCATAACAGAACAACGCCCGAGGAGTACTTATTTTGCGGTAATCAATGATGATGGAGATGAGATACTACCATTTGATTTCTCCACGGTTTTCCCGATCACCCCTTTCCCCGAATGTGATTATAGCAATAACTTCGATTTTTTCATCTTAGATGAATCGGCCTATCCACTTGACTTAGGACCGGATGTTCAGGTCTGTGATAATGGTATTTTTAATTTTGAGGCCAACCCAGGCTTTGATCGTTATGAATGGCAAGATGGAGCTTTAGGCGCAAGTTATACAGCTTATGAAGCTGGAACTTATATGGTCACCGCTGTCGCTGGCTGTGTATTGAAAAAAGATTCGGTAACGGTCACTATTGATCCAAGCACAATTATAGATCTTGGTCCCGATCAACTGAATTGCGGTGGAGATAGTCTCTCATTTTCAGTATCAGGGTTTGACCAATATCGTTGGTATCCGAATTCAGACATCCTCTGTGATACTTGCAATACCATTTGGGTTACCCCAAATCAAACGACCACCTATGTTGTGGTTGCCAACACAAATGCAGGTTGTTATAGTTCGGATACAATTAGAATTGATATCGCTGAGAATAGTTTTGAAAATTTAGATTTTATCGTTTGCCAAGGGGAATCCTATACTTATGAAGATATAGAAATTCCGGCTGGAGCATCTGAATTATTTACTTATATGAGTTTCCGTGGTTGTGATTCGATTATCCAAGTCAATGTCATCCCTAATCAATTTTCTGCCACCACAGAATTGGTTAATCTAACTGCCTGTCAAGGCGAGATGGCTATGTATGATAATATTCCAATTCAACCAGGCTCTTCCTTGACCTTATTCTATCAAACGGTTAATGATTGTGACTCTATCATTATCATCAATGTAGCACCGCTAGATACGTTTTTTATCACGGAGGAGATCTTACTTTGTGCGGGTGATTCTGCTTTTATTTTAGGAAATTTTGAAGGAGTATCTGGCATCTATCAAACGGTTTATAATTCTTTTGATAATTGTGATTCTACCCATCAAGTAAATTTACAAGTCTTAGAACCATTGGCCTTAGACCTACTAATCCTTCCCAGTTGTTTGGATGATAGTACGGGTAGTGTTACCGCCTCGGTAAGTGGAGGATTAAGTCCTTATAATATTGAATGGAGTGAAAATGGTGCTTCAGGGATGGAGATTTCAAACCTAATGGAAGGAAGTTATAGCGTGACCGTGACCGATAGTATTCAATGTACAGAAATCATCAATTTCGAAGTTGGAAGCATCTTGGCTTTATCGGTAGATGCCACTCCAGCGGATGTATCTTGCTACGGTGGAAGTGATGGTCAATTAACGATTGATAGTAGTTATCTTGGCTTGGCATTTAGTCTAGATGGTCTGCAATTTCAACCTGATTTGGTTTTTGAGAATATCGCAGCAGGCGTTTATGAACTCTTCATCCAAGACGAAGATGGTTGTATTTCTAGCCAAGAAATCATCATAACGGAACCTCGAGAATTATTATTAGAAGTATCCAAAGATACCAGCGTGGTGCTTGGCTGTCCAGTAGAATTAAAGTCTTTCACCAACTCCAATGACTCCATCATCTATCAATGGTCTCCACTAACAGCGCTTACCTGTGGAGATTGTCCAAGAACAATTGCACAGCCCTTTTTCACCACCACCTACGAATTAGTTATTATTGACGAATCCGGTTGCGAAGCCGTCGATGAGGTGGTGGTCAATATAGAAAAACCGCGTGACGTTTATATCCCCAATGTATTTAGTCCAAATGGAGACGGGATAAATGATGCCTTTTTGGTGTACACCAGCAAAGAAGTTGAATTAATTCTAAGTCTTAAGGTTTTTGATCGTTGGGGCGAATTAGTTTTTGAAGGAAATGACTTTCCTCCTAATGTTGAAAGTGAAGGATGGAGTGGAAAATTTAAAGAAGACCCCATGAATCCTGGTGTATTCGTATATATCGCCGTCGTCCGCTTTTTAGATGGAACAGAAATTCAATATTCGGGAGATGTGACGTTATTGCGATAGAAAGATTCTCCACCAGAGAAAGTATTTTATAAATTAAGTCGAAATAAACATGAACCGGGAGTGTCCCATAAAGTGTGTCACCCCTTAAGATGGTTAGTAAAACGTTGACCAAAAATTTCGGTCAATTCTCTTTGTACGCCAGCCCAGTTATGTACTTTTTTGTGCCAGCTTTTTTTATTTCTGTCTAAAGCGAGGTAAAGTTGAATCATCAGTGCTCGGTCGGAAGCCCAGGCTCCTTTGGTTTTGGTGACGCGTCTAATCTCGCGATTGAGGTTTTCTACAGCGTTGGTCGTGTAAGTAATCTTACGCAAAGTAGGACCAAACTGCATGCACACCATCAGTTCTTCCCAGTCCTTTTCCCACATCTGCACAATCACATCGTACTTACCTTTCCAGTACTGCCCAAAATCTTCTAATGCTATTTTTGCCGCCGGTTCATTGACGGCCATATAGACGCCTTTGAGTTGTTGCAAAACCTGTTTGCTATCTTTGTTATCAATCAAACGGAAACAGTTACGGATTTTATGGACTACACAGCGTTGAATTTTAGCCTGTTCAAAAGCTTGTTCCATCACTGGCTTCAGACCGCTCAGTCCGTCACTACAAATAATGAGTACATCTTGTAATCCACGTCTCTTTAAATCCTGTAAACAGCGTCCCCATTCGGTCGCGCTTTCTACTGATTGACCAGGATACAAAGCTACGATTTCTCGTTGACCTTCCACCGTAATGCCATAAGCTACATACAAAGCCACATTCTGGACTGCCCCATCGCGCCGTACTTTAAAGGTAATTGCATCAATAAACAGCACCACATACAGGGCCGCCAAGGGACGTTCTTGCCATGCTTTGACCACTTCCCAAGTGCTGTTGATCACCGCTGAAATACGACTTTGACTCATCTCCACTCCGTACATCCTGTGCAGATGCGTGCTGATATCGGCCACCGAATTGCTCATCGCATACAGCTCCAATATTTGATCATCAAAACCTACTCCAAGCTTGTTTTGACGCTTCTTGATCGTAATGGGTTCAAAGCTACTGTTGCGATCCCGATCATAATTAATCTCTACCGGACCAATACTAGTCTTGATCGTTTTTTGCTTGGTGCCATTACGACGATTAGCCTGCCCCTCTTGTCGCTCTTCCTTTAAATGATCACTCATCTCAGCGTCCAGAGCCGCTTCCACAAACTGAGCAATCAAGGGCTTCAACAAGCCCTGATCTCCTGTCAATGGTTTGCCCTGCATTAGACCTTGAACCACCTGCTGGCGGTAGGTCTCAAAATCGAAAGGTGCTTTGACCTCTCCTTTGTTAATCTTTTCTTTTTTCATCTGTCAAAAATTTATACCTTTAGACGATGACACACTTGAAAGGACACTCTCCATGAACCTTTCTGCCTACCTAAAGACAGGTAATCTCTATCTCTGAACTTCCTTTCAGCCTTCCTTTCCGTTCATAGAATTGATCATTTCTACTGCCTGTTCATAAAAACAATTCAATTAAAAATATATAACGAATTAATTTTCATTAAAATATGTTCAACTATTTGGATTTGATTAGCAATCCACTTATCTTCATGAAAACATTTTGTTAACTCACCCTTTAAATTCATCTTTTTATGAAAAACAAGACCTTATTTCTATCAATCGCCGTACTGCTGATTTTTTGCATGTCATTCACTAGTACGAAATCAGTAGAACCTCATCTGGCAGATCTTAATCCTTTTAAAATTGATTTTATGTCAACCGTCGTCAATGCTGACTTGGAAAAAAGATTTGAAACACAATTTGGAAACATGATTGCAGACGTAACCAGAATCGATGTTCATTACAATGAATTCAATGAATATTATTATGCGGTTTATGGCACGGATGCAACCGGTAAACAAACTTATGATCACTTCAAAACAACGAAAGAAGAAGTGGACAGCGAATCCTATAACTATATCGAGATGAATGAACGAACGACCAACGCACTTCAAAAATGTAGAGAAGCCACCACCTTCCCATTTCGTGGAAGATTTTGCGCTACTTATAACTCTGGCCCCGTTTGTGGTGTAGTTGTTTATCCGTTTGGTTGTTTTCTATATTAAAAACTGCTCGTAATTTTAGAGCCAATAAAGGAGGACCCTCTTACAGCCATTTTGTAAGGGGGTCCTTTTTAGTTGCTTAGGATTATATAATATTTTGTTTCTTTATTTATTTTTTAATATTTATGTCAGCTATTGTTAAATTAACTCGAAAGTCTGCTTAAGTCCTTGTCTAATTTAGATTTCTATAGTATCTTGAAAATTGAAGACTAATATAACAGGCAGTTTTCATCCTTGTGGAAAGAAGAGCCATGTGAAAAACATATAAAATGAGAAAAAATCCTTTAAGCACTATAGGAACAATAAGTTTATTGTTCTTTTTGATATTTATTAGCCATTCCGAAATAAAAGCATTTGAAGTAGAAGAACCGATAAATGCCCTCATCAAAAAACATTATAAATGCCAATTCAGTAAACCTGATAGTGCCGTTTGCTACCTAAACCAAGCACTCGAAATTGCGGGTGACGATGTCAATACAACCATACGAATAAATAATATTTTTGGTTGGTATTACGCCAATCGACAGGTCAATTTAGATTCGGCCTTATTTTGTATCAATAGAGCGGTCAATCTCATTCCAGTAGCTGATGACAGTCTTCAAATAGCGCGAGCGATGGGATACTGTGGTCATATTTATACTAAAAGAAATGATTTTAAAAACGCCATAAAATGGCAAGAAAAAGCCATTGCCTTAAAATTAATACTCGGTGATTCTGCTGCTATTACCAACTCCTACAAACTACTCGCCAATAATTACAGAAACCTGGCAAACACTAGTAGAAAATTAGGTCATGATTATAAAAATGAAGAATTGTATAAGACGGCCTTATCTTATTATTCTAAAGCGCTTTCGTATTGCAATAACCAAGAATGCAACGCTTTTATTAATAAAAATATAGGAATTACCTACTTACAAAAAAAAGATTTCTCGACCGCAGAAAACTATTTAGAAAAATCCATCCATCTTTTTAAAAAACTCAAAAATAAAAAAGGCGAAATACTTAGCACAGTCAAACTAGGCAAACTTTACCGGGAGACTGGTCAATACCAAAGAGCGCTCAAACAATTTCAAATAGCTGAGCAGTTTTATTTAAAGAAGGAGAAAAAAAACAGTATCGTTCCTCTGCATAGAAATATAGCACGTGTTTACTTAGATTTAGGAAATTTAGTACTAGCCGAAGAAAATGCCATGCGTTCTCTCAACACCTCACAACGCAGAAAGGAAGACTATAGCCAATTAGAAACCCTTACCCTTCTAGTAAAGATTTTTGCCCAGAAAAAAGATTTCAAATCTGCTTACAATTATCAACAACAATACCAGTCACTCAAAGACCGTTTTTCCTACCATCAAATTAAAGAAGAACTATTAAACCAACATCTGATCAAAGAAATCAATGCCAATAAAATTAAGCTTGAACTAATGGAGCAAGATAAAGTAATCATCGCCCAGAAAGCTCAAAATTTGACTCTTGGAATTATCTTGCTGATTGTTTCTTGTTTGCTACTATTTCTTGTGGGTATGTATCTCTACCAAAAAAGAATTCAAAAATTAGGACAAAAAATTAAAGCAGAAAGCCATAAAAGAACACTTGTAAGTCAAGCATTGGAAGATGAACGAATGCTTTCTAAACAACTTCAAACAGAGGTCGAACAGCATATTAGACAATTATCTGAAATAGGTAAACCCAATGGTACTAAAGTAGATAAAGAAGCCATAGAAAGTCTATACCAGTTAAGATTATTAACCGATGAAGATTGGACCGAGTTTAAACGATTATTCTTGAACGTAAATCCAAATTTCTTCGATAAAATCATAAAAGAGAATCCAAATATCTCAATGGGTGATCTTAAGATTGCGGCCCTCGCAAGACTGAATTTTAATAATACAGAAACCGGAAAAATGATGGCCATTTCTGCCGAAAGTGTCCGCAAAGCAAGGTATAGACTTCGACAAAAATTACAATTAGAAGATAACAAAGCATTACAGAACTATATTTTCTCCTTATAGTCCTGTCCCGTTCCTGTCCCATTCTTATCATTTCTGACGCAAACCTAGTAAAATAAGGCGTTTGTCCCGTTTTTGTCGTGGGCATTTTCTTTACATGTCGTCTCCCGATGACGTAACATTGCTATGACAATTAGTCAATTAAACCCAATGAAATTGTTTTGGAAACGCTCTTGACGGAAGTTTAAAGCTCCGCTTATAACGTCCCCATGCGCCCCAAAATAAGGTCATAATTAAATCAATTAAAATTTCAATTTTATGAAAAACAAAAATTTAATGTTGGTATTATTTTTCCTTCTATGGACAGGATCAATCATTGCTCAAGAAAACAATCGGTTCACCGATTCCAGTCGATTAACTTATGTTAAAAAGAAAACAGGGGCCAACGGAGAAGGGAGTATGGTCGGAATCACCGACGCCCGAGTCAAATACGAAAAAATTCATTATAGAAATAGATTAACTTATCATCAGAATACTAATTTTGGTGAACCAAATGATTCACATGGAACACACGTTGTCCTAAAAGCTTTTGACAATGGTAATTTAGCTCCTGTAAAGAGACAGGCAGCAGATGGGACTGAAATTTTTTCTCAATTAAAAGAAAATAATCTTTATGCTAACCTGCAAACTCATCCAAATTTATACGTCGGCAATCGATCTCTGGGACTAAGACCTTCTGCTGATCTTACGGGAGTCTATGATCAAAATACTGCGTTTTTAGATCGCACTATCTTGGATCATGAAAATTTTATTTATGTCTTTTCTAGCGGAAATGAAAGAGGATCAAATATGGTTCGTAATAATTACGGATTGTACACCAGTAATAATCCAAATTATAATGGTATAGGTTCCAATAATGTTTGGGCTAGACTTTCTGGGAATCGCAAACAAGGAAAAAATGGGATTACCGTAGGAGCACTAAAAATCATTGATAAACCAAGTACGATTAGCTCAAATGGTCCTGCCTTTGATGGCCGAATAAAACCAGAAATCGTCACTAATGGCGGTGGACCTAGTGCCGCGACTTCTTTCGCCGCTCCAATCATTGCAGGATCGATAACCGTTTTACAGCAACTTTACAAAGAAATCCATCCACAAAATTTAGCGGCTCCTTCTGCTTATATGAAAGCGCTTCTTTTAAATACGGCAGATGATATTGGTCGCCCAGGCCCTGATTTTACAACTGGTTTTGGAAGAGTAAATTCAAGAAGAGCTTATGAGGCCATGAATCAGGACCAAATGGCAAAATATACATTACAAGCAGCGGATGCGGTTACCGTTGATTTTGATAATTCGGGGGCCAATCAAATTTCTATTCCTGCACCCACACAAGGCAGCAAATGGGCCAGATTGAAAATCATGGTTTACTGGCATGACGTGGATGATTTTTCTACCCCTAATAAAGCATTAGTAAATGATATTGACCTATCTGCCACGCATTTTAACGCCAACGGTACCGTCATCAAAAACTATTTACCATTAGTTCCTGATCACCGATTTTTAAGTGGAACAAATGGAAATAAATTATTGGATCTCGCAACAGAAAGAGTAGATCATATCAATAATGTAGAACAAATCGTGATTGAAAATCCAGAACCAGGCAGCTATGTGCAAGTAGATTTGAGTGCCTACGATATTCCTAACGGTTCGCAAACATGTTATGTAGTCTATGATTTAGTTCCTGAAGAATTAGTATTAATCTATCCAGTGGAAGGAGAAGCAGATACTTTAGTCCAAGGGGAATCAGAGTATATTCGCTGGGATGCTAATGGATTTAAAGGCGACGCTTCCTTGGCTAGTAATAACGATCAATTTAGAATTGAAATGTGGATTAACGGAAATTGGGAATTGTTAGAAACCATTCAGAACCAAGATTATGCAGGAGACCCTACCAGTTATACCCATAACGAGGATCGTCACTATTTATTAAATCTTGATGATATTGAAGCCCAATTTGGGGTGATTCCTAATTTTACCATTACCAGAATTCGAATTGGTGCTTTTGATAGACATGGCAATCTTATTCCAGACGCCGTAAGCGAAACTGGGGATATCACCATTTGCAAAACAGTTAAGCATCTTTCGATGAATAGTTTATGTATTAATGGAGGAACTGGAACCGCGGCATTTACGTGGAATCCAATTGTTGGTGCGAATGATTATAAAGTATATCGATTAGGACTGACCGATAAAGAAATACAGCCATTAGCCTATACAAATAATCAAACAAGCTTTGTGCTGGAAAATATCGATATGAATGGTTTGACTGAACCAGGTAAAGGAAGATGGAGAGAATGGATCGCCATCTCACCAGTTTATAGAGATGCAGGAGGAAACGAGATAGAAGGACGTCGTTGCAAAGCTATTGAAATTATGGAAGGTGAAGCTGGTTGTTCAGAAATTATTCCAGTCGGTGGATTGCATACGACCGTTTGGAATACCAAGTTACATGCGCACATTTTGCCAGGAGATGGATTGCCTATTTCTAATATTCAATTCCAATATAATTTAGGAGCAGGTTGGGTCAATCTAGGTGCGTTAAACACCCAGGTATATACGGCTGCTGAAACTATTTCAGAGGTCTTACATTTTCCTTCAGCTAACAAAATTAACACGGGAGATAAATATCAATTCAGATTGCAATATGAAGTGAATGGTACTCCTGAAATAACGGCAGCCTTGTCTATACAACTACCCGCAGGAACTGCCTTAAACTTGGCAGGTAATGAAAGCATAAAAATGCCTTTCCTTCCTGAGTATAATGGAAATGCAGAAAGAACCATTGATTTTTGGGCAAAGATTAATGCCTTCAATGGGGGTAGTTTAATCTCCCTTGGCAATGAATCAAATGCTAGTGGATTCAGTGACATTCTGGAATTTAAAACAACCAATAATAATTCAGAATTTGAATGGAATTTGAATGATGGACAGGATCATCTTTTCACAGTTCCTAATTTGGCAAATGATTGGCATCATTTTGCAATCGTATACAAAAATAATACCCTTGGATTAATTATCGATGGAGAGATTGTTTATCAAAATAATAATATTCAACTCAATACCGCCGAATATGATATTGAAATCGGTAGAGGTGGCTTTATTGGACAAATAGACGAAATCCGTTTTTGGGAGGTAGCCAAAAATCTGGAAGAACTTCGAACAATCATTCATGTTCCTTCTCTAGAAAAAGAATACAAAGGCAGTACGCTTCCTGGCGCAACAAATGCACTGCTACGTTATATTCAATTTAACGAGGAAGGTACAAAGCCCTTAGAGAATGTTTCGCTCAGAACGTTAAAAACATCGGCTCCTATATCCTATGTTTCCGCTCCACTCCCAATTGGCGGACCTAAATTGGGTACAGCAGAAACATTAATTCAAGGAAGAAATCAATTTCTCCATCAGAGTACATTTATGACCGTTGGAAATAACTGGGTCAATAGTGATATTGTCGTAACCAGAATTGATGCCAAACCACATAATGCAGATATCGCAACGGTAGTTTTACCAAACGGGAATCTAGCAACTGTCACGCAGGTCTATGATAAAAGTTACAGAGCCATCTATAATCACTCGAACACCAATGATGTTTATGATTTAAAGATTGCCAATTTAGATCTGTCGATGACAGATGATCCAGCTCAAATTGGATTACTAAAAAGATCAACCTACGGAAGTGAGGATTGGACTTTTGTAAAACTAGCAGATCGAATCAGCGAAAATAGTCTTCATGTCTTTGCTCATTTTTATGGGATTGATGATTTTGGCCAATTCCTATTAGTTAAATTTGACACGGCGATTCCTCGTAGTGCTTTTGCAAAACCGGAGGAAGCAAAGGATGATTTTGATCTTAGAATTTATCCGAATCCATTACCATCTTCTATGGAATTAAAGATTGAGATCAACGGATCAGAAGAGGAACTTCAACTAAATATCTTTGATCATCTAGGCAGAATGGTCAAAACGAAATTATTGAGAGATCGCTCTAATTCGATTTCGGTTGCCCATTTACCTCCAGGACAATATGCTTGTCAGATCTTAGGTAAACACAGTCAGCAATTATATCAAATCGTAATTATTCGATAGGTAGTATAATTAAGCAGGTGGTCAAAAATTTGACCACCTGCTTATTTTTTACATTAGTTAGCGGTTGCTATCACTTAACAAGGTGGACGGCAAGTAATACGGTTATCTCTTTGAGTTTCGACCTGAGTTCCCCAAGAGCATTCTCTAACTCTTGATCTTCTTCTATTGACGTAAGACACGCTCTGCGAATTTGGACAGGAGAAGGAAAAACATCTAAATCCGCTAGTGCCATACCATCCACTCCAACTACTCCAAGTTCCACAACTTCTAGTAGCTGCTTCATCAGCGTCTTCTATCAAATATTCTTTAATTTCTTCTTCGGAAAGGTTATTAAACCAATCGGCAGCAGTTTCTGCGGTGATTCCCTCTGGTAATTGTACTTTATAGGTAGCGGTTTCAATAGTTGTAAATTCTTCTTGAGGAACTGGGGCTTCGGTTTTTGAACAAGACATCATTAAACACAATGATACTTAAGGTCAAAAATAAATTTAAAAACTTCATAATAAATTTGATATAGGTAAAAACAAGATTTATCAATAGAATTGTTGCAACAATAATATTTCGGTGTAGAAAATGATTCCAGATTGCCATTAAATTATCCTACTGCGCACACAACCCCACCTCGACTAAGACCTTGTCTCTTCAAGCATTCTATTTAGCATTAACATAAAACAAATGGAATTATTTTGTTTTTAAATTCTGCATGAATTTGGTGAAAATTATTTATAAAAACAAATAAATAAATAGACAAAACATTTTAATTTAATACTTATTTTAATATTTATGTTTATAAAAAACATTTATTCAAATTCAGTGATATAGCTAAATAAAAACAACACAAATTTATTTACCAGAAAGTAACTTTTCCCAACAAACCTAGTTTAAATAATAAATCAATATGATTTTTTGGCTGAGCTATTACTTTTAGCAGCCGATTATTTCACCATTAAACCACAATATAAATTAAATGAAAACGCTACAAAAAACTTTTAATGACCTAGCAACTGAAACTAATTTAGCTTCTTCCTTTTCTGACTCAGATGGTCAAGCCCCCAAATCTATCGTCGAACCAATTGATATTGGTTCGGATAAATTACTGGAATCCTATAAAAATTCCTGGTTAACTTACCCACCATTGGACGTAGAATATCTAGTTCAAACCTTAAATGATCACCTTTATAATTGTTTAGAATATAGAGATAAAGCCCAAGATCTCGAAGTAAAAGCTTTTCATGAAGCAAGTGAACAACTCTTGCAAAGACGTTTACTCGAATCTATGGAACAACAAATGGCCTTATTTGCAGAATATGAGCCTAAACTACTCAAGAATAGTTATAAAACTAATTTTGATCAAGAATCCGGGAATGTCAATTCTTCTGATACAGCGTATTGGAAGAATTTACTAGCAGAACAAAAAAAGCAACTAGCAATAAATTTAGAAGCCGTTAATACTAGACTTACCAGATTTAATGAAAACGGTGGTGGAAACAATTTTGTGGAACGGTTTGACTTTTTAAAAGAACTTTTTCAAAAAGATTTGATCGAAGCGTATTGCCGGGGCAAGGCAGCCTGTTTAGGATTAAAAAGTATCTATGATATTGATATTCCGCTGCCAGAAGTAACCCGAGTCGGTTACTTAAATAAGTTGATCATTTGGGCAAGAACGGTCACTTATGAATTGGAGAAAAAACTATTCGGTGTCCGAGAAACAACAGTTGCCTTTGTTTTACATGATGGCTCTACAGCCGCTGCTGCAACCGCTGCTCCAACCCATGATACGCCAAGAATTTTTACCGGTGATGCTTTTAGAGGAATTCGGGCAAACAATGGATCCTATATTTTCAAAATTCCAAAAGACTATTTTGAGCGATTAGATTTGAATCTTGTTAATCCTAGATTAAAAGGTTTAGATATTCATGTGCTAGCCCCCGATGATAAACAACCGGAAAAATATTGGAGGATATTTGTTGAAACTCCTGAGAAAAAAATCGAGATAGGAAATGGATTTCCACCTTACACATTTCAACCAAAAGTATATTTTCCAGTGGCTACTTATCCTGGAAAAATTCCGGATATGCTTTCCGTACCCAATAGACGAGAAGTAAATAATGTAAGTCCAATTGGTGAATGGAATATCCGAATTGAGCCTAAAGGGGTTTTTGGTAATAACAAACCTACTGACAACACCTTATTGGATAATTTATTAATTAGAATGAAAATTGCTTACGAAAGATCATAAAAAATGAAAAATTATAATGAATATTCAGCTCAAATAGCCCTTCGTAGAAGCGACAGATCCGCTAAGACTCTTTCAAATGTTAATATGGAATTGCCTCTAATTTCTTCTGAATCTTGGCAAACCATAACAAATGGTTTTGAAAATGGAGCAAAAGGATTTAACATTCTTGGAGGGATGGCACAGGTAAGCAAAAATCGCTATGCAGCAGCAATTGCGGCGGCGGCAGCAGCAACTGCGGCAGCGGCTGAAGCAGCAGCTTTAGCGACAAAACAACTAGCAGAACAGGCTAGACAGCAAGAAAAAAGGGTTCAGGCAGAAAGAAAGCGACAACAAAGAATACAGCAAGAAAGAGCAAGAGTAAGAGAACGACTTGAACGTGCGGAAAGAGATCATTATGAGCGAATGGAAAGAGGACAATACCGAGATCCGCCCTCTAGAGAACGGATGGCAGAAATTGGGCGAATTGCCTAAGCCTTCGGCAAAACCACATCTTTGATCTAATTGCTAGATCAATATAATGGCTAAATTAATAACAGTTCATTTGAATAAATTCAAGTGAACTGTTTCTTTTTTTTAACCTTACTTAAACATTAATTTAAAACAAACTACTTTTTTTTTAAACCTTTTTTACCATTCCATGTTTCCCCTCTATAATTTCGCAAATATGCTGTTATTGTTAAAATCATAAAGATTCAAAGAAATGTAAGCCAGTCATCATCCAACACAAAGCTTACATTTACATTTATCTTAACAATACTATGTTTATTTAACCACATTCAAGTGAAACGAAGGGTGAGCGCAAATTTCTAATCAATTCAATAGATAAATCTTTTGATCGATTTCTTTGCGCTCGATTCACAAATTTTTAATGAAAAATACAGAATCGTTCTACTCTGAATAGAGTTGACCTGATATTCCTTTGGCTTTCCCAAACGAATTCTTACAAAATTATTTTTTAAACTTAAACACCAATTTTCTAACTTAAATTTTTTATCATGAAAAACTTATTTACCAATTTAACTTTTCTAGGATTTTTATCCATTCTAACCATTGCCACCATGATGACTTCTTGTCAAAAAGAGGCAATAGTTGAATCCAATGAGAATATTGAATTAGCCGATCTTGAAACCGTTATTAATGAAGCTACTAATAATGATGAACAGGCTGGTGAAAGATTTAGATGTGAAACACGCATAGCGAATGCTATCGTCCGTGCACTCGACAATCTAATTTTTGAACTTCGCAGATTCGCTTGTGGAAGAACACAATCTTCTACCCTCACCCAAGCTTTTGATATTTACGTAACCTCTCTGGAAAACATTCTAGGCTTGCCAAATGGTACCGTACCATCTTACGTTAATGCCAATCCAAATGGCGGAGGTTGTGCTTTTGTTTCTGCCTCTGGAACCTTAGGTGCTATATATGCTTTAGACTTTTTAGGATGTAGAATTGGAACCTATTCAAATAATCCTACGCCTGCAAATTGGAGTGGTGTCGTTTCTGCCTTCAATAATTATATAAATGTTTTAGAATCTGTTTTTGGATGCAATTTTAATAATGCTGCCTATAATTCACTATTGTCTAACCTTATCAATAATTGTTAAGGTAGGATTTATCTTGTAAGGGTCGGATTAGATGTTGTTAATTTCAATTTTTAATGAAAATGTTTAGTGTGTAGTTCTTTAAAATTTCAAGTATTTAGTATCATACCATCCGATCCAAACAAACTTATTAATGGCAGCTATAATAATAAATAGCTGCCATTTTTATTTGTGAAATCCTTTCAACACTCCTTACCTTAAACTAGCATTTATAGGAACTACATAGAAAAGTCAATCCTATTTCACCACACTAACATCCCCAGAATAACGAATGACTTCCCCATCTACAAAGCGGACTGCTGCTGAATAAACATAAACGCCTACCGGCACAGGCTTCTCCTGAAAGGTTCCGTCCCATCCGGTTTGATGATCTCCTGGTAAAAAATTTTCATTTTCAAAAACAATGGCTCCCCAACGGTTAAAGACCTTAAGTTCTTCCACAATTTCTACATTAGGTATATTCCCAAAAACCGTAAAAAAGTCATTTAACCCATCGGCATTAGGAGAAAAAGCATTCGGAATATATACTTTTCTAACTTCCAGCACTTCAATAAAAAGAGAATCAATCAATGAGCAACCTGGACTGGCAAATAATTCGAGGGTAATTTGTTCACTGGAAGTGGGGACAAAATTTAATTCCTCACAATCTTCAAAAACAATACAATCCAAGGGAGATAAGATCTGCCAAATAAATTCAGAAGGGGTAAAATTATAGAATGGCGATATCTGCACCCGCTCCCCCAATTCAACTGTTTTATTTTCTCCTAACTCAAAAATCAACGAACCGGGCTGTTCCATAAAAGCGGATTCTTCAAAAGTACAACCATTACTGTCTTCTACCAAAACCGTGTAAGTTATATCTCCTGGAAGATCTGTAAAAACGGTTGTTGCTCCAACATTCATCTCTTCAAAAGTGAAATTATAAGGGGGCGTTCCCCCGCTCACATTCTCTATAGAAATAATTCCATTTGTCTGGTTAGGACACGGTGGATTAACCACAAGATCCAACATAAAATCTTCTGGTTCTTCTACAAAAGCGGATCTTTCAAAAGAACAACCATTTTCATCTTCTATCACTACCGTATAATTTATGTCACCAGTAAGGCCTGAAAAAATAGTAGTACCGCCTACACCAATTCCTTCAAATATAAAATTATAGGGAGCCGTTCCACCACTTACATTTTCAACCATTATACTTCCATTTGCTTGATTTGGACAAGGCGGTGTGACAAGGAGGTCTGCCATAAAATCAAACGGTTGTGCAATAAAGCTATTCGTTTCAACCATGCAGCCGTTAGCGTCTTCAATGACAATAGTATAATTGGTCCCTCCTTGTAAATCCTGAAAAAGGGTCGTCGTTCCAAGGTCCATTCCTTCAAAATTAAAATTAAAAGGTGTGGTTCCTCCGGTAAGATTTTGGATAGAAATACTTCCATTGGTTTGACTAGGACAAGGCGGCGTGACAATAAGATCAAAGAAAAAAATAGAGTCGGTCTTAACTGTGAGATTGGTAATCAAAATACTATCACAACCAAAGAAGTTGGTAAAGGTATCCCTATACAATCCAGTTGTAGTATAACTAGAATTACCGACAATAACCGATTGTCCTTCGCAAAGGGTTATATCATTTTGCATAGAGTCATTAGCACCAACCCGAATGATTTTAGGATCGGAATTCACGCGACATTTTTGGGAAGCCAAATTATTAATCCCATCTGCTACTAAAAATCGATAATGGTATAAACCTGCAGTTAAGGTAGGTGTTGTATAGAAGGCGGTGGTTGCCCCTGCAATATCTTCCCAGGTCGCTCCCTCATCTGAACTTTGTTGCCATTGAAAAGCAGGATTAACATATTGGTTTCCCATCAAGATAGCTTCTAAATTGACCGGAGCATCCCCTTCACAAAGATGGATTACCGCTCCTCCTCCTGAGGCAGATGTAATCTGGGTTTCTGGTCCACAGGCTCTAAAAAAGATATTATCAAGTGCCAAATCATTTCCAATTCCTCCTGGCGCATTATTTCGGAGAGAAAGCGTTAAGGATTGCTGCCCTACCTGTGTTGTAAAAGTAAAACCATAGGTATTCCAGCTGTCTGTTTCTGGAATATCTCCCGTTGAAAACAATTCTACTCCATTCAATAAAAATGATACGTTGGGTTTGATATGATTAGCAACACCAATTCGAATGAGGTTGATGATATCTGCCGAAAATTCATATAAGGTATTTTCACAAAGTCCGGTTACCGTTTGTTCATAAAAAAGTCCCGGTGAATTACTTGCATTCACCACCATCATATAACCATTTGGATTATCACTATTATCACGAATAGCAAGCCATGATTGAAATAGTCCAGCCCAAGCAGCAGTATTATTCGTTACTACATATTGTCCATCTAGTGGCGGAACATTAAAAGTATAATTATATCCCGGAGCGATATTGGGATTGGGAGCAAGTAGATTCGGGATACCTTCACCAAAATCACCTTCCAAAAAGATATTGTCTCCTAACGTACCCGTACAAAATTGGGCTTGGGTAAAAAAAGGACAACAAATAAAAATTATCACTATAAAAATGTAACGTTGCATATTCTATTTTAGATAACAGCTTATAAGGATTTATTCAAAAAAAGAAATAGTCTAAATCCCAATCAATCACTGATAAAACAGCTTTTGATTAGTAAGCATAAGAATTTATGTAATTCAAATTAACTTAGTAACCTACTATCAAAATATTAAGGAATGAGGATAGGGAACCAAAGATAATGAACTTACTAAGAATAAGAAAATAAGAATTACAGGTTTATTTTGATTCTTCAAAAAGTTTACATTACCTTAGACCAACATTCAGATTCTGTACAATTTAGACAAAAGCGTATTATTGGCTTGAAAAGCAATATTGTTTTTAGAATCCAAGACCCGTCTACCAACTAAACCACTTTATTTCGTACTCAGATCAAATCAATAAATCTGACTAGAATTGGAGTATTTCTGCTTGTCTAATATCTGATTTTTAATAACTATCTACTATTTCTCGACTAATCACCTAACAGAGGAAAAAAATTCCTTAGCAAAGATCATTAAACCCAATAATCTTCATAACTACACATAAAAATAATTTGATGTAGTAATGTTGTAGTGCTTTAATGGTGTTTACCATATTGCAGTAGTGAAACTGTAGTCTTTATTTCTTAAATTAGCCTGTTTTTACAGAACTTTGATGTATTAAATTAAAAAGATTCGAAATTATATTCTGAAAATAAGAATTAATTCCAAAACTAAAGTGACTCTTACAAATGCAACTAAAAAACATACTGACTTTCGCGGTTCTGATGGTATTACTATTGAAACCTGAATTTAGTCATAGCCAAGAGACCATCACTAGTTGTCAAACAGTGACAGATGCCCTAATTGGACCTGATAGGAATGATTTTGTTCACACCAATCTAGGAGAACCCATAAACGAAGGATACTTACATAATTTCGCCCCTCCAACCCTCCCCTGTTGGCTCGCTAATGCCAACCTAACTTCTCTGGTCGTAAACATTGAGCTTTTGAATATAACTGCTAATCCTCCCTGTGCAGGCTTTCAAGTATTCGGAAATGTACTGATGAATAATTGCCCACTGACCACCACCGCTATTTGTCCTATTGAGCAAGAAGTATTAACCGTTGGATGTAATCAATTTGGAGGAGGAACAAGCACTCTAGGTAATTATTCCTTAGACCTCATAGCATGTGGAGAAACCTATAATCCGCTCTTTGACCTTGGAGTAGATATCATACCCTCTGTCGGTTTTTGTGATCCAACATTTATGGCCATCACCAATGGAATCGCTGCTGTAAATTATAATATCTGTATTGATTATGTTTATGATCAAACCGAACCCTTAGAACCCGCACCGGTTAATTGCTGGGATGATTACTCTTTCGACGATGCCAGTTGTCAATGGGTCAATAACGGCACCCAACCTACTGAACCAAGCCCAATAGAATGCTGGGAATCAAATACATTTGATAACGGAACTTGCACTTGGATGACCTCTGGCACTCAACCTACGGAACCTACTCCCGTCAACTGTTGGGATAACTTTTCTTTTGATAATGATGCCTGCCAATGGATTAATAATGGCAACCAACCAACCCAACCTAATCCCGTAAACTGCTGGGACAACTTTTCTTTTGATAATGATGCCTGCCAATGGATTAATAACGGAACTCAACCAACAGAACCACCTCCGGTAAATTGTTGGGATAGCTTCTCGTTTGATGGTGATCTTTGTCAATGGATTAATAATGGATCTCAGCCAACTCAACCCAACCCCGTAAATTGTTGGGATAGCTTTACTTTCAATAATACAGATTGCCAATGGATTAATTCGGGCACCCAACCGATTCAACCTAACCCAGTAAACTGTTGGGATACTTTTACATTTAATAATTCTTCTTGTCAATGGATCAATACAGGCAGTCAGCCTATGGAACCAAATCCTGTGAACTGTTGGGATAGTTTTAGCTTTGATAATAATAATTGTGAATGGATCAATAACGGCACACAACCTACGGAACCTAGTCCCGTTAATTGTTGGGATAGCTTCACTTTTGATAACTTTAATTGTGAATGGATTAATACGGGCAGCCAACCTACAGAACCTACTCCCGTAAA
Source organism: uncultured Saprospiraceae bacterium (assembly GCA_937928405.1). Lineage (GTDB taxonomy): Bacteria > Bacteroidota > Bacteroidia > Chitinophagales > Saprospiraceae > JALZUU01. Next base: position 20,484 of record CALFWZ010000101.1, read on the forward strand.
CTGTTGGGATAGCTTCACTTTCGATAATTTTAATTGTGAATGGATTAATACGGGTAGCCAACCTACGGAACCGAATCCTATTAATTGCTGGGATAACTTCACTTTCGATAACTTTAATTGCGAATGGATTAATAACGGCAGCCAACCTGTAGAACCTACTCCAGTCAATTGTTGGGATAGCTTCACTTTCGATAATCTTAATTGTGAATGGGTTAATACAGGAAGTCAACCTGTAGAACCTACTCCTGTTAATTGTTGGGATAGCTTCACTTTTGATAATTTTAATTGCGAATGGATTAATACGGGCAGTCAACCTACCGAACCAAATCCCGTCAACTGTTGGGATAGCTTCTCCTTCGATAATAACCCTTGTCAATGGGTGAACAACGGTTCACAACCTACTGAACCGAATCCCGTCAACTGCTGGGATAACTTCTCCTTCTATAATAACGCTTGTCAATGGGTGAACGATGGTAGCCAACCTACCGAACCAAATCCAGTCAATTGTTGGGATAGCTTCTCCTTTGACAATACAGCTTGTCAATGGGTAAACGATGGAAGTCAGCCTACCGAACCAACACCTAACAATTGTTGGGAAATTATTAGTTTTAATACAGCCACCTGTAGCTGGGAAGTCGGAGGTACTCCACCGAATTGTGATGATGGCTGCGATAATACCATGGACGGCTATAACGACATAACTTGTGCTTGTGAAAATATTTTAACCGAACCGGATTGTGATGACGGTTGTGCCAATACGGCTGATAGTTACAACATTGCCAATTGCGAATGCGAAAATATTTTAACCGAACCAAACTGTGATGATGGTTGCCAATACACGGTGGATAGTTATAACTCAAATTCCTGCGAATGTGATAATATTTTAAACCAACCAAGCTGCGATGATGGTTGTGATGATACAGAAGATATCTATGATGAAGACATTTGCGATTGCCGAAATATATTGACCGAACCGGATTGTGATGATAACGATTGTTTGACAGCTGACGTTTACAATATTGCTACTTGTAGTTGTGAAAATAATCCTATCACCCCTGGTGCTTGCGATGATGGTTGTGAATTTACCACAGATGTATATGATACAAATCTCTGCGAATGTGTTTATACTTTGGTAACACCAAGTTGTGATGATGGTTGTGAATTTACCACCGATACTTATAATGAAGCGAGTTGTGAATGCGAGAATGTTTTAACTACTCCAAATTGCGATGATGGATGCTCTAATACGGCTGATAGTTATAATATTGCAACTTGCGAATGTGAAAATGTTTTAACTACTCCAAGTTGTGATGATGGTTGTGAGTTTACTACAGATACTTATAATGAAGTGAATTGCGAATGTGAAAATATACTAACCGAACCAAACTGCGACGATGGTTGCGCCAATACGGCAGACAGTTATAATATTGCAGCTTGTCAGTGTGAGAACATCCTAACGGAGCCTAATTGCGACGATGGTTGTGAATTTACTACCGATACTTATAATCCTTCCACTTGTGAATGCGATAATATTCTAAATCAACCCAGTTGTGATGATGGTTGTCCTGACACAAACGACTCATACAATGAGTTAACTTGTAATTGTGAAAATATATTAGTCGAACCAGATTGTGATGATAATGATTGCCTGACAGCAGATGTTTATAATGTTGCTACTTGTAGTTGCGAGAACAACCCTATCAACCCTGGTGCTTGTGATGATGGTTGTGAATTTACTACCGATGTATATGATACAGATCTCTGCGAATGTGTTTACACCTTGGTAGCTCCAAGTTGTGATGATGGTTGTGAATTTACCACCGATACTTATAATGAAGCTACTTGTGCCTGTGAAAATATTCTGGTACAACCAAACTGTGATGATAACTGTGCCAATACCGCAGACAGCTATAATGTTGCTAATTGTGAATGTGAAAACATCTTAACTGTTCCAAATTGTGATGATGGCTGTGATGATACAACGGATAGTTATAATGAAACTACTTGTGCATGTGAAAATATATTAATCCAACCAAACTGTGACGATGGTTGTGAATTCACTACGGACACCTATAACCTAGCAATTTGTGGTTGCGAAAACGTTTTAACCATTCCAAATTGCGATGATGGTTGTGAATTTACTGCTGATACTTATAACGAAGTAAACTGCGAATGCGAAAACGTCTTAACCGAGCCAGATTGTGATGATAATGATTGTTTGACCGCTGATGTTTACAATAATGCAACCTGTAGTTGTGAAAACAACCCTATCACACCGGGCGCATGTGACGATGGTTGTGAATTTACCACCGATGTCTACGATACGGACCTATGCGAATGTGTTTATACATTGACGCCTCCAAATTGTGATGACGGTTGTGAATTTACCGTGGATTCTTATAATGAAGTCTCCTGCGAATGTGATAATATTTTGACGGTTCCTGTTTGTGATGATAATGATTGTACCAACGGAATTGAGACTTGGAATGAGGCAACTTGTTCTTGTGATGTAACCCCACCGGTACTTGGATGTACAGATCCTACTTCCCCCAATTATAATGAATTTGCCACTTGTGATGATGGATCTTGTGACAACGGACCTTGTACAGGTACCTGTGATGATGGCTGTGAATTTACCACCGATGTATATGATACAGACTTATGCGAATGCGTGTTTACCTTGACGCCTCCAAGTTGTGATGATAATTGTGATAATACAACTGATATTTTTGACGAAGTAAATTGCGAATGTGTCAACACATTGGTGCTACCAAATTGTGATGATGGTTGCGAATTTACCGCCGATGCTTATAATGAAGCTACTTGTGAATGTGAAAATATCTTAACTGAGCCCGATTGTGATGACAATGATTGTTTGACCGCTGATGTTTACAATAATGCAACCTGTAGTTGTGAAAACAATCCTATCACACCAGGTGCTTGTGACGATGGTTGTGAATTTACCACCGATGTATACGATACAGACTTATGTGAATGTGTTTATACCTTGACACCTCCAAACTGTGACGATGGATGCGATAACACCGTAGACACTTATAACGAAGTAAATTGTGAATGCGATAATATTTTAACCATTCCAAGTTGTGATGACGGTTGTGAATTTACCGTGGATGCTTATAATGAAGCTACTTGTGAATGTGAAAATGTACTGACCGTTCCTGTTTGTGACGATAATGATTGTACCAACGGAATCGAAACTTGGAACGAGGCAACTTGTTCTTGTGATGTCACACCACCGGTATTTGGATGTACCGATCCAACAGCAACCAACTATAATGAATTTGCTACTTGCGATGATGGATCTTGTGACAACGGACCTTGTACAGGTACTTGTGATGATGGTTGCGAATTTACCACCGATGTATATGATACGGATTTATGCGAATGTGTCTTTACATTGACTCCTCCAAGTTGTGATGATAATTGTGATAATACAACCGATACCTTTGACGAAGTAAACTGCGAATGTGTCAATACATTGGTGCTACCAAATTGTGATGATGGTTGCGAATTTACCGCCGATGCTTATAACGAAGTAAACTGTGAATGTGAATATATTTTAACCATTCCTAACTGTGATGATAATTGTCCTAACACCGTGGATAGTTACAACGAAGCATCTTGCGAATGTGAATATATTTTAACTACTCCAAGTTGTGATGATGGTTGTGAATTTACCGTTGATACTTATAATGCTGTCAACTGTGAATGCGAAAATCTGCTGACCACTCCAAGTTGTGATGACGGCTGTGAGTTTACGCTTGACACTTATAATGCTGTCACCTGCGAATGCGAAAATGTGCTGACCATTCCGGTTTGCGATGATAATGATTGTACCAATGGTGAAGAGGTTTGGGATGGTGACAGTTGTTCTTGTATTTCTATCAATGCTCCAATTCCTTGTACGGATGATGGTGATTGTTCTAATGGATTAGAAGTCTGGGATACCAATACCTGTGAATGTATCATCACGCCTGTTGATTGCGACAACGGAATGACTTCTATTATTCCATGTGATGACGGCGATGATTGTACGATCAACGATGTACAAATTATTCTTGATTGTGATGGCGAAATTTGTGTACCGTGTATGGGACAAGAAATTGTTTTCTTATCAGATTATGCAGAAGACGACGCATATAATGTGGTGACTACTGAAACATTAACTGGTAATGTACTTAGTAATGATGACATCGACAATATCAATAACCCAACTGTACAACTCCAATCAAATCCTAGTTTTGGTGAAATCCAATTTAACGGAGATGGTTCATTTGTTTATACCCCAACCTCCAACTTCCCGGTGGTGGAAGAATTTACTTATGAAGTTTGTTCCTCAGATTGTGCCGAAGATTGTGCCTCCGCAATAGTGGTCATTAACATTACTTCCGATGAACTAGTAATTCCAAATGCCATCAGTCCTAATGGCGATGGGACTAACGATACTTGGGTTATTCCAGGTCTTTTAGATAGAGAACAACGTAAAATGGTGGTGATCAATAGATGGGGGAATATTATTTTCCAAGCCAACCCTTATAATAACGATTGGGATGGAACTAATGATAGTGGAAACCCAATACCAGAAGGAACTTATTATTATCTCTTAGAGGTAGATAATGCTGATGGAGAATTATATAAAGGATCGATTACGATTATCAGATAGATAAATAAACAAGATTATGAAAAAAGTAGTTTTATTAATAATAGGAATAGGGATAACGATGACCTCGTTAATTGGTCAACAGTTGCCTTTGCTTCAGCAACAAATAGAGCATCGGAATCCAGCATTTATTCCAGCTAATTTCCAGAAGTATAATTATAGTACCCAGGTCTCTCTTGGGTATAATACACAATGGGTGGGCTTAGAAGATGCTCCACGAACTTTATCTGGTGACTTTACAAATTGGAGCGAAGAGTTTAATTTATTATTTGGAGGTAATATTATCCATGATGAAACCGGACCAACTCAGTATACAGGACTTTCTGGAAAAATTGCGTACGGCATTCAGATTTCAAATGACTTTTTATTAACTGCTGGATTAAAAGGAGGTGTTGTTCAGTATCGAATCCAAGGAGATAAATTAGATTTTCTTGATCCAGGAGATTTCACGGAATCTGGAGCCAGTAAATTATACCCAGATTTATCGTTAGGAACCATGCTTTATTTTCAGGATAAATACTATGTAGGATTTTCCGTTCCACAAATTTTTGGATTAAACTTAGGGTTTAAAGAAGAAACGGGTGATTATAATATTCAAAGAGCAAGACATTATTATGGAATTGCAGGAGCTCGTTTTGAATTATTCGAAGCATCTTGGTTAGACCTTTCTTCTGAAGTTCAATTCCTACCAGAAGCTCCGATTTATTTTAGCGGTAACTTGGCTTTTGATTTTAGAGAAATCTTTTGGACCACCGCCAGTTATTCAACCGCTAACCATTTAAGATTTGGTGGAGGAATCTTTGGTAATTTAGGAGGAAATTGGTTGAGTGTTGGATATATTTTCTCTCACTTTTTCCAAAGCTACGGTCCCTTTTATGGTGGAACCCATGAATTACGCGTAAGTTATAGTTGGAATTAAAGAGAGATATGAATCATCCGTAATTTTTTCTTTACCAATGTATCGCCAGTTAGCGTATTTACTTGTAGGCTAGTGTCGGCAGACATAGAGTTCTAGGCAAAAATTGACATAAAGTTGTATACACTTTTGCTCTTTGTTTGTTAGAATAAATTGCATCAATAGAAAGCTCCAGAGGAGCGATAAGTTAATAACAAAGTCAAAATATGATTGGCAAGCTCCGTAGGAGCGAAATAACTATGAGTTCATACACAAAACGGTACCTAAATTAATAGCACTTTTTGTTTAATACACTACTTTCCTTTCTATATTTTCTTCCAGCTATCCAAGATTCTTTTCTCACAAAAACGGCTGCTCCAAAATGAGAAGATTTCTCATTTTGGGAACAAAGCAAAATTAAACCAATTCTTAATTGACTGATAATTAGCACATTATATTTCGGTATACATTTTAGAACAAATAAGCATAATAACAAGCTTCTAAAATTATATTACCATGAATACCATTCAAAAAGAAACCTCACTACCAAACAAACTATCAGATTCGGAAGAACAAAATATTTCTCCTTGGTTTGTTTTAGTCTTAGGCATGACCATTCTCTTTTTAAGTTGTCTAGAAGTCGACGCTCAATCTATCAGTTTTAATAATACGGTCCCAACAGATCTTATGGTTTGTGAAGACGGAGAAAACTTTACAATTGAGTTTACCAATACGTCCAATTCTGACTTAACCAATCTGGAAATTCAAATAAGGTTTCCTACTGGTATCGAATACCAAAATGGAAGTTTAGTAGATCATTCGAATTTCAATGTGGTAGAAACAAATGTTGCCAATCTTTCTGACATTTCTTTTTCTGCTGACAATTTAATTAGTGGAGAAACCATTAACTTCTCCATTACCGCCATGGCAAATTATGAAGCCTATACCAATCAGTTGAATGGAAGCATTTTTTCTAATCAGATTACCATAAATTATGCTACTGGTTCTGAAACAGACCAAACAGACAATTATAATATTCTTTATCCAGCACTTTCTATTACACAAGTAAATCCTATGTCTTCCACCGTTTTTGTTGGAGGAAGTTTTACACAAACGGTTACCATTGTTAATGGCGGTTATGGGTCCATGTCTTCCTTTGTGCTAAAAAACACAACAGATGAAAATCTTTCATTAGATGCCGTTGATATTGGGATATTGAATAATGATGAAATTATTTTTTCAGCTGCCGACTTTGTCAACATCGGAAATGGAGATGGCAAATTTGATCAAAATGAATCTATCGTCGTCACTCAAACGATGAGCGCTACAGGTTGTGAGGATAGTCAGAATGAATTAACCGCTTTTTGGGGATGTGATGGACAAACCAATCCTAGTAATACAAAATTTCCATTTACATCTGTAAGGTTATTTAAACCGAATTTAACAATCACTCCTACTAGTAATTTTGGAACTTGTGTAGATGGTACAGCTGATAACCAAGAATTAGCCATTACAAATAGTGGAACAGGACCTGCTAATGCTACCCAAATTGACATCCTACCTGCATACGATGATCAGTACACGAGAACAGAGGCTGAAAGTATTAGTTACACACTTAGTGGAAATACTTTTTCTCTAATTCCCATTGCCACGGAACCCGCAACGGGTTATGATTGCTTAGGGAATAATCCTATTCATGGCTTTACTGTTCAATTACCCACCATTCAACCTGGTGAAACGCTGTATCTAAACTGGGACAATTATACTTGTGCGACCACTTCTTGCCAAACAGTTCGTTATGTTGGCTGGGAATATGAAGGGCGATATACCGATATGTGTGAAAGCAACGAATATGAATTCACTGGGATCGGTCAAGATAATAGCGTAAAAAGCATGTCTACCTTTTACGAATCTCCTTCCGATTTAGTGGACGGTCAAACGGGAATTTATACCTTAAATATCAACGCAGCCACTTTTGAATTACCTATGGGAACCGACCCCTACTTTGAAGCTATTTTTAATATTCCAACTGGATTGGTTTGGAGTGGAATTCCCAGTGATGTAGAATTTGTAAATAGTCAACATTCTTGGACACCGGATCAATTAGACTATGACGCTACCAATAACACTTTAACCGCCAGATTTGCTCTTCCCATACCTGAAAACTTCCATCTTAATCATAGTCAATTCAACTTAAAATTAACGGCTGATTGCACACCGAACATCAGTTGGGTAACGGTTGGAATGCAATTATTTCATATCATGGATACTAATTGTCAAACACCTTATCGCATTGCCATGACCTGTAAAGAATCTCCTCAAACACAAATACATTGCCCCGGAACTTGTGAGCATGGAATGAAATTTACCGATTTCAAAATCCAAAGAACGAGTTTTGGTCAATCAGATAATGACCTAGATGGATTACCAGATGCTAATAATAATTTAAATATGGCTCTCATAAAAGCTAATCGAATAATGACGAACGACACCTTCGAAACCATTTTTACAGGAGCCATTAAAACCTCGACTACTTTCCCTCAGTGGAATTATGGGTACGCCCAGTCTAAGGTTCCTTATGGAGATGCCATTAATATTTTATCCGCTCGAATTGAAGTACTTGATAAAAGTACTGGACAAACTATTTCTTGCGATAATGTTCCTTTTATTCAAAACCTAGCCAATGGAATCAGAACAGTGGATTTTGATTTCAGTCCCAGCAGCTTGGCGAGTTTAGATTGCGACGATTTTGTTAATTTCCAATTGGAAAATGAAGATGAAGTCTCTTTAATTGCTACTTATAAAATGACAGAGAATATTGGAGGAAAGGCGGAACAAGTGATGATTACCAATGATTTTTATGTCAGCGACACACCAAATGGCACTGCCTATCAATGTAATGACTGGAATGGAAATTTTACGGTCATTGGCTATTTCTATACTACCTGGAAATCTGAACAATTTAACGTTAAATCTTGCACGGAAACTATTTCCCAAAATTATTACATGAGCATAGGAGATTGTTGTACAAATTATTCAGGTGGCAATATGTTTCCCTATGAATTTCGAAATTGGTCTCACCTAGAAAAGGTGCGGGTGGAAATTCCTACTGGATATTCATTTGTGGAAGGTAATATTCAACAGTGGCGAACTAAAAATACCAACGTTACAATTTTAGAAACCGCTAATATTTCGCCTGCTAGTATTAATGGAACTACCCACCTTTTCGAGTTAGCTCCATACTATGCCAAGAATGGAGGAACACTCAACTTTTCAGATGACGGTTATAATGGTCAAATATCTTTAGAAATCCAACCAGAATGCAATATCAATCAGGCAGCCAATTTACCCGTTGATTATTATTTTTCTTTTAGAGAAAATAGTTTTTTAGGAGGTGAACTTACGTCAGAATATAGTGGATCTACTGATTATTTAAAATATTATAAAGCAAGGCTAAAACCATCTTCCATATTACCAACTCAAGATGGTATTGCTACTACCGTTAGTTGGGATTTAACTATAAAAAATCGAAAAGCTGCCGCTAGCAATGGTTGGTTTCATTTAGCGGACGAACAAGGAAGTATTATTGTTCAAGAAGTGAAAAACACCCAAGACCAAAGTATAATAACGCCTGTCAACGGATTTTACCAGTTAGGAGATTTGGCGGAAGGCGAAAATAGAAATTTTCAAATTACAGCCACCTATAATTCTTGTGATTTGTCTACGCTGGAAGTGCTTACCGGCTCAGATTGTGATGGCTACCCTTTGAATATAGCAGATTATACCTGTGGAACAACAGCCCTTAATTTATACATCGCTCCACAGCCCTCAGAATTACAGGTGAAGTTTGAAAATTTTATTAATCCAATAGATGCATGCGATAATAGTATTGGCGTAGAACTGGAAATGTTAAGTTCAAAGTTAGGTGCAGTAGAAGATTTGTTTGTTAAAATTCTGCCTCCAACCAGTCAAACTGTAACGGTCGAATCAGGGAGCGTCGAAGTACTATATCCTTTTACAGAAGATTATTTTAATATTGCTGATCCAATTTTACAAAACGGTATCTATACCCTCACAGGGTCAGCAATAGATCCAATCATTGGCAATCAAGGATTGGTTGGGGTAACAGATATTACGGCAAATAAGGTTCGGGTGCGACTTAATTTATTGTTAGACACCAACTATAAACCCGGAGAAATCATTCATTTCGAAATCGGTGGTAAAAGACCATGTGGGAATAATTTACCAACTTTAGGACTTGCGTTTGACCCGAATGCAACCTTCGAAAAACCAGAAAACATTGGACTAGAGGAAGTTAGTGATGCTTGGGCATCTGCTTGGGGAGACTATAATAACGATGGATTGGTAG
>CALFWZ010000102.1 GCA_937928405.1 uncultured Saprospiraceae bacterium
GTAGTGGTTTGAATGATGCTATCACCTAAAAGGTCTTGGTAAAAATCTGTGGTATCAAATTGATGTACTGGGTTTTGTACATTAGAACTACCTCCTCCAAAATTCCAATCCCAGTTAACGATACTCGTATCTCCGATAGAAAGATCTGTCAAGGCTACTTCATATGGAAGACAGATTAAGGAATCGGTTAAGAATTCAGCTTGTAAATCATAAGCGGTCGTCGTAGCGGAGGTGGTGTCTTTACAACCATTAATATCTTCTACAATCAAGGTGACCGTTTGGGGTCCTGGTAATAAATTATGGAAGAGAACGGAATCATTCACTTCTCTAGGTCTTTGATTTTCAAACTCCCATATATAACCAGCATGACATTGATCGTATACATCTTGTGATCCTGAGGCATTCAACGGTGTTGGTGTACTAGCACATGATTTATCTGGAATGTTGATATCCGCTTTTATGTCCGTGATGTGTACTACCACACTATCTCTATGGGAGCAATCTACTCCATTTTGTCTTGTTTCAAGGTAAATAGTATAGGTTCCACGCTCACTAAAAGGATAGGTAAAAGACTGTTCGATGGAGACAAACTGGTCTTCTACAAACCAAATATACTGATCGGCATTGATGCTTTTTTCACCATCTAAATGAACCTCATAAGGATTGTTACAATCTATAAAATAATCTATATCTGAACGAGCACCTTCTACCGTAATATTACAACCAGTAACTAAGGAGTCTATGTATACCGTAAAAAATTCTAAGGTAGCATTTAACGGATACACACCAGGATACATAAAGTTATGCGTCGCAGTTCTCTCTTTCCAGCAATGATTGAACCTACCATCATCCGTTTCTATATGTAGATTGGTATTGATCTGATCTGTCGAAACTATGTACGACAAGGGTTCGCCCACACATATAATTGTGTCGCATTTACCAGGAACGGGATCGCCTATGACTGGGATTGTTATTTTATCAATAGCAGTTATTTGCACCTCACGAGATACATCTAAACATCCCTTATCATCCGTGATGGTCAGCACCACCTCGTGGATTCCGGTGGTATTATAGGTGTGCGTGATGATGGTATCATTGGCACCGTATACTTCATTTACGCCATCTCCAAAATCCCAGGATCTGATTTGTATATCATGATCAGAAAAACTCAAATCTGAAAAAGTAACGTCAAAAGGGATACAACCTTTTACGGTATCTGGTATGAAAAAAGCTTCCGGTTTTTGAATAAAATAATTCGTGTAAGCAGTATCCGTACATCCTTGGGCAGAAATAACAATCAATCTTGTATTTAAAGAGTCTTGGATATTGATGTGATATGGATCCACCACCGGTTGTTGATAAGGATTTGCTCCGGTAGGGCTCATTCTAGTTACATCCTCTCCTTCTCCTAAGTAATCATTGTTAAATATATAAAAAGTTAAGTTGGGATCAATAGCCGTATATTCTATTAATACGGGATCGGTACAGGTTGCTTCCGGTCCTAACGTATACGTAGCATCTGCTTGATAAACAAAAATGTCCAACGTAGTTGTCGTTTCACAGCCATCTTGAGCTACGGCAGTCAGGGTAAAAGTTTGTAAACCAGGTTCGGTAAAAACAACAAAAGGATTTTTTTCTTCCGAAGTCAGGCCTGACAGCGTCGTATCAATTGCGGCACCTGTAAAGTCCCAGAAAAAGTCTCGAGCAATGGTCGACTGACTAAGTCTCACTCCGGCAAACAGACAAACGGTATCTAGGAAAGTAGGTACAATGGTTGGAGAGCCAAGACTAATTGTTCTTTCTTGAGAAGTTTCACATCCCGTGGGAGAAGTGCTGGTGAGGGTGGGATAAAACAATCCTGCTGAACCATAACTAATAGTATGTGGTCCTTCTTCGGAACTTGTTTGTCCATTGCCAAAATCCCAGAAATAAGTAGTCCCAGGTTCCGCATCTGTACCATTTGTAAATGTAAAGTTGAAGGGTATATCACAAGCAGAAAGCCTATTGATAAAGAATCTTGTGCTGGCGCCTTCTAATCTGATATAGTCTTCAAATATGACGGGTTCGTCACATTTAATCGACGCACTTGTTATCACCTTAACGGAAACCGTGAATATTCCATTGTCCTCGTAAGTATAGCTGGTATTCTGTCCGGAGGCACTATTTCCGTCTCCAAATGTCCATACAATGTCTTCTACCTCAATATCCGGATGAATATCTAAGGTACTGGTAAAGTTTACTTCTAAAGGAGCACATCCATTTCTAACATCGGCATTAATATCAAACATAATCGGTGGATAAACTGTAATGAGGATATCCTCCCCTATTTGTGTACCATCCTCTTCATCAAAAAGCTGAGCCGTATAAGTTCCAGGTTGTATATAGGAATGTACGGGGTTTTGAAGTGTCGAGACACTTGCTACACCATCGCCGAATTTCCAGAAATAGCTTTCTGCTTGCGGTGCAGTAAATTCTACTTTAAGCTCTGCACAACCAGCGGTCACGCTTGCTGTCTGACTAAAGGCAACATCATTTGCCACCAAAAGAAAGAAAAGAATTTTTATAGATAACGATATTTTTTTCATGGCTTCTTTTTTAGAAATGATTGATGGTTGACATAAGGATGGTCTCTACCATCAATCGAAATTGGTCTTGCGTAAATCCACATTTACAAGGATAGCCAGACATCATATTACCCATATCAGGTTGATAATATTGCCCGTTAGGATCTCTGATTTCGTATAAAAACTCACAGGAGCCACCATAGAAGGTAGTGTCAATTAAGTTTTGAGCAATGAGATCTAGTTCTGCTTGGGTCGCATTGAGCATCGTTGATTGAGCAAAAGGATCTGCTGGTGTATCGCAAATAAGATCTCCGGTGGTAGCGCAATTAGATCCATCTACCAATTCTATTGTTTCTGGGTCAAAAGTATTACGTAGTCCAAAGGTATGACCTAGATGATGAGCCACCTGCTGTGCTAGACTATCGATACAAGTCCTTTCTACATAAATATTAGCATCATTTGGGGTAAGAATGCCTCTATAAGTGCTGGTACCACAATTTTCAGTGGTGATAAAATCTAGAAAAAATATATTGATTCTCCTTCTGAGAGAAAACCGTGTTTTTAATTCTAGCAATTGTTGCTTCGCTGTAATGGGTTTATTTACAACTCTTCCTAGTGTATAATCGTTTTCTAGGATATTAAATTCACACAATGAAAATGAAACGCAGATTGGACTAAAAAACTCATTCAGTTTCATAATCATCGTATCTAATACCTCCATAGAATACAGCGGTTCTCTATTTGTAGAATCTACCGCAACGTGTGCTAGTAGATTATAATTCTTGTTTACACATGGCAAATCTCGATTGGCATGATGTAATTGTGCCTGTAAAGAACTAGGTAGCATTACACTAATTAAACACATAAAGAGAAACAATAAAAATTTAATTCTTATCATAGCATTATTTTTTTACAATTTTGGACAAAGGACAACGGGCTTAATTTTGGGTGCTTTTTTGGAGAACAATATTTTCTTAATCCCTATTTCTATCCCTCCATAATTATTGGTGTGTCTAGCAGCGGAAGATACGGTAAAGTCATAGGCTAGTCCGATATCCCAGCCTTTATATATTATTCCTGCCAGGAACTGCAAAGCATCATCTGCTCTATATCCGATTCCTCCTTTTAGAATGGTAGACGATTTTTTATTGAGTCGATATTCCAGATTAAATTGTCCAAATAGGTTTTGAAAATTAATCATTCTAGCATAAACGATACGTGGTTTGATAGCTAATAAATTGGTACTTTGTAAATGGTATTCTCCGTAAAAATTAAGTCTAGTAGCGACCGGATTTTGTATGTTTGAATTGGTGAAGGCATATTCTGATTGCATCAAATGATACATCGATACCCCCACATCAAAATAGGCTTTTTTTGAGGTCCAACGCTTGAGGGCAATCCCTATATTTAAGTCCCCTATGGTTGGATTGAAATTATTAAGTAGTTCTCTATCAGGATCAGCATTACCTCTTATCGTTTCCTCAGAACTATACTTATTTGGATTAATATTTCTACGCGTCATTCCGTACTGTAATCCCAATGTTATAATAGTTTTATATTTAGGATCAAGTGCCAGATGGTAAGCGAGACTCAAGTGAACACCATTATTTTGAAAATCAAGATCTCCACCTTTATCTGCAAACACATTTATTCCAACACCTATCCAGTGGTGTGGCTTTAATCCAAAAGGGATGGACATATCGGCATACGCCATAAACGTTTGATAAGGAGTAACAATAAAGCTACTGAATTGATCACGAAAATTAACTCCCATTCTATAAGATCCTAGGAAGGAACCTGTTTTAGCAGGTGATAAATATAGTGGGGAGTAGGCATAATTCGTAAAGTGCATATCTTGACCATATACAATAGAGCTGACGAATAATCCTATAGAGATTAGTAAAATCTGTCTTAGTTTCATAAGAGATTCAAACTTTATATTTAATACTTGTGTAGAAATTGTTTAAAAATGAAGCATTATGGTTACGGGAAAGTCATTGAAAACGTGGTTCTGCTTCTAATTTCATTCATGTAGCAACGGCTACATGAGCTAACAAAAATTAGTGAATTCAAAGGGACGGGCGACACTTATACTCACATTCTTGTGGGCATTTTTAAACAATTTCCTAGTTTATAGTTAACGTATTTAAAATGAAGATAGGGTATTTTTTCGAATTATTATAATCATTTTTAAAAGTTTCCCATGAAATTTGTCAAATTTTAGCAGAAAGAAGATCATGGATAAAAATGAACTGTTATAATTGGGATCATTTTTATTTTTTCTAATAGCGGAGATAATAGCTTGCTGGATATGATGTTGGCAGTTTTTGCTAACAATAAACCTGTTCGATCTAGGTAAAAAAATACGGATGATCCCTTATAAGCAATCATCCGTATTAGAAGAACGTCTTTAAAAACGAAAAAGAAGCTATCGTTTAATAATAATATTGGCCAAGGCTATTTTTTTCAAGACGGGTTATCGTATTTTAATGATCTTCTTAGCTCCAACTACCTTATTTGCCTGTCTCAAATTGATGATATAATTGCCATTTGGTAATAGCTTATTCAAGGTAAAAGTACTAGGTTGAGTCAACGCTTTGGTGAATACTAATTTTCCGCTCATATCATAGATGGTAACCGTGGTATTTTTTTTAATTCCATTGATAGTAATTTCTGGGGTTCCTTCAAATGGATTTGCGATCAAGATGTCGATTTCAGGGTCTGTAAGACCATTTACATTAAGAGGATTTCCAGACCAAAAATATTCAAGGCGAGCATCCAGCATGAATTCAGATTGACCTGCGTCAGAGCGCATTCGATCCCAATATTGAACTTCACCGATATTGGTATAATCTGTATAGATATGACGGAATCGCGGATCCCAAGCGTCTGTCACTTCATCATATAAATCTGTTTGGTAAACACGAACAGGTGCATTCATATCTGCTGGATAGATATATCGACTTAGTAAATCCCAACTTGAAGCAGCTTCATTCCATTCATACGAGTAGGTGGAATCTCGATCATTATCAGCATTTAAAAAGACGACCGTTCTATCTGTTCTATATACTTCTCCATTGGTATAATTTTGGGTAATCCAACTAGTGATAACATTATCTACATTGGTATACGTTCTAACATAACGCAATTCTAAAATACTCCCTGACAAATCCCTGCTATAATGCGTTATGGTAAGTAAGGTATTGTCGTCATTATAAGTGGTTACGAATCGAAAGTTAGGACCCCATTCTTGTAAATCTTCATTCCACTGCTCACGATCATCCAACGTTTGATAACCGCTTTGATTATATTCATAGGTTGCCCTGGCGCTATTCAACCACTCACCGTTTTCATATCTTTGTGAAATATAAGAATGGACGCTTCCATCAGGATTAAATGTTCTATTCCTTATAAATCTAGGAGTCCATTGCATATCTGCATAAGAAAAATCTTCATAATAAGCATAATTGTTGGCAGAATTATAATCGTAATAAATCCATTTTCTTTCTAAGTTATCTTCAAAATCGTCGTAAAAATAGGTAGAGTCCAATTTAAACACGTCTCGAGAACTTGCGATCTTGCTTTTTCTATCTAGCTCGGATTCTTGGGTTAATTTTTCGTGTTGATTTTCCAAAGCAGATAATGCTTGTCCATTCGTCGGAATGGCCATTGAGAAAAGCAATGATAGGAGTAGGAGTTTTTTCATTGTTGAAATTTTAATGAACTTTATTATAGGAATAATTTAGACGAAAAAAGAAACTTGATTCCGAAAATCGCCCCCTTTAAAGCGTTTCTTTGCTTTTTTTACATATAGGATCATAGGACACATAGAGTGATACGTTGAATCACATTTTAGGTGTCTCTTATTATTTTTAGGTTTTCTGGATCTATTGAATAGACAGTTGAACTAGTGTAAAAGGTTGGGTTTATCTTAGAAAAAATCAAAATGCATTTGGACGATAAACTTTACCATTGATTTTATTTACATAAAACCTTCGGTCTTTGTTAGTCTATACATCGAAATAGGAGGTATTTTGCTTTTGATTGTTTTTATATATTATCAAGAAGTCGACCTATTTTTCCCATTCGCTTATTCTGGGAATTCTAAATTCGTCAGGATAAATCTTATTGTTTTCTTCAATTGAATAATAGTAACCATTCATGATAAGACATTGCTAGGCATAGGCTTCATTCTTTCAATTGAATTTCAAAATATTTCGTTCCTTCAATTGGATTAAACCGATAAGAGTCAATCTCATAGAAACCAATTTTCTTATATAATTCTATGGCTGATTTCATGGTGGGCAAGGTATCCAACCGCATGGTTTTATAATTTAATTCTTTACCAGATTTTATTGCATTTCTTATTAATTTTTTTCCAATTCCCTGCCCTCTTACCTCTTTCTTCAAATACATTCTTTTTAATTCACAAATTGAATCTGCAAATTTTCTTATTCCAAAACACCCTATTGGATTTTCAGCATTATCATAAGCGATAATTATTTGCCCATTTGGTCTTGAATATTGTTTCTCAATTTCGAGAATTTCTTTATCGAAATGTTGGAATGATAAATCTACACCTATTTGGGAAGCATATTCTTTAAATAATTTTATTGCTATTTTATATTCTTTATCAGATGTTGCTTCTAATAATTTTATCATTGTTTTTATTTTTCATGCTTTTGCCTAACGATAAGTATATGAAGCGTGGCAAGCCCTTAGGTTGCCATGATTGCATATACAGTGTTAGCTTCTAGTTGGTTTATTATTTTTCTTTTCGGTAATCCCCACTCAATGGATTAATATTAGGAATGGATATTTGTTTTTCATTGCTTATTTCCATTTCACAGTTGTTGAATTGAACTTCCATGCTTTTTCCTAAATCCAAATAGTAGGAATCAAAAAATAGTTTTATTCCTTTATTAATGGTCATTATATTGCCTGATTTATTATAAGATTTTTCCATTTCTTCCAACTCAAACTCCAATGGAATTTCAGCAGTTACGGCGGGCAATTGGGGTAATGTAATTTCCTTTTTCCATCTAGACCATTTACTATCTTTATTAGCTTTTCGGTAAATCGCATTGCCTGTCAAAGTTGTACTTGAAAGATAATGATCTTCTTGTTTTTTCAAAAGCGTTGTGTAAGTAATATCATTTATGTATGCGCCTGGTTTAGTCAAAGTAATTATTGGATCGTTTGTGGAGACCTCAACAGGTCCTGGATATCGATGTCTTGTATCATCTCTTCTTTTGATAACTTTCATCTTTTCATTCCGATCAAGATAATGATAGTTGGTATGGTATGAAGTAACTAATTCTTCTTCCGAAAATAAGTTAATGGTTATAGTTCCTGAACTATTGATATTGTTAGAAAAAACAGGCATATCACATTCAATTATTTTGTAATATTTTCCAGACCAAGCTTCACCTGTATCAAAAAAATCATAGCCTATATAGGTCGATTCGATCCTTACAGAATCCAACATTATTTCTACAAGGTGGGCTTCGTCACCTCTATCCTTTGCTCGTTGTTTTTTTTTTGCGTTGTAAGGGTAAGGCTCTGGAATATGTATTTTAATAGTTGATTTCTCTTTACAATACCTATCTAATACAACTGGATTATACTCAGTTTTTATTGGCTGCTTGACCTTTGTTTGTGAGTCATTTTTAAAGTCTATCGTTTTTAGCGGAGGTGGTGAGAAATCATCAACACAGCTATTAAATGTAAATAATATTCCTAAAAAATAGATAAATCTATAGAGTCTTGTATATTTCATATTTCTTACATTGTAATTTATGTTTAACCTTTCTTATTAAAGATATTAGTTTGCTAAGTTCGGATTTTCATTCCAAATATTGAAATCAGAATTATTATCAAAGTGATGCTGCTGTTAAGTTTTACATTTTATGGAAGCTAACACCCCAACACCCACAACAAACTTCCAACTATCCAATATTTCTAAGTTAAAGTTAAAAAATATCCACCACTTCTCCAGCTAACTAGATTTTTATAGAACAAACTTTCTTTAGGGCTCTGCTTGAAAAGCTAATCCTACGTCTGAAGGCTTGGCTATGGAGTAGGTAGACCTAATCGAACATCTATTATTTTTTTAACCAATTATTATTGGTTTGTTGCTTGGAGTGACAGAGCTAATTTCTAAAATCGAAGCCAATTATATATATTTGTAGGATTCCTTCATAAATGATTATTCATGAAATCAATACCACTATTTATTCTAGTGCTTTCATTAGGACTTTTCATAGGATGCGAGTCTGAGGACTTATGCGAAGATATAGCATGTGGCCCTGGAGATTGTGTCGAAGGAATCTGTGATTGTCCAGATGGATTCTCTGGAGATAATTGTGAGATAGCGTTTTGCTTCGGCGTAGACTGTATTAATGGGGATTGTGACCCTCAAACGGAAACCTGCCATTGTGATCCACATTATTATGGCGCAAGCTGCGATATATTATGTGTCAACGGAGCATTTGCCAATGGAACTTGTAATTGTTCCGACGGTTTTGAAGGTATTGCATGTGAAACGGAAAGTAGGTGTCGATTTATAGGTTGGTGGGGTTGCAATCAATGGACCAGTGCTGCTCGAATAGGTGGCTCCCCCATGCCTGGTTTTTTACCAGGTTCGATAAAGTTTGAAGAAGGTTTTAACGTAAATGAAGTTGAACTTTTTCCTACAGAAAACAGCGACGGTTTAATGCTGCTCCCTTCCAGTAAAAGAGTAGTTGGTCAAGTAACAGAAAATACGATCAACTTTGAATTACAATATCTAACCATTGAAGGCACCGTTTATGGTTCAGCAAGCTTGAGTAATAATCAAATTCTTAGTATGGAACTCTACCTTTTCAATCCCTCTACATCACTGACAGAAGTAGCGAAAGGAACGTTCAGGCTTACGCGTTTTATTAAGCAATGATAATTGGTGAATGTTTTTTATTTTGTCGTATTTTGGTGGTTTTGTTTTTTAAATTGGTGGGGACGTCCTCGCATAAACCTAGTAAGCCTGCACAGAACTAATGGTCATTTTATGCAATTTTGCAGCCAGTTTTCCTTTTAGTTTCTAATTTTCAATAGTTCTGATTCTAAATCTAACTTCTCATCTGATTCATCAGACGTAAGCGTGTTGTTTAGCAGATTGTTTTGTTCGTAAGAGTCATTTATCAAATCATACATTTCTTCATTGCCATTTGAATTTACGATTAACTTGTATTTATTATTTCGAATTGCCCAAGCATCATTAATGCCGTTATCCATTTCGGAATATTGATAATTTCTTAAGATAGCAGATTGTGAGAGTAAAGATTTAAAACTTTTGCTATCATTAATTTCAGAGATATTTATTCCAGAAATTTCACCTATTGTAGCAAATAAATCAGTACTTGTTATTAAATTATCATCCGTTCCGATTCGGGAAACGTCTTTGCCTGAAATGAACATCGGCACATTAATTCCGCCTTGATAAAGAGAGCCTTTTACAGTCCCACTTGAATAAGGTGATTGTGCTACATCTACAGGTGTTCCGTTATCACCTAAAAATATAATTAGGGTATTTTCCCTTTCCTCGTTAGGGATGTTTTCCAACAAGCGACCGATTTGAAAATCCATTGCTTCAATAGCCGCCATGTAGTAAGGAATTGGGTCTGCTCCATTTTCATATTCTGGCAAACTGCCCTGATTATGCATCTCATTTGGAGGAACATGAAATGGAGTATGAGGTGCATTATAAGCTAACCACAAAAACCAAGGCTTGGATTGTTCATTTACCCAATCAATAGATAAATCGGTAAAAACTTCGGTAATATATTCAGTTTGAAGATTAGTTGAACCATCTTCTGTAAGTTGCCAATTATAGTAATCATTAACAGTTCCACGAATCAAACCTGAGTAATAATCTATTCCAAATGACGCTGGATCTGCAGTTGAATTATTTCCAGACAAATGCCATTTTCCAATTATCGCTGAAGTGTACTTGTCGTTAGTCTCATCTTTAATAAATGTTTGTAGCGTTTTTTCTGACGAAGGTAATATATCACTCGCCCATTTTACACCTGTTCGATATCCATACTTACCCGTAATTATTGAGGCTCGGGTAGGTGTACAAGTTGGATAAACCCAAAAATTATTAAATGTAATGCCACCATTTCTAATAGCATCGATGTTGGGTGTGTTCGGTTTTATATTCCCTTCAGAATATCCATTTATAGCATCTTTGCCTAAATCATCAGCGATAATCAGAAGTATATTAGGGGATTCAACAGTTGGTGTAATAACTTCATTATCATCTTTACAGGATGAGAGAAAACTAACAAGAATTATAGTTGTCAATATTATAATATTATTTATCTTTTTCATTTATTGATGAATTTTATTGAGGTGTACCTTTGAAGCAACCAATATTATATGGGAAATCATAAGTCCAATGATAGTGATATAGGTCAATCATCTGACCGTCCCATAATACAGAATGAGTATGACCATGGCATTCGTCTAAATCTTCTGAAGTAAGCAGTTCCCCGTCTTCTCCATGAGGTCCATAAATCCCAAATCCATCCAGCATATATCCCATAAGAGCAGAATGCCCAGAAGTATGTTGATGAATATGGTCTTGAAGGTCTTGAGCAGGAAAATGATAATGGTATCGCTCCGTTCCGTCCGTATGTCCACCAAACCTATCTAACATTTCATGAGCTGCTGCATCTGTTCCAAGTGTTGAAGCACCGTGATAAATAGCAGCACCAGTTAGTGAAAAGCCAGCAGGTCCAAAAAACACACAATTAGGTTCGAGTGCAATTTCAGGTATAGCTGGTAAGGTATAATCTATTACTTGTTCAGAAATGATATTAGGATTTTTGTCATAGTTCCAAGCTTCTGTGCCTTCTTGAATTGGAAATATACCGGTAGGATGGTCAGGCAGATTATTACCAGTAATAATTCGATTGCCACTACCGTCCAAAGTAATTTCAAACTGATGATTCCAATTGACATTTCCTTCAACTTGTGGTTTTTTTGTGTAGTCCCAAGTACCATCGGCATTAGTCCAATCGCTCGCATCATCAGCTCCAGCACCATTAGCAGGAAGTCCACAGAGCCAAAGGGATAAAAAGTCTGGATTAGGTTCTCCTTGATTTCTTATTAGAATATTGGTAGGATTATTTCCTCCTAGTGGCAATTTCGTCAAGTCAACATTTTCTGTAGTGGGTTCTACCTCTTCTGTATCATCCGATTTATTGCAGCTAACTATTACTAATAAAACGATAAGCAGCAAAATATTCGATACTTGGAATGGTATTATGGATTTTATCATATTTTTTTTATTGAGAATTGATTTAGTAGTTGGACTGTTTTCTGGTAGGAAGGTTTAATTCTTTTTTTTCTAATTGGCTACCAACTACCCACTAGATCACTGACAGAAGTAGCTCCAATTCATCATTGATTTATAGGTTTATTTCCACTCAATAGTTTCATCCACAAATCTTTATAAACGGTATTCCTAATTCCTTCTCCGTGCGCTTTTTTTCCCGTTCTTATGGCACGATCCAACGGAAATATATGTCTAGGTGGAATATTCATGGCCGCATAAGTTTTTGCAATGACGGAGGCACGAGGTTCTTTCGTGTGATAAACGCCATACCAACGATCCGATGGCGTAATACTTTCTGATGTATACCAATGGGCAATTTCATTAACCTTTGAAAAGTCCCATCCACCCGAAAAGGTTATAATGCGATCAACTTTTATTTTCTTTGCTATAAAGGCAGACATTCCTCCTCCTTGAGATTGACCAGCAACGGTAATGTTTTCCCAGTTTGGTGTTTCCCCCTTCAGATGCAAATCCCAATTTCCTTTTTTATCATTTTCCTTTAAATAGTGTAAAAGCTTGGTAAAGCGATGGATGATGGCATCTTGAGGTTTATCTGGAATCAGGGAAGTTAGTTGCGTACCAAATACTCTTTGGGTTCTAAATTTATTAGTGCAATCGATATCATGCTTAAGATTTTCATCTTTACAAATCCGAGCAACAGCCGGTTGATTGATATAAGATAAATTAATCACTTTATAGCCCTGCTGAACCGCAAATTCAAATAACCGTTTTGGTCCTCTTTCCGGAATTCCATTGGTTCCAGGTAAAAACAACAGTAATTTGCTGGCTTGCACAGTAGCATCATACATAATTAAATGACCAACATCGGTGGTGGTTATGGAGCGATCTGTGGTGGATGGCTTAATCAAAAATTCTTTTATTGCACTTGTTGCTTCATTCGTTGTTTTGCTATCCGAGGAAGGTTGATTGCCTGATGAACATTGCATGCATATCAAAACGAATGGGAGCATTAAAAAAGCAGTTGTGATTTTATACATTTGTTTAACTATTTATGCTAAGTACTGGACAAAATTAAAATTCCACAGTACGTGTGCCTAACTCGATTCGAGAGCTTTTAAGTCGCTAAGGTTTTTTTATTTTTTTTGACTCATAATGCCAAATTAATAAGATGATTTTTACCATTCATCTCAAATTCAATTTCTGATTCATCTCTGTGAATTATTTTTACTTTTCCGTAATCAAATTCTTTATGGTGGTTTGGACACAAAATCATAATATTATCTGGTGTTTCTTTTCCTTTCAAATATTTTGGAGTTATGTGAGCAGCCTCAACATATTTTGTTCCGTCTTTTTTTAAAATAAAGCCGTTACATATTTGGCACTTATAATTCCTAATTTCTTTAATCAAGGACACATTGTAATTATTTCGTTTATAATGCTTTCCTTTAATCAGTATTTTTTCTGTTTCCTCTTCTAAGGATAGGTTCTCAAATTTTTCCTCTAAACTTTTTCTTGAGGTCATTTGTAAAAATTTCCCAATTTCATTTTGCTCTATTTCGTCCGAATCTTGTTCAACATATTTAGTCTTAAAGAATTTTTCATACAAATTGATTAGTTTTTCATAATCCTTATTGAGCATTGACTTTTGTTCTAAAATCTTCAATTCTTCAAGAATTATTTTTTTGGCAAATTTTTCATCCTTATATGTAAAGCCTACTTGAGGAACTAATCTTTTTTGACCAACTTTTTTGTATGGTTCTGACATTATCGGGACTGGGAACAGTAGAGATAAATCCCTTTCACCTTCAATGTTGAGGTAGTATCTTTCTTTTTGGAAATCAACATCGTGCCTTTCCTCATCAATAACATTGGCATTTCCATATACTCCTACAATTTGCCCCTCATTCTTATCTGTATTTTTTGTGTAAAATAAAATTAATCCACCTTGTTCAAAAGAAATAGGCTGGTTAGTACATTTAAAATATCCATAAATGAATTTTTCTGTATCAATTCCATTTTTGTTAAAGTCAAAATTTAAGGATTCTCCCGCTACTGAATCTCTAACATATTTATGTCCTGCTTTTGGATTGATATAATTATTATCTCTCCAACCATTTGGATTCCAAGTAATATTCACCAATATAACCTTACTCATTCGTCATTTTTTCTATTACTTCTAACGGACGCGTATATGCGGCGTGACCAGCTTTTGCTGGGCATGACCGTCATCAGAGATTTCCGTTTTTAATTTCTTGCTCTGTTCCATATTGTTATCTCACTTGATGTTCCAACCACAAAAGAATTCCCAGTATCTGAAAATCCATATCCTCTATCTATTCCGTAATAAAAAACATCAATTTCAATTTTTTCATTTGTTGTTCTATTTAGGAGATACATTACGTCTGCTTTTAATTTTTTCTTTTGCCAATTTGGTCGAATTTCACTTTTGATTTCTACCGTCCAACCATCATCTGTTTCTTTACTTATTATATCAGGTGCTTCAAATCCTCCACATTTAATATTTTCATTTTCCAGAATTCCGAATCCTTCGACAATTCCCAAATCACTATCCCATTTTTCCATGTAATAATCAAAATTGTCTCTTTCTGCTTTTTCATCTTTTATGCAGTCAAATACTCCTCTTCCTTGACTTGACAAAACCATTAGTAAATCTGAATTGGATTTGAACCCAATTTCTCGTAATCCACCAATTGCCCATATATTTCGTTTTTGCCACATAGGATTTTGTTATTTAGGCTAAATTACTCTGTAAAATTCTTCCAAAAAGAAATGAAGATACTTTTCCATTGATTTATTTCTTTTCTTTTTGATGGTAGCGGATAAGGAAGGTTGTATTAATCTGCCTTTATTATCTTTCCATTCTTCCTTTATATTTAATTCACTCCATATTTGTTCCCAGCGATTTTGAATTTCAATTGGAACTCCTTTCGAATTTGAAGCGATATAGGCATTTAATATCTTAGTTTCACAATTTTGCATTCTTGACCTTGCGTCTCCTGTTTCGATAAAAATCTTTTCGATAAGGCTTATTATTTTTGACCTGTAGTAGATTTCTTTCATCGAGGTTCTTTCTTTTTTACTTGTGTGTAACAACCCAATACCCACAACAAATCAACAGATATCCATTTTTCCGATCCTAAATATAGTAAATATCCACCACCCTTTCATCTTGAGAAACTAACGCGACCAATGATTAAATACTTCTTTTTGCGATGATTTTTGCATAGTCAAATCCTAAGATTCCTGTGTTGCCAAATTTTGGGTATCCTAAACTATCGGAGCCTTGATCGCCATAAAAGAAATTGAAAATTTTATGGTATTCATCTGAAAGCTGATGCTTTAAATAGTAGGCTTCTATTGCTTCGCAACTTGCTTCACCTATCTTCGTCTCGTCATTTTCCGTTATGTTGGCAACAAAAATTTCTTGTTTTACATGTTCTTCCAGGGTTGTAGGTTGAGGATGCTTTGTTCTGTACAGCGTTCTACCTAAATACGCTAAGGTTCTAGTCTTGATTAGCTCCCGAGCATAAGATTCACTTGTCCAAAAATAGGGCACAGAAAATTTTCGATAGACAAAGGCGTTCAATTTAAATTTACTATCAAAATCTGTTGAATAATAGTTAGTCCATCCTCCTGCTAGATCATCGGCTATATTAAGTACTACTAAAAATTCTTCCCCCGTTGCGTCTCCCCATGCTGAATTAAATGTAGTTATGGTCTCTTCCATTAACGCTTCTGCTTCTAGTTCTTCTAATTCCTTTATTTTTTCAAGGATATGATTTTTGGCCATTGGGTTGAATCCTGAAATGGGTAACGCTAAATCTCCTTGGGTGCCTCCTTGTAATCTGGATATATATTCGTTAAATCGCTCGGTAGATATTGGCTTCGAATAGAATGCTTTCATTTCCGATAATATGGGTTTTAATTGAAATTTCATGTTTCGATTTTTATGCCGTCTAACGAATCGCTACCTACGACCTAGCATTGTATCCGAAGTTCGATTGCGCTCAATGCTTATGAGTTTTTTTCTTTATTGTCCTTTTTGATTCATAACAGGCAACTGTTCCACCAAGTATTTAATCTTTCAATAAAATCATTATGATTAGAATGATCCAAGATAGAAAAGCACATCGATAAATAATATTTAAGCCCACATCATGTTGTATCTTATTCAAATTAAGTGGCAGCTTATAATTGATTAGAAAATGACTGGTTGATTTTACCCTTCCCATAAATTGTCCGTTGGAAATTTTTAATTCTTCTTCAATTTTCTTCCCTCTACTAACCAATTGGTTATATAATTCCGTATTTCTTAGATCATAAATTCTGACGCCATATGTAAAAAAGACCCCCATTAGGCAAACTAAGATCTTCTCATAATCTTTTAATTCAGAACCAATCAAGTTATACATTACGGTGATTGAAACGATAGGAAGAAATCCTATTAGTTTAAATCGGACATCAACCAATTGTCTCCAAGTACTACAAATCTCCTTATATATAAATTGATAATCAGCGGCCGTATTTTCCGCATCCAACTTATACGTATTTAAAGGGGTCGTTTGGTAATTATTTTTGGATTCATATGCTTCTGTTTCCCACTTATTTATTGCTTTTTCTTTCCCTAAATATTCAAAATACCAAGCTTTTATATCCTTATCTATTTCACCTTTTATAATCCAAGCGTTTTTTTTGTTTTTATGTTGTTGAACATCAAAATTTTTAAGGGCTTCAACGTCGGCAAATCCTATTTCTATCAAGAAATTTTGAATTTCCGTTGGATTGGCATTCAATTTTTCAGGCGTTAAGTTTTCTATTTTCATTTGTTTTTAATTTGTTGTGTGCAAGGATTTAGTTTTCTTTTTTCTCTTTTAGAATTCTATTATTTACTTTTTTATGATTGATTTCTTTTTTCTACTTACATATAACGTCCCAAGTATATGATGGTATGGCCTTTTTTGGCCGAACTAGACATTTACTTTTTGTTCTCTCTCGTTTTCTTATTTCATCCAAGAATTTCTTTGAAATAATTCAATTGTATCTTTATGAGAATTTATTATTTCGTATTGTATTCCTCCGCTAAATTCAGTTTTATAATTTCCTTTCAAAACTAATTTGATGGTATCATTCTCTTCTCTCTGAATGATTTGATAATCTATTTGGTCAATGTATCCTATTAATATAAAGTTATTATTAATTCCAACAAGACTATCAATTTTAGAATTTACGCCAATTGAATCTACAATTTTTTTTGTCCAATTCGCGCCTTCCATTACTTGCTTCAATTCTTCTTGACAGAATCTTATATCGAATTCTCTAAACGAAAATTTAAAATCGTCTTTGCAATCAAAAATAGGTGTTATTTTTTCTTCTCTTATAATAGTGACATCAAAACTATTATCGAATCCATCCTCAGAAATTCCTTTTAAATCAATGTAGTGTTTAATTATCGAATCTCCATGACATTCTATTTCTATCCTTAATGAATCTCCAAAAACTTCGACTTTACTAACATTATCAAAATAATTTTCATTTCGACATCCAAACATTGAAATCGTTACGATTAAAAGTAAATATTTGCTCTTTAGAATCACTTCGCTTTTTTCTTTTTTAATGAGAGAGAACGCTTGCATAAACGACGGTCTGACCCAATGGCTGGCGGTTTTATGCGTTGTTATATTCTCGTTTTTTATTTTTCTTCATCTAGCTTGGGACTTCCTTCAAAGTACTCAAGGTTCCTCACAAAATATCTTGGATGATCTGTCTCTGCTATATTAAATTTTAATACAACTGTATCTTGATTTTCTTTACTCAAAATCCTTATAGTATTCTTTTTTCTATCTAAATATGAATAATCATACTTTTCTATTTTCTGATTTAAGTTATTAATATTAAATTGAAGTTGGATAATCGAATCTTTAATTATTTGCTTCTCATTATAGAAATCTTCACGACTTTTAAACCTAAAAGTATCTATGTGATAAACATATCCTTTTGCAACAGCTTCATGAAAATCATCTGAATAAATTTGATAGTACATTCTTGATGAAGTAGATTTTTCTATAAGGTTATAATATCCACATCCAGCAGATAAAGTATCACATCCATTTTTCACTACATGGCTTATTGAAATATCAAATTCTTGATCGAAAGGATTATATGTCGGAGCTTTCTTACATCCTAATTGTATGAGTAGCCAAAATACTAAAAATGATATCGGTACTTTTTTAATCATTTGAGTTTCATTCTGACTATTTAGTTTGTTTTGTATTGGACCAGTATACCCCACCCACCACAAAATCACCCATCCCCAGCCTTGACACCTTAAAATTAAAAAATATCCACCACTTCTCAGGAAATCTTGACCTTGATTTTTAACAATATTTTTGGAGGGCGTCAGCTATTTTGTTAAAATATATATTATGCTACTTAGATCCTGGTCTCACAACGGGAATGGCCTAAGTTCGGAAAATAGCAATTTTGTTATTGGTAGTCTTTATTCAACCAAATAATTATCCTGACTAATGAAGGTCATCAGCTGGTGCATATTGGGCTCCTGATAGATAGCCGCTGTCATGGTCGTATAATGTTGCAGGAATCTTTTGTTATTGGGTAGGTTTCCAAAGATATCTGGAATGGTTAAAAAGCTAAGTGGGTCTTGCTGATATTGTTTGGCTTTTTTATGAAGTGCTTCTTTTCTTTCATCTATTATTTCAATGGGATTATTGTTTAGATCTACCCGCCGGTCGCTATAATAACACCAAACTGCCAAAATAAAGGTTCCATATTTTATACTCCCTCCTGTCACTAAATTTTCTTGAATCGTGGGAATTAAAAACTTGGGTAATTTGGCGGAGCTTTCAGCACAAATCCTACTCACCCCATCTTTTATATTGGGATTCGAAAATCGGCCTTCTAAACTATTTTTATAATCGGTTAAATCAATTCCTGCTATTTCGCCTAAAAGAGGCGTTACTTCTTTATCCATAAAATCTCTCATAAAGGAGGCAAAAATTTTGTCCTCCATACAGGCATTGATCGTAGGATGTCCATGAACGGCTCCGGGGATTCCTAGAACGGAATGCCCAGCATTTAACAACCGAATTTTCATCTTTTCGTAAGGCGTGACATCTGGAACAACCTGGACGCCCAATTTTTCGAGTGGAGGTTTCCCATTAGAAAAATTGTCTTCGATGACCCATTGAAGATAGGGTTCACAAACGATTGGCCAATCGTCTTTTAAATGGTATTCGTTTTTTAAAAACTCAATAGATGATTTGGGTGTCACAGGCGTTATTCGATCTACCATAGCGTTTGGAAAACGAACTTCCTTATCTATCCAATTGGCAAGGCTTGGGTCTTGTTTTTGCACAAAAGACAACAACATTTTTCGGGCTACCTTCCCATTGTGCTGAATATTGTCACAAGACAAAATGGTAAAGGCAGGCAGGCCGTTGTCTCGTCGCTTTTTTAAGGCGGCACTCATAAATCCAAAAACCGTTTTAGGTTCGTTGGGATGGCTAAGCTCGTGTTGGATATCTGGATGGTCAAAATTAAAATCTCCTGTACTAGGATTGAAATTATAGCCTCCTTCCGTAATGGTTAAGGAAACGATTTTAGTATCCGAGTGCGCCATTTTATCAATAGCCAAATTGGGTGTTTCAATTGCGAAAATATAATCTATCATAGATCCGATAATTTCACTAGTTGCGCTTCCGTCTGGATGTTGGGTGATAAGGGTATAAAGACCATCTTGTTTTTTTAAAACATCCGCCATATTCCGGTCGCCTTCCCGTAATCCAATACCACAAATTCCCCACTCCGCACACGCTGGGTCTTCCAGCAATTGATGGATATAATACGCTTGATGGGAACGATGAAATCCACCTACGCCAATATGGACGATCCCCGTTTTGACCGTTTTTCTATCGTAGGTAGGAACAGCTAACCGAGCGGCAATGGAGGTGATATTTTGCTGATTTAATTGGATCAAATTCATTTTATGTTATTCATTGTTTAAAGACTTCCCTCTATGCATGGCCCAGTAGGCAGTCATAAAATATACAACTGTACAAACAAAACCAATTTGATAAAAACTTTCTCTATTTAAAATATAGGTCGCTTTATCTGGGCTGGCTACTAAGGTTTTTATGGCTAGAAATAAGGTAATCCCAAGCGCGGCGTAAGCAATCACCTTTAAGCTTCTTGTAAAAGTGGAAGTATCTTTCATAGTTACAGATACTTCTTTTGCCAATTTCTCGTGATATTTTTCTACCGATAAATTATACGCCTGCTCTCTCTTTTCACCTTCTGGATATTTTTCTTTGGCGCCATATCTACCCGCTAGAAATGTGTATACCAAGATCGTAAAAAACCAAGTTGGGATAAATAAATAATAAAAAGACATGACATCGAGCATATTTAGTCCAAAACCAAATATCAAACCCAATATCCAAGACAATACGGCTGGGGTACTATTTTTATAATCTTGGAATTTCGACCAATACCGGGTATAGCCAATTTTAGGAAAAAGCTGGTGCTCCGCAAATACGATGGCTCCCACCGGAACCACTAATAAACCAGCATAGGTTAACAGCGGTAATATTTGTGAGAACACAAAAGGAAAACAAGCCACCATGACCATCGCTGCTCCGACAATCATCGTTGTTTTTCTTCGGGATTGATTGGAATATACGGCTTGCGCGGCTAGTCCTGCTCTATATAAATTGGTGATCGCTGTGGTCCATCCTGCTACAATCACAATCACAAAACCAGACCAACCCAAAGCATAAAAAGCCACATCTCCTGGATCAAGCTGTACAATAGATTTTCCTAAGATCACCGCCGTACCAGCGCCCATAATTCCAGCCGCAATCCAGGCAATATAATGCCCAAAAAGCATTCCAGTGCTGGTCGCCAATCCATAAGATTTCTTCTTGGCAAAACGCAATAAAGCCATATCAATCAAACCAAAATGGGTAATCGTATTGGCGGCCCAGCCAAAGCCAATGACTTCTACCAATCCAATTCCTGGTTCACCATCACTATTTAATCCGGTCCAAATAGACTGATTGCCTATCTCCACAAAATCTGCCCAACCGCTGGGCAACGTGACTCCTAAAACATCTAAAGAAAGTGCGGGCATTAAAACAATCGCTCCACAGGCAAACATCGTAAATAACCACGGCGCACAAATTCCCGAAAAATCTGAAACAGCTTTAAAGCCATAGATCGCAACAAATACGACAAATATTCCGACCAATAAAACAATGAGTACAAACCAGAGATTCGTTGGATACCAATCTAGCTGGGCAGGAATTCCGAAGGCAAATCGGACGGCCGTGGAAGATACGGTCACCATAGCCGCAGAGATGACGGTGAAGATGAGAATATTGGCCCAGTTATATAATTTGGACATGGAATCTCCGGCAATTTTATTGAGGTAGGTATATAAACTTAGTCGCGTCTCTACGGCAATGGGCGTGGTGATCAACGTCCAGCTTAAAACTGCCAAAATATTTCCAATGAGCAAGCCCAGGATAATGTCCATCGTCTTGGCACCTAAAGCGACAAAAGTTGCTCCGATGACAAACTCAGTGGCAGCTACATGTTCGGCGGCATACAACCCAGCGAAATGGGTCCAATCGTGTAATTGATGCTTTGGAACAGGAAGCTGTTCTTCATGCATGTTTTCAAATTGCTGAAAGTTGTTGGTTTCGTTCATTTTTTGTTTGATTACTTACAGCGATTGGTATATCTTTAGTAGTTGCTCAACAGGAATTTGGTCTTCCATGACGTTTGCTAACACTTCCAATAGGATCCGTTTATTTCGCCTGTTTTTTTCTATTGATTAAATTTATCAACCCTCTCCCCTTGCCTATCCAAAATTTCTGGCTTAAAATTAAAAAATATCCAGAACTTCTCAAGGAAGCAGGATATTTGATCACCAGATAAATTCTTATGCTCAATTGCTTTTTAACGCATCTAGTTTTTCCTTACTCAATTTTTGGAATTTTGATGAATTTATTTCATAAGTTCTATTTGAAATTTTGTGGCATTGAAAGCTGCTTGTAAACCTCTTAGGTTAGAATTTGATTTATTTTTTTCAAATAATACAGTTAAGTCCTCTGTTAGCTTGGTCACCTGATCGTTTTCTTTTTGAAGCATGTGGTATTTTAAGAGCATAAGATTTGCCATAATTTCATCTGAAACACCTACCTCATTTTGATGAAGCACTTCATCGATGGTGCTTTTTATCTCGGAATCGTTATCAGATAATTCATCGAAAAGATAAGCATCCGCCAAATCAGATTTACTCATACTAGTATAATCATGCTCGTTAGACATATCCTTTCGATAGGTCATTTTGTTTCCATTTAAAAAGTACCACCTCGTATAAGAATTATTTTTTATGTTGATTTCTTTTTCAAACTTTTTTTTCTCTGTACTCCAATTTGTAAAGGCTATTAACAGTTCCGTTCCGTCATCTTTCTTTAAAATTGCGAATCGGATTAAGTAATTCCTTTTTCCAGGTTGCTCAATTTCAATGTCTAATTTATTTTCTAGAGATAGATATTTTTTTAAAGCTGTTAGAATAGAGGAAACCTCTTCTGACGTGGCATAGGGATACAGATTTTCTCTTAAAAATAAGTCGATATACAAATAGTGGGTCAAATAGAAATCATCCACGCTTAGATAATTCGCGGCTGCTAGATGGTCTGTTTTTATCGTGATTTTTTCAGACTGCGCATATCCAAAATTTGTGCTTACGATTAAAAGTAGAAGTGTGATTAATTTTTTTATCATTTTTTTGATTTTTATTTTGTGGAAGGGCTAGGCGATTTGCTATGTGAAGTAAACACGGTAGTCTTAGTCAAGGTTATTTTTGCGTACCATTTTTTGATTCCATGTTCTAAATGTTTTCATTCTGCGTTATACATCTGTTTCCTTTCAGGCTTTTATTTAGAATTTAAATATATGATATATCTAAAATTTTCATTGAGCATGGTGTCTTTGATTATTTCAAGTCCATTTTGTCGAGGCTTCATTTTGGATTTATATTGAAGTTCATGAACCTGTGTCCAATACCAACCATCAAAATAGCCAGCACTGTCCCCTTTAAAATAAGCTTTGATATTTCCGTTTTTACAAATGTTGATTGTTCTCGGGTATTTTTCTCCAAAGGTAACGAAGTATTTGAAATAAACTTCTTTTAAATGATCTGGGATTTTTTCAGACTCAATTCTCCCACCAAAAAAGTAACAATCACTATCTCTTCTTATTCGTCGCATAGAATCTTTTGACCAGGTAACAACGTAATTTGACAGATTTCGATGTGCGATCAAGGTATCTAGATTAGATTCCATAAATTGGCAAATCTTTTCGAGCTTTGGTAATTCCTTTCCGATTCTGTGATCGAATTTGGCTACTTTCAGTTGAGATCGCTCATATTTTTTGTCACAACAGTAGAAATAGCCAGCGATTAAAAGCGCCAAAAGGGAAAGACGAATAGCAATGTCTATATTCATAGTTTTTACAATCTTCTATTCAACTAAAATTATTTAGAAACATAAATTTAACTTTATATGGTGAATATTTTTCACTTGGATACAAATCTACTACCCTCTTAATAACTTTCTTTTCTTTAACTTATGCAAAATAACGGCGGTAGCCACGCAGGACTCAGCGAATACGAAGGCTTGATAGAAATTATGCTTATATATCCGCAACTTCAAACAATTGGGTAAGATATTCCTCGCCCATTTTTGTCTTAAAAATCAAAATCATTAATCTGGGAAGATATATCGACTAAAGTTCCATTCGGGTCTTTGAGTAATAATCGCCTTTGTCCATAAAATGTGTCGGTCGGCTCGCTGATAATGTCAAATTTTTCTGATTGCGCAATTTTAAATATTTCATCTGCATTATCAACTACGAAGGTAATATAAAATCCTTGCGGATGGTTTTGAAAATCCTTCGGTACAATTTTATTTGTACGGTCAATTATTCCCAATTCCAGTTTTTTGTCCTTTGAGATTAGATGAACAAACCAATCGCTATCATAATCTACATTGAAGTCGAAAAGTTTGATATAAAAATCACGACTTTCCGCTAAATTATCCGAACAGATATTTGTCATTATTCGATGAAGGGTCTTCATTTTTTTCTATTTAATTTAATACACTGTGTAATAAATTCATTTAAATTTTAGAATGCTTCTTTATGGCGATTACTTCCTCTAAATTTCATCAAATAGCTACGGCTATTTTCAAAAATATTAGACTCGTACTCACCATAAATAACCTATTCAAAATCTAA
>CALFWZ010000103.1 GCA_937928405.1 uncultured Saprospiraceae bacterium
TAGGAGCCCCTCTTCGTTTTACTACCAACCCTACTTATCCTTATTCCGTAGGTGGTGCCTTGTCAATTGTTGGGTCAAACGACTTAGTCGATCCATTGGCTAACTATTATTTCTTTTATGATTGGAGTTTCGAGTATAAATATGCTTGTGGTCGATTTCCTGTAACTGTCGAATTTGGTGGAACGGATGGACCAACCGTCGAATTCTCTGCGTCTAACAATTTTCCTACGACAGGAGAAACATTGACCTTTACCAATAATTCTGAAAATGCTACTGAATATTTTTGGAATTTTGGAGACGGTACCACCAGCACCGAAGAAAATCCAATGCATGTTTATCAAGAAGAGGGTACTTATTTGGTTACTTTAAGTGCTGTCAATGGAGATGGATGTTCCATAACGACCACCCAAGAAATAATTGTAGGATTGTCCACTAATACAGAGGATCAATTGCTAAACGAAAGCCTTAATCTCTATCCAAATCCTACTACTGGTAAACTGAATATAGTTTTAGGTGTTAACTATCAGAATCCTTTGACAGAGATTCGAATGGTAGATTTACTTGGGCGTACAGTTCGTCAATTAACAGGAAGTCAAATCCGAGGAAATAATCTTGAATTGGATATGACGGATTTAAATAATGGCGTTTACCACCTGATTTTTCTTGCAAATGACGCGAGGACTACAAGACGGGTCGTAAAAATGAACTAACTTTAAGATCGTATTTCAAATACCTTTCGGAGCCTCGAAGTACTGAACTTTGGGGCTTCGCAATTTTTGTCAAAACTTAGATTTTTAAACAGCTTTATATTTTTGTCCAAGCACTTACAATTTTTTATAATGAAAAAAAGAGGGACCCTTCTTACTTGCCTACTATTATTTGTTCACCTGCTTTTTGGGCAGGATTATGATCCATACAAATTGACGAGCGATTTACAATCGGTCGTTACGGATAATCTGAATACCCACCATCGGGTTTTTATCCTTTTAGAAGAGCAGATTGATTTTATTCAATTAAAAAAAGCGTTTAAAGAAAGAAAAACACCTTTGGCAGAGCGTTCTAAAACGGTTATCAATATATTAAAAGAAAATGCCAATCGAACACAAGGAGAACTATTCAATTTTTTGGAAAACAATCCTGGCGTGAATCCACAAAGCCTCCGTTCTTTTTGGGTAAGTAATGCCTTTTTTGCAGAGGTAACAACAGCGGTATTGAAAGAATTAACGCTGCGCAGAGATGTCCAATTGATCGAACCAGAAAGGGAAGTTAAAAAAATAGGCTATGAACGAGCCATGGGACCTTTTTTACAGCCAGAGGGTATCGAAACCGGTCTGCAAGCCATCAATGCTCCTGCTATGTGGGCGCTTGGTTATACTGGCTATGGTCTGACTGCACTAATTATGGATACAGGAACCAGTCCTCATCATCCTGCTTTACGCAATAATTACTTGGGCTTATATAAACCTTTGGAGGAAGTCTGGAGTGGAGTCGGAGAAGAGCCATTTGATTGCGATGATCACGGTACCCACGTTGCTGGAACCGTACTTGGATTAGACCGATTAAATAATGATACCATCGGTGTGGCTTTCAATGGGATGTGGACAGCAGCGCCACCCATTGGTTGTGGTTTTCAAAATACCAATCTTGGAGTCATCGATACTTATGAGTGGTCGCTTGATCCAGACAATGATCCGAATACAAATGATATCCCAGCCGTGATAAATAATTCGTGGGGATTTGGAGGGCCAAGTAATGGCAGCGAATGTAATGGCATTTTTACCACTACTTTTGATGCGCTTGAGGCCGCTGGTATTGCCAATGTATTTGCGGCAGGAAATGATGGTCCTGGACCACAAACTTTGTCGGGACCGCAGAATGTCAATACAAGTTTAGTTAATTGTTTTAGTGTGGCCGCATTGCAAGGAAGCAATCCTGCTTTACCAGTGGCAAATTTTTCTAGTCGTGGTCCATCTATTTGTGATAGTTCAGACGAATCTTTACGAATCAAACCTGAAGTTTCCGCACCGGGTTTAAGTGTCCGTTCTTCGATAGCCAATGGGTATTATGATAATTTTAGTGGAACGTCCATGGCTTCACCTCATGTAGCAGGCGCTGTTCTTTTGTTAAGGGAAGCCTTTCCTGATTTAAGTGGTGAGGACATTCTGCTGGCCCTGTACTTTAGTTGTCGAGACTTAGGAGTACCTGGAGAAGATAATACTTTTGGAATGGGGGTCATTGATGTAAAAGCAGCATACGATTATTTAGTAGAACAAGGAATCGAACCTGTTCCGGGTGGTGTGGATCATGATGTAATGCTTTTGGAAGTTGAAGAAACGCAAGTCTTCTGTCAGGATAATTTTAATATTCAATTTTTATTCGAAAATGGTGGTGGCGAACAGCTTACCCAATTTGAGGCTACTTATGAACTGAATGGACCAGCAACTTATACCGGTGCTGTTAACTGGACTGGTGCGTTAAATAGTGGAGAACGAGCGCTTTATCAAATGGACGGCAGTGGCATTGCACCTGGGACTTACGAACTTATTCTAGAAGTTAATTCCCCTAATGGCCTTTTGGATCCCAGACCATTGAATAATCGATTGGTGAAAGAAGTGACTATTATTGCTGAAGATCCATTGGTCCCTGAACTATTGACCACCGGAAATATATGTGAAAATGGACAGGGAGTGTTAGCCGCTAACCTTAATGAAACAGGCATTATAGAATGGTATACGGATGAGACCACTAGTGTGCCTGTGGGAATTGGAAGTCCATGGACAACACCGGAATTGACGGCTACCGAAACCTTCTGGGTAGATGCCAAACTTCAAAAAAATGTTGGACCAGAACCAGGAATATTGACAGAAATTACCTCTGACGAAACAAGGGGTGGAATGAAGTTCGATGTCTTTACGCCATTTAAATTGAAGTCTGTATTAATTAATGTGCAAGAACCAGGATACCTCGTGGTACGGGCAGAAACTGGTCGAAGAGGATTTGTTGGAAACAGAATTTTTGACGATTTGGAAGCTGGACCTCAACGGATAGAATTGGACTTTGATTTTTATCCAGGCGAAGATCAGCGTTTATTCGTAAGACTCGTCGGCCCGCAAAATTTATCCGCATTGACCGGTGCATTTTTTCCTTACACAATAGATGGGGTAGTAGCGATTACCGGAAATGATTTCAATAATAACAGTTTTTATCACTTCTTTGATTGGGAAATTGAATACCAGCATATCTGTGGCCGGATTCCAGTAACGGTTGAGGTTAATGGAGAAGGGACTGTAAACGCAGCATTCTCTGTCGGCACAGATTCGATAGATATCAATGAAGCGATTGAATTTACCAATTTATCTACGATGGGCGAATCCTATCTATGGAATTTTGGAGATGGTACGACCAGTACTGAGGTTTCTCCTACCCATAGTTACACGAATTTTGGGACCTATTCAGTGGTACTGACCGTTACCAGCTCAGATGGTTGTACGAGCGCCATAACTCAAGAAATCACCGTTTTAGATTTGACAACAGGACAAGAAGAAACAGTATTAAATAATCAAATAAATATTTTTCCTAATCCAGCTACTGATCAACTGACAGTCTCTTTTGACCTTGCCAGTCCAGAATTTATCGCAATGACTTTGGTGGATGTAAGAGGAGCAATTGTTAAATCCATTCCGAGTCAAAACTATTTCAACGCTCAATTTTCTATTGATATAGCTGGATTATCTGCCGGAATGTACTATTTAAAAATGAACACCAATGAATTGCAGGTGGTTAAAAAATTAGTAATTATGCGTTAAATATTCTTAAATATTGACTTATTACGAGAATAGTCACAATATTTGCAGTTAAGTTAACCGTTAGGATTTTGCTCCTCCTTCCTAATAACTGGTATGGCTGCATAATTTTAAGAAAATAGAACAGAATGCATAAATTTTTTGCCTTTTTAATGTTGACGCTCAGTTTTGCGATTAGTACGGTTAATGCACAGCGCGCGCCTTCCGTCGTTGATCCAGCGGAGCAGGCCTACCAAAAACGTATTTTAAAAAGTCGTCTAAATGGTGTGTATATTCCTAAAGACCTTTATGATGCTTTTGCGCAACTCAACAGACTGATGGACGAGCCCACTCGAAAGCAGTTTCAATTGATGACGGAAGAGGAAGCTGGCAAAAAACTTTATCTGATTATGTGGATATGTAATAATTGGGGAATGTATGAAGGCTCACGCTTATCGCACTATATTCATAATATGGGTATTTCCAATCCCGAAGCTAAGGCTCATTTTCTGATTACCACTTACCATCGAGAACTCAATAAAAAAGATCTTGATATCAAAGAACGGGTAGAATTCTATCAAAAGAAAGTAGAAGAAGAAAAAGCGCGTAAAGCAAAAAGATCGACTATTATCCACGAGGAAACTCGTCAACGTCCCCGCAATTAGTATTTAGATAGTTGCTTAAAGAAATGTCAAAAGCCGTTAAAGTTTAATAAACTTTAGCGGCTTTTGATTAGCTATTTCTAACCAATAAACGCCCAAAGGCAGTTCATGAATGGCAATATCGGCATTTGCGGTAGCTAAACTTCCCTTCATATTTCGACCATCGATTCCTATGATTTTATAATCCAATGGAAACCTAGTGGTATCTTCATTATTTGTTATTTTTAATTTTATCAGGTCTCTAGCTGGATTAGGGTAGAGGGTTATTGCCATATTATCTAAAAACGGATCAACAGAGGTGGTTTGATCTATCGAAAAGCGGTTAAAGAAATTCCATATGGTACTACTGGCATTAAAATCCTGATTGGTGGTCCCGATAAAAGTAACACTTGATCCAGGCCAGGTATGGCCACCATTAAAGACTTTAATAAAAGAAACCATTTTATCTCCTTCACAGCTTCGATAATCGATCCGACTAGCGGTGCAATCATCATCCGTATTAATATCCGGATAGTCGGTCGTATCACTGACGAGTAAGCAATCGTTGGCGGTTAGCCAGTGACTGACAACTGTTTCAATTGGTAAAGCAACATTAGCAGAACCTTCATAAGGAACCGTAGCATCTGCTGTTCCATGAATTTCCATAATTGGGCGGGCTGGATCAGCTATACAGTTTGCCAGACTTCCAGGTACCATACTACCTGTAACGGAGGCAACTGCGGCAATTCTCTCTGGAAGGTTACAAGCGAGATGGTAACTCATAAAACCGCCATTTGACATGCCACAACTATAAACTCGACTGCTATTGATATTATAATTTTCAACAAATCGGTCGATCATGGCACTGATAAAACCTATATCATCCGCTGTACTTCCAAAACTCCATCCTACGTTCCAGGCCGCTCCAACTCCATCTGGATAGCAAACGATAAACCTGGCTGAATCCGCCACCGTATTCATCCCACTATAAATTTCCTGCTGAAAAGCATTAGATGTAAATCCATGTAAATTAAAGACGAGTGGCAGCGATTCTTGTGGATCGAAATTAGGCGGCAAATGAATACGATAGGATCTGGTGATGCCATCATGCTCCAGTGTTTCTACGGTGGTTTGTGCCGAAACTGCTGAGCTAATACTCAAGCATAGGAATATATTCAATAGGAGAGAGGTAAGAAATCTACGCATTTTAATTTTATTGATTAATATTAGTTAATGGCTTGGTAATTTTTTATGATGTATGAAAAGGTAAAAATGATGTTGTTTGGCTTGTTTGCTGGTTAGTTTCTATTTACCGTAAAATAGGATAGAGGGAAGCTAACTAGCTAACAGGCAAACAAGCCAAAAAGCAAAAAATGGGTACTAGATTTATTTTTCTAAAAGTTACCGCACTATTATTTAGTGAAAATAACAGAAATTAACCAAGAAAACTATCATTAGGTTTTTAACTGGGGGAATACCCTGATTTTTTCTAGATTAACCCTGATTTTTGTATTTAAACCGCTATAATTAAGTATTTTCCCTTTTAAACAGTATTAATATTTGTATTTTTAAAGTTATACAAAATTTAAAGAAACACACCTTTAGACATACACTTGAGATTATTTATTCCTTTTAACCGATTACTAAATTCAAAAATCTCTTTTTTCTAATGGAAAAATTAAAATTTTTTAAAGGACTGTTTTTTGGACTTATTATGTCTGCTTTTATGTGGAGTGGCATCATCTGGACTATTTTCCAAATCGATCATACTAAATTTCAACCCAAAGTTTCAAAAGTGAAACAACCTGTGGCCGCGAACTTCTCGCTAGCTATTCTGCATCGATAACTATTATTCTGGCCTTCAATTTTTTAATATTAAATCGTTGGCTCCTTAACATTTCTTGTTTTTTCCCGTACCCTATGAGGATAAAAGATTAATTTCGCAACCATGCAATTCCTCTATCCTCAATTTTTGTGGGCGCTTCTGGCGCTGGCTATCCCGATCATCATTCACCTTTTCTACTTTCGTAGATTCAAGAAGGTTTATTTTACTAATGTAAAATTTCTAAAAGAAATCAAAGAAGAGACCAGTGCGCGCCGGAAACTCAAAAATTTCCTAGTACTCTTATCGCGTTTATTGGCCTTTGCTGCTTTAATTCTGGCTTTTGCGCAACCCTTTCTTCCTCAAGATACGGAAGTAAAAAAAGGCGAAAAAGCTGTCAGTGTCTATATTGACAATTCTTTTAGTATGAGTGCCCTGAGTGAGGATGTACCGCTTTTAGAAAAAGCCCGTCAACGGGCTCGGGAAATCGTGGAAGCTTACGCAGTAGAAGATCGTTTTCAAATCATTACCAGCGATTTTGAAGGTCGTCACCAACGCTTGGTAAGCAAAGAAGATGCGCTCACACTGATCGACGAAATAAAAATAAGTCCTGCCGTTCGGGAGCTTTCTAAAGTCCTTAATCGGCAAGTTCAAACCCTAAATACCGCAACCACGGAAAATAGAGTCAGTTATATCATTTCTGATTTTCAAAAAAACATTACCGATTTAAAAGATTTTCGAGATACCACACTAGAGCTAAATCTATTACCCCTACAATCCGTTCAGGAAAAAAATATTAGCCTTGATTCTGCTTGGTTCGAAGCGCCAGTTCAGATGATCAATCAAACCAACACTTTACTAGTTAAAGTAAAAAATCACAGCGACGAACCTGCTGACAATATCCGGCTGACCATCAAACAAGATGGTCAAGTAAAGCCAGTAGGTACACTTTCTATTCCTGCTAATACTTCGGTTACTGATAGCATTAATCTAACGATTCTTCGAACAGGATGGCAGGAAGCAGAACTTAGCATTACGGATTATCCCGTCCAGTTTGACGATAAGTATTATTTCACTTACAATGTTGCCGAAGAGATTAATATCTTGGTCATCAACGACGGAGCTTCAAGTAAATATTTAAATGCGGCCTTTAAGGGGTTAAGCTATTTTAAAATTAAAAATCAGTCAGCTAATCAGATCGACTATGCAGGTCTTGCTAGTAATCAGTTAATCATTTTAAAAGATTTAAAAGCTATTTCATCTGGACTTGGGTCGGAGTTGGGACAGTATGTACGCAACGGCGGAAATTTATTGGTCTTTCCGGGAGCTAGCGCGAGTTTGGATAGCTATCGCAGTTTTTTGAATAGCGTGCAAGCGAACGAACTACAGGGATACGAAGCCACAGCTCGGGAGGTTTCTGTCATCAATACCGAAGAATTTATTTTTCAAGATGTTTTTGAAAATATTTCCCGAAATATCAAATTGCCGATTACCCAAGGCAATTATAAGGTCTCCCAATTTGGTAGTCGACAAGAAGAGCGGTTGCTGACCTATCGTGATGGTGGAAGTTATCTCGGTAAGTATGCTTTGGAAAAAGGGCATTTGTATTTATGTGCTGCTCCGTTGGATGAAGCCGTTAATAATCTGGTACGAAGTGGAGAAATTTTTATCCCAATGTTGTATAAAATGGCGATTTCAAGTGCGAAAGATCAACAGATTGCCTATACGATTGGTAAAGATGAAGTACTAGAAACCGAAAATCGGATTACTGAATCTGAAATTGTTTATAAATTAAAAGGAACGGAAGAAGAATTTATTCCGCAACAAAAAGCCATCGGCCCGAGCATGGTTTTAGGAATTAATAACCAAATTAAAGAGGCAGGATTTTACCAACTCTATTTGGATGAAGCCGAGCCGTTGGCGTTCTATGGATTTAATTTTGATCGTAGAGAATCTGAGTTGGGGTATCTTAATGAGGATATGTTGGCGACTAAGGTAGGAGAACTAGCCAATATCATTAAATCCCAATCACTGGCTTCCTTAACACCCTTGATTGGCGATCGCAGCCGAGGTGTCAGCTTCTGGCGTTGGTGCTTAATGGCCGCTTTAGCTTTCTTATTGATAGAGACACTATTGTTGCGATTTTGGAAAACTTAGTTCTACCTTTTAATAAAGGAAGTTTTCACTTCAATAAAATTTAAACTTACATTGGTCATTCGGTAGATTTATCCGTAATTTGCGACGCAATAAAAGGATTTTTCTGGATGGAACAAACTAAAAGGCATACGAAGGGATTGTGGTTACTGGTGCTATTATTGGCGGTGGTGATTGGTTATAAGTTTCAGCCATTAATCTGGTCGCCAAATAGTTTATTACTCGGAGATGGAACAGATGGTTTTCGATCCTTTATGGCAGCTTCCTACCATCTTACGCACGACGCTACATATTCCCACTATACTGGGATGAATTATCCGTATGGCGACCGTAATGATTTTACAGACAACCTGCCCGTATTAACCAATTCCGTTAAGTTTATTAGTCAAAATATCGTAGACATCAGGCCTTGGTTTACGGGAATATTTAATTATTTTTTGTTGTCATCTATTCTGTTGTCAGGTGTTTTTCTTTATCTGATTTTTAGGCAATTAAAACTTCCACTCTGGTACGCCATTCCTATTACCATAGGGGTTACATTTTTATCTCCACAGATCTCTAGAATTGATGCTCATTATGGACTCGCACATCCTTTTTTAATTCCGATGATTATTTATTTTTTATTGCGTTTTGAAGAAAAGCCCACTTATTTACGTAGTATTTTGATAGGGCTGGCGTTGATATTCTGCTCCTACTTTCATTTTTATCTCTTTATAATACCTTTATTAGTCATCGCATTTTATCAGCTTTTTAAGTTGCTATCCAATTTTTCTTCAGAAAATATTCAATCTGTCTTTTTCCATGGGATCGTTCAGGTATTAATTCCCTTCTTGATCGTTTACGTTGGTAGAAGTGTGTTGGACCCGATTGTCGATCGCCCCGAATGGCCTTATGGTTATTTTGTCTATAAAGGATATTGGCAAAAAATTTTATTTCCAGATAGAGGTGGATTGGGAAATTTGATCAGCGATTTTTTCCCAATTGGTCGGAACATGACCCTAGAGAATACGAATTATATCGGTCTGATTGGCATGCTCTTTTTCTTTTCGA
Organism: uncultured Saprospiraceae bacterium; assembly: GCA_937928405.1. Taxonomy (GTDB): domain Bacteria; phylum Bacteroidota; class Bacteroidia; order Chitinophagales; family Saprospiraceae; genus JALZUU01. The sequence continues at coordinate 9,450 of CALFWZ010000103.1, forward strand.
CCTTCCTTTTATTTTGGAAAGTTTGGAGACCAACTCCTACCTGTAAAACGATGAATCCTAAGGATTTTAAAAACATAAAATTACTGTTGTTATCTGGCGGTATCATGTTTTTACTGTCCATTGGATTTCCCTTTGTCATACCAGGATTGGAATCTTATTTGGCTTATTCGGGACCTTATCGACAGTTTCGAGGAGTAGGAAGATTGGCGTGGGCATTTTATTATCTGACGAATATTGGTGCGTTTTATTTCTGCTATCATGTTTTTAGTAATATGAAGAAAAAAGGATGCAAAAAATTCCTATTTTTCGCAGTGATTACAATCGTTTTGATTGATGCATTTTCATTTTTTTTAAGAGAAGAATGGAAAATAATAGACCATCCAACCTATCGTCATTCTTTTACTAAAATAGATAATCCTTGGTTAAATGACCTTGATGTAACTAGTTTTCAAGCGATGATACCTTTGCCTATTTACCTAGTCGGTTCCGAAAATGTAACGTTCCAGGCGCATTTTCCTATTATGCATCGTTCATTGTGGGCTTCCATGGAAACGGGCATACCCATCATGGGTTCTTTTATGGGAAGAACGTCCGTTTCTCAAACTTATAAACTGCTTGAATTAATTTCACCTCCCTATCGACTTCCTGCCATCTTAAATGATTTGCCTAATCAAAAAGACTTGTTGATCTTCGGAGAAAAGGGAAATCTAAGAGATGTACCCGAAAACTATGAGCATATTTGGAAAAATTTACCCCAATTCTACGAAGATGGAAGCCTGATTCTTTATCGATTACCGCTGGAAACAATTCGGAATCGTATCCGAGAAGCACAAATAGAGGCAGTGATAGAAAGTCGAGATACGACCCTTTATGTCCACGGAAATTTTTGGTCTACCGATTCTATTCCTGATTTTTATTATAAAAATTTTGATGAGCAAAAAACGGAAACTTCATATGCAGGAACGGGTAGTTTTACAGCTATTGGATTTCCGGAAACCATAGTTTTTGAAGATAAGCTTCCATACATAAAAACAGGTGATCATTATTCCATTCGGTATTGGTGTCGAATTGGAGAGGATCGGCAAGCGTTGCTGATTGCAGGTGTTGATGAAATAAATCCAGAAACGGGAAAAAGTGTGGCAAGAAAAAATTATCGTTTGAGTAAATCTATAGAATTTATTCATGGAGATTGGGCACTCATGAGCCATACCTATAAAATAAAAAATGCCGTTAATCGACTTCGATTAAGTTTGGGGCATCCTAAACTGGCAAGAGAAAAAATAGAAATCGACGAATTACTAATTATTCCAGAAGGAGAGCAGGTTTATCGTCGTAATAGTAAGGAGGTTTGGAAAGGTATCCGTAAATTTGACCAAATAGAATTAACTGATAGTTTGAATCATTATGATGAGTTATTGAATCACTGAGAAAGTGGAAATAACTCAAAACTCAAAACTCAACAATATGAGTAATCTTCTTATTCAAAAAGTTACCCTGATTAGTCCTGGTTCTACCCATGATGGGAAGGTGCGGGATATCTTAATCAAAAAAGGGAAAATAGTTGAAATTAAAAGTCGCATTAAGGCACCGACGACCATAAAGACAATTGATGGGACCGGTGCTTACGTCTCGGCAGGATGGCTGGATGTAGGTGTACAAACTGGTGATCCGGGGTTTGAACATCGAGAAACTTTACAAACGGTTTCCAAGGCTGCGGAAGCAGGAGGATTTACAGGAATCGTTTGTCAGCCAAATACCTTACCTGTTATTCATTCCAAATCGGAGGTGTTGTACTTACAAAATAGAACCAATAAAAATCTAGTGGATGTTCTACCGATTGGCGCTATTTCTTACGAGTGTAAGGGGATAGATTTGACCGAAATGTACGATATGCATAATTCTGGAGCATTGGCTTTTTCGGATGGAAAATATCCCATTCAGAATGCCGGATTGATGTTGCGATCCCTGCAATATGTCAAGGCTTTTGACGGATTGATTATCAATCATCCGCAAGAAGATAGCATTAGTAAAAATGCGCAGTTGCACGAAGGTGTGGTGAGTACGATGCTTGGTATGCCCGGCTTTCCAGGGATTGCCGAAGAACTGATGTTGCAACGCGATATAGATTTGTTGGCGTACACCGACTCTCGATTGCATGTGACCAATATTTCTACGGCAGGAGGAGTGGCGCTTTTACGAGAAGCGAAAGCGAAAGGACTTAATATTACCGGGTCTACTCCAATTATGAATCTAATTTTTGAAGATAAAGATTTGGAAACCTTTGATACCAATTTAAAAGTACTACCTCCGCTCCGCGAAAAATCAGATCGAAAAGCCTTGATTAAAGGCCTGAAAGACGGAACGCTTGACTATATCAATTCGAATCATATTCCATTGGAAGAAGAAGTTAAACTCGTGGAGTTTCCTTACGCAAAATTTGGTGCCATAGGTTTAGAAACGGTCTATCCGTTATTGAATACTTTTCTAGGTAAGAAATTTTCTGTCTCACAAATCGTAGATATGCTAGCGATCAATCCTCGTAAGGTCTTAAAGATACCATTGCCAGAACTAAAGAAAGATGCACCCGCAAACTTGACCATTTTTCATCCAACTCAAGAGTGGATTTATTCTAAATCTAACATTAAAAGTAAATCACGAAATACTTCTTTACTAGGAAAGACTTTTAAAGGTAAAATACTAGGGGTGGTTAATAATAATAAAGTGAAAATATTTTAAATAACTTCATTTCTAAAGTTAAACCAATAAGGTCAAATAATAACATCCCGATTTTTCTCTGATCTTTTAATATCAGAAATCGTTATTTTTCTTGACAAGCCAAAGAGGATTCTCTCAAAAAATGCCTCATCTGATTATTAAAATATCAATCACAAATCAGGAACTTATTAATTGGCCGTTACT
>CALFWZ010000104.1 GCA_937928405.1 uncultured Saprospiraceae bacterium
ACTTCTTCTACGGTACAAATCAATTGATAAGAAGCCGTATAATACTTCACGAAAATTCGGTAAGATCCAGGTGTTACAACTTCTGTAATAGTAGCCTCACAGTCACCAAAACACTTGTACTCTTCTTGCCATAAGGCATTAAAACATTGTACACTAGATACTGGTGCTCCATCTAATCCAGTTACGGTAAAGCTTCCGTTTCCAGTAGTGATAGAAATATCTGCACAATCAGGACCAGTTACTACAACTGGAGTTCCTTCACATCCACATCCGTCTGCAGTTACTACATCGTTCTCAGTATCAGCATTTCCATCATCACACGCAGTGCCTGGAGTAGCTGGAACACTTGGGTCGTTATCATCACAATCTTCTCCAGCAGGAACTCCGTCACCATCATTATCAACAATTACGATAATAGGTGTTCCAGAACATCCACAACCATCAGATAAGATTACGTCGTTTTCAGTATTAGCATTAAAATCATCACAAGCAGTACCTGGCGTGGTTGGTATAGAAGGGTCATTATCATCACAATCTTCATCTGCAGCAATTCCATCACCATCAGCATCAACGATAAAGTTAGGACAATTAGCACCCGTCAATCGGATCACAGAGATAGGGTTTGATAATTCAAAACAACCATCTAAGTCACCAGCATTGGCTCCAACAGTAGCCCCCGTTAAACCGTCTTCAAAACTCAAGTTCCAAATTAAGCAAGTTCCAGCGCCAGCTCCTTCCAAATCAAATGGTGGAGCAGTTGGTAATCCTAAGATGTTTAAATCAGCATCGGTGATTACCCACTGTTGGTTAGTACCAATTGGTCCGAAAACATTTACATCTAATGGGTTAGCAATTTGATCATCTGCACAAATCGTTTGTTCAGTACTACCGTCAAGGAAAGCAATCTCTCCTCCAGCAACTGTGCAAGTAGGAATTAAAGTACCCGCACAAGAACATCCGTCTGCACCAATAATATCATTTTCTGTAAGACTATTATTATCATTACAGGCAGTACCAGGAGCAGTTGGAATAGAAGCATCATTATCATCACAATCTTCTTCTGCTCTTACACCGTCTCCATCTGCATCTACAATCGCTTCTCCTCCACAAGTACATCCGTCAGCAGCGATTACATCATTCTCCGTATTATCATCTCCATCATTACAAGCCGTACCAGGAGCAGTTGGGATAGAAGCATCGTTATCATCACAATCTTCTTCCGCTCTTACACCGTCTCCGTCTGCATCTACAATCGCTTCTCCTCCACAAGTACATCCATCAGCAGCGATTACATCATTCTCTGTATTATCATCCCCATCATTACAAGCCGTACCGGGAGCAGTTGGGATAGAAGCATCGTTATCATCACAATCTTCTTCCGCTCTTACACCGTCTCCGTCTGCATCAATGATTAAAGTACCAATACAAGTACATCCGTCCGTATCAATTATATCATTTTCTGTATTTACATCTCCATCATCACAAGTCGTACCTGGGGCAGCTGGAATCGAAGCATCATTATCATCACAATCTTCTTCTGCGGGAACACCATCATTATCATCATCAATTACTGTTGGTTCAACAGTAATATTGAAAGTACATAATTCCGTGTTATTACAATCATCAGAAATTAGGAAGATTACAGGGTAAGAACCAATTGCTAAAGATTGTCCAGATTCAGGACCATCTAGCTGACGAACCGTTACACCAGAACCAGTAGTTGTACCAGAAGGTGCGGCGAAGTTTACAACGGCAGCAGTTTCATTTCTAGCAGCAGTTACGGTAATATCTTCAACACAGTTGACAGATAATTCACCTTCTACTTCGTTTACAATTACATTGAAAACACATACTTCTGCATTACCACAAGAATCAGCAACAATATAGCTGATCGTGGTTGTTCCAATTGGGAAGAACTCACCACTTGATGGATTCTCATCTACCCGATCAACAATAATATCATTAATATAACAAGTAGTTGTTGCCGAAGGTAATTCCCAAGATACAATTGTACCTTCTTCACAAATAGGAGCATCTACTACGATGTCACCAGAACAGTTAGTAAGTGTCAATTCAGAAGGAGTTGCTTCTACTACTACATCGAATAAACAAATTTCTTCGTTACCACAATCATCACTGATTCGATAAGCTACTTGAGTCGTTCCTACAGGGAAGTTATCTCCACTTTGAATTCCTTGAATCTGAGTTACGGTTACTTCACCGTTTCCACCAGGAAGAATCGTACAGTTGTTTAGGTCCGCATTGAAATCACCTCTACCGTTGCGCGAACCACTAAAGTTCCACCAGCCAGAGATTCCAAAACTACTGTCTTTCACGTTAGCTCCAAATCCTACTTGGAATCCATAGCTATAGTCAGTAGGGGCATGGGTAAGGTTTAAAGTTTGGCCAGCAAAGCTTCCTTCTCCTGTAAACGTGGACTCACCTTCCGCTAACTCATAAAAGCTCCAAGTAGTTGGATCTCCGTAAGGAGTACTTTCTTCTTTTACTAACCTTCCCAGTCCAGTCCATTCTGCGTATGTTCGTTTATTTTCTAATTTTACAGAAAAACTATATCTTCTGTTTGAATTACCTTGCTCTTGCACTTTTCCAGTAAGTACTGCCGTACCATCAGAAAATTCTTGGAATGTATTTTCTCCAACAGTTTCGAAGTAAGTAGCATTTTCGTTATCTGCCTTTATCCAAACGATACGCTCAGCAGTTCCTTCGGTTCCATAATTATCTAAAGAACAAATCGTACTTCCTGTATTAGCTTGACATGGAATTTCCATGATCGCCCAGTTTAGTCTATGAGCATTTACATCATTCCATAATCCACTAGGCAGTACCTGTGTGTAATCCTCTCCAGAACCGTAATCATTTGGCTCATGTTGATTCCAGTTTGTGTAAGAAACTGATGCTCCAGTTGTCCATGCAAAAGTTCCTTCTTGATTTTCATCAGTAAGTGCCAACCAGTAACGACCATCACCAGCTGCATTACGTAAGAAAGTATTTTCAGCTTCGCTAGAGATAACTGGAAGATTTCCACCTCGAGATTCAACAAAAGCTTTAGCAGCGTTATATTCCAAATCACCATCTGGTTTTTTGTAATAGTGAGAATTATCAAAAGTACCTAAGTACATCATTCCGTCGACTTCAGGAGCAACCGAACAAGAATTTTCCATTACTACAGGACAAGGAATTTCGATAACTGCTTCTGCTTGGAAATGCTCGTTACGATCTGTCCATTCTCCACTGCCCTTAAGAATACGAGCAAAATGTTCAGTTCCATTAGAGTTATTTGGTTCTCCACTTCTCCAATTCACATAATCAGAATCACCACTTACCCACTCGAAATTTCCTTCCTGAGCTTCGTCGTTATAGCCAATCCAAGCATAATCAGCCAAAATATTGCTGCGGATAAATTCATTTTCACCAGCATCGTTAACTGTAGCTAGATGACCACCTAAGTTAATCGCTAAATCACGTGCTTGGTGCCAAGTTAAGTTATTAGTGTTTGAGCAGTAGTATTTGCTACCATTTCGTTCTCCCATAAAAATGAGACCATTAATCTCGTTAGGTGTGCTACTACAATCAATCGTTGTTACGGGCATTCCGCTACAGCTAGAAGTAGCCACAGGAGCAGGGAAACTTACCTCTGCAAAGGCAGCACCTGGTAAAGTGCTGGCAGTAATATTTTCTCCACAGTCTGAATCAATTGCAGCACTGTTGGTAGCAGTAATTGGTTCGGCATAAGGAACGATGGTTACAAAATCCTGACAAGTTGCTGTACGACCAAAATTATCTGTAACCGTTAATTCTACAATTCTTACCCCCGCATCAGCGGCCGTGAAAGAAGTAGGACTAACCGTAATTTCTACGAGTTCTGCACCACAAGAACCGTAGCTACGGCCACGGTCAATATCAGCAGCAGTAAATTCAACTACCCCACTTTCATCTAAGAAGAAAAAATTATCGCTTTTACAAGCTGCTTGTGGAGACGGTGTTTGATTGATATCCGTAAATGTTTCACCGAATTCAAGGTTTGTTTCGTTAGCGGTTCCACTGATCTCGTATGTCAGTCCGTCCGTTTGAATACTTCCTTCGATGTTATTTCCACTATCTTGAATTAAAACAGCACAAATCTCCATGGTGATTTCTCCTTGGTTGTTTACACGATCTCTGTTTTCCAATTGACCACCAGATTTGATCATGATTCCTTGTCTGTTGACAAAATTATTCTCATTCATAATTTTACCAGAGAGTTCTAGGCTAGCGTTGTTTCGTACAACCCCCGTATTAGTCAAAGTAGAAGCAGACTGAACGCTAAAGCTTCCGTTATTGACAAGAAGTCCAGCGTTTGTTAGTGGGCTATTTATTTGCAATTTAGCATTTGCATTGATTCGGATTTCTCCAGAAGCTGCATTAACTAATTCGCTACCAAAAGGAAAATCAACAAATCCGGTCACCGTTAGTGTACCAGTATTTTCTAATTTTTGAGTAGTAATAAACTTTCCGGAAACAGAAAAAGACCCTTCATTGCTGATTGGGCCATTACTATTGAAATCTCCAAGGCTATTAAAAGTACCTAGATTATTCAATTCAGCAGAAGCAGCATGCTCATAAGTACCGAAGTTGTCAAAAACTCCGTCATTATTAAAAACACCATCATTATCAAATACCATAGAACCGGCATTGATAAAGTAGTTGTTGTTATTAATAATACCTCCACCAAAATTGATGATGGTACCGTTATTAAAAACAACGGTGTTGAAAGTAAGGGTACCGGCATTTTGGATAGTGAAGTCAATCACTGGGCTACCGCCATAAATTGGTGAATTTCCTCCTTCCATAATTGGCAAGGTAGCCGTCTGGCCGCTAGTAGGAATTCCTGCCGTCCAGTTAGCGGCATCATTCCAGTCATTACTGACTGCCCCAGTCCATAAGGTCTGAGCATTCATACATAAAACACACAAGGTAAAAACCAACGTGTACAAGAATCTTTTCATTTTAGAAAGTTTTGATAAAAAAATAGTGTTTAATTGTCCTAGGTAATTATTGAGGATATAATTCCTATTTATTTCGCGGGGGAAATAAAAACAAACAACGACTGGAGGAAAATCTAAGAGAAAATTGGGTGGAGGATACTTTCAAATGGTATCTGTCAATAAATGTAGGAGTTGGTTTGTGAGGAGGGGATCCTCATTTTTTGGGTGAATTCAGGCATAAAACTATCTCTATTTGATATATATGTCAATTTTAATTGCGATAAATAAAAAAAATACCAGATTGAGGGTACAGAACACATATGCAATTAATTACATATTTAATAAACTATTATTCATTTTAATATGCTAATTTTAATTTTGATTTACTGGCATTTTGCCCTACCTTAGCATGACATTTACGTAATCTTAATTAAATAACAATTTTCCTAATCAAAAAAATTCAAAAATGAAGAAATTTTTCTTAGGCTGCTGTGCCAGTCTACTACTTTTTAGCTGTGCAAAGGAGGTAAACCCTACCCTTGATGATGTTGCTCAAAAAGATCAACTCACATCCAAAACAGAAATAGATCAACACATTAAGACGGTAATGGATCGAGATGGAATCTACGACTGGAAACACGCACCAGATGACATCTTATTTAGTGCTGCCATGCATAGTGATTCTATCTTTGCCATTGGTTATCAGACTTCTGCTACCGATGACATGGAAAATAATATCCATCTGATTGATATTAAAAGTGCTGAATGGTTATCCGCAAGAGATGAAGTGCTAGACATCATCTTGAAAAACGAGCAAGAACTCAATCCTGAGACTACCGTGCTAGACTTACTACCTTATGGTTATCCGGAGGATTTACCATCCATGGAGGTAAGAATTACGAATCCTGCCACCATTAGCATTCTACGAGAAATGGATGAAATCCGCTATTTAGAATCTATCAGTTATTTTTTGGCTCCTGATAATGCAGTTGAACGAAGTTCTTCTGGTTGTGGAGCAGCTCCGAATTATAATCTAAACACGTCAGATTATACCACTATTTCTCCTTGGACTAAGCGTAGCTGGCACCATGCCACCTCTAACGTTCCATCGGCTTGGAATACCACACGTGGCGAAGGTGTAACTATAGCGATTATTGATACTGGTACATCTAATAATCAGGATAACCTCGGTAGTCAATTTACCAGCGGGTATAGTTCTGGACGTTTTGTACAAAAGTATAGTACTAAATACTCCGGTTCTTGGTGGTGGAAATCCCTTGATTCTCCACATGATCAGTGTGGCCATGGTACACAAATGGCTGGTCTAGCTACTGCTCCTCGCGGTACTGATGGAAATGCGGTAGGAATCGCCTATAAATCCAATTTGATTGGTATCCGTGCGGTGGAAGACGTACTTATCAATACCGGAAACGAAAAAAGAGGCGTAAGAGATGCGCTTACACTAGCTGGTAATCGTAGTGATGTAAAGGTTATTAGTATGTCTTTGGGTACGCCTTTCTCAAGTGGTACGGTGAGAGATGGAATTTACTACGCTTATAATCGTGGAAAAATGATCTTGGCTGCGGCAGGAACTTCTTTCAGCTGGAGCAGTGGTTTTGGGGTAATTTTCCCTGCAAATATGAGTCAGACCTACGCCATAACTGGTGTAAAGGAAAGTAGCAATATAAAATGTAATACCTGTCACAGTGGTAGCCAAGTTGATTTTACGATGGTGATGCAACGAAATGCTAGTACAAGTCGTAATGCACTAACTCTTGCTCTTACTGCTAATCAACCTACTTACGTAAGTGGTTCTTCTTCTGCAACGGCTAGTGTAGCAGGTATCGCCGCTTTGATTTATGCCAGTCACCCGGGCGCTACCCGTTGGCAGGTGTATAACGCCATGAGACAGCAAGCTAGTTATTATCCCAATAAGAGTAGTAGTTTAGGCTGGGGTTATATTGATGCTAACGCCGCTGTTAATATGAGTTTCTAAATTATTCGAATTGAATAAGATTTAGAATTTATTCGAATATAAAACGGACTTCTCAATGATTTGAGAAGTCCGTTTCTTTTTTAGATGTTTATGCTAAAATAAATATACTTATCTAATCAAGGTAAGATCGCCTCGATAAGTTTGTTTAAAACCATCTTTAAATAAAACTTCAGAAACAAATACATAAACTCCATTTTCTGATTTTTTAGTACCAGCATTTCCATCCCAGCCGACCAGTTCATTTGGTCTAATATTCTCTCTATTATAAACTTGGGCTCCCCACCGGTTAAATATTTTCAATGATAAAATGGCTTCGACATCTTCTCCGGTAGCAACTGAAAATAAATCATTCAATCCATCTCCATTAGGTGAAAAAGAATTTGGAATATATACATTCCGCTGCTTTTCTACGGTGACTAATTTTTCATCAAATGTCTGACAATTAGTTATGGTATCTGTTCCTACGACTTGGTAGAGTCGGGTAAATAATGGGGCATCTTCGAATTCAATACAACTATTGCAAATTGAAGTATCTAGTAATTCCCATTCATAAATAACATTATCACTATTGGAAATTGCTTCAATTGATATTTCCTCTCCTAATGCTATCGTTTCATCTTCTCCTAGTGTTACCACTAATTCTTCAGGAGCACCGACAACAAAAGGAAAAGCAGTACGACAACCATTTAATTCTTCAATAAATAATTCGTAAGAACCAGCGGCTAAAAATCCGAAACTCTGGACCGTCGAAAATCCTTGCTCAGGATCTAGTGAAAATAAAAACGGAGGCGATCCACCAATAATAGTATCTATCAAAATTCCTCCGCTATTTTCTCCTGTCAAACAAGTAATATCCTGCACTAAAAACTCAGGAATAATTGGATCTGCAGTAGTCAGTTCAGAAGAAGCTATGGCAGTACAACCATTGGAATCTGTCACCGTAACTGCATACAAACCACTTGCAATATTCTCCTGTTCAGCAGTTGTATTACCATTGGACCATTCGTACATAAGATCACCGGTAGCAGCAGTTACCTGAACACCAATAATTCCATCACTTGCATCACTACAACTGATCGGTTGAATAGTAATAATTTCCGCATTAACTGGTGTTGCTGGTGCAGCAATAGCAACTTCCCCAACCGTAATACAGCCATCAGAATTCGTTACGGTAACGGTATGCAATCCAGCACTTAAGTTTTGGGCTTCTTCGGTCGTTTCTCCATTATCCCAAAGGTAAGAAATCGGAGAACCATTGGTAGCAATTACCGCTTGTCCACTGTCCTCACCAAAACACATAACTGACTGACTACTAATTACTTGCACTTCGAAATCTATAGGTTCACTAATGGTAAAAACATTCGTCCCAATACAGTTTTTCGCATCGGTAACCGTCACCTGAAAAGTACCAGCACAAAGCCCTGAAACGGTGCTAGTATTTTGTCCGTCCGGCCATAAAAACGTATAAGGTGCGGTACCCCCATCTATCAATATTTCTAAGCTTCCGTCGCAATTTCCAAAGCAAGAAGCGTCAACGTTATTCCCTTCGTTTATCACTAATAATTCGGGTGCTTCAACGGTCCCCATGAAGGTCGTCTCACCCCAAATATCGGAAACGGTAATTTGATAATTTCCAGCTGATAAATCATTAATAATCCCTGTTCCACCTTCGTCAGTTACGACTCCATTTCCAGTAGATCCGTTGTCTCCAGTCCAAGCGTAATTATAAGGTGCCTGTCCATTTGAAACCGTAAAAGAAAGACTTCCATCACTACCACCAAAACAGTCTAAAAGATCGTTGGTAGTATTGGTCAAAATATTCACAGGAAACAGAATAACTATACAATCCTCTGAGGTACAATTTGCCTCCAAATCGGTTACCGTAACACAATAGGTTTGCCCACCAACAAGATCATTTATGATAGGATCCGTACTACCATTTGACCATAGATAACTTATACTTCCTGAGCCACCAGTTACCAATGCACTAGCAGTTCCATCAGCTTGTCCTAGACCGCTAGCTTCACTATCCAAACTGCTAGTTACTTCTAGATTTCCAAGAACAGAAAGATTAATAGTAACGGTACTATCACAACCATTTTCGGCTGTTAGAACTTCTGTAAAAGTCCCTGGATTTTGGAGCATACTGTTACCAATAGTAAAGCTTTCTCCAAAACAAATAGCGGGATTAATAGTGGCTAGTATTTCGGGAAGAATTGTAAGATTTCCAGTTACAACACTATCGCATCCATGCTGATCGATTAGCACTTCTGAGATCGGTCCACTGTTTTTATAAAAGACATTTCCAATCTGTAGACTATCACCAAAACACAAAGTTTCAGTTACCGTCTCACTAACCAAAGGACGAATTTCTAACCATCCAACTACGGTACTATCACATCCAGAAAAAGACTGGAGACTTTCAAGAATAGGCCCCTCATTAGCATAATAATTATTTCCCACCAAGAAAGAATCACCGAAGCAAACCGTTTCATTAAGGTTTGTAACAATAGGTTGAGGTTCGATAATTGTTGCGCTAGTGGTGGTTGACCCAAAGGCATCTGTGATAGAAAAATTGTAGGTACCTGGCGGCAAATTATCAACCGTAGCATTGCCTCCTTCTACGGTAACCATCCCGTTACCATTCAATCCATTTATCGGATTTTCCCAAGTAAATTCATAAGGAATTACGCCATTAAAAATCGTGAGATTTAGTGATCCGTTTATATCACCAAAACAATCTAACTCCTCATCTTCGATAGACGTTTGAATATTACTCGGAAACAGTATCAGGATACAATCTGTTGCTTCACAACTCACACCATCCGTAACCGTTACGCAATAAGTAGAACCTCCGGTCAAATTGGTCACTACTTCGGAGTCTGCACTATTATCCCATTGGTAAGAATAATTACCATCTCCTCCATTGCCTGTTACACTGGCTGTTCCATCCGAAATCTGATAAGCAGAGGCTTCTACCGTAAGCGCAATATTTAGTGTGACTGGCGGATTAACGGTAAGGTTCGTCAAAATTGTACTATCACAACCCGTTATCGAGGTAAGCACATCGGTATACGTTCCACTGATATTATAGGTATTGTTTGTTCCAACTTGGAAGGTTTCTCCTTCACAAATCACAGGATCTTGAATGACACTATATTCAGGTAAAATAGTTAAAGTACCAGAGACAATACTATCACAATTTTGCCAAGATGTTAAGGTTTCTAAAATAGGTCCACTGCTATCATAGTTGGTCGTTCCAACGGGTAAAGTTTCTCCAAAACAAAGAATCGGGTTAATCTCTGTTCTGATTTCATCTCTAATCGTTAAAAATCCATTTACTAAACTATCACAGCCATGCATATCCAATAAAACTTCTGCGATCGGTCCGGTCGCAGTATATTCATTAGTTCCAACCGGTAAAGTTTCTCCAAAACAAAGCGTCGGGTTCAAGATAGTCTCATTCAATGCCAGAAAATTCACAAAACCGTTTACGGTACTATCACAACCATTTTGAGCTGTTAAAACTTCTAAAATGGGACCATCGGTATCATAGATGGCAGTACCAACAGGTAAGGAAGCTCCAAAACACAGTGTTTCATTCAAAGTAGTTATGATCGGAGATGGCTCCAACACTACCCCGTTAACTACTTTTATTCCAAAAGCGTCTGTGATGGTAAATGAATAATCACCAGCAGGAAGACCCAATAAATTCGCAATTCCACCTTCCGTAGTCACCGTTCCAGTTCCAGATAATGTTCCATCAGCATTTTCCCAAGTATAATTATAGGGAATAACACCATTGGATATTTGAAAACTCAATATTCCATTCATATCTCCTGGACAATTGAGCAAATCATCTTGAACATTTACGATTATGTTACTTGGAAATAAAATTAATACACAGCTTTCTTCTGTGCAGCCTATGGCATCTGTAATCGTGACACAATAAGTTGTACCACCAGTAAGATTTGTAGCAGTTGGGGTTGTATTTCCATTTTCCCACAAGTAAGTATAAGGAGCGATTCCGCCTGATCCACTTGCAGTGGCAGTCCCATCCGCTGTCTGATAACCAGTTGCTTCTACTGTTTGGTCTACTGCCAGATTCAAAGATGACGCAACAAATAATCGAGTCAAAATAGTACTATCACAACCATCAAAGGCCGTAATCACATCCGAGTAAATTCCAGTTGAGTTATAGAAATTACCAGCCACTGCAATTTCTGTTCCTGCACAGATGGCGGAATCAATGATGACTAGGTTTTGAGGTAGAATGGTTAAGGTTCCTTCCACCAGACTATCACAACCCGCCTCTGTAAGCAAGGGGACAGAAATAGGTCCAGCATTCGTTAGGTATGTATCACCAACCCTTAAAGAGTCGCCAAAGCAAAGGATAGGATCAATAGTTTCAACGATCGGATCGTATCCTGCATCGGCAACCGTCAAAGAAAAAACGCCTCCTCGATCGATCGGTCCACCATTTAGTAAAAGATAATATGTTTCCCCTGGAGTCAAACAAGATATTTCTAAATTTTCGTCCAAGCTAGAAGGATCATATCCCGCGTCTATTTCCGTAAAATTGCCGTTACAGGTTCCATTGTCTGAAGTAAAAACTGCCAGCTGAATATCTACTTCATCCAAGCCTCCATTGGCACGATTCTGATCACTGATCCCCGTAATAAGGACATGTCGAGAATCCGGTGCCTGAAAATTAAACCAAACAGAATTATCATCAGAGAATACACTATTCTGTGGATCAGATGGATCACCAGTAGCACATAAGTTACTGATTGTCATTCCAGTGGTTACTTCTCCTCCTGCCGGTATGGCTCCCAGTTCTGTGGCCAAACAAATTTGATCAGGTGCTTCCACAATGCCTTCTTCGTTTATTTGCAAACCAAATAGTCCATGAAGTCTAGAAGTCGGCGGTGGTATGAATCCATCCACTAAGATATAATACGTTCGATTAGGTTCCAGACAATTGGCTACCATCAGTTCATCCACATCTGAATTATACCAACTCGAAGTTACCAACTCGAAATCACCTGTACAATCTGTGGTAGTAGACTGATAAAGGGCTAATTGTAGATTTAAAAATTCTCCAGTATTTTGTGGATCACTAAGTCCTAGAATAGAGGTAATTGATCCTGGATCATTGGAAGTGGTGAAGGTAAACCAGACACTATGATCGTTTCCCCAACCTGTACCATCAGCATTAGTATTGGGTTCATTATCTCCATCAGCACAATAATTATTGTAGATATCTTGGGTGGCATTTCCTAATTGTTGACCATTATTAATTACTCCGAAATCAATGGCTCCACACATGTCGTCATTGCCTTGATCGAGCAGTGTTCCATTCGTATTTATGGTAAAATTTACAGAACCTCCAGAAGGCTGATTATTGGGTAAACTAAGGGTGTAATCTACACTACCAGAATAAGGCACAGGAAATTGTTCACAGATTTCCGTAAGGCATTTTTCGTTGGTATTACATAATACACCATCATTTTCGTAGGCTTTAAAGCAAACATTAATAATCGGAAAGTCAGGCAGGCAGGTAATTTGTCGGGAATACTGAACAGTGGGCAAACCGTTAAAACAAGCGGGATTACCCAAATAATGTTCCCATCCTTCAAACTCTACATCTACTGCCCACTTAGGATCTGGGGCACCGAATAGATCCGTACACGTAGTCGTAGATTGTCCTCCTGTAACCGTTAAAGAGACCGTTGCCTGGGCAGCAAGATTATTGAAGAAAAAACAAGAAAAAACGAATAAAGCAATAGTCAATATTCGTGATACGATAAGTTGGTTAAAAGCGCTTGTCATCGGGGAAACGTTGTATTCTTAGTTCTATAAGTTAAGATTATTTTTTAAGTATCAGCAAATTACCAACTTTAAATACAAAACTATCCCTAAATATTGCTTAAAATTGGTTAAGGTCACGTTAAGTCAACCAAAAGAACAGTAGTTCGATAGGAAACAAAAAAAGACCGTAGCGATGCGCTACGGTCAAAGAACCTTTTAAATAAAAGTAAGGAAGGGATAGCATACCCACTTCCTAAAAAGCTATCGTTGCTAACGGTATAATTCGAAGAATCCCCTGAAAGTCCGGTTATCTTCACCGTTTAGTTTTAAGAAATAATAATAGGTACCATCTGGTAAATCTTTGTCTCCATCCCAAGTACCTCCCCAGTCATTTTTATAATTTTCTGATTCAAAGACCTGATTTCCCCAACGGTTATAAACTACTAGTTCAGATTCTGGGAAATCCTCAATACCTGCGATATAGAAAACATCATTTATTCCATCACCATTTGGTGATACAGCGGTAAAGATCACGATATCTGTACATTCAATGAAAACTGAAACCGTAGCCGTATCACAGCCATTTGGATTACAAATCACGTAATCAAAACTATCCCATCGTTCACAGGTTTCATCTTCTGGATTATAAGTAACCGAACAATCTAGATTTAAGATGGCTATTCCCCAACTTGGCTGCGTTAATAGGTAGGATGTATCTAGTCCTCCTAATAGTACATCATTTGCTTTGATATCAATTACCACGGGCGTCCCTGTGAAGGTAGTTGCGGTATCGTCCACCGCTTCTGGTGTTCCAAAATAAGGTTCTACTAAAACACAGAAATAAGTGGTATCACAGAAATTATTCGCATCACAGATGACAACACATGCCGTATCCTTCCCTAGTTCGATCCCTTCATATTCTAGACAGAAGGTTTCGGGATTTACAAAGAAATCAACATTTCCAGTGGATTGATCTCCACAGAAGTTATCAATAGATGTAATTGGGCCAGCAAGTCCTAAACTGTCTGGACAATAAACCACCTCTTCACCAATATAAATAGTATCAACCACTAAATCTGGCCCCGTAACGGTACAGGCATTTGTGGTAATTAATAATTCAATGGTATCACAAATCCCACTTAGGTCACAGATTTCGACACATGCCGTATCCGTACCCAGCGAAAGCCCAGTATAACTTACACATTTATTTAAGCTATCAATACTGAAAACTACATTTGTTCCCGATGCGTCTTCGCAAATATTTCGGAAGCTGCTAATTCCACGAACACTAAAGTTCATGGTATCAATGCAATAAGTTCCTGTTTCTCCAAAACAAATATCATCTAGGAAATAATTAGCACAACTGATATTAGCTAGTAAGGTATCTGCACAGAATGCTACCGTATCCAAAACAATAATTTCATAATATCCTGTATCCAATGCAATGGCCAATCCTGCTGGACTTCCCGTCAGAGAATTCGTCAGTGTCGAGATAGCACCAAAATCAGTAGCTTCTACTTCGATAGGACCAAAACCTAAATTAGCATCCATTCCGACGATAACTTGAGCGGCAGTATCCGCCGTAAAATTGGCAGTTGGTACAAGGCTATTCATCAAGTTAACTAGTTCAGGAATATTTTGAAAGGTTCCCGTAAAAGTAGAGTCTCCAACTTCCCATTCATTAATGGTGTAGGGCCCAGCGTTCCCCATTCCAAATAAATTATTATAACTATAGGTAATTAACGTATCCCAATTACAACCTTCATAAGTATCTGTATAAACAGTGCCATTAATGGTCACTAGATAGTTATTTAAATTATTCAAATTCATATCGATACAAATTAGAGAGGTCTCTCCGCAAGCATGTGTTAGCTGAGCGGTTGATTCACCGTAGAAAAAGTCACAGCCGTTATCTTCACAAGTTGGTACCAAGATGGCATCTTCACTAACTACACATCCTCGAGCATCTGTTACTGTCAACCCATAGGTACCGATGATCAAATCAACTCTATCTTCCGGATTATCATTTCCACTTAAATCAGCCCAGTCGTAATTATAAGGAGCCGTTCCACCTACCATTTCAATATCAATAGATCCAAAGGCATCACAAACTGGTGTTACCGTTGCTATAATAACTTGGTCTTCTGGTTCTTCTATTTCAAAACAAACAGAACCAGCGGTACATCCCGCCCCATCCTGAATCATTACACAATAATTTCCTTCCGGTAAATTTCCATTTTCAAAAATATTTATTCCGTCCGTAATAATGGTATCGGGCACGCCGTTAAAAGCTCCTTCATAAACAATGGAGAAATCTACCATACCATCTGAACTACCATGACAAGAAATATTTGTTACAGAGTCCATCGTCATAGTGGCTCCTGGTACATTATCAACCAAAACAAAAACAAATTCTAATTCACAACCAGTTGTAATATCATTATCTCTAATAATAACATTGTTCGCACCGCCTGTCAATCCAGTACGAGCAGGATTGGTAGTCACCAATCCGTCACCCCAGATAAAGGTATAATTACCACTACCTCCAGTAACCGCAATCGTTACCGCCCCATCACTTAACCCACAAGTAGGTTGTATATCTACATTGGCAATCGCAGACAATGGATTGTCTGATTCAATTTCTATCAGCATGACATTAGAGCAATTCCCGTTTGCTGGATCAGTCAGGGTGACAAAATAGCTTCCTTCCATCAAATCGTTACGAGTTACTGCAGTCGAACCATCCTCCCATTCAAAGGTAAAGCTAGCTGGACTCAAGGTCGCGATTCCATTAGGTGCCTGACAAGTAGCTGGTGTCGTCACTACCGTTGCTTGTGGCCCATCTAAATTTGTAACCAGTACCAAGGCATCCGTCGTACAAGTAGAATCGCCAGTTTCAGCAATTTCTACTCTGTAACCACCAAATGGTAAATTGGTGCGGGCATTCCCCTCTGTGTTAGGAGTTCCAATATCAGGAGACCAGTTAAAGTTATATCCGGCATTGCCACCAGTCATATTAATCGTGGCAGATCCAGAAGCCTGATTACATTGACTTTCAACCACCACAATAGAATTTATATCCGGTGCATCACAAGGACAGTCAGTCGTAATACTAACGTCTTCCGCAAGTATACATCCAGTAGCATCCGTTACGGTAAGTGGATACGTTCCAGCAGCTAAATTAGATCGATCGAAAATATTATCATTTCCTGGTAGGTCATCCCAGTTAACGATGTATGGACCAGTTCCTCCATTAATAGTAAGATCAATACTGCCTGGTTCAGCACAATCAGGTGCTACAATAAATAATAGATCTATATATTCAGGTTCTTCAATGGTAAAACAATCTCCACCTGCCACACAACCTCCTTCATCCGTAATGATAATACAATATTCACCGGGAGGTAGATTTCCATTTGTAAAAATATTAGTACCGTCCGTAATGGTCGTATCCGCGGGTGCATCAAAAGCCACATCATAAGCAACCGTATAGTTGGCTACTCCATCATTTGCTCCTGGACAACTAACGTCGTCTTCACTATCAATAGTTACTACTCCTGGCGGTACATTATTAATCAATAAGAATGGTACTTCTAGCGTACAACCAGAACCACCTGCATCAATTACGGTCACTACATGCATTCCTGCCGCCAATCCATCTTGTGTATTGGTCCCACTTGGGAAGCTATAAATATAGTTTCCACTACCACCTGATACATTAACGGTAACTTGTCCGTTGGCGAAATTACAATCCGGTGCCATATCCGTTACGACATCTGCCGTCAGGTTGGTTTCTTCTTCTATTTCTACCAATATAATTCCTGGACAATCTGGGAAGGCAGGATGCGTAACGGTTACAAAATAATTTCCTGCCGTTAAGTTGTTTTGTGTTGATCCAGCCGGCAATCCATTTTCCCACTGATAATCAAAATTAGCAGGTGTTAAGGACGCAGTACCATCTGCAGCTGAACAAGTAGCTGGTGTAGTTGTAGCAGTTGCTACGGGACCATCAGAATTAGTTAAGACAATTTCTACTATTTCTGTACAACCTGGATCGGATGGATTTGCAATGATAACACGATAACCACCAGCTGGTAAATTTTCCCGGATATTTCCAAATCCAGCAATTGTTCCGGCTTCTGGAATCCAAGTATAATCATAAGCATTTTCAGTACCTTCTACTCTGACCATAGCAGATCCATCTGCGTTTCCACAGGTTGGTTCGATCAAAGTTACGCTCGTCATAACAGGTGGTTGACAACCACATTGCGTAATGGTAAACGTTTCTACCGCCTGACATCCAGATGTTACACCAATTAGGGTTACGGTAAAGTCAGATGGGTTATTTACATAAATAGCTTCAAAATCTAACGTATTTCCATTAATAACAGCATTGGTAAAATCACCTGTACCGTTAATTGTAAAGGAAGCGATATCTTCGTTAATACTAATAGATAGCGCAGTGGTATCCCCTGCACAATTTTCAAAATCATTGATCACCGTTGTTAAGACAGGTGGTGTAATCACATCAACAAATACTTCCGTGGTATCTATACAACCAGCTGCGTTAGGACCATACACAATATAACTTGTTGGCACCATCGGATTAACCATTAGTTGACTTCCGGTTCCTTGTACCAATCCACTTGGCAAGGCAGCCCAAGTATAACTATCAGCACCTGAGGCTGTTAAAGTAACTACTTGTCCTGCGCACTCCGTACTAATGGGCGATTTCAACACCTGAATATCAGGTGGTGCTAGGGTCGTAATCGTAATAGAAGCAGTATCTTCGAATCCAGGGAAATTACTATCCGTCACAAAAACGTGGAAAGTATAAGCCTGATTTTCCTCCGTTCCAATAAAGACAGGATTAGCGATATTATAATCATTTAAGGAACCTCCAGGTGGATTCGCTATATCGTTCTCCCAACGAAAATCAGTACCACCCGTTGCAAGTAATTGCAAATCAGTATTAGGACAAACCAAAGTATCTCCTGGAATAATATCTGCAACGATTGCATTATCATTAATAACCATAATTGTTTCTACCGTAGAACATCCAGTAGCCGAAGTTACTGTCACGGAATATTCTGTATCTCCAGTTGGTGTAGCTATAGGCATGGCTGCGGTTGGATCATCTAGGGAAGCTGCTGGTTCCCAATTATACGTGTAAGGCATCGTACCATTACTGGCAATTACTCCTAAAGCAGTACTAGCGCCAGGCATTACGTATACGGTATCAGGTGCATTGATAATCACTCCTAATCCTCTGATTATATTAATCGTATCACTAGAAATACCACCACATGCTGGACGAGTAGTTTCTAGAATATAAGACAAAGTATCTTCCATCGCAGCATTGTGCGGAACCGTTATACCTGGATTTGGTATATCTGTCGCACTTAGCAAAGTGGTCGTGGCAGGTGCGATGGCCCGCCAGTTATAAGTATATCCCGATAGTCCTAAACAAGTAGGATCTCCGAGGGTCGTGTTAATCGTCATGGGTGCAGTTGCACAGAAAAGTTGATCATCACCAGCGTTTAGCAATTGAGGGTCGCCAAATGGAAATTCACTGGTTTGGCACAAGCCTAAACCTACTGTATCTAACTGAACAACTAAGCCACAAGCCTGAGCAGATGTAACTGGTATATCATGTGCATAAGATAAACTTCCTCCACTGACAATTGGTCCCATTTCAACATGAGCACTAATTTCTGGATCACCGGGACTAACCGTTCCATCATTATCCATATCGTAAAAATATCGAATGGTAAAATTACTGGTTGGAAAATCAGAACCAGGGTTATTAATTTGTCCAGCAACGGTAACAATTTCTTGATCTCCAGAGCTACAAACACTAGTTAAACTAGTCATATCAATATCGAGTAAGTTTTGTAGTACTGGCAATTCAGTTGTTGAACCTTCATTACTAGAAGTGATGTCGTCAATATCACAGGATATTGCTGCACTAGCACAGAATAAAGTAGTTCGATGAATTGTAAAGAGGTTTACATCATAATTATTAATTGCACAATCAATATCTGGTGAGATAACAGATAAGGTAAATCTAATGCTATCATTTTGTAATACGCCAGCAGGTAAGCACCAAACAACAGATTGCATCCCTGAATTAATTTCTGTAGTTGGTTCTACATTATTCGTCCAAGTTCCTGGCGTCACCACACTAGTAGAGTTTAGATCGTATAAAACACCTGGCGGTAATTGTAAAGTTACTTTATCTGTGGTGTCCGTAGGATCAATTGCACGATTGACAACAATAATCTCTAGGGTTGAACTTTCACCTGGCACCAATGCTGATTCTGGTGTAAATTCGATATCAAATATTTTATTACCAGTTGGCTCTGCTCCAGCAATTTCCAAAGGCAATGTTTCCCCTGTTTCAAAGTTGGTAGTGTCCCCACAACCTTTGATTCCTTGGAAACTATAATAAGATAATGAACCGCTGGTATAATCACAATCCGTAACAAATTGATAACGGATAATCATTTCATTAGAATCAGGTACCAAAGGATCAAAACCTTTCAAACCATTATTATCCAAATAAGGATGGATTTGACTGAAACCTGTAAACTCGTATACATCTCCTCTAGACTCAGTTCCTACAAAAGCTGGATCTGCTGCTACCGGAACAAAAGGAGCATTTGAAGGGTAAGCTATTTCAAAACTACCTGGGACAAAGTTCATTCCTTCTCCTGGTAAAATGATTTGTGTATTTACATCAAAGGCAGCTCCTCGTTGTGTATTTCTTAATAAGATGGCAATCCGACTTGTATCACAGATGGCAGGATCTACAGTTGGTTGTTCAACAATATTTGCATCTAAAAATGGATCTAAGGCTATGACTGATAAAGGTAATTGTAAATCGGAACAAGGTGGATAATCCTCCGGATTCCAAGTAGGATCAGTGTACGGTGTACAATTCCAACCAGTTCGAGCCGTAAGGTTTGAGGTTCCACAAGTATTTACCGTGGCCTTAACCAAATAGGTATTACAAATTTGGTTTAATGGATTCGTACCATTTGCTTGCAATAAGCCCGGACTAAAAGCAAAGTAATTATCCGACGTGGCACCATATTGACTGATGGTCAGATTAACTGGAGCGGAAGGATCACTAATATCTTGAATCGATACAATCTGAATATCCGTTCCAGCCTGTTCCAGCGCTAACCATGAAGCACCTGCATCCGCCGTAAAGGAAGTATTACAATATTGGAATTCCCAAACGGCCGTATCGCCTAATAATTCGAAGTTAGGATCAGACACTGGATTTAAAGAAAAAGTCGGTGGATCGGTATAAAAAATATCATTATCCTTCGTGTCGGTAATCGGTAAAACACAAGAACCATCTCCGATTACATCCGCATAAAAACGGTCTTTAAAGTAGATCGTAGGATCAAAGTGGTATCGGTTATCTCCGTTGGCACTCGCATTCGGTGATTTACAATCAGGAACTACTCTAATTCTAAAATTAAATGAATAAGATTGCACTAAATTAAGAGAAGGTACGGCTGTCAACGTATCGAAATATGCGATATAAACAGAATCGGCTACCGTCTCAAAACCAGCTACTGGAAAATAATTATTTCCATGGATTGGATGACCTGGAATAGATACTTCTGCTTCGAAAACACTAAAGCCATTGAGTATTTCTGGTTCAAAATCAAACCGAATCGAATCAATCGCAATGGCTTGTCTTACTTCTGTCCCAAAGAAATCAGTAAACCCGTTATTAACAGTTACTAATTGATAATTTAAATATGTTTCTTCACAACCCTCTGGCATAGCATTACTACTAGGCACATTGAAAACTGTTTCTGATTTTGCCAATGTAAAATTGTCTCCGAAATTATCACAGGCAAATTCTTCCCCGTTGATATCCGCGTAGGCATACCCTCTTAACTTAGGTACTTGCAAAAATTGTGTAGTAAACGGTCCATCAGGATTAACAGAAAAATTACCGATAAATTCTACCGTATCCATCGCCACCAAGGTCAGTCCATTATCTATCAAGCAACGATCTAAATCAAAGGTTAAGATTTGCGTGCTATCCACCGTAACGGTTGTTAAATCCGCCGGAGTAACATTACAAAAATATTCTGTCCCTCCGTTGGTAATTCTTACCGTGGCAAAGTCGAATAAAAATGTTTGATCTGTTGACATGGTTTCATCAATATTGTTATAAGAAATAACAACTCCGATACTATCACTAACTGGTGTATCACCAATGATATTCATCAAACGCATTTCAACTGAATCACAAGATAAACCTACTTTTGTGTTAGCCATAGCAGGATCAAATGGCGTGGTGTACGTATTGTCCGTAAATCCAATGGTCGTTCTGTTTACTTCAAATTCGGTGGTTTGTACCCCTAAAGGACAAACGAAAGTTCCGGGTGGACAGGGAGGAATAGTAGCGTGTAATTTAGGTCCTTCCAAATCTCCACACCACCAAATATGTTCACAATCACACGAAGGACAAACATAACTGAACGTAGTTGGAAAAACGGTCTGGCCTAGATCAGCGGTACAGTCACCAGCAAAGCCAATTTCTACAATAAATTCCCCCCCAATAAATGGCGTAGTCGAAGCATCATAGAGAATGGTTAGCGTATCATTACTCATGGATTCGCTAATCATTGGGACGGAGAATGTGCTTCCGTTTCGGTATAAATTTGAGGCGGACGGAATATGACGAATACCCGATGGAAGCACCACCGAAACTTGCCAAACTTCATTGCCATTACAATCTTTATCAAAAGAAAAAACACCTCGAGTTTGGGTATGCGTCAAAACGAAAGTATCTTCTTCTACAAAAGCATCTGGCGGTGTAAAATTTTCTACCGTACTCCGCGTATTACTAGAGCTAAAATATCTTTCTTCTAACCGCACTAGACGCTCTGCGCATTGATTGGAATAATCAATTCTTGTATTGAAACTAACCGAAAATGCGTTAGCACAAGAGCCATCATCTCCGGGTTCGGTTGCTCTGGAACAATCAAATTCGTAAAAAGTAATAATTTCAAAAGTATCATTCTGACCTAAGTCATCAAAATATCCATCTCCATCTAAATCTTCCAAACCTCCGGGTCCATCAGGGTCCGTAGTAAAGGCTGCATTTCCATCTAAGAAATTAAGCACCAGTGGTGCTGGAATATCTACTCCAGCAATTCGAATACCGGTGATATCATAAGTTCCTAAAGAAAGGTCAAAATCATCTCCTAGTCCTACCCCAACCGCTACATCCATCATGGCCGCAAAACCAGCGTCTACTTCTACCCCATCGTTGATGAAAGAAACGACACTAACACCCGGCTTACAATAACCTGTATTTTCATTAGTAATACTTCCTGTGTTTACAATTCTTACATTGGCTGCCCCCTCTCCTATTTCGATAAAATCAGGAACACTAACTGCGGTACAGGCTCTTCCATCACATCCCCAAGACATGGTGTGGGTACTGGTACGATCTTCGTCACAAGACAGCACACAAATCGACTCAGTAACGGTAACTGTTTCATCTGGATCTAAAAATACATCTCCATTTCCAGCACCAATACCACTCGTATTATTTACAAAAAAGCTTCCGTCGATTATACCTGTAATTAAGGTATCTCCGTCCACTGTCGGGGTTTTCGTGATGGTCAAAGGAGCACCGTTTACCATTATTTCGGAAACATATACTCCCCTTCCTTGCACGTTTTCATAATAAACTGTATCCACAAAACCATCCAAACCACTATTATTAATAAATATATCTCTTGTCAAACAATCCCCCACTCTGGTTGCATTGACCGTCGTATCTACACTTACCGTAAATTGAGGAACCGCAAATGCATCTCGATATTCGAGGTTGAGTTGCGTTTCGTTGAGTGACTGCCCGCCGATTTGGTAATCAAATTCCCAAGTATCGAGTACAACCGCCATATCGTTGGCTGTCAGCGTATCGATGTATCCACATTTGGCGGCTACTGAAAAGCTGATCAGCGCAAAACTTTGTCCAGTTGAGCTTAGATCGGGAATATTGAAAACGGGATTATTTGGATCAACGTTGCTGTTCAGGGTCACTCCAGGCGTTGAACCTGCTGGATCGAAACTGACCATCTCCACACCTTCAAAAAGATGCGCGGTAGCTTGAATACTCTGCAGGGTTCCACCGGGATTACCGTTGAGTCGAACTCGGACGGTTTCCGAATCGGGATCACCACAAATGTTGAGAAAATCAGGTACGGCGGTACCTTCATATTGCACCCGCAGGTTGTCCTGAGCAGACACGGAATGTGCGCAAAGGAAAAAAACGATGAAAAGCGGGGATAGAATTAGTGTAAAAACCTTAGTCATAAAGGTGTGGGTTACATGATTCTTCTCCGAATTTCCATTCTTATCGTCTTGCAGGTAAATATCCTGGAAATTCGTCGGAAGAGGTTGAATTTTTACAATGCAAAAACTACATTCTGCCCACAAGACGTATTAAAACTACCGAGATAGCTTATTTTTTATATTTAAAAGGTATTAGGTGATCCTCAGTTTTACCTGATCTCACTCTGTGTTTATAGGCTAAAATCGTACCAAATTAAGGGTAGAAAATAGAGGTGGGAATTTCTTTATGTGTTTGTTAAGAATCAAAGGAAATTATTCGGGAAAATGATAAGGAAATTTCCCAATCTGGAAAGGTAAAAAGATAGTTTTCTATTGCTTAGATTGGATAGACTTTTCGATAAGCAGCTAAACCACCAGTCAGATTATAGAATTGGCCAAATTTTTTAGTTTCTAAAATCCGTTTGATCGCTCTTTTGCTGCGTTGGCCGCTTTGGCAGTAGATGACGACTTTTCCAGTATTCGGGATTTCTGCTAAGCGTTTAGTGATCGTAGAAAGTGGTATAAGATGGCTCCCAGCAATTCGGTCAATCGCATATTCTGCAGGCTCTCTCACGTCGATTAGGTGAAAGGAGGGAGGATTGTTTTGAAGTGCTCGAAAATCGGTGGGGCTTAGTTCTTGGTATTCTGTTGGATTTATTGATTTTATACCACAAAATATATCGTAATCAATTAGCTCTGAAATAGTTGAGGAGGGTTGTTTTTTTATTTTTAAAATTCGAGTAGAAAAATGCTCGGCATCAAATAGGAATAACCGACCTGCCAACGGCTCTCCGATGCCAGTAATTACTTTGATGACTTCACTGGCTTGCATGCTACCGATAATTCCAGGCAGGACGCCAAGTACCCCACCCGTCGCACAATCCGGAACTAAATCTGGTGGTGGTGGTTCAGGAAAAAGATCTCGATAATTGGGGGCCCTTTCGTTTTGCGCATTTAAATAATTAAAGACTGAAACCTGTCCTTCAAAACGAAAGATAGAAGCGTAGACATTTACTTTGCCAAATAAAACACAAGCATCATTCACCAAATATCTCGTTGGAAAGTTATCGGTACCATCCGCTACGACGTCATAATTAGTCATAATCTGTTCGGCATTCTTTCGTGTCAACCGTTCGGGATAGATGTTTATCTGGATATGCGGATTGATTTCCTTAATTTTTTGACGAGCAAGTTCCACTTTAGACTGTCCAATATCTTTCGTCGTGTACAACACTTGTCGTTGTAGATTAGTCAGATCGACTCGGTCATCATCCACAATGCCAATGGTTCCTACACCAGCAGCGGCTAAGTATAAAAGCAGCGGACTTCCAAGACCACCCGCTCCTACGACCAGAACGCGAGCAGCTTTAAGTTTTCCTTGAGCGGAAATACCAAAATTGGGAATGGCCAAATGGCGGGCGTAACGATTGATTTCTTCAGGCGTAAGTCCAGTAGACGGTGTAATAAATTCATTCATATTTTAGATATACTTCTTTTTGACGATTACTTCACCCAAATTTTATCAAATAGCACGGCTATTTTCAAAAATATTGGTCTCGTACTCATCAAAAATAACTTATTCAAAATATAAAGCAACTTAATACACCGTCTACATTGTCATTAGCCAAAAATAAAAAAAACCTTTTCAAATTAATGAAAAGGCCTAGAGATTATAATTTGTTGTAGGTCAGATACTTTTCAAAAGAGATCAGCATCTAACAAAAATAAAAGTTGCCGCTTTGACGGCTATATTCAAGGATTAATTACAAGTTTGTGGTGTGTGTTTTCAAATGATGACGTAAAATTAGGGTTTGCAATTGAATTATGCAATTTTTATTTTAAATTAATTTTAAATATTAAAAATTTAATTAGGTAAGGTACTCTATTACAGCCTATTAAAAAATAACTTTAACATTATTATTTTCTAATCTTAAATAAATTATACCAATACTCTGGTTTCTGGACCATCTTGTATCATTGGCATTCTATCAGTATTTAAATATTTGAGAAAGCGAGCTAAGGCTTTTTTCTTTGGTCGGTCAAAGGGATAACTGATATGTTGATTAAAGTACATCGAAAGGTCAAAATCAGTACTAGGTGTCGGCAATAGCTGAATTAGTTGAGGAATATGATCTAGTCCCGTTTGCATAGCCAGATTGAATCGATCAATAAAATCTATAGGCAAAGGCTTATTACTCACCCAACAAGCAAATACAAAGGGTAAACCAGTAAAAGCTAGCCAAGCTTCTCCTAGGTCATAATAAAAGGCGTGTTTTTGTTCTAAACCAATACAACGATCTCCAATTACTACTGCGGCTTGGGTTCCACTAATTTGGTTAATAAAACCTTCCTTAGCCTGGTGAATTCGAGGTTGATGCTGCCAAAATTCTCGCAATAAGATTTGTGCTAATTGTACGGAAGTTCGAGAATGAAAATCCAGATATAGATCAGTAATTTGGGATAATTCTACGTCGCTGACAATGGCTACTGTTTTGACGGCACCTTCGGTTCCGATACAAAAGTCAGAGATGATATGCGGCGTTTCTAATTCAGGGATAATAGCAACTGGGACAAGACCAAAATCTACGGTTCCATTTTTTAGTTTTTCGGCACAGACCGAAGGAATTTCCAATTGAATCTCTACTTCTTTTTCTAGTTGGGTGTTGAAAATACCGTATAGAAATGGTTTAGTATTTAGATAACTAACAGCAGCAGCCCTATATTTAGGATTCGTTTTATGATGCATCCAGATGTTTTGTATCGTTTTCTAAAATCACTTTAAATTTTTGATCCGCTTGTTCCACTAAAAACAATCCTGTGTTGCTGTGTTTATAGCTTTCCATTTCTCGTAAATGTTGTCCTTTTAGCAGAGTCATTATTCCGCGTAAGGCGCGACCATGACTGCAAACCAATATTTTCTTTTGCGTCATTTGCTTTAATTGATCTAGGAAAGCTTGAAGTCGACTGGCCATTTCCTGCGCACTCTCCCCTTCTTCTAATCTAGCATCTAAATTATTTTGATTCCATTGACGGATCATTTCTGTATAAGCGGCTTTCATTGCTGGTGTACTTGATTTTCCTTCGTGTACGCCCCAATTCATCTCATTGATTTCTGCATACCTTTCTAATGGAATCCCATCTTCAATAAATGGTAAAATCGTTTGGTAACTTCTTTGTAAGGCCGAGCAAATGACTAGATCAAAATTTTGATCCTTATAAAAATCATAGAACTGTTTAGCTTGTTGATGACCTAATTCATTGAGAGAAGAATCGACTCCACTTCCTTGCACAATGTGTGCTCGATTGAGATCTGTTTCGCCATGGCGGATGAAGAAGATGGTTTTATCCATGTTTGTCTTTGTATTTTGTTTCTTTTTGTTCGATTGTCTTTGTGTGTTTTTTTTGGCGCGCAGAGACGCTGAGGGCGCTGAGGCCTTCTAACTTGTATTTCTTCTTTCGTGTGGTTTCTTTGTTCCGTTGTCTTTGTGTGTTTTTTTGGCGCGCAAAGACGCAGAGAGCGCTGAGGCCTTCTAGCTTGTATTTCTTTTTTCGTGTGGTTTTTTTATTCGGTTGTCTTTGTGTGTGTTTTTAGCTCGCAAAGACGCTGAGGGCGCTGAGGCCTTCTAGCTTGTATTTCTTCTTTCGTGTGTTTTTTTTGTTCGGTTGTCTTTGTGTGTTTTTTAGCTCGCAAAGACGCTGAGGGCACAGAGGCCTTTTTAATTGTATTTCTTTTGTGCTTGTGACATTTTTTTTTATCCTTATTTATTTTTGTTTATTACAGGTAATGAAACATAACCTTTGAATTTATCATCGTCTTCAAAAACGTGCCCTTCAAAATCAGTCACTACATTATATAAGGTATCTCTCTCGATGGGATGCCGATCTACGTTACGAATTAATTTGACTAATTGTTCGGTGCTAAGTGCAGGGTTTTGTTCTTCTGAGCCAGCCATCGTATAAATCTTAGTCGTATCGTCAATGGTTCCATCAATATCATCTACTCCAAAGGCAAGGGACATTTGGGCGGTGGTACGGCCGATCATAGGCCAGTAGGCTTTGAGGTGGTCGAAGTTATCTAGATAAATGCGGCTAATGGCGTAGTTACGTAAATCTTCGATAGTCGTCGATTCTGGAACGTGAGACATTTGGTTTCCTTTATTTCTAAACTTCAGTGGGATAAAAGTTTGGAAACCACCGGTTTTATCTTGTAGTTTTCGAAGTTCTTCTAGATGGTGAATTCGGTGTTTGTATTTTTCGATATGTCCATAGAGCATGGTTGCGTTGGATCGCATTCCTAGATTGTGCCAAGCTTCATGAATGGCCAACCACTCGTCACCAGAGCATTTACCTCCAGCAATTTCATCTCGAATTTCAGGATGGAAAATTTCGGCTCCACCACCAGGCATAGAGTCTAATCCAGCGGCTTTCATGAGTGCCATACCTTCTTCGTAGGAGACTTTTCCTTTTTTGAAAATATAGTGGTACTCTACGGGTGTTAGTGCCTTGATATGTAGATCTGGCCGATGTGCTTTAATGGCTTTGAAAAGATCTTGGTAAAATTTTAGATCGTATTGAGGTAACACACCGCCCACGATGTGTACTTCAGTCACTGGCTGATCGTCGTATTTTTTGATGATGTCGAGCATCTCATCCATGGTATATTCCCAACCTTCACTTCGTTTTTTGATCAGTCTAGAATAGGAGCAAAAAGTGCAGGTATAGAGACAAACATTGGTTGGTTCAAGGTGGAAGTTCCGATTGAAATAGGTTTTACTACCATGTTTTTTTTCACGGATATGGTTGGCCAATGCTCCGAGATAAGAGAGACTGCCACGTTCAAAAAGTAGTTCTCCTTCCTCAGGAGTTATCCGTTCGCCGGATTCTACTTTTTTGGCAATGTCTTTTAGTTCTGGCTCTAAGCCGGGATCGTTAAGGATGGTTGCTAACATCATATTTTTATAACAAATTGGATTACTTTCAGTTTAAATTGAAAGTGGTTTATTTGGTTGTCTCTTTTTTTTTGAATTTTATGGCGCGCAGAGACGCAGAGAGCGCAAAGCGATCGTAGGTTATTTAGCGAGTGTATCTTCTATCATTCATTTTTTCTCTTTATTTTTTGAATTTTATGGCGCGCAGAGACGCACAGGGCGCAGAACGAACGCGGGTTCTTTATTCTCTATTTTATTTATAATAAAAATATTAAGGATTGATATGTATTTGAAGTTCATCGAGGTTGAGGCTTAGGCCAAAACACAATTATTTCTATCATTCCCTATTCTAAAAAGCCTGGTATTCACCGAAAAAATCTAGTTAAATCAACCATAGATCAAATTCTGGATCTAATTTAACTTGAATCTATTTACCGTAAGGTCCTCATTATCCATCCTTTACATAAAACGATTCCACATGAATTTATCTGGCGGATCAGATTCAATGGTAATAGGGGTTTGCTTAATTGGATGAATAAAACTCATAGATCGACAGTGTAGTAAAATAGAGCCATCGTCTTCGGGATTTGGATAACCATATTTTACATCTCCGATAATGGGTGTTCCATTAGTAGCCAGCTGGACTCGGATTTGGTGGGGACGTCCGGTCTCTGGCTTGACATGCAAAAGATAATGAGCTTCGATGGCAGAAATTAGTTCATAGGTCAGGACAGAATGTTTGGCATCTTTGGTACGGTTTCCTTTTTTTGCGTAAGCCTTCGCCAAATTTTTGCCCTTGTCTTTAAGCAGATAGTGCTCTAGTTTTCCAGCGATGGGTTTTGGACGTTGTTTGGTAATGGCCCAATAGTTTTTTTCTACTTTCCTTTCGCGAAATAATTGAGTCATCCGGCTGAGTCCTTTAGAAGTTCGAGCATAGATGACGGTACCACTGACGGGGCGATCAAGACGATGAATGACCCCGAGGAAAACATCACCAGGTTTTTTATAGCGTACTTTTACATAAGCTTTGACGTAATCGACGAGCGGAGTATCTCCTGTTTTGTCTCCTTGTACGAGGAAGCCAGCGGGTTTGTTGACGGCAATTAAGTGGTTGTCTTCGTATACGACCTGTACGTGACTTAAATCGAGCATGTTTATTATTTTGGTGCAAAGATACGTTTTTTGATTTGTTGATTTGTTGATTTGTTGATTTGTTGAAATTCTTGAATATATGTTTTTAATAGGGTTCGTAGAGAGGTAGCGGGAAGTATGACGGGTAAGTTTTTTGGGCGCGCAGAGACGCTGAGGGCGCAAAGGTGTTTTAACGGGTAGATCTTATTTCTTTTAGATTTGGTATGCGATAAAAAATAGAAAGATAATATATAGTTTAGTCAGTGATTATCCTTTAAATTAAGGTATTTTGGCTTCTGGCTTTTGGTAAGGGATTCTTCTTGATTTTTAGCAATGATCAGGAAGACAAACTTTTTTGCTAATTGGACTGTTGAAATTTAGAATAAAAATAATCTAATAAAAAATGAAATTAACCTTAGGGTTTTCTCCTTGTCCGAATGATACCTTTTTATTTGATGCCTTGGTGCATGGAAAAATTGATACGGAAGGATTGGAATTTTCGGTGGTGTTGGGAGATGTGGAAGCGCTGAACCAGCGGGCGTTTGCTGGAGAATTGGACATTACCAAGTTGAGCTATCATGCCTATGCGTATGCATTGCGGGATTATGTGCTATTGGATGCTGGGAGTGCTTTGGGACGAAATTGTGGGCCGTTATTAATCGGGCGAGCGTCTTTGTCTGCATCGGAGGTTGAGGCTGGGACCATTGCGATTCCAGGTAAATATACTACTGCAAATTTTTTGCTGAGCTTGGCTTATCCTAACGCCACCCAAAAAGAGGCCGTGCTTTTTTCGGAGATTGAACAATTGGTGGCCACGGGAGCAAAAACAACGGGATTGATTATCCATGAGAGTCGGTTTACGTATGCAGAAAAGGGGTTGGTAAAAATCCAAGATTTGGGAGAATTTTGGGAGAGCGAAACGGGCCTGCCTATTCCATTGGGAGGGATTGTTATTCGTCGGAGCATTGATTTGGCGATACAGCAAAAAGTAAATAGGGTGTTGGCTCGAAGTGTTCAGTACGCACGAAAATTTCCTGAGCAGACGCTGGATTATGTTCGACCACATGCGCAAGAGATGGATGAAAAGGTAATGATGCAACATATCAATTTGTATGTCAATAATTTTACGGAGGACTTGGGTTCAGCGGGACGAGCGGCAGTGCAGAAATTGTTTGGGCTGGCTAGAGAGCGGGGAGTGATTGAGGCGTTTCAGGAGGAGTTGTTTATGTTTTAGGGGTAGATCTTTAGCGTGTGTTTTCGCGCAAAGAACGCAGAGATGCAGGACTTGTTTCGGAAGGTGTTTTAACGGGTAGATCTAGTAGCTTTTTTTCGCGCAGAGACGCTGAGGGCGCAAAGGTGGCTTAGCGGGTAGATCTTTAACCTGTGTTTTCGCGCAAAGAACGCGGAGGTGCAGGACTTGTTTCGGAAAGTGTT
>CALFWZ010000105.1 GCA_937928405.1 uncultured Saprospiraceae bacterium
GTGTATTAAGTTGCTTTAGATTTTGAATAGGTTATTTATGGTGAGTACGAGTCTAATATTTTTGAAAATAGCCGTAGCTATTTGATGAAATTTAGACGAAGTAATCGCCAAAAAGAAGCATTCTAAAATTTAAATGAATTTTTTACACAGTGTATTCAATTAGCCTACAAT
This sequence comes from uncultured Saprospiraceae bacterium, assembly GCA_937928405.1. Taxonomy (GTDB): domain Bacteria; phylum Bacteroidota; class Bacteroidia; order Chitinophagales; family Saprospiraceae; genus JALZUU01. The sequence goes on from CALFWZ010000105.1 coordinate 172, forward strand.
TTAAATTTTGTATTTGAATTGTTGAAGTCTTTCTTTTGATTTTAAAGATTGAAAATTAGATTAAAATTTAATTCCCGGAATTAATAAGGTCTTATATTTTTTAGGATTTGATAATCGTAAATAAAAGTATCCCGTACCGGCTGCCCCCATCATAAGTCCCGGCGTGTTATGTTGGGAATTTAATCCAGTTGGCCAAGAACGATTATGGTTATGATACATTTTAATACCAATATCTCCCACCACTTCCGCTAGATCTTTAAATTCCTTTTCCTTACTACTCAACAATATGTCGGCATTTCCTGCGATGCCATGACAGAGGGAGAAGTTGGCGTTTTCAATATTTAACAACATATTATTGATACTTCTGGCGGTCGTATTTAAAGCGATTTTTAATTCGACTTCTTTCGATTCATCGGGTTGAATTTGAAGTGCCTCTATTCTTGATAAAGCAATTCCTGGAGCACCATGGCACCAAGCAAGACCACATAAATCTTTTGCGTCTATATCTGCTCTGAAATCTGGCCAATTTTGTTGTTTACTATCAAAGGTGGAGCGTTCATAATTAAATCCACCTTGAGATGCGGTAAGGAATGCCTGATTATTAGTTACCTCATATAGTTTAAGCAAAGCAAGTGCAATTCCAGAAGCACCATGTGAAAACCCCGTCAAATTTTGCTTTCCCGGAACGGTTGTCCAGGACATGGTATTATTAAACTCAACACCATTCTTAATTAATTCCAGTCCGAGTTCATTCGCCTTTTGCAGTAAGGATTCATTTGAGGTTATTTGATAAGCATCAAGCAAGGCAGGAATGGTTCCTGCTGCTCCGCTAATTAGATCAATTTCATGGGCTCCAGAAATTTTGACTGGAATAGAATTTAAAAGATGCTCCCCGTCTTTCATCCAATCGGTTCTACTAAATTGCGTTCCTAGTTTGATTAATGTAGCACCTATTCCGGGTTTTCCAGAATAAAAACCATGATTGGGAGCCGTCGCCATCGTTGCACGAATTTGCTGAACCGTACCATTAATGGTTTTCAGAATGACCGAATCTTCCGATTCGGCATAAAGTGCACTTAGGAAGAGGGCAATTCCGGCAGTTCCTGAATAGATATCTGGACCAAAACTAGTCATTTGTGGTACATATTTTCCTTTATAAGGTTGTACCCAATATCCTAACCAATTACAAGCATCGTTATGCCATATACTGTCCTGCATTAATTGACAACCGATATTCCAAGCTACTTCGGAAAATTGAGTTTTTGTGATGGTTTTCATAGATTTTTATTTAAAGTGTTAATTTTTTTATACCAGCTTTTAAGTAAGGAGCCTCAGGTTGAAGATTATTTTTTGTAAAGGCTTGGTCAATTTGAGAAATCAGATTTTCTGTTGATGAAGCATTAGAATTTGCTAATACTTTTGCCACTATTTCCGCTCGATTTAATCCAAAACTTTCTCCAATGTTTGGACTTTCAGCAATGCCAATTCCTGGTTGATATTCATAGGAAAATAAGGGGGTATCTTCGTCCAGAAATTCTTTGATACATTCATATATCTCTGGCATTAAATTTCCTAAAAAAGCTAAGTTCTGACTTTCGAGATAGAGAACCGCAGGATCTCTACGGTAGTATAAATTTGGTTTGTTTAAACATTTAAACAAAAAAGGTAAATGATAATGGTTTAAAGTAGTGGTGATGATGTTGACCAGTTTGGGAGCTCCGTCGCTATTAATATTCCAATAAATTCGAGTTAGATTCTCCGCCGTATTAAGGCGTTGCTTACCAAAAACATAATAGAAATTTGGTTGGAGATTGCTTTTACCATTTGTAAAATGTACCGTGACCTCTTTTGTCTGATTAGAGAAATAGTTTTGTTCTTGCGGTTTGATGGCTGATTTGGCAACGATTTCTTTTTTCTGAAATTTAGTTATTTCTAAATATCCATTTCCAAGGTCTTTGGATATTTCCCAGCCTTCCTCATCTCGTGAGAGGGTTTGATTATTTTTTTTAAGTTCGTTTTGGAATTTTTCGTTATCCTCATTTTGTAAGAAGGCTTCTTCTCTAGCTGCTAATTGATATCGGCGTTTTAATGAGTACCATTCTGAGTAAACGATATTTTTGAGGATATCCACCTTTGGTTTTGAACCGATAGGATGTTCTTGTTTGCCAAACCTTATCATGGATTTACCAATGTTTAATTTGGATATAAAATCAGTTAATTCAATTGCTGCAGATTTAATCATAGCTCATTTCGTTTTGTTGGATATGAAACAATTCTCCAAGTGCATTCATTGGATTTTTAAAGATATTGTAGGCCAATTGTACACATCGAATATTATTGGATTCAATTTCTGTACTGTAGTTTACTCCTTCAATACTGGTTTGTAAAATACGAGCAGCGGTAAATTTCATTAATTTTTCTAGAAATTTAAACCGTTGATTATCGGTAAGTTTTTGTAAACTTAGGTATTGCTCTAAGAAGGCTCTGGCAGATTCTTGTGTCTGATGCACGTGGAATGGCATCATATGTTCAGGCAAATGATGTCCTTTTTTTGTATTGTCAAATCCGAATACCCAAGCCACGATGTAAGACTGAAGAAGTCCTGCCACATCCCATATTGGATCTCCAATATCTGAGAGTTCCCAATCAATGAGTCGTTGAGTTTGCTGTCCATTTTCATTAACCACCAGAAAATTAATCCACTTTACGTCGCCATGAATAAGATGGGAAAATTTCCAATCATTTGACAACTTTAAGAGTTCACTTTGGAGCAAGGAATTTTCTTTAATAATGCTAATTATTTTTGCACTAGATGGATGGTTAGGGAAAAATTGGTGGGCTTCAAATTTATGAAGCTGAAGAACCCAAGGTAATAGTTTTGGAAATATCTTAGTTTTTACTTGGTTGATATTAACGCGATGGCAAGCGGATAAAATAGATCCTTGTTCCTTCGCTAATTCATTATTGAAATCTTTTTGCTGCATATAGTATTCATGAAGACTAGTAGCCTTATGAAATAGATTTGTGATGAGCACATTATTTTCACTATCATAACCCAATAAGGTGGGTACTGACTTTTTTAACTCCTCAAAATTTTTGTCTTTTCTGAAAAGTTGATAAGCATAGATTTCGCGTTGGATTAACTGATTAGAGGCTGCATCCTTGGCCATTTGTTTAATAAAAATGGAATCTGATGGAGTAATCTTTATTTTAAAAATATTATTTCTAGTCCGTTCAGATTGGACCAAAAACTTACCTTTAATAACCGCTGATTCATTGATCAATTCTCGTCTACTTAGATAGTGAAATATATTTTCAGGTGTTAGTTGCATTTGTCAATTTATTGAAAATGTGAGTAATGTTAACTTTCTTTAATAAGTACCGTCCTCAACTTTTTTAAGTTGGGACGGTACTATTTTCAGTAGATTCTCAAGTTTCTATTTAGTCATGCAAATAGGAGAAATTCCAGTACAAGTTGTCACACAGGAAACAACCGGCACAGTAGGGAAGCCACCTTCTGGTTTTGGCCCTTCTGGGTTGGACATACAAATAGGGGAAATTCCAGTACAGGTTGTTACACAGGAAACAACCGGCACGGTTGGGAATCCGCCTTCTGGTTTAGCTTGTCCTTGACTGGCCATACAAACAGGAGAAATCCCAGTGCAGGTCACGGCACAAGAGACGACTGGTACAGTTGGGAAACCCACATTAGATTGAGCCTGTCCTTGATTGGTCATACAAATAGGAGAAACTCCCGTACAAGTAACGGCACAAGAGACGACTGGCACCGTCGGGAAACCCACATTAGATTGAACTTGTCCTTGATTGGTCATACAGATAGGAGAAACTCCGGTACAGGTTACAGCACAAGAGACGACTGGCACGGTTGGGAAACCCACATTAGATTTAGCTTGTCCCTGATTGGCCATACAAATAGGAGAAAATCCAGTACAAGTTGTTACACAAGAAACAACCGGTACCGTTGGGAATCCACCAGAAGTATTAGCATGTTGGTTGTAAATATCTCCTTGTAGCAAACTGGTGGCTGGGGATGAACCTGCTTGCCCTCCAGAATTGGACATAACCATTAAATAATCGGAGAACTTTTGATCAAGCTCTTCAGCTTTAACTGGTATAGGAATAACAAAGTGGTGATGGAAGCTATAACATTTCCAGCCCCAAATTGGTACATCTACACAAGGTTTTAGACCCAAGTCAAAACTTACAACTCCTCCATCTTCTGTCAGGTTTGCAATGTCAATGGTCAGTTTAAGTTTGCTAAAGGGCTTCCAAGTGTAACTAATATTTGTAGAAAATGAGAAACTCTTAGATATATTTCCAAAAGGGGTTTTGAGGGAAAGGGTTAGCGTAACGTTACCTTTATCCGCAGTGGCAGATGCACAAATTTTACATCCTAAAAAGGACGGTGAACACCATTCAATCGCTGCCGCATCAAAGGTAGTAATCACCGCGCCATTTTTGAGGCCTGATGATCTTGATGAACTTTTTTTCATAATTGTTTTCATTTAAATTTTTCTTACTCTATTTATAAGCAGGCTTTTCAGATTCCGCCTTTGTAATTAAATTTACTGCGAGCTGCTCTACCGGACAGATAGTTTTAATCACATCGCAAAAATATAATATGTGTTGAGTGCTTAATACCGTATTTATACTGAAATTAGAAACACGTAGAAATACCTATAAGAAGATTGTAAGTAAGTAAGAAAGAAGAGGATAATTATATATTTAAAATCAAAAAAGTACAGGCTGCTATGAACTCATTGGATTTTTTTATTTACGCATAATATTTAGCAATAATAGAACGAAGGATTTAAGTGATTTGTTAAACGATACCATAAACCAGTATGCTGCCTAATTTAGCCCTAAAATCTTCCTCCATTTTATTTAATGCCAATTCCTTCCGAATATTTACTATTTTACGCCAGTTAGAAGAAACATACTATAATCAGGCAAGGCAGATACATGGAAATTACACCGAAAGAAGGTTTTAAGGGGTTAGTTGAAAATTGGCAAAGTGATTTAATCGCCGCGGTAAGTGTTGCCCTTATTGCTTTACCGCTTTCGATAGGTATAGCCTTAGCGGCAGAGGCACCAGCGATGGCTGGTATCTTTTCAGCCATTGTAGGTGGGGTAGTGACGACCCTTTATAGAGGTGGTCATATTTCCGTTAATGGTCCAGCCAAAGGAGTTATCGCTGTTATTTTGATGGGAATTGGGCTATTGGGAGATGGAACAGGTCAGGCTTTCAACTACGTATTGGCCGCAGTGGTGGTGTCTGGAGCAATTCAGGTAGTATTAGGTTTTTTGAAACTTGGTCGCTTAGCGGATATTTTCCACTCTTCTGTGATACATGGAATCTTAGCTGCTATTGGGATTATTATTTTTGCCAAACAAATTCATGTAGCGCTTGGGACACATTCTGACAGTCCAAGTATTATCCAAAATCTTATAGATGCAGTAGTCTATTTACCACAAGCCAATCCAGTTGTAGTCATTATTTCTTTTGCAGGTTTATTATTATTGTTATTCCATTCTAAAATCAGTTATCGTTTTTTCCATATTCTACCAACCCCAATGTGGGTGATTGCCTTGTCTATTCCATTTGTATATGCTTTCAATTTTTTTGAAGATCATATTTTTTCATTTTTGGGAAAGGCTTATGAAATTGGACCGCATCTATTATTGGATATGCCTGATAAAATTAAGGATTCGATTATGCATCCCAATTTTGGTAAAATTGATACTATTGAATTTTGGACGACCGTCTTAGCAATTTTGATCATTACGAGTATTGAATCTTTAGCCATTGCCAAAGCCATTGATAAAATTGATCCTTACCAGCGAAAAACAGATTTGAATAAGGATTTGACAGGGATTGGATTGAGCACGATGGCGGCAGGGTTAATTGGTGGATTACCAATTATCGCCGTGATTATTCGTAGTACAGTTAATGTGCATAATGGAGCAAAAACCAAATGGTCCAATATGTACCAAGGAATTTTACTGCTCTTGTTTATCGTTGTTTTGAGTCCCATCATGAAACAGGTTCCCCTTTGTGCTTTTGCCATTCTATTGGTTTATACAGGTCTCAAGTTAGCTTCTCCAGCAGTATTTAAACAAGTTTATAGTCAAGGAGTTGAGCAATTAATATTTTTTGTGGGTACGATGGTTTTAACACTTTTCACAAATTTATTAATTGGACTGTTAGGAGGTTTGCTATTAGCCTTGGTGAGTCATATGTTATTGGCTAGATTATCTATTCCTAGATTTTTTAAGATGATTTTTAACTCAGGTTCCAATTTAGTGATGAATCCAGATGGAAGTTATGATTTGAAAATGAGAGGAATCGCCAATTTTTTAGGCATTTTAAAAATTAATAATTTAGTCGCCCAAATTCCTTCCGGTGCGAATGCAACCATTGATTTTTCACAAACCAGATTAGTAGGAACTACCGTTCTACAAGATTTATATGATTTTCAAAAAATCCACCAAAATACAGGCGGAACCATAAAGATAACTGGATTAGACCAGCATATCTCTTCTACCAATCATAAATTGGCGACCAAAATTAAAGTCAATACTGTTGAGCCATTGAATCAACGTCAAAATTTATTAAAAGAAATGGCGGAAAGTTATGGTTTAGATTTCCAAGTGGAACCCAAAGAAGATTTGGAGTATTTTAAATCTTTTTACTTTTTTAAAACTCGGCCTGTTGAAACAGAATCTAATTGTATTTCTGATCATGACAAAGAAATGCAGATGAAATTGATTGATGTGACTTTTGAAGAAGGGGCAGATATATTTCCAGATGAATATCGAACAACTGTTGGAATACTAACTCTTCCTTTTAGTATTCCTAAATTCACTATTGAAAAAAAGGATTTTTTGGAAAGCGTGTTACGGATTTCTGAATATAAAAGTATAGACTATTCCATCTTTAGCGAAGCGCCTAAAAATTATGTGGTCAAGGTCGATGATGTAACCGCCATGGAGAATTTCTTGACAGAAAAACTAAAGGTCTTAATTGAAATTAGTGGATTAAATCACCTCGAAAGTAATGGACAGGCTATCTTAATCATCAGTAATAATTTTACCCGCGCCCAAATGAAAGATTATATAAATATGATCTTGTTTTTTGAAAAATTTAAATCTATGATTAGAAAAGAAAAATAAGCGGTTCGTTGTCTAGAGAGGAGTCAGGGTGGTTACCCACAAACATAACTACAGAAGCAAAGGAGCTGGCAAATAAACTTGCAGATGAAAAAATTGGAAAAACCCATCCTTAATTTGTAAAAACAAAGCATATCTTCATAGAAAAACTTAGGATTGACCTCATTCTTACGGAATGGTAATTTAAAAATTGATATCTTATCACTGATATTTTATTTTTAAAAACCTCTAAGTATAAAGTGATGAAAAGAATTATTGCACTGACCATTTTTATCTTTCTAGTTCAAAACATCGTCACTGCCCAAAATGAATTTGGTACGGTAGGATCGTATTGGAGGTATTGGTTTGAACCGCATGATGGCGGAGGCAGTGGATGGACCAGTATAAAAATAGAAAAAGATACCATTATCCAAGGAGCACTTTACAAACAATTTATTCAGAAGCATCATTTTCAACCCTTTGCTGCTCCTGTCATTGAGCATACAAGTATAGGATTACTTAGCATAAAAAATGATTCCGTTTATGTTAATGGTAATTTATTTCTTGATTTTGATATGAGCATAGATGATTCTCTTTATTTACCAAATGTGGGAGGAATTTTAGATTTACAATTAGCCATTGATAGCATTGGAGAAGAAGAGATAGGAGGGATTAATTATAAAAAATGGTATGGTCAGAAATTATGTTTATCCGATCCCAACCAACCATTTCCATATGAACCATTTACCATTTTGGAAACGGTAGGACAAATCGATAGTGATTATTTATTTTGGAATACAGATAATTGCTCCATCGGTGGTGGATTTAATTATTTTGTGTGCTATAGAAATGGTGACTTTAAATATCCCATTGAAGAAGATTGTGAAGAGTTTTTTCTAACAACCAATACGGATAATTTTACAAATAAAAGCCATATTGAAGTTTTCCCTAATCCTGTGAGAAATCTATTGAATGTTAAGTTGATGAATGCTGCCGTAAATGAAGTTTCTATTCTAAATATAGAAGGAAAGCAGCTTATCCATAAAAAGGTAATTGGAGATAGGATTCAACTTAATGTTAGTGAATTAGAAGGAGGTATTTATTTAGTAAAGATAAAATCTGAAGATCGAATTTTTGTAAATAAATTTGTGAAAGTAAATGAATAGGAATGAAATTTTTTAAAAGATTTCTAATAGGTTTTCTGATGCTCATTGGAATAACTTGGTTGTATGCAAGTTCTCTGATTGGTGTCAATTCCACAGCAAAAAACTACTTAATAGAACTTATAATGGCATTAAGAGCAGATGGATTTAGTCCCAATTTATTGGTCATTAGTGGAAGAAGATGGAAATTGGATAATTATATTTTAACTTAACATAAAATGAGAATACGAAACATCCAATTATTCTTGATTTTTCTGTTATTCCATTCCTGTGATTCACCTCAAGATAATATATCACATGAAAAAGTAATCCAAGATAGCTTATATTGGATGACTTATGAACGAGAAATGGAAGCTTATTTTGATTCTTTAATTGTAGACAGAATAAATAAAAAAACTAAGATTGAATTGATTAACGATATAAAAGGTCATCATATTAGTAGTGCCTATGTACGCATTGAAGGAAGTTTATCTGATCAGTATTTAAGTTATGAGGCACTACTGAAAATTTCCTCCAAGGAGGATTTATTTGAAATGGTTAATACTACAAATCCTAGTTTAAGATATTATGGGTTTTTAGGAATTTTTAATCAAGAAAGAGAATATACACTTAAAACATTAAAGCAGTTAATTGGAGATACTACAAAAATAACTACTCAATTTGGATGTGTTTTTGATAAGATGACCTTAGCTGATTTATGTGTGAATTTTCTATTAGAAACAGAAAGTCTTTCGAAGGAAGAAAAGTCTAAATTAGATAGAATGGTGTTAGCTTCTCCAGTTAATTTGCGGTATAAAAAACAATTAAAATCTAAACAATAAATTTTTAAAGAATCTTATCTAATGCTATGAAATTTAGTAAAGAGAAATGAGTCATATGAGTTCCATTAATTTTATCACCGCCTATGAATCCGCCTTGGCTTCCCAAAATTGGAAAATCGTTGCACCTTTGATTTCTACTCATGCCAGTGTCACCTTTTCAAACGGAACGGTCCATCAAGGTAAAGAGCAGGTACAAAAAGCCTTTGAAAATAATTTTTCTAAAATAAAGAATGAAAAATTCTCCATAGAGAATGTGGTATGGTTAAAACAAGAACCAATCTATGCGGTCTATTTATTTGAATTTTATTGGTCTGGAATGATGGATGGCCAATCCGTTTCTGGAAATGGAATTGGAACTTCCGTAATTATCAAGGAAGATAATACTTGGAAATTATTGGCGGAACATCTAGGAAGAAAATAAATTTATCATAAAAAATCCTTATGTTGAGGTAGATTATAAACATAATGGAATATGAAAAAAATTGACCGAAGAAAAGCCCTTAAAAATTTAGCAATCGGCATCGGTGTTGGTTCTTCTCTAACTGGACTTGCGGGAACTAGTGAAAATGCCGAAACCATTCCTGCGAAAGATTTCGGAAATAGAGATATCGATCAACCCATTACTGCCATCACCCTCGGAGCTGGTGGGAGAGGAAATGTATACGGAAATTATGGTATTGAATTTCCAAAAGAACTGAATATCGTAGGAGTTGCCGAACCAATTCCCATTCGAAACGAACGCTATACGGCAAAACACAATATTCCAAAAGAAAATAGATTTACCACCTGGGAACATGTTTTTGATCGACCCAAATTTGCCGACGCGGTCATCATCACCACACCAGACGATTTGCATTATGGACCTTGCATGAGAGCGCTTGAGTTGGGTTATGACGTTTTATTGGAAAAACCCATTGCCCCGACAGAAAAAGAATGTCGAGATATTCTAGCGCTAGCAAAAAAGACAGGTAGGATTGTCGCAGTTTGTCATGTGCTGCGGTATGCACCTTATTTTATTAAATTGAAGGAGATGATTCAATCAGGAATCCTTGGTGAACTCATTAGTATCCAACATTTAGAACCCATACAACATATTCATATGTCGCATTCTTATGTGCGCGGCAACTGGCATAACGCTAAAGAAACCACTCCGATTATTCTAGCCAAATCTTGTCATGATCTCGACATTTTGAGATGGATGGTTGGAAAGCCTTGTAAAAGGATTTCCGCCTTTGGTAACCTCAAATGGTTCAAAGCGGCTAATGCACCCAAAGGTAGTACCAATCGCTGCACCGATGGTTGCGCCGTAGAATCCGAATGCCCATATTCTGCGTTAAAAATTTACCATAGAGATCGGAGTTGGACCTATGTTTTTGATTTTCCTGAGGATACATCTAAACATGGTGATTTTATTTTAGAACAATTAAAAACTACCAATTACGGTCGTTGTGTTTACAAAATGGAAAATGATCAACCGGATCATTATGTCGCCAATATGGAATTTGAAGATGATATTACCGTTAGTTTTTCTATGGAGGCCTTTACCGGCTATCATGGTCGGAGAACCCGAATCATGGGGTCACATGGCGATATTGTTGGAGATATGAACGAATTTGTCCACACCGATTTTTTAACCAAAAAAATTACCAAATGGGATGCTAGAGTAGATGATGTCAGCAATTACAAAAATAGTGGTCACGGTGGGGGAGATTGGGCGTTAGCCACAGATTGGGTACGTGCCGTAAAAAGGCAAGATGCTAGTTTATTATCTTCCACGATCGAAGCTTCAATTGAGAGCCATGTGATGGGATTTGCGGCTGAGAAAAGTCGACTGAACAAACAGATTATTGACATAGAATTGTAAGTAAGTTAAGGTTGGGAGAATTATGAATTCCATCAATAGATCTGTATCATTGTGTAAAATTTAATTGTAAATGAGAATTATTTATATCTTTTTGTTTTTGTTTTTAATTCAACCAGGATATACCCAAGTTGTCCTTAAAGCCGATGGACCGGGAGAAACGTATGAATTGATTACTTCCATTTTGGCCCCAGGATTCTTTCCGATCGAAGTACCAGATTGTAATCATAATGCTTTTGGAGACCATATTGATGAGGTATTTGATAATGAATTGAATACCCATGTTTTTCGATTTCATATTCATACAGATCCGGATAATGATCGGTGCATAAATTTTGATAGACAACGAAATGAAATAAAATCCTATGACAAATCTCCAGACAATTTACTAGGGATTGAAAATGAAACCGTCGTTTATAAATGGAAGTTTAAATTATCAGAAGGTTTCCAAGCTTCTCCGAATTTTACGCATTTACATCAACTTAAATCAGTAGGCGGTTCATTGGCCAGTCATCCTATGTATACCTTGACGGCTAGAAAAAGTACACCTGATCGACTTGAATTAAGGTATGGTGAAACGGTGTCCTCGGTTATTATAGCACAGACACCATTAGCTCCATTTATTGATACTTGGTTAGACGTAACAGAAACCATTACCTATGGTGAATTAGGAATGTTTTCGATCGAAATAAAAAGCGTCAGTGACGATAATGTACTTTTTTCCTATTCGAATGACGCCATGATAAATTGGAGGCCAGGTGCGAGTTTTGTTAGGCCCAAATGGGGTATTTATAGAGGACTGAATAATGTGCAGGATCTTAGAGATGAAATGGTGTTCTTTGACGATTTTAGTATTGAAGAAATAGATCTGGTTGGATCAGAAGATGTGGAATCAAATAGTGAACTTCCCGTTATTTTTTCAAATCCATTCACTAATACCATTGACATTAAAGAAATCTCTCAAAAAATTAAATCAATAAGACTATTAAGTATAGATGGCCAAGAAGTTTTGGCCGAACAAGTTGATGCCAGAACAGCTTTAAATTTAGATGTTTCCTTTTTACCAAAAGGAATTTATGCTTTAAATTTTCTTGGGGATCAATTTAGTCAATCAACGTTGATTTTGGTTGCTGATTAAAATACATCCTCCTTATCGAAATCTTTGATCATTTCTAAAGCATCTTCTGAGCCTGAAATTTGCAAAGCAAAGCCTTTATTATTGGGTAGTATAGAAATGTCAAATTTGAAAAAAGGACAACATGCCTTTTCTATTTTTACTTGTTCAAAAATGGCATCTAAAAGGTTTGAATCATCTTTGAAATAAAAAATATATCCATTTTTAATCGCTTCTTTCTTCAGAACTTGCGAAAAAATTGTCTCTTTTAATATTTTTTTTCGTTCTATTAATTCCTCCGGTATTAAATTGCATTGGATGGCTCCGTTAAAAAAGTCCATATGATTTTTCCAAGTAATGGTACTAAATATCATCTCCTCTTCATTCAAGGAGAATTTCTTAAAGAAGTATCCTGAAGTTAGATAAAGAGCTAAGAAAAACCAGCCACCAGAAAGCAGAATTATCAGCATTTTATTTTTCATCATTTATTTTTTTTCTTAAAAGTCCCAAAGATAAACTGTGGACTATAGTCAACGGTCAAGTAAATTCGTAACTTTATAAAAAAAAAATGTTAATAGGAGAATTAAGTAAGAAAATAAGTATGTCAAAAGACACCATTCGATTCTACGAAAAAAAAGGACTCTTAAAAGTTAATCGAACAACTTCTGCCTTCAATAATTATAAACGATATACCGAAGATCATTTACATCGATTAGGGCTGATCAAAAAAGCAAAGCGATTTGGATTTACCCTAAAAGAAATTGGTAACGTCTTGGAATTGATGGATGCAGAAAAAGCAGATTGTTCTATTATGCAAAAAAAAATAAACGATAAAATTTTAGAAATTGATCAAAAAATCCTAGCACTTCAACATTTAAAATCATCTATTTTATTGGAAACTCAACATGCAAGAAGTATTTGTAGGATTCAAAGAGAAAATGAAAATTGTAGGATGATTAATTAATTATTTCCCAACTAGTTTGCTCTTTTTTTTAAAAAATAAAAAAACATGAAAAAATATTTTTGCGTATTCCTGTTAGTTTTTGGTACCGTTGCCATTAGTTGTAATAAAAAGCCTGGTGGTGATCTAACCAATCAGCTAGAAAATATTGACCAAGAAAAAACAGCCATCATTGAGAGCTTAAGAAATGAAACCAAGGCTGCCTTTCGAAGAGATTATGAGGCGTGGAAAACCTATTGGGTCCATCATCAGAAAACATCAAAAACCAATATGAATTTTGCTGAAAATAGTTTTTCTGAAATGAATAGTTGGAAGGAAATAGATGATTTTGTAAGAACCTATATTGAGGAGCATCCAAAACCAGCTCCGCTTCCTGCTCAACCAGATGGTATAGATGTTCGAGTATATGGAACTGGGGCTTGGGTAACTTTCGATATTATGGACGAAGAACATGGACTGAAACGGGAAACTAGACTGATGGAAAAGGAAGCAGGCAAATGGAAAATTGCCGGAATGCATACCTCAATTTATGGATTTCAAAAAAAGGATTAATAAGGTTGATTAAAGGAACTAAGTAACAGCCAATTAATAAGTTCCTGATTTGTGATTGATATTAAAAGATCAGAGAAAAATCGGGATGTCATTATTTGACCGTTGCTAATTAGCAAGAATCTTATAAGATGAGCAACAACATAAAGAATAGGGTATCTACCTCCTGGGAATTAAATGAGATTTTGATCAGTCATAATATTGTCGACTACTATACGAACGACCTGAAAATTACAAAAAACGATACTGAATTTGTACGACTACATTTTGGGTTGCAGGGCAGTTATGATTTTACCTTTGCACAATTAAACAGCGCGTATTCCTTATCAGGATCTCATAATAATATTATGTACTCAGACGGATTAGAAATTGCTGTAAAGAACAGATCGAAAAGAATTGAAACTTTTGGAGTTAATTTTACAACTGATGCGTTTATCAAAATAGGTCAAAATGGAAACGAAATCTTAAAACGATTTACTGAAAAAGTAATCAACAAAGAAAACACCATCCTATCTAATGATTGGAGAACCAACAATTTAAAAATCCAACAAGTCATCTATGAAATTATCCATTGCTCCTTTCAAAACGAATTAAAGGATTTGTTTTTGCTTTCCAAAAGTATTGAATTACTCGTCTTGCAAGCGGAACTATACGAGCAGAATATCGCCAATGATTTTATCAAATCAGCAAGAGATAAGCGAAAATTAAACGAAGCAAAAGACTTATTGAATGCTAGGATTGACAACCCTCCAACTATTGTTGAGCTTTCTAAACTAGTCGGTATCAACGAATACAAACTGAAAAAAGGGTTTAAAGAACTATTTGGAACAACCGTTTTTGGATATATCCATAATTGTAGAATGAGTTTAGCAAAGCGGTTATTATTAGGCACAGATAAAACAGCCAAAGAAATTGCCTATCAAACAGGGTATAGCTCACCACAACATTTCTCAACTGCGTTTAAAAAACAATTTGGAGTTACTCCCAATAATGTTAGAAAAACTCCCAATTCAGCAATAGAAGATCAATCGGACTAAAGAAATTTGGGGTATTATCAATAATCCAAAATCTTTAAAATGAATAAATCAATGATTGTCAAAGAAGAAGTCTTATTCAAAGCCAGTCCTGGCCAAGTTTGGGATCTATTAATTAATCCCGCCATGACTAAGCAGTATATGTTTGGTTGCGAAGTTATTTCTGATTGGAAAATTGGAAGTCCTGTTTATTGGAAAGGAAAAACAGAAAATGGAAATGAGGTTATTTATGTCAAAGGTGAAGTCCTTGCATTCCAGGAAGGTATAAAAGTTACCACGACTACTTTTGATCCAAATGCTGGCATGGAAGATATTCCAGCCAATTATGTGGAACTCTCCTATGAAATTAGTAAAGTAGAAGGTGGTACTTTGTTAAAGATCATGCAGGGCGATTTTTCAATGGCGGCTGAAGGAGAAAAGCGATTTAAGGAATCTCAAACTGGCTGGAAGGAAATAGTTATTCCAATTATGAAAAAATTGCTCTATGAATAGATATTAAAAAAAAAAGGTCGATAATTATTTAACAAATGTAAAAGGAATTAATTTTTAAATTGAATAATTTTAGGTTTGAAAATCAAAATAAAAAACCTAAAACGATAAAAATGGAATCTAAAAAGCTTAAACAACTATTTTTATTGGATGGAGTAGGTGCCATAGTTTCGGCCATTTTATTAGGAATTGTTTTAGTTAAATTAGAACCATATTTCGGAATTCCGAAAACAGCCCTATATCTTCTTGCTGCCTTACCGTGTTTTTTTGCAGTCTATGATTTTTACTGCTATTTTAGAATCGACAAAAATTTAGGCAAATTCTTAAAAGGCATTGCCATTGTTAATTTATTCTATTGTGTTTTATCGTTGGGATTGGCCTTTTATCATCAAGAGAAGATTACCTATTTAGGTTGGACTTATATTATTGTTGAAATAATAATTGTAGTAATCTTGGCAATGTATGAGTTGAAAGTCGCCAATAAGGAGCTCTTAACTTGAAAATATTTATCCGCTCCATTTAAAAAGCAATCTTGCTAACGAATAAATCACATCCAGCTAGTCCTCTTTCTTTTTTCCAATCTTTTTTTGTTGTCCATAAATAATCATGGTGTCGAATTAATTTCAACGCGTTTATCAATTTCTTGTTAGCGCTAGCTCTTTCCTTGAACAGTAAATACACTTACTAAGGTAGCATACCAAAGCGAATACCTTATAAAATTCCTTAAAGTATATCCCAGTTGCTAATTTTCTTTCTTTTTTTAGCTAAAACCAATAAGAATATTTTGAAATCCTTGCATATTTCCTATATTTGTAATAAAATTGGTAGACCAATTGTCTGGTTTACCAATCCTAGAATTAAAAAATTATACACTTCCCCCTTTTTTTCCAAATTGAATAGCTATTGATTAATCTTTTTATGGCATCATCAAATACCTTATTCTGCGTCCAGAATTTAGATAGGCATTTGATTGTTTCCCTTTTAAGCAATAGCCCCAAAAGATCATTTTTTGAACAATTAGAAACGCATTCTTAACTTACTTAAAAACCTTAACTTTTATTCATATGAAAAAATTTAACCAAACATTGAAAAATTTATTTTTCACACTTATCCTAATTGGGGGATCTATTCAGCTCAATGCAACCTATATCCTTTGGGATGGAGGAGGTGATGGCTCAACTTGGAATGATCCACTTAACTGGGATGGAGATGTTGTTCCTGGTTTGGGTGACGATGTTGATATTGTAGGATTTGACGTAGTTGTTGCAGCCAATGCCACAGCTTCCTCCGTTGAAATACGATCAGGTGGTTCACTTACTGTTAATGGTGGTGTGACGCTTACCCTTACTGGTAATACGGATACGGCTCCTGCGAATAATGATGCTGCTTTGGATATTTCGTCATCAAGTGCTTCCGTAACCAATGATGGAACAATAATAATATCTGATTCCGTTAATGATGGTATTTCTAGTAGAGGTACCTTCAATAATAATGGTATAATTATGATCAGTGATTTTGATGATGATGGTCTTGCCGTAGATGATGCTTCCAGCACTGGTTCTACTTTTACGAATACTGGGACTGTTGCTGTTACAATGGCCTCAGGAGGAAAAGGGGAAGATGAAGGCATATTTATCAATGATGAGTCAACCCTACTTAATACGGGTAATGGGTTGATTACCATTACTGTTACTGGAGCGGGAGATGTGGGACTAGCTACTGAAAATGGAGGAATATTAAATAATCAAGCTACTATTAGCATTTCAGGTAGTAGAGATCATGGAATTATGCTTCGTACGGGTACTGGTGGTACTGACGGACCATCTTCTGTTGATAATTCAGGCACGATTACGATAACGGGTAATAACCTCGATACAGATGCTGATGGTATTAGAATAAGAGAAGCTTCTTCGGTAACGAATAGCGGTAACATAATTTTAGTAGATAATGATGATGAAGGAATCCAAGTGGACGATGCTTGTACCTTTACAAATAGTGGCACCGTTGACATTTCAGGTTCTTCTCAGCATGGAATGGAACTATTTGGTACTTTTAATAATATGACAGGAGCGCTATATCAAGCGGCTGATTGTGGATTTGATGATGCCGCTGCCTTAGGTGATGGAATAAGATGTCAAGATCTAGCTATTTTTAATAATGACGGCGACATTAGAATCGACAACTCTGGCTCAGAGGATATCGAAACGGAGACCATAGCCAGTTTTGTGAACACCGCAAATGCTAGTTTTGCTCCAGGATCTAGCCCTGGTGATCTGGAGATCAGAGATGACTTCGATTTAGGAACTTCCACCGTAACGTTTGAAATTGATGGTACTACTCCAACCACAGATTATGACCAAATTCTAAATACCGTTACTGCTAACGCTATAACTATTTCAGGAGCAACTGCCGAATTAGTTTGGGGATTTACACCCGCAGTCGATGATTGTTTTACCATCATTGATGGATCAGGGGCAGTTACTGGAACATTCGCAACTATTAATAGCTCAGATGCATCCATTAATTATGAGGTAACGTATGAACCAACTGAAGTGATTATCTGCGTGATCGCAGCTGTTCTTCCAGTAGAATTAATCACCTTTGAAGGAAGAATGGAAGACGGCGCTACCTTCTTAAATTGGGAAACTGCTAGTGAGATAAACAATGATTATTTTGAAGTAGAACATAGCACTGATGGTAGAACATTTACCATGCTGGATATGGTACAAGGAAATGGTACTACTTCTTCCGTATCCAAATACGAGTTTTTGGATAAGAATCCTGCTGTCAATGGTAATTACTATAGGCTAAAGCAGGTTGATTTTGACGGAGCTTTTGAATACTCAAATATCGTTTACGTTGAAAACAAAAAGAACGAAACACCTGGTATTATTTATCCAAACCCAGCTTATAATGAAGTAACTTATGAAGGGGCAGCTGCTACCCTAAGCCTTTATGATGTTTATGGACGACAAGTAATGCAACTTGCTACAGATTTGGAAAAAACAACGCTAGATATTAGCCAACTTGAAGTAGGTGTTTATTTAATCGAAATCGCAACTTCTTCTAACGAAACAGTTATTAAGAGATTTATGAAAACAAAGTAGGCCATTCTACTTTGCTTTTTACAAAATAAATCTAAGGTTGTACTTCAACAGAAGTGCAACCTTTTTTTATTAGGTTTACAACATAATTTTATTCACCCCCCATAGTCTTGAAAAATTAATTAAGTTTATGAAGGGATTAAAAACAAAATCTAGAAAATGAAAAAAAGAATTATCAAACGAGCAATGCTGCCATGCTTATTTATCGGCCTAGCATTGATGCTAAATAGTTGCTCCAACACGGAGCAAAAAACCAAAAGTGATACGGACGTTGAAATGATTACAGATGCTAAGGTGCCAAGTGATGTATTGCCCTATTTTGATCAATGGAAAATATTACTTGGAGATGGAACAAATAAGAATGATTTAGTGGGTTATGAAAATAAAGAATTCTTCTATGCCCATAATGATGGTTCCACCAACTGGGTGGTCTATAAGACTCCCAATTCTGGGACTACTTCTAAAAATTCCAGCAATACCAGATCTGAATTACAGCAGAAAAAAGAATGGGTGCCAACTACTGGTGGAAAACTCACGGGTACTTGTCAAGTAATGCATGTTTCTACCTCAGGTGATGCCCGAGTTGCGGCCTCTTTTTCTACCGTGGTGGGTCAAATTCATAGTGGAGAAGGACACGAAAATGAACCTTTCAAATTATTCTATAAAAAATTCCCCGGTCATAAAAAAGGATCGGTTTATTGGAATTATGAAATTAATACCACAGGCGATAATAAAGGCAGATGGGATTATTCCTATGCCATTTGGGGCTATGATATGTCCGTTGTCGGAAAAGATGCTTCTTCATATCCAGAAGAACCCGCCGATGGTATTGCCCTTGGAGAAGAATTCAGTTATGAAGTAAACGTTTATCAAGGGATTATGTATCTCACTTTTACCAGCAAAGGTCACGAAACAAAGACCTTCACCAAGAATCTAATAAAATCTGAATATGCTAATAAATCAGATATTCCTGAGCAAACAAAAAATATGTTTTTCCCAATAGGTCAAGATGGAACGGAACAACCAACTGCCTATAAAGGAGAACTAAATTATTTTAAGCAAGGTGCTTATAATCAAACCAATGGGAAAGATCCTGCAAAAAATATGGTTTGGTGCACAGGAGCAGATGTGTATGATGGAGATATTCCAAAACAATATGCCAATGGATCATATACCGAAGTTTGGTTTAAAGCTGCCTCGGTAGGTCCGGGTACGCCGCCAACAACAAATTAAGCTTCTTCAGATTTTAGTCAAGAAAAAAGGGTATTGGTTATTAGAATTAAGGTCGATAATTAGAATATTTATATTGTTTTTTTTACCTGAGGCAGTATTTATTCTGAATTTCTACCCTAAAACCAATGAATTTTGTTTTGACTCCAATAATTTATCTAAGATAAATTAGGATTATTTTCTTTTTATTTGAAAAAAAATATACATTTGTCCTGTAAAATTGGTGAACCAATAAATTGGTGAACCAATTTCATTCAAGTCCACAGATTTACAACTAACTATAAAAAAGGGGTAAACCCGAATGTAATTACAGTAGTAATTAGGGTTAGAGGTATATCTCTCCCAGAACTAACTTATTTATTAAATCAATTATTATCCAATAACGAGATAGGATATTATCTCATTTTTTTAATGCTGTAACCAGCAATCATTTTTTAATATTCACCAAAATTCTTCACAAAATAAATTAGAAATGAATTTAAAAACTACCCTAATTTTCTTTGGTATGCTGATCTTCTGTATACCTCTATTCGCGCAAGATGGTTATATGTTGACCGGAAATGTAACGGATGCAGACAACGAACCACTTATAGGTGTTAGTGTACTAATCGCAAAAACCACAACAGGTACCGTGACCGACATTGAAGGAAATTATTCCCTTATGGTCAAAAGCGGAGATGTTTTACAATTTTCTTACACAGGATTTGAAAACCAATTAATTACTATTACAGATCAAAAAGTTCAAAATGTTTCGATGGGAGCAGATACTGAACTATTAGACGAGGTAGTAGTAGTAGGATACGGAACACGAAAAAAATCACATAATACGGGTGCCATTGCACAAGTAGAAGGTGGTGATATTGCTGCTGTTCAAGCTGCCCGTGTTGATGATGCTTTAGCTGGTAAGTTATCAGGAGTTTTGATTCAAAATCAAAGTGGTGAACCTGGTGCTGACCCAAAAATTCAAATTAGAGCAGCTTCTTCTCTTTCAGGTGATTCTAACCCACTGATCGTAGTGGATGGTTACCCGATTACAGGTAGTTTGGCAACCGTTAACCCGAACGATATCGAAAGTATTGAAGTATTAAAGGATGCTGCTTCTGCGGCCATTTATGGTTCACGAGGTGCAAATGGAGTTGTACTAGTAACGACCAAAAAAGGAAAATCTGGAAAAGCTCAATTTAGCTATAACGGCTATACTAGCGTTTCAAGTAAATATGTAAAGGACATTGAAATGCTGAAAACAGCTGGAGAATGGGCTGCTGATTTACAAACGGATGCTTATGACCTTTCTGAA
>CALFWZ010000106.1 GCA_937928405.1 uncultured Saprospiraceae bacterium
CTTTATAGATTTTTATCACTAGAAAAGTTGTTGTATCTTTACTTTTATACAGTAAACATGGTTTTTTAACACTAAATAAGGTTTAACATGAGCTTCGGTAAACGATTATTAGAACTAAGAAAGGAAAGATCATTATCCCAAACTGATCTAGCTGACAAGCTGGGCATTCATAAAAATGTCTTGGGTAAGTATGAACGAGAAGAAGTAAAACCTTCGATTGACATCGTGGTTAAAGTCGCTGAGTTTATGGAAGTGTCTTTAGATTACCTCGTTGGTAAAGTAGATATGGAACTTGATAAATCTATTATTGATAAGGTGATGACCATCCAAAATTTACCTGCCAAAGATCAGGATTATATCATCTTCACTTTGGATGCTTTGATTAGAGATGCTAAATCTCGATTTGCTTACGCATCATAACTCCACAATTTTTTCAATCAAAAATTGACCTCGATTTTTAAAGGTGGATTACAGAGCGAAGCGCCGTAATTCACCTTTAAAAATGAGGAGCCAACCGAAGGGCGGCAGATCAATGCCAGCCAACCCAATCCTTTTTTCCAAGTCTGATTTATAAAATAACTTTTGCACTCGGCCAGTGTGATGGCATAGTGGCGGATGTGTGGACGAGTAATCAAACAATCCTAGATTTTTTAAAGGACAAAGGGAAGGAGCCGACGTAGGAGCGACTGACCGGCGGCCGTCTGCGGTTCGAGCCGAAGCCATGAAGAAAGAGCGCCCGAGTGCTGGCCGCTGCGAGGCGCGCGGTCTGAATGTGCGAGTTTAGCTTGCGGGTTGTGGAAGCTCCGGGTTTGCATTTAGCGTGGAGCTGGAACTGAGGCGACCTAGCAGGCCGCATAACATGATCGCTGGAAGGATGGTTTTGCGTTTGGTTTGTGGCGGATGCCCAGACTGGGAAGCGATGTAGACAGCAGTAGCACCGAACCCAGGACCGTGACAGCTACGGATTTATTCCTAGCTGGCGCGGTGATGGACGAGAGGGGCTACTGATGGCTACGCCTTGTTTCCTAATTACAGTTTTCTTCCATACAATAAGCTTTTACAGAAATATCAGGAGTCATTCTAGTAACGACTATCTTACCTATTCCATCTAGCTCTAATAAATATGAACAAGTATCTAGCTCAATTCTAATATATCCATCAGAATTAACAACTTTTAAATCATTAGCAACAAATGAAGGACCATCTACTTCTGGTTGCCTATTATCTATTTTTCCTTTAAAAAGGCAATTATTCCCTGAAAAAATTTTTATCGAATCAATATCATGTAAATACCCTCCTACAACATCTAATGAATTATTTCTTATGTTTTTTTTAATATTATGACAAAAAGACCTTTTACAATTACAATCAATAACGCTATCTTCCACGTAGAAATCAGGACACTGAGCATTACCTCTTAAGGCAACTGAAATCATAAAAATTACAAAAGCTATTTTTTTCATTTTAATTACTTTAATTACTTTAATCTGGTTGCTCTTCTTTCTCTTTTAATTCTGTATTATTTCGCTCCCGCTCATCTTGAACAGCAGTATTCCATATCTGAGTTCTTTGCCCCTTAGTCATTTCTATTGCTGTATTTTTAACACCCGCACCTTTAGGTACATTTGCCTCGCCTTCCCTATAATTCATAAATAAATTAGATAATTTTTTAATTGCTTCTTGGTCACCTCCTCTTGCTTTTTCCCAAACATCTCTGACATCTTTAGGTGCAGATTTGATAAATAAATATAAAGATTTCCAAGAAGCCTCTCCTTTGTCATTAACAAACCTAGGGAAAGTATGTGCGATTCCAAGCATATGACCTACTTCATGAAGGGCAGTATAATCAGAATACAAAGACAAAACCAATTCATTAACTATTTCAGGTGGTTGTACATCTCCATTAGGTAAAATGAATCCTTCAATTTCACTTTCAAACTCATCATGGTAAGCTATTATTGCCCTCTTCTTCGAAAATGTTCTACCAGAAGCTCCAGCATCTTTTAATTGGGTGTGATCAGATGTAACCATTTCAATATGATAGTCCTCATTGAAATCAACATCATTAGATGTAACTACTGTTAAAATTGGATTTATTGTTAAATAAGTATTATCAACTAAATACCCCGACATTCCTTCTCTCATTAATTTTTCTAAGCCTCTAGCAAAACTCTCTCTTTCTTTTCTTGTAGTTGTATTATTATCTTGAAAAGCAATTTTTAATTTAATTACAATTTCCCTTTTACCATCTGGTGTAATTCTTGGGAAATATTCCAATCCATCAATATCAATTCCATCGATTGGGCGATTACTAGCAAACTGGTAAGGAGTCAACATAGAATATTCTCTCGTCAAAGGATCAACTGAAAGAAAACGTCCCGTAGCAGGATTATATATTCGGAAGCCATAATCATAATTCGTGATACTCCCGAACTCCCCATCCTGATCCTTCTCCTTCCCATTAAACCCATATCTATATTCACTGCTGTTGTACTTCCTCCCCGGCATCTCCCAACCAAACGGATGGTAATCCGTCGCCGACGATACCTGCACTTCATAGCTACACTTTCTTACATCGATACTTTTATCGACTCAGACAAGATAATACTTTTTTATTTCAATTGAAAAAAAAATTTAATCAGTTATTCAA
>CALFWZ010000107.1 GCA_937928405.1 uncultured Saprospiraceae bacterium
AGGCCACAATTCCCTACACAATATTTCAGATCAAAAATCTACAAAGTGTGAATCCCAACAATAATAGAATTTTACAAAAGAAAATTTACAAGTTAGTAGAGTCCACGATCGCTCTACGCTCTCTGCGCCTCTGCGAGATAATAATTTTAAAAGAGACAACCACTAGGCCACAATTCCCTACACATTATGCAGGAAATGCATCACATCGCCATCTTTTACTAAATATTCTTTCCCTTCCACATGAAGTTTCCCTGCCTCCTTAACGGCCTTTTCAGAACCAAATTCCACAAAGTGCGCATAATCAATTACTTCTGCTCGGATAAACCCTCTTTCAAAATCAGAGTGAATCACACCGGCTGCCCCAGGAGCTTTGGTGCCTTCTTCGATCGTCCAGGCACGAACCTCTTTTTCACCAGCGGTAAAGTAGGTAATCAGTTTTAGTAATTTATAACAAGAACGGATGACTTTGTTAACGCCTGGTTCGTTCAATCCCATATCTTCTAGGAACTCGTTGCGTTCTTCCTTGGTTTCAAGTTCTGCAATATCTGCTTCAATTCCCGCACTAATCAGCAAAATTTCGGCACCTTCATTTTTTACTGCTTCGGAAAATGCTTTGGTATGGTTATTCCCAGATTCAACGGAATCTTCATCTACATTACAAACATAGAGCACTGGCTTAGCCGTCAATAACATAAATTCTTCTAGAAAAGCAGATTCGTCCTCTTCCAGTTCCATGGAACGAACAGGGGAGAGGGATTCTAAATGCGCAATGACTCGTTCTACTAACGCGACTTGTTTTAATATTTCTTTATCACCAGTCTTAGCGGCTTTTTTCAGTTTTTCCAGCCTTTTTTCAACCGTTTCTACATCTTTAAACGCCAATTCAGCATCGATAATTTCTTTGTCTCGCACTGGATCAACCGATCCGTCTACATGGACCACGTTGGTATCTTCGAAGCAACGTACTACATGAACGATGGCATTAACTTCTCGGATATTGGCCAGAAACTGGTTACCCAATCCTTCGCCTTTACTAGCTCCTTTGATCAAACCAGCGATGTCGACAATCTCTATAGTCGTAGGCTGTACCTTTTGTGGTGTCACCAATTCTTCTAGTTTATTCAATCGATCGTCGGGTACCGTAATAATGCCCACGTTGGGATCTTTGGTTGCAAAAGGATAATTAGCAGCTAAGGCTTTCGCCGAAGTCAATGCATTAAATAAAGTAGATTTACCTACGTTTGGAAGCCCAACAATGCCGCATTTAAGTGCCATGATTTTAGAATTTTATTTCAGCCCGCAAATATACTTAAATTAAGAGAGTTTTGAACGTAATTTTCAAGCTAAGAGAAGAACCTTCTAAATTATTAATTTTGGTTTTTATTTATTGGATCGGAGTACAGGACAAAAGTCCTAAAAAATCATTTTAGAGTCACAAAGTCACAAAGAAAAGAAGATTTTTTCGCAGAAAAAATCCTTAGTGACTTAGTGTCATTTTTAATTTCACCCTATACTTAGTTATCGGATAATAAACAAATAATTGATTTAGACCAATATGTTAGTTTTAAACATGCCCTTAACCAGTAGAAAATCTCTGCGACTCTACAAGAAAATATTTTATATTAAATTCAACTATTCAACTATTCAACTATTCAACTATTCAACTATTCAACTATTCAACTATTCAACTATTCAACGATTCAATCAACCCAAGTTATTCTTAAGCAAAGCCTCAATCTCTCCAGCAATCGTACCCTGTGAAGGACGATCTGCCTGAGCGTTCACAATATTACCTGCTTGATCTATTAGAATAAAACGAGGAATTCCTTTGATTTTATAGTCTTTACAGATTTGACTATTACCCGCATTATCGGCCAGTAGTTGCGTTCCAGTCATATTCTTTTCTTTGACCATTTTCGCCCAAGCATCAGCGTTTTGATCGATAGAAATAGATACAAAAGCTACCGCCTTATCATGGAATTGCTCCTGTAATTTTTCCAAATGAGGAATCTCTACTTTGCAAGGACCGCACCAAGTAGCCCAGACATCGATATAGACTACTTTTCCCTTCAAGTCCTTCAATCCAACTTGCTTACCCTGGTTATCTGGATAGGAAAAACTGGGTGCTGGTAGACCTTTTTTCAAGTCTTTCCATGCTAGAAAAGCCTCGTCAATATCTGCTAAGTATCTTTGATTAGTAACCTGTTGCTTAAAGCGTTGGTAGAGATCCTCAGAACCATTGATACCTTTTGTTCTCAGGTGTTGATTGAAAAAAGTATAAAGTAAAAAATTCTTAATTTTTGGAGCAGCGTGTTCCTTTTCCACAATTTCAAAAGCTCGTAAACTGGTTTGAATCTTTTTGCCGTTCATTAAATCTTCCTGAACTAGATTAGATATTTTTTGACCGACGTGGGCTATCAAATAATTGCGGTAAGCCTCAGAGACCATCAACTGGTCATTATTTAAATCTAACCCTTCAGAATAGGCCAATAAGGTGGGACTAGGAGTATAAGCCTCTTCCTGATTATAAAAGGCATGATACAAACTATAATCATTGTATTGTTTTGCCCAATTGTATTGTAATTCAGTTTCCTCAAACAATCTAAAATCTGCCGCTAGATCCTGATGTTCTTTTTTAAACTTTTCAAAAAATGCTTTTTCTTTTTCATAAGAATTATTCGTCTGTGCCATGAAGGCTTCTTCAGACAATGAGGCAGCTTTTCGTTTTTGTTCGTAGGTCAGCGGATCATTTTGTGATTTTAGAAAAAGATATTCTTGTGAGAGCGGATCAGTTCCTGAAAATTTGATCGTTGCTGCTATTTTCTGCGCATCAAAATTTAACATTACCTGATCGTTTGGTCGCAAAAACAAAGGAATTTTTTGCCCATTATAAACTAAAAAATAAATCCCTGGTTCGTCAATAAGGTGATTAATATTAAATTTTCCGTCTCTGATAACCCCGCTACGGTTGGTGTTTTTATGAGAAAGTTTTATGTTGGTATTTCCAGCATTCTGAATAATACCAGATACACTTACTGGACTGCGTTTTTTTTCTACTTGGACCGTGGGTGGAGTTGTCTTAGTATTTTTTGGTTCAGAATTTTTTTCAGATTGGCAGCTGAAGAAGGTCACGAGCCATAAATGGAGGAGAAGAATGGTTACTTTTTTCATAGTTAATAATTTGTTTTATTGGGACTGTTCAATAAACTGTGTTAAAATAAATTTGAAAATTCAAAAACCTGTCCGACGGCAGGCGGGCAACCTCAACTTCAACCTCAATTCCCATAAGTGATTGCTTTAAATAAATTGATAATCAGTGTTTTAAATATTTTATTTACGTTAGCAGAAAAATTGAAGTTGTTTTTGAGGTTGAGATTGAAGTTGAAAAATACCGAATGGTGAACAGTCCTGTTTTATTATTCAATACACTGTGTATTCAATTGGGGTTTGCAAGTCAATGCGTATTCTACGGCAATAAATCTGCTGTAAAGCTTAAAGGCAATAAATCTTTAATAGAGTTACAAACATAAATATCACCTGTTTCACCCTGCATGATTATTTTGATGTTTTCATCATAACGTTGCTCTACCTCAAAAATAGCTTGCCGACAACTACCACAAGGACTTACGGGACGATTGATGGGGATGTCTGTTTTTACCGTTACCGCCATCGAGACGACTGGAATTTTTGGATGACGACTGGCTGCTACAGAGAGCGCTGTTCGTTCGGCACATAAACCAGTGGGGTAGGCGGCATTCTCTTGATTACTACCATGTAGGTATTTACCATTGGCAAGTAGTACGGCGGCTCCCACCGAAAAGCGAGAGTATGGAGCCCAAGCATCTTTAGTCGCCTTGTGCGCCATATTGAGCAATTTCTGATCGGCTGGATCTAATTCTTCGATATCATGGAAAACCTGAACGGTAGTTTTAATCGTTAGTTTCTTCATTTTTTGTGTTCTCTTTTAAAATAGAAAGGATTTTGATGATAGACTTATTGCTAACCAAATAAGTATATAGTTTCTTTTGTCTTCGTACTTACTCACTAGATCAGTTTAACGAATCCTCTCCTGCATTGATTCGTAATATATAATATTTGTCAGACATTCGTTGAATCTTATAGTGGATTCGAAAAAAAAGGTGTCAATTTATGACTTTTCTGATCTTATTTTAAACTGCTTCTTTCGGAAAAAAGTATTAATTTACCGTCTTATTTTTCAGCTAAAAACTAACTAGTGAAGAAATTGAACCACATCCTAATTATTGGAGCAGGGCGCTCTGCTACCGACTTGATTGACTATGTTTTAAAAAAAGCAAAAGAGCATAGTTGGTCCGTCACAGTGGCCGATGCAGATCCCGATTTGGCCTCCAAAAAGATAAGAAATCATCCTAATGGCCGTGCTGCGTGGTTGGATGTTACCAAAAACAATGATCGGCATGATTTAATCGATCGGGCAGATTTGGTAGTTTCCTTGCTGCCTGCTCACCTGCACATCGAAGTGGCTCACGACTGTATCCGTTTAAAAAAGCACTTAATCACCGCATCGTATGTTTCTAAGGAGATGTATAGTTTAGGAGATGAAGCACGCAATCGAGAACTGATCTTTATGGGTGAAATGGGACTTGATCCAGGTATAGATCATATGTCAGCCATGGAAAAAATCAATGAAATCAAGGAAATGGGCGGAGAGTTGGTTAGTTTCAAATCTTATACGGGCGGATTGATTGCTCCTGAAAATGATACCAACCCATGGAATTATAAATTTACTTGGAATCCTCGTAATGTAGTCTTAGCAGGACAAGGAACCGCACAGTATCTTGAGGATGAAAAATATAAATACATTCCATACAATCGTCTTTTTCAGAATTATTGGAAGGTGGATATTGAAGGTATGGGGCCCTACGAAATGTATGCAAATAGAGATTCCCTCCTGTATAGAAAAACTTATGGATTAGATAAAATTCCTACCCTCATTCGAGGTACCTTGCGCAATGTTGGTTTTTGTGATGCTTGGAATGCTTTGATCAAAATTGGATTAACGGATAGTTCTTTTCCTATTCTTGAATCAAAAAATTTAAGCTATCTTGGTTTAATGGAAGCCTATCTTGGGTCCGCTCCTCGATCTGGGAGTGTCAAAGAAGGGATTGCTGATTTCTTAGGAGAAGAACCCGATTCTGAAGTAATGAAAAAGCTAGAATGGCTTGGACTTTTTAGAAAAAAAAGAATCAAACTCGAACGTGCTACTCCCGCCTTGATTCTAGAAAGATTATTATTAAAAAAATGGAAGCTTTCTCCCGGAGACAAAGACATGATTATCATGCAGCATGAGTTTGAATACAAATTGAAAGGTCAAAATAAAAAATTGATTTCTACCTTAGTAATGAAAGGAGAGGATGAAACGCATACCGCTATGTCCCGCCTAGTCGGTGTCCCATTAGGAATTTTTGTCAAAGAAGTAATGCTTGGAAATATCACACAGACTGGTGTAAACATTCCGGTAATGAAGCAAGTTTACAAACCTGTGCTAGAAGAATTGAAAGAATATGGCGTTGAATTTCGAGAACGTATAATTGATCTAGATTGATTTTTCCTCAAATTATTTTTTATTTTAGCATTTTAGAACTTTACGATTCAAAACATTACCAATTCTTTCTTTCTACCAAATTTAATCACCTTTAAAATTTAATAATGAAATATATTTTATCGCTTGATCAAGGAACCACCAGCTCTCGTGCCATTTTATTTAATAAGGAAGCCGAAATTAAAAGTGTCGCTCAGGAAGAGTTTACGCAATTTTTCCCAAAGCCCGGTTGGGTGGAGCACGATGCTATGGAAATCTGGAATAGCCAACTTAAAGTTGCCAAACAAGCTATAAAAAATCTTCGTCTAAAGGCCCAAGACGTTGCTGCCATTGGTATAACTAATCAACGAGAGACTACCTTAGTTTGGGATAAAAAAACTGGGATTCCGATTCATAAGGCCATCGTTTGGCAAGATCGACGAACCGCAAGTATTTGTGATAAGCTAAAAAAGAAAGGCCTAACAAATTACATTCGAAAAAATACAGGACTTGTAATTGATGCTTACTTTTCCGGTACCAAGATCAAGTGGATTCTGGATAATGTAAAAGGTGCCCGTAAACGTGCGCAAAAAGGAGAATTATTATTCGGTACGATTGATTCTTGGTTGGTCTATAAACTGACCGGTGGAAAAGTCCATATCACTGATTATTCCAATGCTTCTCGAACCATGATTTATAATATTAAAAATCTGGAATGGGATAAAAAACTACTTAAAGAACTGGGTATTCCCGAAGCCATGTTACCAGCCGTACAGGATTCGAGCAAGGTTTATGGTCATACAGATCCTAAACTATTCGGTGCTGAAATTCCTATCGCAGGAATCGCTGGAGATCAACAAGCAGCGCTTTTTGGTCAAGCTTGTTATAAAAAAGGAATGGCTAAAAATACCTATGGAACAGGTTGTTTCATGCTCATGAATACTGGTAACGAAATGGTGACTTCCAAAGCAGGTCTCCTGACGACCATTGCTTGGGGCCTAAACGGAAAAGTGACGTATGCCTTAGAAGGTTCTGTCTTTATTGCTGGAGCAGCTATTCAATGGTTAAGAGATGGTTTAAAAATTATTGACGAAAGTCCTGATTCAGAATTTTATGCTATGAAGGTGGAAGATACGGGAGGTGTTTATGTCGTGCCTGCCTTCGCTGGGTTAGGTGCTCCTTACTGGGATATGTATGCACGAGGCGCAATTTATGGTTTGACTCGAGGAACCAATAAAGCACATCTTGTTCGTGCCACTTTAGAATCACTCGCTTACCAAACTCGTGATGTACTCGATGCCATGAAAAAAGATTCGAAAGCAAACTTGACTACGCTGCGAGTCGATGGCGGTGCTTCTGCCAATGATTTATTAATGCATTTTCAAGCAGATATTTTGGGAACAACTGTTCAACGTCCAGAGATTATCGAAACTACTGCCTTGGGTGCCGCTTACTTAGCTGGTTTGGCGGTTGGTTATTGGAAGAAAAATGAAATTAGTAAAAATTGGAAAATTGACGAAGAGTTTAAGCCAGAAATGGATAACAAGGAGCGTACAAAATTATACAAAGGATGGCAAGATGCCGTCAAAAGAACGATGAGTTAGGATGATAAAATTAAAGACAGCGTAATTATTCATTGTTTTTTTAACAAAAAAAAATGCTAAAAACAGTAACGGTCAGAGAATGGTTGGAGGAAAAAGACAAGGATCGAAAGTTGCTGGATGTTCGGACGCCCGCTGAATTTGAAAAAGGACATATCCCGGGAGCGATCTCTTTTCCATTATTTTCTGACGAAGAAAGAGTAAAAGTTGGAACCTTGTACAAGCAGGTTAGCCCGGAGTCTGCACTCTTACGAGGACTGGATTTTGTTGGCCCTAAAATGTCAGGTTTTATTAAATTGGCCCACAAAATTGCTCCTGAAAAAAAAGTTTGTTTACATTGTTGGCGAGGCGGCAAACGCAGTGGAAGTCTCAGTTGGCTATTATCTTTAGCCGGTTTTGATGTGCAAGTAATCGAAGGTGGGTACAAGGCTTATCGTCAAAATTTCCGACAAGATATAGCAGAAAAATCTTATCAATTTTATATGTTAGGAGGACGGACTGGTTGTGGTAAAACGGCTATCTTACATGCCATCGCCCAACAAGAACAAATCATTGATCTTGAAGGATTAGCAAATCATAAAGGTTCCGCATTTGGTGCTTTAGGAGAGCCACCTCAACCTACTGTCGAGCAATTTGAAAACAATCTTTTTAAAGAGCTAAAAAATCAAAATCTTTCCAAGCGAATCTGGCTCGAAAACGAATCTAAAAGTATTGGTCGGGTCTTTATTCCGCAAGAATTCTGGGCTAAAATGAAGGCCGCACCACTCATCAATGTGGAGCGAAGTTTCGATGAACGGGTTCAGATTTTAGTAGAGGTGTATGCAGGCTATGATATCGTGGGCTTAAAAGCATCTTTTAATAATATTACAAAAAGACTTGGCGGGCAACATGTTAAAACTGCCTTGGAAGCACTGGATAAGGAAGACTTTTCGACCGCAGCCGCCATCGCTCTACGATATTATGACAAGGCCTACCAGTATATGTTAGACAATAATCCAAGCCCTGATATTTTGATATTAGATGTAGAAGGATTAAGCGCGGCGGAGGCAGCAAATAAAGTTTTGGATGCGGCAAACAATAATTAATCTTTGAAGTATTGTTTGCATAAATTTATTAAGTTTTTAAACAATTTCTATTGGAGCATGCGCTTCAGCCAAACAACTGTATAAGATGATTTTCCTAAAAAATAAATAATGACTAACGAAACAGAAATAAAAAAATACAAACTAACTGAATACTCCCACGGTGC
Organism: uncultured Saprospiraceae bacterium; assembly: GCA_937928405.1. Classification (GTDB taxonomy): domain Bacteria; phylum Bacteroidota; class Bacteroidia; order Chitinophagales; family Saprospiraceae; genus JALZUU01. Next base: position 8,411 of record CALFWZ010000107.1, read on the forward strand.
TGGATGTGGTTGTAAAATTGCACCAAAAGTACTGGATGAGATACTAAAAACAGAAGGTATAAAACAAAGCTTTCCTAATCTTTTAGTGGGAAATCACGAACGAGATGATGCGGCAGTATTTGACCTTGGAGATGGAACAGCGGTGGTCAGTACTACCGACTTCTTTATGCCCATTGTAGATGATGCACACGACTTTGGACGGATTGCCTCTGTTAATGCCATCAGTGATATTTATGCGATGGGCGGAACGCCACTGGTGGCAATTGCCATTTTAGGATGGCCAATCGATCAACTACCGGCCTCGGTTGCCAATCGAGTGATTGAGGGAAGTCGGGCGGCTTGTGCAGAGGCTGGTATCGCATTAGCAGGTGGTCATAGTATTGATAGTCCAGAACCGATTTTTGGTTTGGCAGTCACGGGGAAAGTGGCGATCAACAACTTAAAAAAGAATGGCGGAGCCACCACCTCTTGTCAATTATTTTTGACCAAAGGACTTGGCGTGGGGATTCTATCAACGGCTCAGAAAAAGAAAATTTTATTGCCAGAACACGCTACGATGGGAAGAGACAGTATGGTGAAGTTAAATAAAATAGGTGAAGTGTTTGCAAAAATGCCCGCTGTGAAAGCGATGACAGATGTAACGGGCTTTGGGTTGATGGGCCATCTGACGGAGATGTGTGCGGCGAGCAATTTGACGGCTGTAGTTGATTTTAGTAAGGTGCCTTACCTAGATCGAAAGGTGATCGATTATTATATTGACAAAGGAAGCATGCCTGGAGGCACCAAAAGAAATTTTGAAAGCTACGGGCATAAATTGGCCCCCTTATCAGATTATCAACGGAGTATTCTTTGTGATCCCCAAACGAGTGGGGGATTACTCGTGGCAGTAGAAAAAGCAGGCGTCAAAGATTTTTTAGATACTGCCCAGGAACATGGTTTTGACTTAGAAGCTATTGGGAGTTTTGAATCACAAGGACCGCATTTGGTTAGCGTAGTTTAAAATAAAGTCTAATGAGAATTCTCTATTTAGTAACGGCCAATTAATAAGTTCCTGAATTGTGATTGATATTTTTATAATCAGATGAGGCATTTTTTGAGAGAATCCTCTTTGGCTTGTCAAGAAAAATAACGATTTCTGATTATAAAAAGATCAGAGAAAAATCGGGATTTTATTATTTGAGCGTTACTTAATCAGGTTTACTCGACTTTTAAACATTTTACATGCAGACTAATTATCCTCGCTACAAAAAAATTGGACTCTTATTGGGACCGATTTTGTTTTTAATATTTTACAATCTACCTTATGTATTCATCAATCCGGAGGCAGATAAGGTGTTTTCTGTGGCTTTGTGGATGGTTATGTGGTGGATAACGGAGGCCGTATCTATATCTGTAACCGCGCTAATACCGCTGATGATTTTTCCGTTACTGGGAATTATGGACATGAAACAGGTGAGTGCAAATTATGGTAGTCCAATAGTCTTTTTATTTTTTGGTGGGTTTGTAATGGCGCTGGCGCTTGAAAAGGTGGGCTTGCATAAAAGGATTGCCTTGAATATTATTAGCATAACAGGAACTAGCCCAAACAAAGTGATTCTAGGCTTTATGATGGCCACTGCTTTTCTAAGCATGTGGATTAGCAATACGGCTACTACGGTAGTGATGTTACCCATCGCATTATCTGTCATCAATCTTTTGAGAAATGATGAAGATGGATTTACAAAAGGAGATAAAAATTTTGCTTTAAGTATTATGCTGGGGGTGGCCTATGCTGCTAACGTAGGAGGTATTGCGACCATTATCGGTACGCCACCTAATACAGTAATGGTCGGTTTTATGGAGCAAGAATATAATGTGCAGATTTCCTTTTTTAAATGGATGTTAATGGGGGTACCTTTTAGTGTTTTTATGATTGGTATCGTTTACTTTATTTTAGTGAAAATTATTTATCCCAACCAGCTTAAAGGACTTTCGGATTCAAAAAATATTATTAAGGAAGAAATAACCAAACTAGGACCGATTCGTAAAATAGAAAAAAGCGTTTTATGGATCTTTTTAATAGCCATTTTTCTTTGGGTATTCAGAATTTATATCAACGAATATATTTCATTTATAAAATTATCAGATGCTGGAATCAGTATCTTGGCTGCTTTTGCCCTTTTTACCATTCCCTTTAGCCTGAATGATGGAAAATTCATTTTAGAATGGAACGATACCGTAAAACTACCTTGGGGAATTTTAATCCTCTTCGGTGGCGGTTTATCTTTGGCCAGTGGTTTGTCAAGTACGGGGGTGATAGATTATATCGGCAACCTAGTTTCCTCTAATGGACTTTCCAATATTTTTATGATCAGCTCCTTATTGATCTTTATTATGTTATTTATGACCGAGCTAATGAGTAATGTCGCTTTGGTAGCCATTTTTGCACCCGTAGTAGCAGGCATTGCGATTGGACTCGACTCAGAAATCTTATTCCTGCTGATTCCAGTAGTGATGGCTTCTAGTTGTGCCTTTATGCTTCCAATGGCAACCCCTCCGAATGCAATTGTTTTTGCCAGCGGTTATATTAAAGTTCATGAAATGGCAAAAGCCGGAATTTTTTTAAATCTCATTTCTGTGGTAATTTTAATTGTTTTTGCCAACTTTGTGGTACCGTTTGTCTTTGGTCCTTAGACCCTGTTTAAGAATTGGCGATGGTAACTAAAACTAGGTCATTTTAGGGGTTGTTTAATAAAACCTAGCCAAGGTTACCAATAATAAGGCAAATAGAAATATAGGGAAGAACGAGGCTTTAAATATTTGATTCTCATTAAAATCAAATATATGGCTTTTGTCCTTAGTATAAATTATTAAATTAAATGTCGCAAATATGAGCATGAAATAAGCGATAAAATAAAAGTATTCCATATAAATCAGATCGGCCGTAACAATTTCTTTACGTAAATCAATATGAGAGAAAATAAGTACAAAAAAGAAGGCTGCCATACTCTCAATAATGCCTTGTCGTTCTTGAGTTTTACCACAGGCATGGATCATAATAAAAACGATAATTAGCGTGACAAAAATCGGAATCAAATAGGTGATAAACGCATTTAATAAAATTCTACGCAAATAAATATTATAATGTAAGATAGGTATTTCTTCAAATAAAGATTTATTTCCATAACCAAAATCTGATTCGTAAGTTTCAATTGAATAGTTAAAATAACTTTCCAAGATTTCACTTCCTGAAATCTCAATCTTCTTATCTAAACCACTTTTTTTTGCTGGATTTGTATAATGATAACTGGCCAGATCTGGGGTAAAAATAAGATAGTCATTTTGATTTAGCGGAACAATTTCAATATTTATATGCCGTTTATCAAAAGGGTAGTCGCTATACCTTAGATTCAGTCTGAGGGTAACTCTAAATTCCCAGCCTACCAGCAGATATGCTTTGGCATCTTCATTAGCAGGTATTATTTTACGGTAAGACTCTTCTAAATAAGCAGCTTCAGAAAAGGGTGACATTTGTGGAAACGTAAAACCAATTTGTATACTATCGACGATTTCTGTTGGATATTTCTGCCAAATTGTTCCACCTATATTTAGATTATAACTGTCCTCAAATTCCATTCGTTGTACATAAATTCCTGTTGGTATGGGGGTGGAACGAGGTAGCTTCAATTCGTCTGAACGATTATTCTGTTGATTTACAAAAGAACCGAGTGAAGTCAAGTCAATAATCGGGGGACTTTTTTCTTCACTATGACCATAAAATGTAGTGTGTTGTAAGTATCCGATTAAACATATATTGCCCAATAAAAGTAGGCTTCCTACGATGCTAAGTTGCCAGATCTCTTTTTGGTTTAAATAGTCTTTGTTAAAATAAATAGCTAGTAAACAAACAAAAAAAAGTGATAACCAAATGGCCAACTGAATAAACTTACGATTCATCAGTTCATGATCAGCCAATAGATCATTCTCAAAAAATAGTAAGCCAATTCTCCAGTCTGAACTTGGAATTTTATCAAAAAAGAAAAGTGAATTATCTTTCGCGACAGGATCGTAAAATTTTATCTGGCCGGTTTGACCTTTCTCGACCGCTTCATATCCTGCCTGTAGCCCACTATCTTCTTCATGGTTTTTGATCTCACTAATATTCGTAGTGCCAATATATTCATTGACAGGATGGGATAGGAAGGTTCCTTTTTGAGAAGTGATTAATCCATACCCAGTCTTTCCTATGCTCAGAGAGTGAACTAATTTTTTAAACCCACTGCAGACAAAACTTAACGTAATGGTACCTCTGACTTTGCCTTTTTTTGATCCAGCGTTATAATAAAAGGGAATCCCATAATCTATATACCAGTCCTGTGCTCCTTTTGCAAAATAAGGTTCTACCCATTTGGCCCCTTCTGCTCGGACCCCAGTATACCAAGCAGTTCCTTCACCGATTACGGTGTAGTCGTAGCTTTTACCAACAAAAAGATAGTCCTTAGTTCCTTTGTTGTAGTAAGGGCAATATAATTTCTGATCTTTTGAAAATGCATAAGGCTCAAAACAGGCAGTTACTCCCTGAATTTCTGGTATTCGCAAGGAACTTTCTTTGATCATTCGTTCTATCTCCACTGCCTCATATTGATTACTACCCAATAGTTCAGCAAGCCGATTTCCCTCTTCTATAATCTTTGTCAATATCGTATCCACCTGATCTCTTAGCGCAGCGGTTGTTTCTATTCCTTTCCTTTGGATCGTAAGGTCGCGTTCCTGACTATAGCTGTAATAATCGTAGGAAAGATATCCAATGATGATGAGCAATAGAACTGCAATTGAGTATAAAATTTTATTTAGCATAATCTAATAGTAATAGCCGAAGTTAATATTAAACCTGGACTCCCAACCGTTGTTTGAATCACCACTGGTGAGTGCATTCGACCATTGTGGACCTAACCAGGGTTGGTGTTTGCCCAAGGCATAATCCAAATAAATATAAACTGGTTTTGCGGAGAAAAGTATTCCAGTGACATTCATCTGTGTATCTTCCCAACTGGCCTTGGCCTTATCCATATAGGAATAGTCATTATAAAATTGAAGAGAAGAAATTGGCCCCCATTTAACAGGTAAAGTGTAAGCAATACCTATAGAATAAATACTAGCCTTGGCTGCGGTTCGATAAGGAAAACCGTACGCCGTCATCTCCAAAAAATCTCTGCTCTCTCCTAATGCATTTTTAGGTCGATTATTATACGTGAGAAACTGTGCTTTAATGTTTAAATTTTTATAATCTCCTTCATATTGCAATCCTAATCCGTAATGACTCCCAACGGATTCTGTATCAATATTCCAAATGCCTCCATACTGAATAGAAGGGCCAATTTTTTGAATATAATTTCTACCAAATTTATAATTAAAGCGAATATTAATTTGATTAATCTCTTTATTGCGACCCGAAAAGTCATAGCTATAACGTGCGTCGGAAACTGGTGAATTATCTGATAAACGGAGATCTTCTGCATTTTTATAAAAGCCAATATCTAACTGAAACTTTTCTTTTTCTATGCTATAACTTAATCCCATATCATGGTCATCTTCAAATCCTAGATAAAAAGGCAATTGAAAAAACCAACTGTGTGAATTAAATTGCTGAATTCCAAAATAGGCAGGAATTAGCCCTAATTTTAGATGACTCTCTTTATTTAAATTATATTGAAACCATCCATATTTTAGAAATGCTCCCCCAAATTCACTCGCATAGAATCGTTGGTCCATTTTAAACGCCCATTTCTTATATGCCGCATCCACGGTAATTCTGAATACCTCAAACCCAAAATCTCCACCGCGCTTTCGCTGATTTAGTTTCCAGGAAGAATAATTATAATTAAATCGTAATGCACCTCCTATTTCAACCGTTGGTTTTTGCTTTTTTTCCTGTAGGTTTGTTGATTCTTCTTGTGAAAAAACAGTTCCCACTCCTAAGATCATCACAAAAAGCATTATAATAATTTTAGTCATCTTATTAATTTTCTTAATTCGACAAATGTAAAAAAAGAATCCTGAAATTTGATGCTATTTATTCGTTCCTGTATAAAAAAGTGATATGCTGCTGGTTTAAGTAGATTTAATTATTCTTAATGTCTATTGATTGCTTTAATAATGCTTGAGAATATGGATCATTATTCGTGATAACTTTACATGAACCCCAAAAGCCGATTATCATATATTCCATAATCTCTATTGTCCTTGGCGATCTCCTTCACATAACGTATATTGTACCCAAATCCTTGACCAACGACAAACCAAACTATGCTAAAAGACTTATTTAATAAGGTCCTCAATGCCCAAATTGAACCGATTTCGGGGTACGATGCTGCTTTTATCTATTCGGAAACGCCTAAAAGCCCCATGCATATTGCTTCTTTAACGGTGGTAGAAGGCTCGTTAGACTATGAGGAATTTAAAGCTGGAATAGCGAATAAATTACATTTGATGGAGCGGTTTCGACAACGATTGGTCAATGTTCCATTTAATGTAGACTATCCCTTTTGGGCCGATGATCCAAATTTCGACATTGATCTTCATGTTCAGCATATCCGGCTACCCGAACCAGGAGATTGGAAGACCTTGCGGAAACTTACCGCCTCCCTTTTCAGTGCTCCCTTGGATTTGCGCCGTCCACTTTGGTCCATCCATTTTATAGAAGGAATTACCAATATCGATCAGGTACCCAAAAATTCAGTGGCTATCCTAGCAAAAGTGCATCACGTAATGATTGATGGGATGTCTGGGGTGGGGGTTATGGGCTTGCTATTTAGTTTTAGTCCGGAAACTAAGCAATATGAAGATGAAAAACCGGTTCCATTTCAACCACAGCCGCTGCCTAATGATATTACGCTATTAGCCAAAAGTTATATTGGTTTTTTAAAAAATCCACTCCGTGTTCCACGCATTGCTGGGAAGGCGATGTTTAATATTCTGAAAAGTAGGGCCGCAAAAAAAATGATGATCAGCAGTGAATCGATCAACCCTGCTTATCCGGTTCCGCATACCATTTTTAATGGTCATATTTCTCCTAAAAGATTATGGGGCACGGCCATTATTTCTCTAGATAGAGTAAAGGTTTTGAAGAAAACGATGGAGGTGACCATCAACGATATCTTTTTGGCCATCTGTTCGGGAGCGATCAGAAAATATTTATTGGAAAAAGACAAATTACCAAGTCAACCGTTGGTAGCCAACGTTCCAGTTTCCGTTCGTGCCAAAGAAGCAGCTAACGACATTAACAATCAGATTTCTAACATGATGATCCCAATTGCTACCCATGTGGAAGATCCGATCGAGCGGTTAGAAACCATCCAGGAACAAACCATCCAAGGTAAAATTCGGCATCAAGCTCTAGGCGCAAATACGCTCGCAGAAATGGCCAATGCCGTTCCTTTTGGATTGGCCAATCTGGCTGCTGGTGTCTACTCGCGTTATAACCTAAATGAATTACATCGCCCTCCTTTTAATGTAACCATTTCGAATGTACCGGGTCCTCAATTTCCATTATACTTAAATGGACGGAAGGTGGATTCCATTTTTGGACTCACACCGGTAGTTGATGGATTTGGATTAATCATTGCGATTTTTTCTTATAATGGAAAGGTAAGTATCACGGCTACTTCGGACGCGAAGACGATGCCTGATATTGATATTTTTGCCCGCTATCTAAGAGAATCTGCCAATGATCTAGAATCAATAATTCTAGCTCGTGGAAAAGTGAAAAAAGCAGTGGCAAAAAAAGTACACAGGTCGCATTCCTTTTTTAATAAAATAAAAAAACACTTCAAGAACCATCCCCGTCTGACGAAAAAAATCCGAGGAGTTTACCAATTGGAAGTTAAATATGCTGAAAAAATAGAAACTTGGCAATTGGACTTACGAGAAGCTCCCGCAAAGATCACCAAACGACCACTTAAAACCTTTCAAGCCAAAATTAGTGTGGAAGAAAATCACTTGACGCGATTGGTCAAAGGAGATCTTTCTTGGGAAGAGGCACAAGTTCAAGGAAGGATCAAGCAAGAAGGAAGCAAAAGTCGACAGGATATATTCTTGAAGCTACTAATTAAAATTACAAGCTAAATGATAAACCCGGTAAACTTTACCTTTTCAGCACGAGATGGTAAAGAAATTTTTTACACACACTGGCCACTTGCCAAAGACGAAACCCTACGTGGTGTTGTGCAAATTGCACATGGAATTGGAGAACATATTGGTCGCTACGATGAGGTGGCAAAAACACTTAATCGAGCAGGATTCGCCGTTTATGGAAACGACCATCGTGGTCATGGTCGAACTGCCAATAACGGAAAAAGTCTAGGGGAATATGAGGGAGAAAGTTTTTGGAATGATGCAATTGAGGATATGCACGAAATGACTGAAGTGATAAAATCAGAACACCCGGATGCCTTCTTTATTTTATTGGGACATAGTCTCGGATCTTTGTTGGGACGAGATTATATCGCTCGCTATGGTTCGGAAGTGGATGCGGTGATCATTTCTGGAACCGCGGGATATATCAAAGTGCTTGGCCCGGCAGGGGTTGCGATCACAAATCTACTTGTTCGCTTTCGTGGATCTACTGCTAAGAGTCCGTTGATTGAATCCTTCTTCTTTGATCAATTTAATCGAAAGTTTAAACCCAATCGAACCAAGCTAGACTGGTTGTCTCGCGACAAACATCAAGTTGATCTTTTTGACAAAGATCCGTTGCGTTCTGAAAAATTTCATATTGGAATTTTACAAGGAGCAGCATTGGGTGGGAAAATGGCCAATGCTCCGGAGACGCTTAAAAAAACTCCTAAGGACCTGCCGATGTATATTTTTTCCGGAGATGAAGATCCCGTAGGAGAAATGGGTGCAGGCGTAAAACGTGTTTATCGAGATTATAAAAAGGTGGGTATGAAAAACTTGACCTTAAAATTATACCCTGGTGGACGCCATGAAATGTTTAATGAAACCAATCGAAAAGAGGTGTTGGAGGATATGTTGGACTGGATTAACAAAGTGATTTCATGATAAAAAAAGAAAGATTATATCGATATTTTGTAGAATTGATTTTTGCCATAACTGAGGGATCAAAAAAAATGGACGAGGATGCCATAGAGGATATTTTTGTCAAAGTTAAAGATCACCCTTGGGGCCATATGTTGGATTTTAGAAAAGCCTATGGTCGGAAAAGTGGAAAAGATATAGAATATCGTTTTCGAAAATTACTAGCAGCCTGTGAGAATAAAGGAGCTAATCGAGAATACGAATTTTTAGTGCAAATATTAGAAGAAGTCGCCTCAGCGATCATTAGTACTAAAAAAAATAAAGAAAAAGCTAAGCTGGTTGTCAAGCAATTTCGTTTAGCTATTTTATTGATAAATGCACAAGAATCAGAACCACCCGGGGTATTAAATTTTATCTTAGAATGTCGATCTGTTTTTGAGTGGGGCTCTATGTTTTTTTTACAAAATTTATTACCTAAAAGAATAGACGGGAAAGAGAGTCCTGTTCTGTTACTGCCTCCCTTATTTGGTACTGATTTTTCTACTCGATTTATTAGGTCTTTTTTGAAAAAACAAAATTTTCATGCCTATAAATGGAAATTAGGAATCAATTTGATTCGTGCCTATTATCTACCACAATTAGAAAATAGATTGATTACCTTGTATGAAAAGCACCAGCAAAAAGTCAGCCTCGTTGGATGGAGTGGAGGAGGTATGTTGGCTAAGGTGATCGCCAATCGGCATCCTGATAAGGTGGGGCATTTGATCACCATCGGATCACCCATCTGGGGAATTGACGGATTACAAACCTACATCAAAGGACTCTATGAGATTCTGCGAGGACAGCCCCTCTCAGAGCGAAACGAAGACTTTAATGCCGAAATTGACGCAGTCCCTAAAGTACCCATTACCTGTATTTACACAAAGACGGATGGGGTGGTTCCTTGGAGGAATTGTATAGAGTCAGAAAGTCTTCATCCTGATGTGCAAAATATAGAGGTGTATGGCTCCCATAGTGGACTCGGGGCGAACCCCGCTGTTCTTACCGTGGTGGCTTACGCTTTGTCTCAACGACTAGAAGGAAAAAAGGTAGACAAACTACCACCAAATATAGAAAAAATGATGTTCCCACTTTTTTGGCAACAGAAAATGTCTCAATTTAAAAATCGCTAACAAGTCTCTAAAGACGAAACATAGGCAAATGCAAGAGATCATAAAACACCCACAATTTCAAACCACGCTCAAGGCCATCGCTAAAGCAGAAAGTCGCAGCTTTACGGACGTAGAACAGCATGCCATCAAATGTTTGGGAGAACTGCATACCCACCAACATCCCGTGTCCAATTTTCTCTCCATTCAAGCTTTTCAATATTTGATTTCTCGGGCCTATGCCGATAAAATTGATGTGGATGAAAAAGGGATCAAGAAATTAATGAAATTGATTCGAAAGCATCCAGTGGCTTTTATCATGACCCACAAAACCTATCTCGATACACTGGTCTTAGTCACGACCTTGGCCCGCTATGGGATGCCGATTCCTTTTATGTTTGCCGGAGACAATATGGCCTTTCCCATCTTAAAACAGATTGGAAAAGTAAGTGGAATGATATTTATTCGACGCAACTTTAAGGAGGATGCCGTTTATAAAGCAACCCTGCGACATTTTATAACACACTTGATTGATAGTGGACATCATTTTACTTGGAATATTGAAGGTACTCGCTCCCGAACGGGTAAATTGGTTTGGCCTAAAATGGGCATTCTAAAATACATCATGGATGGCGAAAAAGACAGCAATCGAGAGTTTAAATATATTCCGGTGTCCATCGTATATGATTTGATTCCAGATGTGAAAGAAATGACAGAACAGGCCAAAGGAAAAAATAAAAATTCAGAAAGTATTGGGGTGGCCATTAATTATATTAAAAAATTAGGCGATCAATTTGGACGAGCTGCAATCCGTTTTGGTGATCCAGTAGAATCAGAAGGTCGCCATCAAGCCATTATTCCTAATCAAGAAGAAGATAGCTATCTCGATAAAAATCAACTTCCACGTTTTGCCTTTGAGGTCATCCATCGAATTAATTTTATTACGCCAGTGACGACCGTTTCTTTGGTCTGTCATATTCTACTAAATCATTTTTCATTACCCAAAAAGAATATTGAATTCAGGGTAGTAAAGTTGATGAAGTTTATTGAAAAAAGACGTGAAGATGTCCTCCTCGATCGAGGAAAACCAATTGGGAAAAGTATTACCAATGCACTCAATTTATTACAGCGAAGCGGAATAGTTCAAAAAGTGAAGTCTGGTATTAAAGCGCAATATTGTTTAGCAAGAGACGAATATTTACCAGCAAATTATTATGCGAATATGGCTTCCGGTCATCTCTACCAACGTGCTTTTATCGAACTAGCATTGGTCAAAATTGGAGACGATCATTCTTCCAATCGGATGGTTAATTTTTGGAAAGAAATTATGTTTCTTAGAGATACTTTTAAGTTTGAATTTTTCTATTCTAATAAAGCTCGTTTTAGCGACGAGATAGAGGAAGAGCTTGAACAATTCGATCCCCAATGGCGAAAGATTATCAAAAATCCGAAAGGAAAAATTCGTGAACTTTTAGAACGACAAACCCTCTTTGTTGCTGAATCTGTTCTACTCAATTATTTGGAAGCTTATAAAGTAGTTTGTCATACTTTACTTGAGTGGAATACCGACGAGCCTTTTGTAGATCAAGAATTTGTCGAAGCCTGTTTGTTTAAAGGTCGGGACCTACATTGGCAAGGACATATTCGACGGTTGGATAGCGTGACGCGTCCTTTTGTGACGAATGGTTTACGGCTGGCACAGAATTATCAATTGATACCAGAAGCCAAAAATCGGAAAACGGAAGCACTAGAAGCTTGGCAGTCTGATTTGTTATTAATGAGTAATCGCCTTGCTCAATTGCAAAAACTTGAAGCGATTATTGACCGAGAAATTGATCATGCCATTCCGCTTGACATGGAGGTGGTCCCTGGTTCAGATTTGAAGGTAGTAACCGAAGAAATAACACAATCCGAAAAAGGAAAGCACATCGCCGTTTTCTTTGATTTGGATCGAACCTTGATTAATGATTTTTCCGCTAAGCGGTTTTTGCGTTCTCGTATTCTATCAAAAAAGCTAACAGCGCGAGAAGTAATTTCTCACGTTGCTGTCTTAATGATTTATGCTTCCGGAAGTCGAGACTATGCTAATTTTACGCGGCTATCGGTGCAAGGGTTGAAGGGGATGAAGGAAGAAGAATTTTTAAATTTAGGAGAAGAAGTATACACTAAATATTTGGCGGCGGCTATTTATCCCGAAGCTCGTGCTTTGGTCGCTTCCCACTTTGCTCAGGGACATAAAGTGGTGATTGTATCTGCAGCCACTCCGTATCAGGTAGCGCCCGTGGCCCGAGACCTTGGAGTAGACGATATTTTTTGTACCACCTTGGTCGTGGAAGATGGTAAGTTTACCGGCGAAGTGGAAGAGATGTGTTGGAACGAAGGAAAAGCCAGAGCGGCCAAAAAGTTTGCAGACAAGCATGATATTGATTTATCAAAATCTTATTTTTATACCGATAGTTTTGAGGATTATCCACTGCTTGAAATTGTTGGCAAACCACAGGCAGTTAATCCTGATAAACCGCTAGCACAAATTGCTTTTGAAAATAACTGGCCGATCCATCGTTTCGAAGAACCACTAGGAATGCCGCTCATCAATACACTGCGAACTGGACTAGCGGTCGGTAGTATTTATCCATCCATTTTGAAGGGAATTGGTACAGGCGTTTTTCATCTTTCTCAAAGAAAAGGAATCAACGCAACTTATGCAACGATGGGTGATCTAGGTTGTCGAATGGCAGCCTTAGATTTGGTCATTAAAGGTAAAGAAAATTTAGAACGAGCACGTCCTGCTGTTTTTTGTTTTAATCATCAAAGTAATGCAGATATGTTTATTTTGATGAAATTGCTCCGCCATGATTTTACAGCCATTGCAAAAAAAGAATTAGCCGTACCTCCATTTGGTCCTATCCTCAAACATTTAGGCGTGGTTTTCGTCGATCGTAAGGATCGTAAAAAAGCGATCGAAGCCATGAAGCCTGCAGTAGAATCTTTAAAAAATGGTGTGTCCATTGCGGTAGCCCCAGAAGGAACCCGTAGTCGAACGACTAAGTTAGGCCCATTTAAAAAAGGCCCTTTTCATTTGGCGATGCAGGCGGGTGTTCCGATTATTCCTATCGTGATAAAAAATGCCCATCATGCACTTCCCAAAGGCAGTAGTTTGGTGCGACCTACCACCATCGAAGTTGTCGTACTTGATCCAGTAGATTTATCGAACTGGAAGCGAAAAAATTTAGACAAGCATATCGAAAAAGTACGAAATATGTTTCTTTTTGAACTTGACCAAAATGAATAAATTATGCAACTAAAAGTAGGATTATTAGGTGGAGGCTCTTGGGGAACAACCGTCGCTTCACTAACGGCTAGAAATTGTCCAACTACCCTTTGGGCTCGTAATCAAGAGACCGTGGATGAGATTAATAACCATCATCGAAATGAAAAATATTTACCTGGTGCCATCTTACCTGCCAATTTGAAAGCCAGTGGAAGTATCGAAGAAACGGTACGGGAAGCGGATGTAATTGTCATGGGAATTCCGGCGCAACATTTTCGAAGCGTTCTGCAAAAAGCTCGCCCCCATATTCGACCTTGGGTTCCCATTATTAGTTTGGCGAAAGGCCTTGAAATGGATACTAAAATGCGGATGACCGAAGTGATTGAGGCCGAGATGGCAGGACATCCAGCTGGGGTGTTAACGGGTCCAAACTTAGCTAAAGAAATTGCTGCAGGTCAAGCCGCAGCGAGTGTGATTGCCATGGTAGATGATACGATTGCCGCTCGGCTACAAACTGTTTTTAGTACCGGATTATTTCGAGTTTATACGAATGAAGATGTGGTAGGTTGTGAATTAGGTGGTGCACTAAAAAATATTATCGCTATCGCCACTGGAATGGGAGACGGGGCAGAAGCTGGAGACAATACGCGCTCAGCGATCATTACCCGTGGGTTAGCGGAGCTTACGCGGCTTGGGGTGGCGATGGGTGGACAACCACAGACCTTTGCAGGATTGGCTGGGATGGGAGATTTGGTAGCTACCTGTAGTAGCACTAAAAGTCGTAACCGCTACGTTGGTTTTAATCTTGGAAAAGGTCGAAAAATTGAAGAAATTATCAATGAAATGGCTGAAGTGGCAGAAGGTGTAAAAACGGCGAAAGTAGTGATGGAGTTGGCAGCAGAATACAATATTGAAATGCCGATTGCGACGGAAGTATATAAGGTCTTATATGAAGGAGGATCGGTACAGACCGCTTTTCGTGGATTATTGCGGCGAGATGTGGGCGCTGAATCTGAACCAGGATAGGTTTTGTTTTGTTGAATGGTTGAGGTGTTGAATCGTTGATTTGTTTCGACAGGGGTTAGAGTGTACAATCTATCTTATAAAGTGAGAAAATTTTCTTGTGTAAATTTTAATAAAAAAATCGAATCTTCATGAATACTAATATCTAACAAAATTTCATTAAAGAATGGAATGGTTCCCGTTTAAAGAAATGGTCCGACCTTTAGCTTTTTTCCATTTGGTGCATTAATAAAATATCTTAAAACGAATACTGTATGAGCCATGCAATTGTTTACTGAAAAATAAATGATTGATAATCGATGCTCTAAACATGAAAAATAAAATTCCAAAGCGAGTTTATTCGGTTTGATATTTTCTTAGAAGTGCCGAATTCGAAAAATGCTACAGGCGGCAGATTTTTGGTTCGTTTTTTTCTGCCAAAAAATGAACGGAAAAATATATTAAAATGAAAAATGTGAATAATTTGTACACAGTTTCAAGTAAGAAAAAGTACAGCAGTTTTTTCTGCTAATTGAACATCTTAACAAACAGCATTTTCTAATAACGATATTAGATCACAAACTAAATATCAACTATTGATTCGTATTAATTATTATTAACTACCTATGCAGGAGGAAGATTCCAGTTTGTCGAGAGAGGTAAAACAGCCTTCTATTTTTCTGTTTATGATTGAATTTGTTCGGTCGTGGGTGGAGCGGATACAATCATGGTCTTTTCGTCGTAATTATCTACCGCAGCGATTAGGGGATGGACACGCAGTCCTAGTTATTCCCGGAATTATTGCACATGATTTTCAAATGGAACCACTCCGTCGGATGTTGGATCGATTGGGTTATCGGACCTACGCCTGGGAAATGGGATTTAATTTAGCTGATTTAGAAGAAATCGATATTTTAGAAAAAAAAATCGTAAAATTGTACCAAGAAACGGGTCAAAAAGTATCCGTCATTGGCTGGAGTTTGGGAGGAATTTACGCACGTGATTTGGCTCGACGACAACCAGATAAAATCAGACAGATATTCACCCTTGGATCCCCTTTTCGTGGGATTACAAAACCCACGCGTGCCAGTTGGGTGGTACATGTGCTGAAAGGTGACTTAGAAGACCTAATTGATCTAGAATGGATTAAGGAACTCGAGAACCCAACTAAAATTTTAACCACCTCTATTTATAGTAAAACGGATGGCGTACTGCCTTGGCCGTATTGCCTAGATAGAGTAGAAGACGACCTACATCGAAACCGAGAAGTAACCAGTAGTCATCTAGGACTTCCTCATAATAGAGAAGCCCTCAAAATTATTGCTGATTATTTACCGGATCAATAGGTAATTTGGTACCTAAGGTTTTGAATACAAGAAAAAGCCCTAAAAAAGCATTTTGGGGTCACAAAGGCATAAAGGAAAAATCTTTTGTGACTTCGTGTCTCCCGAATCGAGTTCGGCACACGTATTTGTGGCACTTTATTTTTTTCTGAACTTCAATGTTATTTTTTAGGTAGAAAATTTTCTTTTTTTTGGTGTTTACTAGATTATTTTGAAATAGAATTTATACTAAATAATAAAATTATGAAGTTGTTTAAGAATGTTCACAAAAGACGAGGGTAAGTGCTTGATTGTCAAGACGATGCAAATTTTGAGGTTCGTAGCCAAAGCTACGATGCCGATAAATTTGTGAAGTATTGACAATCAATGACTTATCCGCAGTCATTGTGCTTCATTTTTAAACAACTTCTATCATATACCCTATAAATAAAAAATTATGCGCTCATTTTTTATACTTTGTTTTTCAATATTATTAATATTCGGAGCTTCCTCTTGTTCTGATGATAAGTCCAATGGCAAAAAACCACGTTCTGCGAAGGCGGACCCTGCTTCTTATAATCGAACCTCTCAGGATGCAGGCGCAAAGGAGGAAGCACCGGCGGAAGAAGAAGTCCGTACCGTTCCACCTGAGCAATTAAAAAAGGCCAAAGAAATTTTAGCTGCTGCCACGGCCGATCAGATTGCTGAAGTCGATGCCAAAGGAAAATATAAAATGTTTTGTGCTGCCTGCCATGGATTTGATGGTGCGTTGGGTGTCAATGGTGCCAAGGATTTAAGTGTCTCTAAACTTTCTATCGAAGAAAGTGTGGCACAAGTCTATTTTGGCAAAGGATTGATGACGCCGTTTAAAGGATTATTGAAAGATCATGAAATTGTTGCGGTTTCGAAATATATTGAAAAAGAAATCCGTAAATAGAGCGAAAGGCTTTGCCGTTTCTCTGTTAAACGTTTTAAAACCGTTGTTTAGAAACAAGTATTGTCTTGCCTCTAAACAACGGTTTTTTTTAACCAGTACAATTGATTTTTATAAAAAATACCGTGCTATCGATTAAATTATTGGTTGCTGAAGATTTGAAGAATAAGGTATTATCAGTAAGCATATTTTAGTTTTGAAAGATGTAAAAAAAAATATTAATTTTAGGAAAACAATCTGACGTGGCCGAAAAATCAAAATCAAACTTAAAAAGTCTCAAAGACTTAGTTGCTCAAAATAAAACCCAACAGGTATTTAAAGAATTACCTAACTATGTTACTCCTTTAAAAGACCAACAACATAAGAATACCATGGTGTTGTTATCGAATCGTTGGAAAAAACTCAGAACTGATAAAATCAATGATGTTATTTCTGAAAGAGCGTACCAGCAAGAAAACAATCGAATCAACCAGAGTCTTTTAGAGTGGTTGGATGAAATGAATCTTGATGCAGCCTTGGTGGCAGATACTCCTTCCGCTAAATCTATTCCCTGGAAAAAAATATTGACTACATTTGGAGCGACCATCGCATTATTAGCAGGTATCGCAGAAGTGACGGGCTACTCACTACGAGATTTATTTGCAGCCAAAGAACCAACGGAGGTAGTGTCAGAGCCTGCTAATTCTGTCACGAGCAATATAGCAGACACGGTAAAAACCTTAATCCCAATACCAAAAAAACCAGTAAAAAAAGTGGTTACTCCTCCTGTCGATAAACCTGCCGAGCAAAAAAAAGCTGGAAGTACTTCTAAGGTTTTAGAGGAACCACTTCCAGAAAAAAAAGCATCCTTTCATCTTGACATCAAAACCAACAAAGGAGCCAATAATCTAGTTTTTCAAGAATCTGAAGAACTCCGATTATTTTTTCAAGTCAATCGTCCCTGTCTTTTGCGCACCATCTACAAGCTAGCCGACGGCTCTCTCATTCTCCTCGATGATGATCGGGAAGTAAATACACCAGAAACTAAAAAGTGGGTAGAACTTGGGGACGGCTTTGAAGTCGCGCCACCTTTTGGAACAGAAGAACTCTATGTCTTCGCACAAGAAAAACCCTTCCCCAAATTAGTAGTAGAAAAGATAGATGGCTATGCTTATATCAAAGAAGGACTCCCCAATGCCCTCCGAAAAACAAGAGGGCTTAAGAAAAAAAATAACCTCCTAGAAAAAAAACTTCAACTAACGACCAAAAAGTAAAACAATGTCTCGCTTACTAATACTCCTAGTCTTCTTTCTTCCATTCAACACGATGGCCCAAAGTGATCAGCCCATTCTGACCCTAAATACGGAAATGCATATTGGAATGATTAATCGTGTTGACACAGATGTATCAGGACGCTATGTGCTTACTTGTAGTGATGACAAAACGGCTAAGCTTTGGGATGCTAAGACAGGAAAATTATTACAAACTTTTCGACCGCCTATCGGTTCAGGAGATAATGGAATGTTATATGCGGCTGCACTAAGTCCTAATGGTAATTATATTGTGGTAGCTGGATGGTCAGAAAGTAGAAATCACGATATTTTTATTTTCCACAGTCAAACCGGTATTCTAGAAAACCGTATCTCTGGACTGCCTAATGTGATCTTTGATTTAGAATTTTCACCTGATGGTCTGTTTTTGGTAGCGGGACTTGGAGGCATGAATGGAATTCGAATATATAAAACCAAAACTTGGGATTTGCTTTATAAAGATTTGTATTATGGAAATGATGTTTATAGTGTTGCTTTTGCCTCAAATGAAAACTTCGCAACGATATCTGATGATGGTTATATCCGTTTATACAGTTCAGATTTCAAACTTATCAAAAAAGCAGAAACTACAGGAGGAACAGAACCTTTTTCTCTCAACTTTTCTCCCGATGGTCAGAAAATAGTAATCGGATATGGTGATAGTCCTCGTGTTCAAGTCTTGGACGCAAATAGTCTTAAAGTTATTTATGAACCTGATTTAGGAAATGCTAACACAGTGAATAGAAGGTTGAATAAGGTTAAATTTTCCCTAAATGGGAAACAGTTAATCGTTGGAGGTCTTTATAGTAAAAAACATACAGATGGAAAATGGTGGCGTCAGATTCGAATTTGGGAGGACGCAGGGGAAGGCAATTATAAAGACTATCCAGCTGCAGAAGGTTCAATTATGGATATAAAATTACTTGCAAATGGTAATATTTTATTTGTTTCAACTCAGCCTGATTGGGGTATATTAAATCGAAATACAGGAGAAAAAATATTTTATAAAAACTCCGAAATTAACAATCATCGATGGAGTGATCGGACTCATTTAAGACTTAATAGTAATGGTACGCAGATTAGCTGGAAACCAAAATATAAAAATGCCCTTAGTTTTGATATAATCAATCGTACCTTGAAAGAACAGGCTTCGAATGATCCACCTTATCGATCAAAAAGTGAGCAATTAGAGGTGACGGAATGGAAAAATGACGATGCTCCTAAACTCAATGGAGAACCTATTGCTTTTTTAAAAAGAGATGAAACATGTCGTAGTGTAGATATCGCCAGTCATGAACAAATAATGGTGTTTGGCACAGATTGGAGTATTCAAGGTCTGGATTTAACGGGGAGTCGTCTATGGCGCACCGAATTACAATCTACAGCTTGGGCAGTAAATATTGCGAATCATAACAAAGTTGTAGCTACTTGTCAAGGAGACGGTACGCTTCGCTGGTATCGCATGAGTGATGGAGAACTATTGCTAACTTTGTTTGTTCATCCTGACAAGCGCTGGGTACTTTGGACCCCTTCGGGTTATTATGATGCTTCCGCAGGAGCAGAAGATCTTATTGGCTGGCATGTCAATCAGGGAAAAGATACAGAGGCACTTTATTATCCGATTGCTAAATTTAGAGATACTTATTATCGACCTGATGTGATTGATCGAATTTTACTAACGGTGAATGAAGATAAAGCACTTCGTCTAGCAAATGAGGCGGCAGGTAAGAAAACTTCCACCACTCGTACAATTTTAGAAGCCTTGCCTCCGACCGTTCGGATTATAAGCCCAACGATGGGAACAAGCTTCTCCCAAAAAACGATTGATCTAACGTATAGTATCAAATCGCCCAATAATGAAAAAATTATTGGAGTCAAGATACTGGTGGATGGTCGTCCTGTCTCAAATGACAGAGGTGTCAAACCTGCTGGTAAACGAGAAACGAAACGAATCAATATTCCTGCTCGAAACTGTACGATTTCAGTCATCGCAGAAAATCGTGCTGGAGCCAGCCCCGTGGCAAGTGTAGATATAAATTGGTCGGGACAACTTGAATTTGGCGAAAATATGATGAAACCTAACCTTTATATTTTGGCAGTTGGGGTAGCGGATTATCAGAATGATAGCTATGATTTAGAATATCCGGATGATGATGCTAAGGCATTTGTAAATGTATTAAAAAAACAAGAAGGTTTATTATATGGCCAGGTTAGAACAAAACTCTTGGTAGATCGCGATGCCACGAAGGATAATATTTTGGATGGATTGGATTGGCTGGTAAAGGAAACAACGCAACACGATGTAGCCATGCTTTTCTTCGCCGGACACGGGATAGAAGATACCAGAGGAAAATTCTATTATTTGCCAGTAGGAGCAGACGAAAATGTAATGCGGAAAACCTGCCTGACAAAAGCAGCTATCCAAGAAACTGTGGAAGATGTTTCGGGAAAAATTATTGTCTTTATGGATGCCTGCCATTCTGGAAATTTAATGTTAGCCAGTAACGGCCGTCGTAATACGCGCGATAATCCAGATATTTCTCGGATTGTTAATGAACTGATTGCCGCCGAAAATGGAGCGGTCGTTTATTCTTCTTCCACTGGCAGACAATCTTCGTTGGAGGATTCTAATTGGGGCCACGGTGCCTTTACTAAAGCACTGATCGAAGGATTGAGTGGGAAAGCTAAGCATAAAGACGACGCAAAAGTTACTTGTAAATCCCTCGATATTTATATTTCCAAACGGGTCAAACAACTAACTAGAGGCCAACAAACCCCAACCACCAATTATCCACCAAATGTTCCTGATTTTCCCATTGCTATTTCACAATAAAAATAAAAAATTACCTTTGCCAATTATTATCTAAACAAAATCTATAATTCACAAATCCGCACATCAAAAAATTCGCACATCCACAAATCAAACCATGCTTTACCAACATACTACCCTCAATTGCCAAGGCCAACTCCTCGATCTAGCCCGTCCAAAAATAATGGGTATTCTCAATCTTACGCCAGATTCATTTTTTGACGGTGGTCGCTACGAAGGGGAAAAGGCTTTGCTCACGCAAGTTGAAAAAATGCTATCTGAAGGCGCGGATATTATTGATATTGGTGGAATGTCTTCTCGTCCAGGCGCAAAAATTATTCCCCTGAGAGAAGAATTAAATCGGGTCCTTCCTGCGGTCAAAACCATTCTAAAAGAACACCCTAAAGTGATTATTTCTATTGATACGGTACGCAGTGAAGTCGCGCGACAAACGATTGGGGAAGGAGCTGCCATCATCAACGATATTTCTGCCGGAACAATTGATGAAGAGATGTTTAAAACAGTCGGTGACATAAATTGCCCTTACATCCTTATGCATATGCAGGGTATTCCGGAAGATATGCAAAATAGCCCTGATTATTCAGGTCATGTTGTAACGACGGTTATGGATTTTTTGATTGAAAAAATGGGCCAATTAAGAGCCCTGAATGTCAAAGATATTCTGATTGATCCCGGCTTTGGATTTGGCAAAACAATTGACCATAATTACGAATTACTAAAAAATCTATCTTCCTTTCGGATTTTAGAAGTACCTATTCTTGTTGGACTTTCTCGTAAATCGATGATCCATAAATTTTTAGGAGTGACACCTGAAACCGCCTTGAATGGAACCACTGCTTTGCATTTTGCCGCTTTGGAAAATAAGGCTAAGATTCTACGGGTGCATGATGTCCTAGAAGCGAAGCAGGCTGTGATGCTTTGGGAGAAGTTGAAAGATACGCGGATGATTTAGAAAAAATGTTTATCCAAAAAATCATTTCCAATCAAAGAACGGAAACACCTGTAATAGAAGGACATTCACTGCTAACTACACCATTGAAAATACATTCAGGATAAGTTTTCATATAATGTGATAAAATAAGCTGAAAATCAACATGTCGGTTATTATTTTCATCAAAAGTATATAAAAGGCCCATTAGTCCTTTGGGAATACTTTGTTGCAACTGATTATTGCTTTTAGCAGTTTTGCTGATTATTTTTGGATCACCATGTTGTTCTATTGATTTACGGAAAATTTTTTTTCTTTTTTTACTAGCTTCGCTTCTTTTTTCCTCTGCTTCTTTTTCATAATCAAAAAGATCGATTTCTAAATGATTAAAGCTATCATTTTTGTGTAAACAAGCTACACATTTATTGGTCTTTTTCTTCTTAATATTAATTGCCAGATTTTTTTCTGACTTTGCTTGTTCGATATGTGCTATCGTTTCTCTATTAGGATGCGAGTGTCCCTTTCCTGCCGAAAAGGCAATATGTACCGTGCCTTCCTCTGGAAGGATTTGCTTCCAGATGTCGACACTAGAACTTTTCTTTGACCCATGATGTGCGGCCTTGATGAAGTTGGGATTAATAGTAGGTAAATTGCGTGTTTCCTCGTATTCTTTGTACGTTTTTAAAACTTCCTTCCAAGAGGGGAGTGTAGTATCTCCAGGGAAAAGAAGTTGGTGATATTGATAATTAATTTGAAGAATTGTAGAGATAGTATTTGCATCTATGTTTGGTTTCAATTTTTTCTTTATTGCTTTTTCGATTTCTTCCTGGGACTGTTTTCCTTGTGAATATCTAGCACGATAATTTTTGAGAATATGCGTATTAACTTTTTTTGCATTCTCTTTAATCTGTTCTAGTAAAGGAGCAAGGCAGGTCAAAGTGATATTCGGTCCAAAATTATGTTTAAACTTATTGACCCCCAGTACATTTTTGTTTAGTTTTTCTTTTATTTGAGGTTTGTCACTAATTGCTTTTAATTTATTCAGTGTGGACCATAACAACTCCAACTCTTCTCCATTTAACTCTGGAAAAAAATCAGTTTTAAAATCATCAAAATCATCTTGGTAGTTTTGCAGACAATCGTATAAATGTTCACTTTGGGGAAGCCAAACTTGGTCAATTGAGTTAGCTCTATATAATAAATAATCAATGCTTTCAGTAATGCCTTTCAAGTGATCATAATCGGTATGCGTAATACAAATAAAGGAGATGTCAATAGGTATGTCCTCTGGGATATTTCGTAAGTAGGTAATGGCAGGAGGTTCTGTCAAATACCCTTGTTTACCGGCTTCAAAATAAAAATCAATAATTCCGTAGGAGCCATTGGGGAATTGTAAGAGACAATGGTCTCCTTGCCCGACGTTAAAAACGATCACTTTTAAATTTCCAATATTCTGGTGTTCTTCTAGGATTTGTATGTGTTGTCCTTTAACTGTTCCGACCTTTTGCATCGTTTCCTCTTTTTTGGTAAGGTTATTTTTAGCCATCATTTAAATTTTTAGTCCAGAATTTATATTTCTGGATGGGGAATAATTCTGAATCAGGAACATCAAATTCGTTTTGATAAGTGATGTATTCAAAACAGGTACCTTTGTTTAGGATGCCGTAAGCTTCTAAGAAATCTTTTGAATATTCGACCGTTACAGGTGGGTCATATTTATCCATCCATGAATTCTTGGTTACCACTAGTTTTGTATCTTCTTCCTCTTCTATTTTATCAATTACTTCGCAGTCCATTATATCAACGATTTCGGGAAGTTTAGGCGCCCCATTTGAATTACTACACCAGAAACTTAATTCATCACTGATAAGATTTTCTTCTTTTAATTCATGATAGTATTTTTTGAAAAGTTTAATCGCAATGATTAATTTATGTTCCCGTAATCTGTAAAAAAAATCACTAGCGTCTTCCTTGGTTAAGGTTATCGTATTCTTCTCAAATTCTTTTGTATCATTAAGGAGCCAAATAATAATATTGTCAATAATCAGAAAGTGAATTAATTCTTTTTGCCAAAATTGAATATTATTGGCTTCTAATTCTGTAATTGAATTTTTTATTTCTGAAGGACTTGCTAAATAGTAAGAAGAACTAGAAAATTTATTGTGAATAATTTCAATTAATTCTATGCTTTTATCTATAGGAGAATAATGGATTCTAAAATTAGAATCCTCTTTGTCTGGTAGAATTTCACTTGAGTTAAATTCAATTGTTGAATGAATTTTGTAGTTGAATTGACCTGTTTTTCCAGTTAATCGTCCCACTTCTTTTGAATGAAAAATCAGGTCAAATAAATTATTTTGTGCAGTTTTATGAATTAAGTGTAGACCTTTTGAATCAACATACTTATGATAAGGAAGTAAAGGGGCGTAAATATCCTGTAAGAAAGAAAGATTTTCCTCGTGGTCTAAAGAAAATACTTTATTAGAGAATCTTACATTTTTTGCGTTTTCTTTCAGCCTATCCTTTATTCTTTTCTTTTCTATATTATTCTTACTATAGAGAACAATCGAAACAGGTGTTTTATTAGAATTTTGGAACAAATATTGAATAATGTCTAAACCATTTCTTATTTCAATTCCATTTAATTCAAATGGTTGTGTGAAAAAATATGTGAGCTGATCATCGATTAAAAGACCATCAAAATTTTTATTCTGAATGGCTTGTAAAAGTTCACCTTTGTTCATTGGAACTTCCAGTGAAATATTTGAAAAATGCTCATGTGTTAATTCTTGAATATTTTCTGCAATCATCCTAGTGTCTTCTACTATCAGCCAATACGATTCTTTGGTTTTTACGGGTTCTTCTAAAATCTCCATTGTTCTATTTTAATGTTGGTAAGTGAATTTTAAATGTTGCTCCTTTTCTGTTTTCAAAGCCTAACTCAAGATTGCCTTGATGTTCTGTTTCAATAATGTATTTGCTACTACTCAATCCTATACCAGTTCCGTTAGGTTTGGTAGAATAATACGAACTGAAAATTAAAGGTTGTAGTTCCTTTTCAATACCAGGTCCATCGTCTCTAATAATAATAATGGCCATATCGTTTTTTTTCTCTGTAGTTATGGTAATAGTTCCTTTGTTATAGTCAAAAGCTTGGATGGCATTTAGGATTATATTGACCAGTACAGAATGGATTCTACGTTTTTTACATAATATTTTTGGGTTGGGTCCATTTTTTCTAATATCTACTACTAGATTTTTTCTATTTTCAATTGTATGATATAGCAGGTCTTTTGCTTCATCTATCAACGAGTAGAGATCCGTTATCTCCTTTTGCTCTTCAGTGCTCAATCCTCGGTGATTACTAAATCTGTTTACATTTACTCGTAGTTCTTCTAATGGGAGGGCACATTTGTCAAATTTGGTTTTTATTTTCTTTCGATCCCAATGGTTAAAATCTTTTTTTAATTCTTGTATTAGACTAGAAAATTGTAGTGCCAGACCATCTAGTAAGTTACCTGAATTATGTAGGATTTCTGATGCAATGGTATTATCCTGCATTTCTTTGTTGATATTAATGTTCATCATTTTCAACTCCCGATTTTCTTTTGTTATCGAAAATTCTCTAATAGAGTTGACCGTAATAAAACCAAAGGCTTTTAATTTTTGATGAAAAGTGGTGTTGAAATCTGGAGAATTTTTATAATTCAAAAATAATACTCCCTCGTTGTTCATCAGTTTTAGGGCCGCCATAGCATGGAGTTCTTCGCGAATGAAAAAGGGAAGCTCAAAGTTTCTATCCTTGTGTTTAATTCTTTTTTTCTGGCCCATCGTTGCATGATATTCCTCTCTGCTACTGATGGTTAAGGTATCTTCTTTGCCTGCTAATAATATCTTCACTAAATCTGTTTCATCAATTACTTCTACGACTCCCTCTTTTTGATTAACAAATGTTTGAGGAAATTTTTGATCATTGGTTAGCAAGACTTTAAAATAATCTTCATTGCTTAACGATTTATCCCGCCAATGTAGAACTACCTGATGGGCATTCATTTCTTGTTTAATAAATTCAAGTAAATCAGATAAAATGGATTCTGGTTTATTTTTTTGAGTATTGTCTGATATATCTCCTGCTATATTATCTGATATATTTTTAAATAAATTAAACAATTGAATAGATAGAATAGACATAGAGGCTTTGGAAGTAATATTGGATAAAATACTCTTGTCCTCTGTTGGAATTTTTTGAAAAGTTCGTTTTGAGAAAAGCAAAATCAAACCTTTAAATCCTTGGTCTGCTTTTAAAGGAATACAAATAATCGACTTAAATTCCTTCTTGATATTAAACGTTTTATGGAGTTTTCTACCTAGATCTTTTGTCTCAATTATTTTAATTTCAGTATTATCAAGTTGCTTTAAGAATTCGTCTTGATCTATAAATTTTAAATCATCATGAGCTGGAATTGATTTGAGGTCTTTACTACCTTCAAGAAAGGATAAAATATCTTCATCTGATTCTGAATCTACTCTTTTTTCCCAAATTCCTATTATATCATAGAATAAATACTTTTGTATACGATCGATCAATACCTTATAAGTTTCTTCGACATTGGCATAAAGACTAAAGGGCGAAACCAAGGCAGAAATTTTAGAAATTAATTTTTGTCTATATCCTTGAGCAGTTACTTTTAATAATAAATTTTCTAGATGTGAAATGAGTAGGTTATCAAAGTGCGTTTCATTTTTTTTCCAAAAACAAGCTGCTCCAATAACATCGCCTTGGTAGATTAATGGACAAATGAGTTGTGTATCTGTTTCTTTTAAATATAGGTCATCTAACTCTTGACTTTTTATACTTTTTTTAGTTTTCAGTACTTCCCAAAGCAAACCATCTTGAGATTTATTCTCTTCCTCCAATCTTTTTCGAAACGCTTCTAATTCCTTTGGTTCCACTCCCGAAGCAACCGGTTTTTTGCTTGACACTAAAAGTTTAAATTCATTCAAAGATAAAAATCCGATCATTGCTTTTTCAATATCCAAAAGCCGAGTTAATCCATCCAACATTTGTTGATAGGAATTTCTATACTCTGATTCTTTAAAACAGTTTTGATAGATGTCTTCGAATTTTTCTTGTAATTCTTGGGCGTAGGCGACGAAATAGGGTTGAGCAATATTATCAATAAATAGCTCTAATTCTGGCATCATTTTAGGATTAATAGCTCTATCAGGCTGTTGATAATATCCTACTTCTACCACACCAAGTGGTAATTCATCTTTGGACTCTTCAGAATTCAACCTTTTTGCTGTTCTAGCAATTCTAAAAAAATATCTATTTAAATCTTGATGGTCATTTTTCTTAAAAATTTCCTGATTTAATGGACAGTTTTCATCTTGCCAGTCGATCTGCACTCCATTAATTTTATCCCCATTGACCCGAATAGCTTTTTCATTATTCTTGTAAGGCTTTGGCATTTCATTTCTAAAAACCGCTGAAAGAATATCTTTACTGCTAAAATTAAAAGAGGTTTCTTTTGTCCAAGGTTCTAGGTTTTTAGATAAAGCAGTAAGTTCTTTTTGCCTTTCAGGCTTAATTTTTATTTCATCAAAAGAGATACGATGTGTGAGATATTCTCCAAGGGCTATTCCACAATAATCAAAGTCAAAAAAGGAGAGTAGTTGATGATAAGCCGCTTTACAAATATCTTTTTTATTGCCTTGAATAGAAATAGAATTTATAATCATGGGTAATTTCAATAACCTTTCTTGTTGGTCTTCCAGTTGTTTTTTATTTTCTTCTAATTGTTGAGTCTTTATGAGCAATTTTTCTGTTTTAGAATCTATTTCTTTTTTTAACTTTATTCTATATTTTTCTTCTTGTAAACTTTTGTCTAGGAGTTGCTTTTTTTCCGCCTCTGCTTTTTTCTGTTCATTTTTTAATTTTCTTGAGAAAATAATCATAAGAATCATTATCAGAGCAGCAGCTCCAATAAGATACCATTTGTAGATACGAGCAAACAATATGATGTTCCACTTAATATTCAAACTTAATTTCTGAGAAATAGGATGAATCATTTCATCTTGGCTTTTCCCATTTGAAGAAGCCTTTAATGTAAAATGATAATTACCTGATCCCCCATTCTTAACATCAGCATAGGTTAGTAGGAAATCACCCTTGGAAAGCTCTTTTTTTTCTTCTAGAATACCATCCTTATACATTTTAGCGGTGACATTCTGTTTACCTAAGTTTGAATAATTCAAGGTTGAAAAATCTAGTCGAAGTGGTAGTTGACCCCATTCAATAGTCTTGGTTATGGTATCGAGATCTTCAAAAGATAGAATATCTTTTTCGGACGAAGGTTTATATAAACGTAGGACGCTATCTTTTTTAGAAAATAATTTCGTAACAACAACGGGATCATTAATACTTCTAAAGTAGTCTTTTACAGCGATTGGATCGAAATAATTAAATCCTCTTATACCACCAAAATAGAATAAATTAGTTCTAGGATCTTTGTAATAAGAGGAAGCATTCCATTCAATATTTTGCAGCCCTTTTTCAGATTTGAAAATATATTGTTCAGCGTTTATGTCACTTGTAGGATTTAGCAGGATCAACCCATTACTTGTACTAATCCACAAAAGACCTTCTTTATCAGGAATTATTCCATAGATGGTATTGCTTGATAATCGTCCATTTTCTGGGTTCGTATTGAAATGATATTTTGAGATAAAAGTATCCTGCTTAGAATCAATAGCAAACATACCTTTTCCGGAGGTTCCAATCCATAGAACATTTGGATTTTTCTGATCTTTGGATAGACAAAGAATTTTAAGATTTTCACTTGTGCAATAAGAATCGGTTCCAGAGATCGATAATGTCTCGCTCTTCCCAGTTCCTCGCATAAATTTGACCAATCCACCACCATAGGTGCCCACCCAAATCAGCGTGTCATTTTCTACTAATAAGGAGTATATTCCCTTGGTACTTAAATCTGGATTATCTGGATTGTTTTTATTAAACTGTTCAAGAATTTGATGGCTACGACGATCCATCCTTATCAATCCACTTCTTGAAGTGCCTAACCATAGATCATTATCTAGCCCTTCTTGGATAACCATGATACTAGTATTTTTTAGAGCGGCTACGGGTCTGAATCTAGTTTCGTTTGGATTTTTTTTGTAGAGACCTTTTCTTCTCGTACCAACCCAAACGGTATGATCTTTTGTTTTTAATATGGATAAAATTTCATTATTACCAAGCGAGTTTTCTTTTCTATAGGCTCCCTTTTCTTGGTCAAAAATTAAAAGGCCATTATATCTCGTTCCCAAATAAATATTTTCATGTTGGTCTGTCGCTATCGACCAAATAAAATTATTGCCAATACATTCGGGTAAATCTGGAGCGTGTTGATGTTGAATATGGGTTTTGAATAAATCGTTTTTTGAATTATGACAGCTCACGCCACCAGAAAAAGTGCCGACCCACATAGACCCGGAAGTATCTCGTACAATATCCTGAATATCATTATTTCGTAAACTAGTAGGATCGCAAAAATCCTGTAATATTTCTACAGGCGCATTGGAAACATCTGAAGAAAGGGGATTGAAAATAATGATTCCTTTCCGTGTTCCAATCCATAATTTGCCGTCGGGATCTTTATTGATGGTCTTGATGGGATATTCAAAATTTTGACGAACGATCAATTCATGGTTTAAGAAATCATATTGATAGAGGGTTCCATTGGTATCACCAAGCCAAATATTTTTAGTTGCAGGATCTTTGTAGATGGCTCGGATGGAAGAGAGATGACGCTTATGTTCGGAAGTGCTTTTTAAATCTACTGGTTGCAAATAAAGGATGCTATCTGTAGCTACGAATAAGGAGTTATCATCTCTGACCAGTACTTTATGAATATTAGAAGAAAAGGAAGAATGTTTTGTGAAGGTAGAATTACTATTATCTGAAAAATAAAGGTCTTTTCCAGTTCCTACCCAAACGTTACCTTGGTACTCGTAAATGGTTGAAATGGGAAGAGAATCAAGCTGATTGTTTTTCTCAAAAGTATCTTCTAAAAAATTATATTTACATAATCCAGCATCTGTTCCTACCCAAACATTCAATCCATCTGCATGGACCAGACATCTGACCATATTTCCACTAATATTACTGCCTGAGATATCGTATTCTTTCGGTGCTTTATTAGGATGAATCCGCATCAACCCTTGTTGGGTGCCTACCCAAATGAATCCTTTTGAATTATCTAAAATACAATTGACCGTATTTTGGGTTAGACCATTGATGTGATCAAAACGATAATAATTAGCCTGTCCACTTATTTCAATAATGGGCAATAAGGTCAATACTAAATATAGAAATACAAACTTATAAAGATCGTTTTGCATCCTTTTTATTTAAGGTATTTATAGGTTTCTCGTCCTATAAACGAATTCTGTCAGTAAAATTATAGCTACCTCTATCGAATAATATGATTGAAATAACAGCAAAATTTTTGTAAACCCCATATGGAGGTTACAAAGATTTTCTATAGTATAAAAACCATTTAAGTCGAACAACAGGAGTTTTAACTAAATATTCACCGCAGTAAATATTTAATTCTGAATTGTGATCAACTATGAATTTGATTTGTACAACTGTTCTCTCTTACAGTCTTTGCAAAGTATTCTGTAGGAATTATGTTTTTAATAAAAAGCAAGACTTAAAATTGAATAATTTCTTCCGTCAGTACTTCCATTTATTAGTGAATCCTAAAGAATCTTATAAAATGATTGTTAAAGGTAGTAAATTATTAATGAAGTGTATTGTTATGAACATAAAAAATAATCAAATTATTATACCTACTAAAGGGTTAGTTATTATTACTTTAACCTGAAATATATGTCTGAAGTATATGACTGCTCAGCCTTCAAATTCAATATCAATAAATTCTCCCGGTTGCACGGCGCTATTGGACGTCAACTCAAATAATTCTTCACATCTTGAACGAATTAATTCCAGGGTATTCTGATGAGGTACCCCATTATAGTTACCTTCAAAAGTAGAAACAACAGCATATCGTTTTTTTCTATCAGAAGGTGGGACTGGAAGAATCTTATTTAAAATATCTGTATGTGGTGTACCATTATGACTACCATGGTGGCCGACTTTTAAAAAATGAACTGGTTTTAAGAGACCGTTATTATTCATAATTTGCCAACTTTTTTTTTCGGCATCTCCTGGAAAAAGCAATCGCCAACCTCGCCATTCTAAACATAAAACTAGGCTCGTATTATTTCTCGCTTTGTCAATAGCTAAAAGATTTTCGGTATAGCTGTTTCTACGATTAATAAATTGATAAAAAGTGCTGGCATCTACGCCCGGAGGAGGAATCATGTCCTCAGCTTGTTTGGAACTAGATGTTTTCTCCTCAGATACGTTTAAAGTGGTAGGTTTAAGCCGTCCATAATAAACGGAGGTATCTTTCTCTGGTCCCCAAATTTCAAATTGCGTTTCATTAAAATTATGGTGTTTTCCTTTTTTTAATTTAGTTGCTCGATGGATATAAAATGTTCTCTTTTTGGGCGCTAAATCTTTTAGAAAAGAAACACAGTCTTTGGTTTTGTTTGGGTTATTATTGAAAAGTAAGGTAGCTAATAAAGGAGTCGATTTATTTTCTAAAGAAGTATTTAGATATTTTTCAATAGAATTAAAAGTTGCCATATAGTGCTCAAAAGCTTTTTTCGCTTTAGGATGTTTTTCGTAATAGTCATCAGCCGCAGAAGCAGTCAACCAAGAATATTGTGTGTTCAGTAGTTGTTTTAAATTATTGCCAGCAATGACCTTTTTATTGGCATATAACAATCCCTGAACATGATCCATATGTTCATGAGTCATAATATAAAGGTCCAAAGGTTTTCCATTTAATTGGCTTAAAATATCATTGACAACGGGTTCAAAAACATCATTTTTTCCTCCCTCTTTACTCATGGCATTTC
This sequence comes from uncultured Saprospiraceae bacterium, assembly GCA_937928405.1. GTDB lineage: Bacteria > Bacteroidota > Bacteroidia > Chitinophagales > Saprospiraceae > JALZUU01. Next base: position 40,143 of record CALFWZ010000107.1, read on the forward strand.
CTACATCAATTAGAATATGTTTAGTAACCGTGCGTCCCTTTTCATCCTTATCAGGAATTTGAATTAAATAGGCGTCTCCAAAACGGACATGATAAGCTCGGATTTTTAAAGTTTCCATTTTTATTTTATTTACAAATATGAAGCGATTTGGCAACTCCTTTTACAGAAAGCGCTCCGTCAATTATTTCTCCGCGAACCACATTTTGTAAGGGTTTTCCATCTGGTCCAATTGCGTCCTGACCCAGTTTTAACATGCCTTCTTTATATAGATGTTTTAAAAAATTACTTCTTCTAATTTTAGCAGCTTCATAGGCTTCTTTTCTTTTTTTATAACCGAATATTTCTGATTCTTTGATAGGATATGCGTTCGTCAGGCGAGCATGTATCCTACTTTTTTCAACATCAATAATAAGTGTCGTTCCCATTTTAATCAGCCGACTTTTTGGTAATCGATCATCTCCTAAGTTCCCCTTTTCTAAATGCATCCAGGATACCTTGAATAGGCAGATTTCCGTTCCTTTTGATTGATTATGATGATAATAATTGACAAGATGAACAGAATGCACTTCAAAATTTGTTTTGTAAGGAATCAGTAATAGTTTTTGATGCGTTTTGGCAAACTCATACGCATATCCATTACTTGAAACCAATTTATCAATATTTACTTTGATGGGTGTTTTGCGACAGTCATCCGTCAGAAGTAGTGCTTTTGTTTCAACCATTCCTCTTTTGACAAATTCGTTTGCAAACCAAATTCTTAAAAATTTCAACCTGCTTTCTACGCGATCTGCTGCTACGATGGCTCTTCCATAATCTGCAAAACTTATCTCTCCAGGCGGAAGAAAATCTAAGGCTCGAAAGAGCACTCTCTTAATGCGTTGATAGCTAGTGACCAAGGCAAATCCAGAAGCAGAGAAAATTGGATTTGGAAGATTTTTATAGCGATCTGTTTTAATCAGTCGTTTTTTTTCAGAATCATGAAAATCAACTAATACTTTGTAGATGGCTCCGGTTAAAACTTCGCAGAGCGTATGTGGTTCATTACTGCCCACATAATTTTTACTTGTTTTAATCAAGTTTTTATTATTCAAAAAATTGCGTAAGTTTTTTTCATGTCCTAAACCAATAGCAAACTCTTCTGCTAAATTTGAAAAATGAGATTCTTCCCTAATCGAGCCATCTCTTTCATTTAAAATAAGCGTAGTTAAATTGGTACTTGAAAAAGAAACGAATAAAGCAACCATATCGGCCAGTCCTTCATGTAGGGCAAGTGCATCAGGCGTATAAGCATCCATTAAATCAGGTGCGATAGCATCAATAATGGCATGTCCAGTCTCATGAGCTACGATTTCTCTTGATAGAGCGGAATAGATGATTTTATTTTCATTTTCTTGTGATGGGAAAAAGAAAAATTCTAAACTATGGGAATCTCTGTTATAATAGGCATTGGCCATTTCCCCTGCTCTGGGAATAATAAATAATTGGGGGGCATCAAAGGCCCAGTTTAGTTTTCTTCCTAAAACACCATATTTTTTGAGCTGTCTAATTTCAGAGGATATCTCTGATTTAGTTGTTTCTTCTTTTTCAAATAGGTCTAGCGTTTTCAATACAGTAGCGAAAGTACTGA